>JAHHTW010000009.1 GCA_020024265.1 Anaerotignum sp. | reverse complement strand
AATTGGTATCATACCATAGCCCCACCCCTCTGTCAACAATTTTTTTCGTTTTTTTCTTACTTTTGATACCATATTGCTTTTTCCTCTTGTTCCATTCTTCCAATATATACCTTCTTGCTTATGCAATACAACACTTTTGCTTGCGCTTTGCAAATACAATTATCTCTTATGAACAGCATATGTCCAAATTTTCCAACAAAAAATACCCCTTTGGAAATCTAGATCCGATTTACCAAAGGGGAGGACTCTTTGAAACCTTCTGTTATGGTTCTGTCATCCAATATCCTGTTTTTGTATCGCTGCTGCAAGCTCTTTTGCATAGTATGTAATCAAAATATGAGCGCCTGCACGGAACACAGCCAAAGCAGCCTCACACATAATTTTGTATTCATC
This sequence comes from Anaerotignum sp., assembly GCA_020024265.1. Lineage (GTDB taxonomy): Bacteria > Bacillota > Clostridia > Lachnospirales > Anaerotignaceae > Anaerotignum. The sequence goes on along the minus strand of JAHHTW010000009.1, from coordinate 72,937 downwards.
CACCAAGCCTGCCTGCGCTGCCGCTTTGATCATGGCATATTCTCCTGATACCGCATATGCCGCCACAGGTACATCAAATGTATCTGCACATTCTCGAATGATGTCCAAATAAGATAGTGCGGGTTTGACCATAATCAAATCTGCGCCTTCCTCTACATCCAAAGAACATTCTTTGATCGCTTCTTTTCGATTGTGCGGATCCATCTGATACCCTTTGCGATCACCAAATGCCGGTGCAGAGCCAGCAGCAGAGCGAAAAGGTCCATAAAACGCAGAAGCATATTTTGCCGAATATGCCATAATGGGTATATCTATAAAACCCGCTTCATCCAATGTTTTTCTCAGCATTGCCACATGCCCATCCATCATATCAGAGGGTGCTACCATATCCGCCCCCGCTCTGACATGGGACAATGCTACTTTTGCAAGCAAATCCAATGTTTGATCATTATCCACCTGTTCTTTGCAAAGTACACCGCAATGTCCATGATCCGTGTATTCGCATAGACATATATCTGTAATTACATAAAAATCAGGAAATTTTTCTTTGATTTTACGTATTGCCTGCTGTATGACACCATTTTCTGCCCATGCAGAAGAACCCAATGCATCTTTATGGCTGGGAATCCCAAATAACAGACAGCTTTTGACACCTGCCTGTATACACTCCATTACCGCTTGATCCACCGTATCCAAACCGTATTGATACTGTCCCGGCATAGATGCGATTTCTCTCTTTCCCAAAAGCATTTCATCTACAAAAATCGGATAAATCAAACTATCACTGGAAACTCTGGTTTCACGACACATCCGCCGAATGGTATCGTCTTTTCGCAGACGACGAGGTCTATAAATCAAGTTCATTTCATTCTCCTTCTACAATTCGTGCAATCAAAGCATCCATCGTTGCTTCTTTTGCAGTGATCGTACGCAAATGGTATTTTTGCGCTTCTTCTTCTGTTTGTTTCCCTAGGCATACTGCTGTTATTTTTTCATGTGGAATATCCCCAATCGCAGAAACAAAGCCACGTACGGTGGATGTACTTGTAAATGTAACCATTGGTGCATCTTCCTGTAACAAAAGCTGTCGCACATCTTCCACATTTGGACAGGTATATTTTGTTTCGTAGCACCGAATATCATCATATGCAATATCTGCTTGCGCCAATATATCTGTCAGTGCAGGTGTTCCCCATTGCGCACGCAAAATCAATACCTTTCCTGTCGGCTGTGCTTTGCAAAGCGCTTTTGCCAAATGCGCACCATCATAAACATCCGGAATCAAGTCTGCACACAACCCATACTTACGCAGTTCCCGATCTGTTCCGGGACCAATGGCTGCCAAACGAATACGCCCCAAAACACGTACATCTCTATTCGTTGCATATACCCAATCCATCAGCGTAGAAACACCTGCCGGGCTTGTAAATACCAACCATGCATATGTATCTATGTGTAAAATTGCTTCCTCCATTTCTGGACAGGGTGTATAAGGTATGGTTTCTATACATGGAAACTCTGTCACATCTGCTCCCAATGCACGCAGGCGTTCGGAAAGTGTACCTGCACGCTCTTTGGGTCTGGTGACAATGATTTTTCTGTTTTTTAATGGAAGATGATCAAACCAATTGAGCTTTTTGGCAAGTGAACAAACACCACCAATCACAATAACCGAAGGACTTTCGACTTTTGCTGCCTCCGCCTTTTGCTCCAATGTAGAAAGAGTTGCCTGTATAGTACGTTGTTTTGATACGGTTCCATTTTCCATGATAGCTGCCGGCATATCCGAAGACATACCTGCTTGCAAAAGCCCCTCACAAATATTGTGTAATGCATGGACGCCCATCAAAAACACCAATGTTCCTCCGGCTTTCACCAGTGCATCAAATGCAATATTTGGCTGCTTGCCCATACGTTGATGACCGGTAATCACATGCAATGAGGAGCAAAAATCCCGATGTGTAACCGGAATACCCGCATATGCCGGAACTGCAATTGCCGATGTGACACCCGGGATCTCTTGAAAATCAATATCATGCTGCGCCAAAAATTCCAGTTCTTCTCCGCCCCGTCCAAATAAGAAGGGATCTCCCCCTTTCAGACGCACCACCCGTTTTCCCTTCCGTGCTTTTTCCAAAAGTATTTGTTGAATCTGTTCCTGTGGCACACGGTGGTGTGAGGCTTCTTTTCCCACGTTGATACATTCTGCATGTGCAGGAATCATACGCAAAATCTCCGGACTAACCAATCGATCATATATAACCACATCTGCTGCCGCAATTGCCTGTCTGCCTTTCAGCGTCAAAAGACTGGGATCACCGGGACCTGCGCCAACCAATATCACTTGACCTGTTCTCATTGGTATTTCCTCCTCATTGTTTTTGCCAACATCACACCAAGCGCTTCTCCCTGTGTTCTGTCACCAGAGATGGTTTCAAAATGCAACTTGTGGTCTTCTGTTACATACATACCTTTGAGTATAATGCGATCTTCTGCTACAAAAGCATATGCTGCAACCGGTGCAGAGCACCCACCATCCAATGTACGTACAAACGCCCTCTCTGCCATCAAGCAATCTCGACTGTCCTGATTATCAAATGTTGCCAGACAGGAGATATCTACATCCTTGCGTGCCTGCACCGCCAATATTGCCTGTCCGGCTGCCGGCAAAATTTCCTCTGTGGAAAAATATCGACCAATCCTCTGTTCCATACCTAACCTTTCCAATCCTGCTTGTGCAAGCACCAACGCAGAAAATTCTCCTGTATCCAGCTTTTGCAGTCTTGTCAAAATATTACCCCGTATCGGAGCCAATATGGCATCTGGAAAAATATTGTGCAGCTGAAACCGTCTACGCAAGGAGGAGCATCCAATGGGTTTGGTGAAATCAATTTTTGTCGTTCCCTCAGGCAGAACCAGTACATCTTCGGGATTTGCTCTTTCAGAAAATGCCACCAAAGGAATGCGTGGATCTATACTCATAGGCAAATCTTTGCTGCTATGTACGGTCAAATCTACACGTCCATCCAATAGTGCCATATCCAATTCTTTGACAAACAACCCTTTTCCACCAATTTTATCCAGTGTACGATCTAAAATTTTGTCACCAGTTGTTTTCATTTTCACCAGTTCTATTTCAATCTCTGGATCATGCTGATGAATTGCGTCTATTACGATATTCGCTTGTGCAACAGCAAGGCGACTTTCCCGACTGCCAATGCGAATTTTTTTCATTTCTTATCCTCCAATACTTTACGAATTTCCTGTGCCACTTGTGCAGCCTTGCGATGTTCCTTCCCTTGTGAAACCACACCTGCAATCAAGCCATTGTCTGCGCATATTGCCGGAAAATAAAAACTGCTTTCCTCCGCACAATCTGCAACACTCACAAAAATTCCAGACTGTATAGCATCTTCTCCAATCTGTCGATTGACACTTCTGTCATTGGTGGCAGCTACAGCCAGAAATGCTTTTGAAAGATCTCCTTTGATGTAGCTTCTTTGGATATATTGTACACCATTTGGTACAGCTTCACACACCGGTGCAATCATTGTAACCTCTGCGCCAAATCCAAGCAAAATCTCCGCACGACGCAGTGCCACCTTTCCAGCACCCACAACTACTGCTCGTCGTTTATGCAAGTCTATAAACAGAGGAAACCGACCATTTTCTAAATTCATACCATTCCTCCTTTTTGACATATGAACATCACAGTAGCATATCCTCCGATCCTTTTTTCTGTTTCATGATAAACCGCCTGACATAATTTTATAAAACAAAAAACTGCGGCAACCCAAGGCTGTCGCAGCCGTTTTTTAACTCAAATACACTACAGCTATCATACTTCATATTCGCCGAAAAATTTTTATCCACCCTATATAAAACAATAAAAAAATCATTTTGATTATAACAATCAAAAAATCGTTTGTCAATCGAATTATCGCAAACGCCAGATTGCTTCATGGCATATCCTAATGACATGACCATACCACATGTTTGTAATGTGAATCGATATCCTTTTGCAGCTATTTTCTGCTATACATACATTTTGTTACTGTTTTTATACCAAACAAACAGCTCCCTCTCAATCCAAGATACTTTTTGCTTCCAGTGCATGTTGTATGAATAAATTTTGTATACTTTTGTACTCCCCAAGACCATGCATCGCACAAGAAACCGTGAAACCTGCTTCTTTCAGCTGAGCATACCAAGAATCCGTTTTTGCTGCAATATCCTTCTGGGCATGTACTCCCGCTGTCACCATCAGAAGATGCAAGTGTACATGTCGTATTTTTTTCTGTGTACATAATCTGCGCAGCACCTCCGAAGCCGTCGGATGCCCTTTCACCGTACCCACATATACCTGTTTCCATCCCATATCATGCAGCATATATTCTAACAGAGCATAGGACGCATTGGCATCATGCTCACTACCATGCCCAATCCATACAACCGCTTCCCCTTCTTCTGGTTCTGCAATCTCTGCCATCAGCGCCTTAGCCACTTTTTTCACATCATCTATAGAACTGAGCAATGGCTTACCCATTCGAATATCCATATTTTTTGCAAATTGCTTTGCCTGTATACAGATCTTTTCATATTCCGCACCATGGATCAGATATGTGGGTTGTATGGTCACAGTCTGAAAGCCTTCCTTCTCCAATTTCTGTAATGCCTGCATCACATCATCTACACAATCATTTTGCTGCATTTGCAGCTTCCGGATCATTTTTGTACTGCTAAAGGCTCTGCGCTGTACTGCATCCGGAAATGCCTGCGCAATACTTTTTTCCATAGCTGTAATGTCTTTTTCCAATACATCAATCCGGCTACTGCCAACGGAAACTACCAAAATAACCTGTGTATTTTCCATAGAAAACCTCCTTGTGACACAATCCAAACATTCCATATCTATTACTTTACCATAAAAAGCAATCATACGAAAGTGGCTTTGATGTATCTCTGCATCATCAAAGAAATCTGTCATTTCTGGCAAGTCTGTTTTGTCTAAATCATATAATCGTATATAGCTAAATCGTTCCAAATTACCATATGAACCATACCCAGTCAGAAAAGCATATCATATCTTTCCAAACCTCCTACCTTTGGTTTTGCTATTTTGATTGCCTCCGTTCCCATGTCAGATAACAGCATTTTGTATCTTTGCTTTTACCATACACTCAAAAAACCCCCCATTTCTGATTTCTCATATTTTGTATCTGAAATATAAGAATGGAAAAAGGAGGTTTTTTGTTATAAAATTTATCATGCTATATTGGGAGAATACATTTTTTTATCTTTTGTATCTTCTCTTATTTGTATCCTTTGTTTTTTATATCAAATATTCAGGTATTGTAAATCTGTCCAAGTTCTTTGCCCAAGCTTCTTCCAGAGTTGTTTCGCCATTCTGGATTTCTGTTACGCATTTGATGATCATGTCATTGACTGGTGTAGGGATACCCAGTTTTCTAGCTTCTTCTACGAATTTACCATTGATAAAGTTGATTTCGCATTTTCTGCCTTTTTCCAAATCCTGAATCATGCTTGCTTTCTGAGCTCTGAAAGGTGTGTAAACCTTTGTCCAGTAATCAATTACTTTATCCATTTCTTCTTTTGTTTCGAAGCATACTCTATCTTCTGTAGGGCACAAACCAAAGCATTCTACAGGTGTGATACCTTTTGCTTTGATGATGGTTGCGCATTCTCTACCATTGTAAGCAATGATTTCCATTGCTTTTCTGTTGTCCAGAATGTCACCAACCAAGCAACCCAATGCTGTTGCCAAACCGCTGAAGCAAGAGTTATCAGACAATTTTGTATATCTTACACCCATCAGGTTGTCTGTCAGTTCACAATGCCCCAATGCTTTTTGGAACATTGCCTGAATTTCTTTTGCTTTTTCATCAATTACACCTGTAGGTCTACCACAGGAGATACCCAGAGTTTCTTTTGCAGATGCCAGTTTGGATACACCAGGACTTACAAAAGTACCACTGAACTCCATACCACCACCGATAACTCTTTCGATTCCAACAACTTCTGCTGCAATATCCTCAGGAATACCGTTTTGCAGCGTCATAATATATGTATCATCATGCATATAAGGAACTGCATTTGCCAGAGAGTCTTTCATAGTTGTCTGCTTTGTCATAGAAATAATCAGATCATATTTACCTGTCATACCATCGTTCGTAACAGCCTTCACAGGGATGGTTTCTTCCATGCCCCCAACAATCTGAGCACCTTTTTCGTTCATTGCGTCTACATGTTCCTTGTAGTTGTCAACCAATTCTACATCGTAGCCTGCTTTTGTCAACAACGCACCGATAATTGTACCCATAGCACCAGCACCAAGTAATGCGATTCTCATGATAAAACACTACCTTTCTAAAAATTTCAATTCGCTTGTTTATATTATTCTTTCACACCGTTTTCATCATAGATCCCCTGATCCATGCTGTAACGGTTTCTTTTGACATCACTTTTTACCATTTTAACGAAAGATGCTGCCAACATGATACAAATAACAGAACAAGGCAGAGCAAAGATAACTACGATTGTCTGAATTGCTTTTAGTGGACTACCTGCCAAAATGAAGCCTGTAGGCAGAGCAACCAAAAAGAATGCCCACAGCAGACGAAGCCATGGCTTGGAATCACCGTTCTTATCCAGCTTTGTCTGAGAAACAGATGCCAATGTACCAGATGTAGCATCATATGTAGTTGCAGTAAATAGCACAATACATACCAGCATTGCTGCTTTGAAGATTTTTGCCATAGGCAGTGTACTTGCGATTGCGATGATTGTTGCAGGAGCTCCATTGTCTGTCAAAGATGCAATAACGTCCATTTCACCAGTCATCTGCAAGTGAATACCAAAGCAGCTTAGAATGATAAATACAGAGAAACAACCCAATGTACCAAAGCCAACCGTACCCAGAATCATTTCTTTCATTGTTCTACCTTTAGAAATTTTTGCAAAGAACAATCCATAGAAAGGTGCAAATACAGTTGCATATGCCCAGTAGAATACAGACCAAGATTCCGGATATCCATTTGTTACCTGACCAGGGTCCATCCAACTGTTCAGCTGAATAAAGTTCTGTGCTATGATACCTATTGCTGTAGTACCCATATCCAGTGTGAATACCAGACCGCCCCCAAAGATTGCTACACAGATCAACAAAATCATTGCAAGTGTTACGTTACCATCAGAAATACGTTTCATACCTTTATCTACACCCTTGAAAGATGTAAATGCAAAAATACATGTGATACCCAACAATACACAGATTTTCAGTGTATTATTATCGGGAATTCCTGTCAGATCATGAATCAAACCTGTAATCAGTGGTGTACCCAGACCGAATGCAGTGGCAGAGCCAGCAATCAAACCAAAGATAAAACCAATATCAATGATTCTGCCTAAAATACCATCTACTTTGTCATTCAATACACCACGGCAAGCTTCAGAAATTCTGAATACGGAGCATTTTTTTACATGCAGGATGTAACCACATGCACAACCACCGATGATGTAGATTGTCCATGCCATGAAGCCCCAATGGTAGGGACCAAGTGCTGCTGCAAGTTCTGCAGCTGCCCATGTACCTGTCTGATAATGCAGTGGCGGATCTTGGAAATAGTATGCCCATTCAATAAATCCCCAGTACAATACTGTACCACCAATACCACCACAGAACAGCATTGCTGCCCAAGAGAATGTATTGTAATCGGGTTTTGTTGTAGGATCACCCAATTTGATTTTTCCATATTTGCTAAAGCAAATGAATAAACAGAAGAACAATGTGAAGAATGTGAACCAAATATACCAGTTACCAAAATTTACTGTGATGAAGTCGTTGATTTTATTTACAACATTCATCGCCTGCTCTGGAAACATAATAATTGGAATACTAATCACAGCCAATACAATAATTGCACCCAAAAACAAAGGCATGTCCAACTTACCAGTATCGTCATTTGTATTCATTTGTTTTTTTGTACTCATCGATTTCCCTCCCAAATATAATTTATTGAAATCATTTTATTGCGAATGATTTATTTTACAAGACCCAGTTTCTTTCTTGCTTCTGCTGGTGTCAGTGTTTTTGCGCCCAGTGTTTCGATTAGTTTTACTGCTTTTTCTACCAGCTGACCGTTAGAAGCAAATACGCCTTTTTCCAAATAGATATTATCTTCCAGACCAACACGAGCATTACCGCCATTGATAACTGCCTGTGCTACCATAGGATATTCATCCTGACCAATACCAAATGCACCCCACACAGCGCCCTGAGGCAGTGCATCCATCATTGCTACCAGATTTCTAGATGTGCTTTCTGCGCCGAAGGGAATACCCATGCACAGCTGGAACATTGTAGATGCAGGGAGGTAACCTTCTCTAATCAGTTCCTTTGCCTGCCAGATATGTCCCAGTTCAAACGCTTCAATTTCAGCTTTTACGCCTGCTTCTGTAATCAGTCTTGCGGATTCTTTCAGCATTGCATATGTTGCAAGGTAAGCTGTTGTCTTGTAGTTGAAGGAACCACAGTCCAGTGTACAAATTTCAGGTTTGATTTTCTGAATGTGTTTTACTCTTTCTGCCGGAGTAACCATATCACTTCCAGGGCCAAAGATGGTAGGATCATCCGGATGTTCTACATAGTCACCTCCCATACCTGTTGTCAGATTGATGATGACATCTGTTTTGCTTTGTCTGATCAAATCAACTGCTTCTTCATAGTATTCCAGCCTTCTGCTTGGTGTACCATCTGCTTCTCTTACATGCAGATGGACGATTGCAGCTCCTGCTTTTGCAGCTTCTATGGCGCTGTCTGCGATCTGCTTCGGCGTGGAAGGTATGCCTGGATGTTTCAAATGGCTGTCACCGGATCCGGTTACTGCACAAGTCAAAATTACGTTTTTGTTCATCATGTTACACTCCTCTTTCTTGTCTTTTGTTTCTTGTTTTACATTTATTCTTTTGTGGCTTAATTCTAACCTGCCACTTTTTCGTTTGCAATATGGCACTTTTTCGACACCAGATATCTTATTATGCATATAGTTTCTAAAAAGATACCCAAAACATATAAAAAACGCCAGAAATAATGTACAAATTGCACAATATTTCTGGCGTCCAAGATCTATATTTTCGTGTACGACCATAGATACACTTTTTGTCAACCACATTCAAATTTTATATAGGGACAGACATTTTCCATATTACTTTTAATGTTTGTCTTTGCTCTTGATATGAATACCCTTATCAATGGCATACTGATGCGCCCAACCGCTCAATCCAGACAATATGTCAGAAAGCGACCTGCCGTATTCTGTAATGTTATACTCAACCCTTGGCGGCATTTCCGCATATATTCTTCTTGTAATAATTCCTTTTTCTTCCAATTCACGCAATTGCTGTGTCAATGTTTTTTGTGTAATATCCGGAATTCTTCTGGAAAAATCAGAAAAACGCTGGGTGCCTTCTAACAAATACCATATAATCCGCATTTTCCATTTTCCACCCAAAATGTCAATTGCTAACTGCAAAGAACATTGGTATTCCTCCTTAAATTCTGCCATACCATCATCTCCTTTTTACTTATACTACACCATTATTTTTCTAAATCACATCAAATGCGACATGATCCGTAACACAGGCCGATGATACAACATGGTATGGCAACATGATCACAATATAAAGGGCATACATTCGTCTTTTCCAAAAACATTGCATCACACCATACATACAATCCTTCATAGGCTTGCCCATCGTTTTTTATCTTTCTGCCCTCTATTTCTCTTTTTTATTACATAAATGTTCATCAGACATTTCTCTGTAATTTCATGACAACAAACAACGAATGATCTTACACGGTATTATAGTGTAAAACAAAGTATATTTCCAGCACAAATTGAAGTTCACGGCATTTTTCTAACTATTCGATAAGAATTGCCTTTTTTGTATCAGAAAAAAATTTTTTTTTAGCGGTTTTATCCGTTTCTTTTTTCATACCTACTTTCTATTTTTATACGTTATTTCTTTTTTTATATTTTCTTTCTTGGCTACCACCTGATTGCCTTTTCCATATAACGTATATAAAAAGTGCGTTCTTGTACAAAGCACATTGTAGATATATGATAGCGTTAATTCAAAAATACATAAAACATCGTTTGAGCAATATCAGGAAAGGACTGGAACGCATATGAATAAATTGATTTCTATTGAAGCTGCCGCCGACCTCATCCATGATGGTATGACTGTAATGTGTGGCGGTTTCTTAGGTGTTGGTACTCCCGAAAAAATCATAGATGCTTTGATACAAAAAAACGTCAAGGATATTACATTGATTTGCAATGATACTGCTTTCCCTGACAAGGGTACAGGCAAACTGGTGGTCAATCATCAGCTCAAGAAAGCCATTGTTTCTCACATCGGTACCAATCCGGAAACAGGGAAACAAATGATGGAGCAAGAACTGATTGTCGAACTGGTACCACAAGGTTCTTTGGCAGAGAGGATTCGTTGCGGTGGCGTTGGTCTTGGTGCTGTATTAACAAGAACAGGCATAGGCACAGATATACAGAAGGATAAGCCTGTTTTGCATATTGACGGCACAGAATATCTTCTGGAAACAGCACTACATGCAGATGTAGCAATCATATTTGCATCCGTTTGCGATGAAAAAGGTAATTTGATTTATGATGGCGCTACAAGAAACTTCAATCCTCTGATGGCTATGGCAGCAGATATTGTAATCGTAGAAGCGGAAAGAATCGTACCTGTTGGTACATTGAACCATAACGAAATTGTAACCCCTCATATTGTTGTGGATTATATTGTGAAAGGAGCATAGCTATGCATGCGAAAGAAATCATTGCAAGTCGTATTGCAAAAGAAATCAAAGATGGGGATGTTGTCAATCTTGGTATTGGTCTGCCCACTATGGTAGCAAGCTACATTCCCGCTGATATTGATGTAACATTACATTCTGAAAACGGCTTCCTTGGCTTAGAGCGTTCTGCAAACAAAGAGGAAATCAATCCTGTAATTGTCAATGCTGGTGGTCAGCCTGTAACCATCAAGCCCGGCGCTGTATTTTTTGACAGCGCAATGTCCTTTGGCATTGTAAGAGGTGGTCATGTAGATATCACTGTACTCGGTGGTTTGCAGGTAGACCAATACGGCAATCTGGCAAACTACATGGTGCCTGGCAAAATGGTACCCGGTATGGGTGGCGCTATGGACTTGGTAAGCGGCGCAAAAAAAGTAATTGTGGCTATGACACATACTACAAAAGGCGAGCCAAAAATTCTGGAAAATTGCAATCTGCCCCTGACGGGTAAAGGCGTTGTCACACTGATTGTCACAGAATTGGCTGTATTTGAAGTAGAAGAAGGCCGTCTGGTATTGACAGAAGTACACAAAGACAGCTCTGTAGAAGAAGTTCTTTCTTTGACTGCTGCAAAAGTAAGAGTTGCCGACCATGTTGGTGTATTCTAAAGCATGATAGGATGCAATGCATGTATTTTGATATACTTATAAGGAGGAAATGGAATCATGAGAGAAGTAGTTATTGCAAGTGCAGTTAGAACACCCATCGGCGCGTTTCAAGGTGCTTTTACGGATGTATCTGCTGCCGAATTGGGTAGCATTGCCATCAAAGAGGCTCTGAAAAGAGCAAACATTACACCTGATATGGTAGATGAAACATTGTTAGGCTGTGTTTTACAGGCAGGGCAGTATCAGGGGGTTGCACGTCAGGCAGCGGTCAACGCAGGGATTCCTGTAGAAAAACCCGCTCTGGCAATCAACATGATTTGTGGTTCTGGTCTGCGTTCTGTTGCTATGGCGACTCAGTCAATTATGTGCGGTGATGCTGATATTATCGTTTGTGGTGGTACAGAAAACATGACACAGGCGCCCTATGTTCTGGAAAAGGCACGTGGCGGATACAGAATGAACGATGGTAAAATCACTGATAGTATGGTAAAAGATGCCCTGACAGATGCTTTCCACAAATATCATATGGGTATTACCGCAGAAAACGTAGCGGCACAATTTGGTATTACAAGAGAAATGCAGGATGAATTTGCATTCAAAAGCCAACAAAAAGCTGAGGCTGCCCAAAAATCCGGCAGATTTGCAGACGAAATCGTACCTGTCACAATCAAAAAGAAAACAGAAGAAATTGTCATTGCTGATGACGAGTACCCAAAACATGGTACGACCATCGAAAAGTTGCAAAAACTGAAAACAGCTTTCAAATCTGATGGTACCGTAACAGCCGGAAATGCTTCCGGTATCAACGATGGCGCTGCAATTTTGATTATGATGAGTGCGGAAAAAGCAGAGGCATTGGGTATCCAACCAATGGCGAAAATCAAATCTTATGCTTCGGCTGGTGTCGATCCCAGTATTATGGGTATTGGGCCCATTTATTCTTGTCGTGCAGCACTGGAGAAAGCAAATTTGACTGCTGACGATCTGGATCTGATCGAATGTAACGAGGCTTTTGCTGCACAGAGCATTGTTGTAACAAAGGAGCTTGGTTTTGACATGGACAAAGTCAATGTAAATGGTGGTGCAATTGCACTGGGACATCCCGTAGGCGCTTCCGGTGCAAGAATTCTTGTCACACTGCTGTACGAAATGAAAAAAAGAAATGCCAAAAACGGTCTTGCCACACTTTGCATTGGTGGCGGTATGGGTACCACTGTAATTGTTGAAATGTAATATTTCACAAACAAGACAAAAAAATTTTTCCCCCTTTATCATAAAAACATTAGACGAAAACATATCACATTCCAACAATCTTTTTGACTGCTCAGAATGTGATATTTTTTCATTCTAAAGATGCTGCTCTTTTTTCTATGCAGAAAATCAAAATATTTCCTTCTGCAAAACAGCTCCATATGGTATTGGATCAAATGTAAGATAAATCAAATCTTTATATCTGCGAATTGTTAGTGTCGTAGAATTTTTCCAAATATGTATACCAAAAGAGGAAAATCACAAAATACACAAGGAGTGACACCCATGACACCTGTAGAAAAAAGAAACGAATTGTTGCGTAAAACACTCATTGAACATCTGGAACGACGACATTTTGAAGCCTATTATTTTCCAACAGCAGCAGAGGCAATCGAAAAAGCATTATCTTTGATTCCTGCAAAAAGTTCTGTATCTTGGGGTGGCTCAATGACGATTCGGGATATAGGACTGATCAAAGCATTGTATACAAAGGATTACACCATCGTGGATCGAGATATGGCAACTGATTCCGAAGAATTGGCTGAATTGAATCGTCAAGGTCTGCTGGTCGATTACTATATCACAAGCATCAATGCACTCTCTGAAGATGGCGTGTTGGTCAATATAGATGGCATTGGCAATCGTGTTGCAGCCTTCATCTATGGTCCAAAAAACGTCATTGTTTTATGCAGTATGAATAAAATCACACAGGATGTAGAAACAGCTATAAAAAGAGTACGTTCTACCTCTGCTCCCATCAACAATGTGCGCTTGATGAACAAAACTCCTTGTGCAATCCAAGGCACTTGCCACAATTGTTTGTCTTTAGATTGTATTTGCAATCAAATTGTCATCACAAGAAACTGTTATCCTGCTGGTCGTATCAAAATCCTTCTGATTGGTGAAACATTCGGCTATTGACACCTGTTTTTCATACTTTTTGAAAAGCAAAATACCTCAATCTATGGATACCAATCATAGATTGAGGTATTTTCATATTACCCAGATTTAGAAATATTTTCCTTCTGCAATGATACGCAACTGGTTTTTCAATGTTGCCACCTCATCGTCTGAAAAACATTTCAATACCTGCAAATTGACTTCATCAATGATTTGAGAAATCGGTTCTTGCAGCGCTTTTCCCTTTTCTGTCGGCACCACACGCACCTCTCTGCGATCCTCTCGATTGATGACACGGTCAATGAGTCCTTTTTTCTGCATGCGATCCAACACGCCGGAAATGGTTGATGTTTCCAAACAAAGAATTTCGGAAATCTGTTTTGGTGTTGCAAATTCTCTTTGCCACAAACAACTGAGTACACCATACTGAGATGGCGTCACATCGTATGCAGCCAGCTTACTATTCAAATATTGAAATACTGAATGTTGTGCAGTTGTTAAAAGATAGTTAATACATTGTGTTAATTCCATACTCAAATCCTTTTCTTCATTCTTGAACATTCTACTTTATATAGCATAAATGGAAATGGAACGAAAATCAAGAGCTTATTTTTTTTCTTCCGAAAATTTCCGTAGCATATCATACTGATACACCGGTTTTGTAAATTTCACTCTCAGCTTTTCCTGTGGATGTGGCGCACTGGTCACTGCTTCTTCCGACGCATTCCAAATATCGGTTACCTGCATCACAAAGGCATCGCCTTTTGCCGGAAACACCTCAATTTCATCCCCCACAGAAAATTTGTTGCGCTGCTCTACCCAAGCAATATGCTCTGCATCACTATCCTGCTGTACCATTCCGATAAAGTCGTATGGGCGGATATAAGAATTGTTCGTATAAATCTGCTGGTTGCCATCCGGTTTGCCGTAATAAAATGCAGTGGTATACTCTCTATGGCTTGCCTTTGAAATTTCGTCAAAATACTTTGGAATCCGTTCCTCATATAATGCAGGATCTGTAAAAAAGTCATCAATCGCCTGACGATATGCCTTAATGACTGTCCCCACATAAAAAGGTGTTTTCATACGCCCTTCAATTTTCAGGCTGACTACACCTGCATCAATCAAATCCGGAATATGGTCAATCATGCACAAATCCTTTGAATTATAGATATAGGTTCCTCTTTCATTTTCTTCAATGGGCATGTATTCTCCGGGACGAGTTTCTTCCACCAAATGGTATTTCCAGCGGCAGGGATGGGCGCAAGCACCCTTGTTTGCATCTCGTCCGCTGAGGTAATTACTCAAAAGACAGCGTCCGGAGTAAGAGATACACATTGCACCATGAATGAATGCTTCCATTTCCATATCTTCCGGAATTTTTTCTCTCATTTCACGAATCTCTTGCAGAGAAAGCTCTCTTGCAACCACCACACGTTTTGCACCCAAACGATACCACATTTTGGCACTTTGGTAGTTTGTATTATTTGCCTGTGTAGATACATGGATTTCCAAATCTGGCGCTGCTTCCCTTGCAACCGCAAATACTCCCAAATCAGAAATCAATACCGCATCTGCACCCAATTCCTGAATTTCCTGAAAATACTCTGCCATGCCGTCAAAGTCCGCATTATGCGCAAAGATATTGGCAGTCACATATACTTTTGCACCATGCTCATGGGCAAAACGAATCCCCTCCGCCATTGTTTCTTTTGTAAAGTTTTTGGCTTTGGCACGCAGACTGTACGCCTCCCCGCCAATATATACGGCATCTGCACCATATAATATTGCAATCTTTAATTTTTCCAAGTCCCCTGCCGGTGCAAGAAGCTCTGGTTTGATTTTATTCTTCATTCCTCTTTTCTCCTTCTTCCTTTGAAATTTCCTTTTTTTTGTAGCATAGTGCCAAACCATCTCCGATGGGGATGATGGATGTTTCCAATGCATCATGATGGGTAATATCCCAAAGGAAATTTCTCAGACGTTTATGAATGGTTCTTTGCCTTCTAGGCACGCTAAAGCGAGTCTGTGCAATCGTTCCGCCCTGCAACACATCATCAACAATCAATATACCGCCTACAGGCAATAGCCGCAAACAATGTGGCAAAAAGGCGCTATACTGTCCCTTTGCCGCATCCATAAAAATGACATCATAAGGTCCTTCCAGTGTTGGTAGAATATCGGCTGCATCGCCCTCCAAAATTTGAATTTTGTTTTCCAATCCCATACGTTTGATATTCACACGTGCATCCTGAAGCATCACCTCAAAGCGGTCAATCGTTGTCACCTTTCCATCCTCCGGAAGATAACGACACATCAGCCCGGCAGAAAATCCAACCGCTGTGCCAATTTCCAATATATTTTGGGGTTTTTGCATCGTCAAAAGAACAGACAGCAATCTTGCCGTTTCCAGCGGAATGATGGGAACCTCTGCCGCAAGCGCCTCTTTTTGCACTTCCCCCAATACCCCATCGTACATCGGCTGTACGCTGCGTAAATACGAATTCATTGTTTCATCTGTTACATAGTTCATACTGTTTTTTCTCCTTTTATATCACTGCGAAAGGCTGTTTTTATATTTTTCCTTTGCAGCCAAAAAATCATCATATGTTTCACAGAAAATATGATTTTGTTTTCCTGCCGCTTCCATCACATAATACAAATATTGATGTTCCTCCGGATATAATGCCGCACGGAAGGATGCCTCTCCTGGATTTGCGATTGGCCCTGGCGGCAAGCCCTTATTCACTCTCGTATTGTAGGGAGAATCCACCTTTAAGTCTTCTTCTGTCAGTGTATCTCCCGTCTTGCCTACGGCATACAATACTGTCGCATCAATACCAAGGGACATATCCTCTTTCAATCGGTTGTATATGACACCGGCAGCCTTACCACGTTCTTCATCCAATGTAATCTCTTTTTCTACCATAGCGGCAACTGTCAGCACCTCATCCAACGTATGCCCACTATTTTTGACATCTGTTTCATACTTTTTGTATACTTCTTCAAAGCGATCCAGCATCATAACAATCAAATCATGGGGTGTGGCATTTTCTGATACAAAATAGGTATCTGGGAACAAATACCCCTCCAGTCGCATTTCTCTTTGCGGAATATCCTGTAAAAATGCATATGGAAATGTTCCTGTTTGCACCTCTGTCATAAATTCCTCTTTTGTACAAATCCCCATCTCATCCACACGTGCCGCTATTTGCTGTATGGTAAAACCTTCGGGAATGGTGAGCTTGTTCTCATCCTGTACAGGCATGGTTTGCAACAATGCCATAATCTGTGTATTCGTCATACCTGTATCCACATCATAAGTACCTTGTTGATATGTTCCATCATACCCATTGATTTTACTGCTCATACGGAATAAAAACGTACTGTGAATCAAATCATTTTCTTTCAAAATATCCGCAATGTCTGCTGTACCTGCACCAGCAGGAATGGTAATCTTTGTAGTGATGCCACTATAGTTCTCCTCTCCCACATCAGAAGAAAACAAGTTTTTCATAAAAGCAGCACTGCTACCTCCAAGCAAAAGAACCACAATCAAGCATAATAGTATCTTGACACTTTTTTTCATTCCTGTTCTTTTTGGTTTCGTTTTTTTTGGTTTTGGCATTTTCATCTGCTTTGACATATCCTCCTGCTTCTGATGAATGGTATTCAAATCCTTCCGCCGTCTTTCCATGGCAGAAAGATCGGTATGGCTCTGCTTTGTTTCAATCTGCGATGTATGCGTGTGCATCGCTGTATCCTTCTCCTGTTTTTCGGCATCTTCCCTATGCACAGATATATGCTTTGCTTTTTCTGTATCTTTGCTCTGCCCGTAATACACAGTGTTACTCCGATCTCTTTTCGGAAAATATGTAGGTGAAAAATCACTGTCCACGATCTGCTTATGCAGGAATTTCTCTGACTCTTGACGTTTCTCTTCTTCAGAACGTTTTTGATCTTCCATGATGGTATCCTCCTTTTCTTCACATTGCATTTATTATACATTCTTCTTTCTTTTCATACAACCTTTTCACCATTTTCTATCTTATTTTTTGACATTCTTCAAAAACTTGCAGAAAATACAATACCTGCTATAATGAAATGCAGATTGAAAACGAGGTGAAACATCAATGAATTATCATTCTGCTGTTGTATATTTGGAAAACGAAATCGGATTTGCTTCTGTACCAGGGCTATCCCGTATTCTTGCACTTTTGGAACGTATCGGAAATCCACAGGATAAGCTGCGCTGTATCCATATTGCAGGAACCAATGGCAAGGGCTCTGCTTGTGCGATGCTCTCTGCCATTTTGCAGCAAAACGGCTATCGCACTGCTGTATATACTTCACCACATCTGGAGCGATATGTAGAGCGATTTATGATTGACGGCATTCCCATAACAGAGGATGCATTTGCTGCTGAAATCGCATATATGCGTGAAAAATGTCTGGAAATGCAACAGGATGGGGAGGATGTCCCTACATTGTTTGAAATATTGACAGCCGCTGCATTTCACTACTTTGCCAATCAAAATGTAGACATTCTCATTTTAGAGGTAGGCCTTGGCGGGCGTTACGATGCAACCAATGTCATCAAGCAGCCGCTTTTGAGTCTGATTATGTCGATCAGTATGGATCATACCGACTTTTTGGGCAATACATTGATGGAGATTGCAAAAGAAAAATGTGGAATTATCAAGAAAAATTGTCCCGTAGTATTGTATGCGCAGGAAGAAAGCGTATATAATATTGCTAAGAACACAGCAAAAGCCAATCATGCTCCATTATGGTGTGCATCTGATAGAAGCATTGTCATACACAAACAAGATGCTGAGGGTACCATTTTTTCTGTAGAAAGCGAATGGTTTTCCTATCAGAATTTATACCTTCCCCTGCTGGGAAGCTATCAAATTGAAAATTGCATCACTGTATTGAATGCTTGCGCAGTACTGCAAAAAAACGGTTTGTCTTTGACAAAGGAGCGCATCTGTCAAGGGCTTGCCAAAGCAAAATGGCCAGGACGTATGGAAATCGTGGGGCAAAATCCGCTTGTAATACTGGATGGTGCACATAATGCAGACGGCATTGCCAAATTGGCACTTTCCCTGCCGCTCTATGCAAAGGATAAAAAAATTACTTTGATTTTGGGTGTACTTGGTGACAAAGAATATGATTTGATGCTCTCCGAAATTTTTCCATATATCCACCAAGCGGTACTGACAGAACCACAAAACGAAAGACGACTGGATATCGCCCATTTGCAAGCTTCTGCTGCGATATTTCATAAACCAATGTATTTGGAAAAAGAAATTCCACGTGCATATCTGCACGCATGCAAAATCACAAAACAGAGCGATATGATTTTGGCTTGCGGTTCCCTTTATATGATTGGCGCACTCAGAACATTTATACAGTCCTATGGTGTACAGGAGGAGGATGCCCTATGCTGAATTTCCAAGAAGAATTGAAAAAATATCAGCCCTTAACAGAGCTGAATCATATTGAAGAAGAATTACATGCTTCACAAATACAGGATTTGTTAGACCTCCTGCAATATATTGCTACCAAAGATACCAAACAAAAACGTACCGATCACTCAGAATGAAGGTGAACTCAGCTATGAAATGCCCAAATTGTGGAAAAGACGTTGCAAAAGGCTTCACCTGCCCTTCCTGTGGCATTGACATTTATATTTTTACAAAGGCTGTCAATGTATCCATTCGGCTGTACAATGCCGCTTTGGAGGCAGCGCATATACAGGATCTTTCCCATGCCGCTGCTCTTCTGGAACAGAGCTTGGCATTTGATAAGCAGAATATAGATGCACGTAATTTACTGGGGCTGATCCAAGCCGAAATTGGACATATTGCCGATGCTATGAAGCATTGGATTATCAGTGTTTCTATTGTACCACAAGACAATATTGCCTCAGACTATATACAATATTTTCAAAAACATGCCAGACTTTTAGAAAAATATAATGATGCCATTCGCATGTATAATCAATCCCTGCAATATCTGAAACAGGGTAGTGAAGATTTAGCCATCATACAGCTTAAGAAATGTCTGGATGTCAATCCGAACCTTTTGGATGCCTATCATCTTATGACACTCTGCTGCTTGAAGGACAACAATCACAAACGAGCATTGCACTTCATAGAATTGGCACTGCGTAAAGATTGTAAAAACGACCTCGCACTGCTGTATCTCAAAGAATTGGGTGACGAAAAGCATCTGTCATTCAAAAAAGAAAAATCTTGGGTAAAAAAAGAGGATGCCCCAGAAACCAATATCCTCAAACGAACAGATGAAGCGCCACCCATGCCACGTTATAAACGCAGTGAAAAAAAATCAGACCCATTGTTAGACAAAAAGGATTTCATTGTATTTGTCTTTGGTATGATTGCCACCGCCACGATATGGATATTTTTGATTTCTCCTGCATTACAGGATGAAAAAGATCAGACCATTGCACAGCTTCAGGAAAAAGTAGAAAGCTATGCAGGCAAAACCAATCTATCTCCGGAAGAAGTTGCAAAGCTATGTGAAAAAGCAGTGATACTGGAACAGGAAAACAAACAACTGCGCAGCGAGGAAACAAAGCAGGCGCATATGGAACTTTTGGCAACTGCCGTATCCTTACTGCATGACAAACAATATGAAGCATGTGCAGAAACACTGGCACAGATTGATACGCTTGGCTTTGAGAAGGAGGATATTCAAAAGTACGAGCAGACCAAAGCGGAAGCCTTTGAAAAAGCAGCAGAATCCTTGTATGCCAAAGGCGAAGCTGCCATGAAAAATCATCAATACACGCAGGCAAAAACACATTTTGAAACGGTGTTGCAATATACCACTGCAACCGATCTCAATGGCAATAGCTATTATTATTTGGGACAAATCGCACAGATGAATGAAGATTTTGAAAATGCCAAGACATATTATCAAAAAGTCATAAAAGAATTTCCAAATACAACACTTGTGGAAAAAGCCAAAGCTGCATTGCAAGACTTGGAAAAAGACACAACATCATAATAGGAACTGCCGTATCGAAAACACATCATCAAAGACTATTTTCTATTGTATTGGTACCAAAAATGCTACCAATACAATAGGAAAAGCAGATTTACTGAAAATATATATCCATATGACATTGCAAGAGCCATCATGGATTCTTTTCTGATATGCTTTTAGCTTTGATACTATCATCCAAATACATTTTTGATTGCGTTCTAATGGTATGTACAAAGGATCATGCCTGCTGTGATCCATCTATCCTAAACCGATAAAAGAAATGTATCAGGGAAGAACCCCCATATTTTCAGTATGATCTATACTGTTTTTTCTCTTGCGATCACAAAAAAAGAGCTTCTTATGATAATGGATTTTATCATGAAAGACCTTTCACAATACTACTGACAGAAAAAATTTTACATTCCCGCTTCGCTTCTCAAAACAGCAAAAAATAGATGTGCACGCAAATATGCACTTATAAAAAAGAAAAGCCTTGAAATATTCAAGGCTTTTATAAAAGCTACCGACGGGACTTGAACCCGTGACCTCCGCCTTACCAAGGCGACGCTCTACCTACTGAGCCACGGTAGCATATGGAAGAATTTGTTCCATCATTCTTCCGGATACTTTTATATTCTACTACAAATATACACCATGGTCAAGTCTTTTTTTCTATACAAAAATGTTCCAATTTTTTCTTTACCCGTTGCAAGGCATTATCAATAGACTTCTCTGTTTTTTGCAATACCCCAGCAATTTCAAAATAACTTCTTCCCTGCAAATATAATGTCAATACCTTCCCTTCAAACGCACTCAAATTTTTGACCATTTCATTCTCCAATATATTCTTGCTTTCCTGTCCAATCAGCAAGATCTCCGGATTGAGCAGTTCCCCCTCCTGTAATAAATCCAAATATGTTTCATCTGATTCTTCATCAAAAACAGGTTTATTCAACGAAATATAAGAGTTTAATGGCTGATGCTTTTGTCTGGTTGCAGCTTTGATGGCTGTAATCATTTGTCGATTGACACATAATTCCGCAAAACTGCGAAAAGACGCATTTTTACTGTGGTCATAATCCCGAATTGCTTTATATAAACCAATCATTCCCTCCTGTATAATATCCTCACTATCTGCGCCAATGAGGAAATACGCACGAGATTTTGCTTTCACCAATGGTTTATATTTTTCTAGAAGTTCTGTTTCAGCTGGTCGATTTCCGCTTTGTGCCTTTATGACCAAAGATTCGTCACGTTTCAGATTTTCTTCTACATTTTGCTGTGTCATAAAACCTCTACTTCTCCTTACTTTTTCCGTCGCAAATCCTCTAACCAAGCCAAAGCTTCTTCATCCAGATGATCTGCCAACATATTATTTTTTGCCGGTCTGTTTTCAATATACTGCTCTCGTAACTGCTGTTCTACAGCATGTACCTCTCTATGCAATTCCCTTGCGCTCATACGAATGGCTCCCTGCCCCAATACAATAACCTGTTCCAAGCCGTCTGCCGTTGCTACACGCACACGGTAATGCTTTGGCAAAGCCGTTACCACACGTTCAATATAGTGGTCTGCTGTTTCTGCTTCTTTTGTATATACCACATAGATATTGTTATATTTTGTTTGTGAACCAGCGCTGCCTTTTACCAGATATGCATCAAACACCAATATAATGGTCGCTTTTTTCACGCCTTTATAATTTGAAAGAATGTCCATCAGTTTTTGGCGTGCGCTTTCCAAACTG
This sequence comes from Anaerotignum sp., assembly GCA_020024265.1. Taxonomy (GTDB): domain Bacteria; phylum Bacillota; class Clostridia; order Lachnospirales; family Anaerotignaceae; genus Anaerotignum. The sequence continues at coordinate 50,520 of JAHHTW010000009.1, read as the reverse complement.
ACTTCTTCCATCAGCTCTCGCAACTCGTCCCATGCGTGAATGATATTATATCCATCCACCAGCAAAAAATCCTCTTGCAATGGAAATTCCCCCCTTTTCTTGCTATACTTATTTTTGATATTAGGCTAACACATATCCATATTTTTTTCAAATGAAATATTGATTAGACAAATCGGCGCTGGCGTACCACCTCATACATCAATAATGCTGCCGCAACAGAAGCGTTTAAGGAAGAAATCTGCCCATACATAGGAATAGAAACCGTAAAATCGCATTTTTCCTTCACCAAACGGCTCACACCATTCCCCTCGCTGCCAATAACCAATGCCAGCGGGCCTTTCATATTGGTATCAAAATGATCCAATCCCTTCATATCTGCACAAGCCATCCACAAACCTTCTTTGCCCAAATATTCCATAGTGTTTACAATATTTGTGACACGTGCTACCGGCATATATTCCACCGCACCAACAGAGGTTTTCCCCACGGTTGCATTGAGTCCCACAGAACGACGCTTTGGAATGATCACACCATGTACACCGGCACACTCTGCGGTACGCAATATTGCCCCAAAATTATGCGGATCTGTGATTCCATCCAAAATCAATACAAAGGGGTCCTCCTTCTTCTCTCTTGCTGCTGCCAAAATATCAGAAACCTCAACATAGTTATGCGCCGATACCAACGCAATCACGCCCTGATGATTCTTGGTCTGTGAAATTTCATCCAGCTTATGGCGGCTGACTTCCTGAATGACCACACCTTTTTCTGCTGCCATTGCTACAATTCTTTTGATGGTACCCTCTACATTGCCTTTGGCAACCATAATTTTTTCAATATCACGACCGCTGCGCAACACCTCCAGTATGGCATTGCGCCCTTCTAACTGATTTTCGTTTGACTCTTGCTCTGCTGTATATTCTCTGCGTTTTTCCGTTTTGCGTTCCTTATCGTATCTTTTTTTCTCCACAAAGTAACCTCCTTCTGATATATATGGCAAAAAGCCGATGTACTTATTTTCGCATCGGCTTTTTGATTCTTTACATTTTTTCTTCCATTCCCATCCGAAACAATGTACATACACGTTCCATATCACCTGCCAGATATAGATAGCCAAACAACGCTTCCAATCCGGTTGCATGACGATAATCCATCAAATCAGCGTGCTTCGGTGTGGTAAAGGACTTGGCATTGCGTCCTCTGCGAAAAACAGCGGCTTCTGTTTCTGTAAGCGCAGCTTCTATGCGGAAATAAAATTCTGCCTGTGCTTTTGCATTGACAAAATCACGTGCTTTTTTATGCAGCTTATTGACTGGGGCGTTCCCATCTGTCAATACAGTGGTACGCACCAAAATCTCATAAATCGCATCACCAATATAAGCCAAAACCAATGGGGATAAGGTCTTGGGGTCTATACTTCCTTGTTGCCCCATCAACAAATCAATTTCCTTCAAATGCATGTTCAACCTCTAAACCACTGTACGCCCTGACGGGTATCCTTAATGGTGATTCCCATTGCTGTAAGTTCATCACGGATCGCATCTGCCGTTGCAAAATCTTTTGCTTTCTTTGCTTCTGCTCTTTTTGCAATCAGTTCTTCAATCTTTGCAGTATCCTCGTCAGATACAGCATCTTCTTTCAGCTCCGCAACACCCAGTACACCACACAAGTGATCCAGCATATCCTGAATTTTTTGTGCATATTCTTTGGACACACCGCCTTTGACTGCAATATTGCTAAAGCGTACCAATTCATAAATGACAGAAACTGCATCTGCGGTATTGAAATCATCATCCATAGCAGCTTCAAACTGTTCTTTATATTTTTCCAAATCAGCAATCTGTTCTTGTTCTTTTTCTGTCAGCTTTGTATCTGCACAATTTTTGATATAAAAAGCAAGCTCTTTTCTTGCGTTTTTGATACGTTCCAAACCATTCTGGCAAGCCTGCATCAATTCTCTGCTGAAATTGATGGGGCTTCTGTAATGTCCGTTGAGAATAAAGAAACGAATCACTTCATAAGGGAACTGTGCCGCAATATCTCTGACCGTAAAGAAATTACCCAAGGATTTCGACATTTTTTCGTTATCTACGGTAATAAAGCCATTGTGCATCCAGTATTTTGCAAACTGGCAGCCATTGGCTGCTTCACTCTGTGCAATTTCATTTTCATGATGCGGGAAAATCAAATCTTCGCCACCGGCATGAATATCAATGGTTTCACCCAAATGGTGTTTTGCCATCACAGAGCATTCGATATGCCAACCCGGTCTGCCTTCACCCCAAGGGGAAGTCCAGCTTGGTTCCCCTTCTTTTTTGGGTTTCCAAAGCACAAAGTCGGTAGAATTTTTCTTTGCATCATCCACGGTAACACGTTCACTTGCACCTGCAATCAGCTCATCCAAATTCTTTTTGGAGAGTTTTCCGTATTCAGGAAATTGTTTTGTATCAAAGTATACCGTACCGTTATCTTCATAAGCAAAACCCTTGTCGATCAGTGTCTTTACCATTTCAATGATCCCATCCATTTCCTGTGTAACACGGGGATGAACAGTGGCACGTTTTACATTCAAGCCATCTGCATCGTGGAACGCTTCTTCAATAAAACGATTGGAAATCTCCTGCATGGTACTGTTTTCTTTGTTTGCACGATTGATGATTTTATCATCTACATCTGTGAAATTCTGTACGTAAGTTACTTCATAGCCTTTGTATTCCAGATATCTTCTTACTGTATCAAATACTACATAAGGACGGGCATTTCCAATGTGAATGTAGTCATATACCGTAGGGCCACATACATACATTTTTACCTTTCCCTCTTCACGTGGGATAAATTCTTCTTTTTGTCTTGTCAATGTATTATATAATTTCATGGTGGCTCATCCTTCCTCTGTAAGCATATTGTAAACACTATATTTTTATTAGTATACCATAAAATACCTTTTCATAGTATATATTTTTAGAAAACTTTTCGTTTTTCAACCGCTCCTTTTGCAAGATGGTACGCACATCGTACCTGTGCAAAAAGCATGTTCTCTCATACTGCTTGTTTTTTCTTCTTGGTAAATTCAGACGGATCTGTAGGCTTGATACGCATACCATCTTTTCTGACAATCTTTGTTGGCGAACCAACTGCTGTTACGTTTGCAGGAATATCCTCCAAAACAACAGAACCTGCTCCAATCTTTGTATTGGAGCCAATGTTGATGGGGCCTAGCACAATGGTTTCTGCACCAATCAATACATTATCTCCAACCGTTGGATGGCGTTTGATTTTATCCTTACCAGTACCACCCAATGTTACACCATGATATAGCATAACATTGTCTCCGATTTCTGCGGTTTCACCAATCACGACACCCATACCATGGTCGATAAAGAAATTTTTACCGATTTTGGCACCTGGATGAATTTCGATGCCTGTCAAGCCTCTGGAAATTTGAGAAATCAAACGAGCCCAGAAAAAGCGCTTTTTCTGATACAGGCTATGTGCAATACGATGGTTGATCACTGCCCAAAAGCTGGGGTATAAAATCACTTCAATGGAACTTCTGATTGCAGGATCTTTCTGTTTGATTACTGCAATCATATCCTTTACCGCTGATACCAATACATTCATTTTCATATTATTGCTCCTCTCTCCATACTGATCTTTTTTATGATATGACAGCACGAAATAAGGTGTTTCTAGGATCACTGTGAACGGGATGGTATAAAAAAAGCCCCGTCTTTACATACCATGTAAAGACGAAGCTGATACTCCGTGGTTCCACTTTACTTAGACGGTTCATTTTTGTATATAAAAATGCCGTCTCACTTAAAAGACTGTAACGTTGTCATCGAAAGCAGGCTACTGATATTCGTTCACCTGTTCAGTTCAGGAACGCACTTCATCCTCCTCATTCTGTAAACGGCTCTCACCCATGTATCTTAAGACGGTGACAATCAAACCCATATATCTATATAGGCTCAAATCTCATCATCTTTCACCACGGCCGTTATTCTCTGGCAGGTGAAAAAAGGACTACTCTTTTCCATCATCACTTTTGACTTATTTCGTTTTTTGCAACAGACAGACAGCAGAAGCCGCAATTCCCTGCCCTGCACCTGTAAAGCCCAGCCCTTCTTCTGTGGTGGCTTTGACATTGACCTGATCCAGTGCAATATCCAACAACTTTGCAATATTTTCCCGCATCTGCTGGATATATGGTTTCAATTTTGGCTTTTGTGCAATCACTGTTGCGTCGATATTCATTATACAATAGTCCTTCTGAGAAATCAACCCCCAAACTGCACTTAATAATTGTTGGCTGTCTGCCCCCTCATATTGTGGATCTGTATCGGGGAAATGGGTGCCAATATCCCCCAAAGCAGCTGCCCCCAGCAACGCATCCATGATTGCATGCAAAAGTACATCTGCATCCGAATGTCCCAGCAAACCCTTTTCATAAGGAATATGAACACCGCCCAATATCAATCTTCTATTTTCCACCAGTTTATGTACATCATATCCAGAACCAATACGCATACCGCTCTTCCTCTCTATTTTCTATGAATCTTTCCTGCATATCATGATATGTTTTTTTGTGTTTGCTGTCAATACAGAAAAGTTTTGGAATCCTGTTCCAAGCTCTTTTATGGTATATGGAACAGCAAAGAAAACCGGTGTTGAAATAATGCCAGACAATGCGACTTCAAAAAAAGCAATGCCGAATATCGGCATTGCTCATTTCTGTCTGATACTATGTTATTTATCGAATCACACGTCTTGCGGTTACATATGTACGTGCACTGTAAGAACTGTTTAGGGATGTAATGGTAACACCATAAGCAGCACCGTCTGTAGAATGAATATAATTACCATCGCCCATGTAAATACCTACATGAGAAATGCCACTGTTGCCACCACTGTTGAAGAATACCAAATCGCCAGCCTGCAAATCTGATTTTTCTACAGCAATGCCATTGCTTGCCATGCCAGAAGATGTTCTGTTTACGCTAATACCAAAATCCCGCAATACCGCATATACAAAACCGGAGCAATCTACGCCGCTATTCAGATTGGTACCACCCCATACATAAGGTGTGCCAATGAACTGCTGTGCATAAGATACAATTTCCTGTCCTTTGTTGGAATATGCAGCTGCAGAACGGGAAACTTCTTCCACAGAACGCAGAGAAACATACTGTGCGCTGACATACCCTTTGACACCATCATCTGTAATGACACGTACCCATTCAGGGCCTACACGGTCTACCGTTGTTACTGTACCATAAGGCAACGCACGCAAAATGGTAGAGATGGTGGATGCTTCTTTTCGTAAATTCAAACCGGTCTGTGCGGTAACTACTGCACATTGAGATTCATCTGCTACTTTTGTAAGATCAGTATTGACATTATCCGTAGTCAGATAAGATGTTTCGGAAATAGATTGTTCCACTACTGCTGTATTTTGATGAGATGTAGCGGGCAAATCTGCTGCAAATACACACGTATTGCCCAAAACGGCACAGACGGCTGTAATACAAATTTGACGCATTGCTTTTGACTGTATCATAATATAGTATCCTCCAAGCTTTCGAATTATTACAAAATTATTAAGATAATTATACAAATTCTTTGCTTTCTTGTCAAGGATTTTGTAAAAACATTTTTTCATATATCATAGAAACATTGCATATATGCCGCATATATCATGCTTTGCATAAATATTGCAACAAAAAAGCAGCATGTTTCTTTTGAGAAACACACTGCACAAAATCTTAACAAATTACATTATTCTTCTTCTTTTATTCCCCAAATATTTGGATCTTGTGAAAGATCTCTTAGACTCAACAGATATTTTTCCACCATATAGCATGGTTGATAAGATCGTTTTGCCTTGCGCATGCCAGCATGCCCCATATCTTCCTCACGGTTGATATACAAAACATCCGTACACTCATGCAACACATACTGCTGATTGATCATAGGATACAGTCCATCAATATCTGTATCCGCCTTTTCGATATGCACCAGCTGTACATCCTCCCGAATACGCTCGCCTACCGTAAATGCCCCCAACTTGCCATTCACATAAATAGCACCACCGGTTAAACCCAAGGCTTTCATATTCTGCAATGCCAACAGCACGGATTTGCGTTCATCTTCCAGCTCTTTGGACGGTTCTTTTTCAGAAATCCATTTATCATAAAGTGCAATGCAATCCGCAACATTGCTTTCATCCAGCTTTTTGTATTCATAGTCCGGATATGCCGCCAAGAATTTATTGATATGGTTACGCTTGCCATGCAGTTTTTTACCACGAAGTGTTGCCAGCGCTTCCTGTTCATATACATAATCCCATGCAATATCTGTAGGCATAACAAACATCTTTGGATATGCCTGTAACATCATATCACGAAATGTTGTCCATACAGAACGGAATGTGGGTTCTACGCCCTCCTGATGCATGTATGCAACTGCCTCATCAATTGCCTTACGATAATCCACAGCAATGCCTTTCTTGGGAATCGGCGCCCAGAAAAACATGGGAACTCCCTCAAAGTCCAACTTGATATACAATACTTGATTTTTTTCTGCATACTGCATTTTTCCTTCTGTACCCCAAATAAACAAATTGGCAAACGACAAATCGGAGCAATCCATCTGCCATGGCACAGTATAGCTTTCAATCAATTCCTTTGCTTCTAAAGTAATTGGATGAAACACCAATTCCTTTTGATTTTCTTCACTCTCTATCGACCTTTCTTCGTCCAAACACATCATCGGCATAATATTTTCCTCCATCATTTGAGCAGCCATACGACATATACACCTGCTCTTACTCAATACTCATCAATAATATAACAATCCATTCGTGGTAGTTTGTTCTGAATTTCCAAAAATCCATCCATATCGTATATGGTAATCCATTCCTTTTGTTCTTCCAGTGTTTGATACCCCACCAAAACCGGAAGCAGTCTGCCGCTTGGAATCGCAAAAGCCGGCGGATTGCTGCTGATGCTTCCATTCAATGTAAAACATCCATTGTTTTGTTCTATGACAGAATCCGTCACCATAAAAGTCGCCTTTGCATCCAATCCCAATTTTTGCAAAAGCAAAGCAATATTCACAAGTCCCATAACACCCTTTTGTTTCACTTCTGATTGTGCAAAAGGAAATGTCAATCTGCTTTTTGGCGGCAATTTTACAGAAAGCGACAATCCTGCCGCTTCTGCAAACAATCCTTCCAACACCTCTTGCAAAGCTGTTTCTTCACCTACAGCCTCTACGCAGGTGAGCGCTTCTTCGGTTTGATAATAGCAAACATATGCCTGTACCTGTTGAGAATCTGCCATACACCTACCGCCATCTGCTGCATAATCTTCCATTTTTCGTACAAAATCTGCTTCTGTACGACAAATCATACCACTGTATTTCGAGGCATGGCTTTCATAGCAGGCATAAGCCTTTTTATAACCTGTTCCTTCCAATAATATGCTATGCTCCCGTTTCCGGAATCCTTTGGGAATGGCTTGTGCCGTCAAATAACGAGCATCTGCCACAGGATAATGCCCAAAGGAAAAATAGCTTGGCAAAACTGCCGGTGTATGTACCGCAACCGCTATACCCTTTTGATGCAGTACCTGCATATCATAGGAAAAAACCTTTCCCATATATCCTTTTTTACGCTCTTTTGGGTGTGTGCAAACACCGCACATCATTGCCCCCGGTATTTTTTTGCCACGTATCCATACCATATAGGGAAATGCTTGCATACAAGAGGCAAAACCATCTGCATTTTGTAAGCAAACAGAATACTCCGGTGCAAAGCGATTGCGAAAAAACCAATCGCAAAAGTCATCGCTGTCACCAAAGCAGAGCTTCCATAATTGATAGAAATTTGGTATATCCTCTTGTTTTGCAATTCTGAGCAGCTCCATACAGAATCCTCCTTTGCATCCCCCTTTTGGTCATTCAGACATATTATTTTTTCATTTGTATGATCGCATGAAATCATAGTCTTTAAGGGTATTTTAACCCAATCAACAAAAAAAGTCAAATGATAATTATTATTCTTTATGTGACAAAATCCCACAAAGCGGAGATCTCTTCAGGCTTACTGTATGTTGATCGTCTGCGATTTCAACCATTCTTTGGTACTTTTCACATGATTTTATGGCAGCCAATTGCAGTACTTCGTAAAACACTATGACATATTGCAAAAAAACGGCATTGTTCTTCTGAGATATGATGCCAATATTAAAAAAATTAAATCCATTTATTTTACAAAAAAAGCAAAGAACACAAAAGTTCCCTGCTTTTTCTGTATCTGTGCCTGAACAAATCCAAAACTGTCGGCAGCGCACCACACTCATTTTTTATGATATAACGCAAGCTGTGTATTATGACAATATTTCATTGCGAAACTTCCCATTCTCATAAAACAACTCGCCATCCGCATAAATTTTTCCACATTTTTTCATATCATTGATCATATCCCAATGAATGGCAGAAGTATTTTTGCCGCCCGCTTCTTGGAAGCCCTCACCAATTGCCATATGCATCGAACCACCAATTTTTTCATCAAACAATATATTTTTTGTATGCCTTTGTATGCCATAATTGGTTCCAATCGCAACCTCTCCAAAATAACGAGAGCCTGCATCTGTATCAATATAAGAAAGCAAATCCTTCTCTTTTTCCGCATCCCTACAAGTTGCTTCCACAATTCGCCCCTTGCTGACTGTAAGCTTTACCTGCTCAAACTCATGCCCATTGATGATAGAGGGATAAGAAAATGTAATATACCCATCAACTCCATCTTCTATTGGAGAAGTAAAAATTTCACCATCCGGAAAATTCTCCTTTCCACAGCAGTTGATCCATTTTCTGCCTTCAATACGTACTGTAATATCTGTATTCTCGGATAATATATGAAGCTCTTTTTTCTGATTGAGATACTTTACCCACTTTTCCTGTTCCGCTTCCATCTCTTTCCACTTCTTTACAGGGTCTGCCTCATATAAATAACCTGCCTGATATACAAAGTCTTCATATTCTTCCAAACTCATCCCCGCATTCTGTGCATCTCCATTTGTCGGAAACTGTGTACCGCACCAACGCAATGCACCGCTGCCCATGCGATCAGAATACAGCTTTCTGTTTTCTGCATTTGCCAATCTGCGTTCCTTCAAGCGTTCGGCAGGTATGGACTGCATTGTTTTTGTATTTTCGCTGCCCCATGCACTGATCCAAACATCCGAAGCTGCACAATCGCCAAATCGTTTATTGGCTCTTGCATACTGCTGTTTTGTACCGTTTTTTACGATTTCCGCATCCACATCCGGAATATCCACATAATATTCTACCAGACCCCCTTGCTTTTGTGCGGCTCTTGCCACTGCCTTGATAAAGGGAATCGCACAGTCCTCAGCGGAAATTGCAACCTTATCCCCCGCTTTGACTGCGACTGCGTAATGAACCAACACATCTGCCAGTTTTTCCAAACGCTCATCTCTCATAACCTTCACCTCCACGAATCACACATTGGCACATCTTCATTGTTGTGAGTGCAGCTGCATGGCTTTTTGGTGTCACACCCGCACAGCAGGATGCATCTACAATCAATTTTACTTCCGGCAGTTTTTCTTTAATCAACATAGCATTGGATACCACACAAATATCTGTGCAGAGTCCAACCAACTCAATCTCCACTTCATCTTGCCCTATGGTTTCAAAATACAGCATATCCGCCAGTGCAGAAGATCCAAATGTTGATTTTTGGATGACAACCGCTCCATCCAATGCTGCATCAATTGCATCGGGAAACTCCCAGCCCTTTGTATTTTCCACACAATGCACTACAGGTAGAAATTTGCCTTCCTGTGTATCCAGATAATCTGTACCGTGTGTATCTCTTGTTGCATAAATACAATCCTTTGGATATTGTTTGATTTTTTGCAAAACCGGTTCTACGATTGCCTGCGCTTCCTCTGTACCCAAAGCTCCATCAATAAAATCATTTTGCATATCAATGACAACCAGTAATTTTTTCATATTGTTTCATCCTTTCTCGTGTTCCAGAATGTTTGCAGTACCTGCTTGGCTTCCTTTGAAATCTGATCCGGCACCGCCTTGGGAATTGCCAATGCAAAGCCCTGCAAAAGATCTACATGCAATTCCAAGCATTTTTGAATTTCTCCTGCGCTTTCCAACCCTTCTGCAATAATCAACATATCTCGCTGATGTGCATATCTTACCAAATTTGATACCATCTGCTGCTTATTTCCATCGGTATCAATTCCTCGCACCATACCCAAATCCAGCTTGACAAAATTCGGTGCAACATCCAAAAGATTCCCTTCTTTATTATATCCAACCGCATAATCATCTAACGCAAACAAGCCTGAGAAGCAACGCATTTTCCGTTTCTTTGCCAATGCCTGAGAATCAATATCCGTAATTTCTGTAATCTCAGCAACAATCCTTGGAGCCAAAGACGGATAGGTTGTTTGTATAAACCTTTGTTCCTCTTCCCCAATCCATTGGTTTCCAATGGAATTGATGAACAAATATGCCTTAGGATTTACCAGATTTTCCTTCAGCAATTTGTTATATGCTTCTGTGGATTTGAGCATTGTCAAACGTTCAATCTCTCTGAGCTTATACTCTTGCTGTGCCAAATCCAAAAGTTGATCGGGTGTATGTATGTTTGGCGTATCCACACGCATCAATGCTTCATAGGCATATACCTCTCCATCCTTTGCACTGAATATCGGCTGGAAATAGTAGGCTATCAATTCTTCATCCAATATTTTTTGTAATTCCATACGACTTTGTGCCATGAGATTCTCCTGAATATATACCGCAACATCAAATATCCCCAAAACACCCTTATGCGTGCGTTTGACCTGATACAATGCAAAATCAGCAAATTTCATCAGTTCATGGAAATCTCTGCTGTCTTTGGGATACAACGCCAATCCGGCAGAGATCTGCACCGGATACATTTCACCATTCGGTGCCAGAAAACTGCTGTTCCACGCCTGCTTTTGGAATACCTGCACTGCGTCATATGCCGCCTCCTGATTCTGATATCCGTAAAATACAATCGCAAATTCATCTCCGCCCAATCGTGCCAATATGGAATTGGAAGGAGCAGCAGATGCCAAACCAAATGCACCTTGCTGTAAATAACGGTCGCCCCACTCATGTCCAAAATGATCATTCATTTTCTTTAAGTTGTCCAAGTCCATCATCAAAACCGCACCATAACCATCCATTTCTTTTTCATGGAATATTTTTTCCACTTCTCTATAAAACGCACGACGATTCAAAAGTCCTGTCAGCAAATCATAGTCACGATCATATTCAATCATTTGCTTTTCCACAACCAATGCTGTAATATCCTCTGCAAGCCCTGTGGTGATTCCTTCCCACTGCTTTACGCTGATACGGACATACCGCTTTTGTTGCGTATCGGTTTCAATCTCATATACCATACTACCATCCGGTCTTTCCGTATATGGCACTGTTTTTTTGAGCTGACTCATGCAGCTTTGGAATTCCGATAATGTAATGGGATGTTCCTGCTGCATCTGAATATTCAACAACGAAAAGAAATTGACTGTAATAAATATGGTATCATTTTTCCGAATTTCAAATCCTGCAATTTCTCCGGTTGCCATTTCTATAATACGCAAGAACCGTGCAGACGTTTGCGTCACTTCTTGGCTCAATCTCATAATGGCATTGGAAAAATGGTCAATCTCTACAATACCGGTTTCTGATAAATTTGGTACACCCAAGCCCTGCTTTTGTGCATCATATACTTGATTAGAAAGCTTTCGTATGGGTAAGGATAGCCGTCTGGAAACCAAAACATTCCCCGTCACACCGGATATCATCAGCAATATGACACCCATACCAACGATATAAGCAATATACTTTGAAAACTGATACAAATGACTTTCATCTACCATGCCAATGAGCATCCATTGCGGCGAATCCACATAATTGCGACTGCCATAAAGCAGCAAAGGATGTGTGGTAATATAGTATGTTTTCTCATTTGCTTGCAGCTCATAGCTATTGATCCTGCTTCGCATGGGGAGAATCTTTGCATCTGGCATCAAAAATTCATGCTGTGGTACCGTTGGATCTTTGACCACTTGTTTCAAATAGGTTTTGTTCTCTTCCTGTTCCATATTCACCAGAGCATAGGTGCCAATACCATCTTCCAGTGTCAATTCCTGATGTGGCAGCAATGTATAAAGATAATCATTTGTGACTTCTATTCCCAAAACACCATATACCGTACCATCCTCCAGTATCAGAGGCTGGGAATATGTCAATCTGCTTTCACCGGTTTCACTCCATTTGGAGCGGTCAAAAAACCAATATCCAAATTCCTTTGGGTTTTCTGTCTTTTTTGCATAATATGCCGTTTGAAAAGGAAGATAGAGAAAATCATAATCTGTGGTATGATGCTTCGGGTCGAAAATATAACTGGGCTTCCAGTTTGCATCTACTGCCATATTCAGGTTTCTGACCAGAGCAGTGGACGCATGGCACAAAAATAAATCCGATTTGCGCTCTGATGGCGTAATAGAAGGATTCGTATCAAAAATATGCAGTCCCCTACGGCTAAACACCTTACCAGCATTCTTTTTTTCTTGCAAATCCTCTGTATTGAGCATCACATAAATCCCATTGACACGCTTCAAATAAAGCTCTGTAATCATATCATCAGAAATGTCCAAAAGCAATTCATTGCATTTTTCCGGATGATTTTGCAATTCCTGCATTGTGATTTGCTCCTTCTGCATCATGTCATTTGCTGAACGATTGATTGTAGCAGACAATTGTCGCAAATCTGCCCATACGGCATTCATGGTTGTTTCTAAGCTAATTTTTCTGTTTTCTACTTGTTGATCAAAAATATCTTCCTTGTTACGATTGAGTTCCTTAAATACACCACTAAAAATGGGAACTCCGATAATAAACAAACATTCAATCAATAATAAACAGATCAAGGGTTTTTGAATTGTATAAAAAATAGAACGCTGTTTTTTCTTTTGGCGCTGCATCTCCTTCTGCCCCTTTCTTGATTCCTGCACATATGGCAGCGTCTGTATTGCACGAAAAAGCATCCCCTTTCGTACGGTATCTGCTTCTTTGGAGTATAATTGTCGGTATGTCATTTTTATTCAATCATACATCCTCTTTTTCATCATCTGACATCCTTTCTGATCATGTGTAGTCCAATCATTCTCTGCAAAGCTTCATATATCTACCGTTATCTGCTGTGTTCTTTTTGTATGGTTTATGCCATACATTACATCAATGGCGTATGAAAAACACACCATGTTGCAAATGTACCATCTCTCATTTTGTTTTCTCGAAGCGGCATATTGGGCAAACAGATTTTTCCATTTTTCCTTTTGTGATTTTGTCAAACCCATTCCCATGCCAATGTAGCCAAAATTTTGCTTCAGCATTTATTTTACATCAAAAACCAATAATTGAAAATCAAAAAATAATACTTTTTTATATAATTTTTCTATATCATGTCGATACACAAACGATTTTTACATGACAAGCAGAACAGCTTTTGTGTTTTTTGTGTGTAACATCTGTAAAATATAGACTCTATCCTCTGTACATAAAATATGATAAAATAAAAAAACGCCAGAGCAAAGCCCCCCTATGCCTGTGCTATATTCTATCTGGATTGTGATTCACACAGACGCACACACAGCTACGTATGCATTACAAACAGACAGAACAACACCCAAAAGCAGTCTGTATTCCTAAACAGACAAACACACAAGGAGGCGATTTACCCATGGGCAAAAACACAGAAACTGGGAACACAATGAAAATCGGTCAAAAATATACAAGCGCCTTATTTGCTTTGCTTGCCATCTGGATTTATAACGGCATCAGCATTTTGTTTCTCTTTGGCTTTCAATTTGTTTTCCCAAACGATGAACTTTGGAACCATTATTCTATGATCGACAGCATCGCTTGCAGCGTATTGCTTGTGATTTTTATATTATGGCTCTATCATATATGGCGACAAAAAAAGCAAACCAATACATGTACCATAGGTAGCCAGGAAGCAAACATTGTACCAAAAATCATCATATGGGTATTGGGATTTGGCGGTTTTTCTATCATATGGTTCATCATTGCGGAATCTTTTTTGGGCTCTGCCCCCATCATTTCAGAAAGCCTGCAAAGCTTTGAGGAATCTTGGAGCTATATCGCAAACGAATCTTATTTATGGGTATTTCTGTCCGTTGTATTGATTGGTCCGATTGTGGAGGAACTATTGTTTCGTGGCATTGTTTTCCATTATTTAGAAAATATAAAAACAGGATATTTTCCAATTATTGTTTCTGCGGTACTCTTTGGCTTGTGGCATCAAGAACCTGTACAAGTGGTATACACTGCCATTCTTGGTCTGGGTTTGGGACTCATTTATGCAAAAACACGTGATCTCAAGATTGTGATAGTGATGCATATCTTAAACAATTTTCTTTCCACACTGCCACCGACATGGGATACCCCATTGATACAAGACACCATATTCTATGCCTCCCTTTTGATGGTACTGCCAACCATCATACTGTTCATACAGTTGATTGTTCGCTACCAAAAAGAACAGAACCTGATACCACCTGATTCCAACATGGAAAATTGAATAACAAAGGAGGAATTTCTTTATGAAAAAATATGTATCTCTGACTTTTGCAGCACTGCTGCTGAGCCTTGCACTATCCGGCTGTGGCAGCAACAATGTCCCTCAAACACCGCCGTCTGTACAAACAGATGACGGCGAACAGCAAAATGCCTCCAAAGAACCACAAATCGGTCTGCAACAATTCAGTACGGAGGATTTCCAAGGCAATGCCATAACACAAGACATTTTGGCAGATTATGATTTGACTATGGTAAACATCTGGGCAACCTGGTGCGGCTATTGTATAGAAGAAATGCCTGAGCTGCAAAAGCTGTCCGAAAGCTTGCCGGAAAATGTAAATTTGATTACCATTTGTACCGATGCAGAGCAAAATAAGGATTTGGCAGAAAAAATACTGGAACAGAGCAATGCCACATTCCTCACACTCATGGGCAGCAGCTCTCTGGAAGAAGGCTTGACACGCTATGTCACAGGCTTCCCCTCTACAGTCTTTGTAGACAAAGAAGGGAATTTGGTTGGTCAGGGGATTAGCGGCGTTCCTGCACAAGGAGCAGATATTGCACCGGCATATCTCAAGCTCATCGAAGATTGCCTGGCTTCTATGAAGGAGTGATCCATGTTGACACATAGAAAAACCCTTGCTTTGCGCTATGGCATACTCCTTACAGCAGTGGCTTTTATACTGATTGGAATTTTAAGAGAGGAACATTTGGTGGTACTGCAAAAGGCTGCAAACATCTGCCTAGAATGTATTGGTATTGGATAATGACACAAAAAGAGAAAAAACAAAATCGAATACGACTTGCCATTCAACTGATTGCTGCCACACTGGTCAACGGCTATGCGGCAGGCTTTGCAAAAGGCAGAATTTTTACAGGGGCAAGTAAAGGCGTATGCCTACCTGTACTGAATTGCTATTCCTGCCCCGGCGCATTGGGCGCTTGCCCCATTGGCGCTTTACAAGCCGTATTGGGCGGGCACAAACACAATTTTGCGTTTTATGTATTGGGCATGATGATGCTCTTTGGCGTAGTGCTTGGAAGATTGATTTGTGGATTTCTCTGCCCCTTTGGCATGATTCAAGATTTGCTACATCGTATTCCATCTCCAAAATGGAAGCTACCCAAAGCCATAGATCAGCCCTTGCGCTATCTGAAATATGTAATTTTGGTTGTTATGGTGATACTGCTTCCCATATTTTTGACAAATGATTTCGGCATCGCACCGCCCTATTTCTGTAAATGGGTTTGCCCAGCAGGTACATTGGAAGGCGCATTTCCACTGATGAGCAAAAATGTCAGCCTGCGTTCTGCCATTGGAGCATTGTTCCATTGGAAGGTCTTTGTATTGATTGTGATTGTACTCTCATCTGTTGTCATTGCAAGACCATTTTGCAAATACCTTTGTCCGCTTGGTGCGTTCTATGGGCTGTTTCACCGCTTCGGCTGTTACCAGCTGCATTTGGATGATGCAAAATGCACAGGCTGTAAGTCTTGTGAAAGAAACTGCCCCATGAATGTGGAAATTCTGAAAAACATCAATAGCGTAGAATGTATCCGCTGTGGAAAATGTAAAGCAATCTGCCCCACCCATGCCATTGAAAGTCAGCATGTGCTGGAATCATTCACACGCAAAACACATACAACAAATTCTTGTACCAAATAAATCGTACAACAAATAAGCCGTAGGAATTCCTACGGCTTATTTTTATGATTTTATTTTCTTTTTTCCAAATCCTGCCTGATGAAGAAATGCATCTGCTTTTTCATACTCCGGTGGTGTTGCAAGGCTCACACATACATAAATCAAAAACGAAAGTGCAACACCCAAAATAACCTGTTGCGCCGATTGTGCTTTCCAAAAGGAAGGAAATGGCAAGCCAAAGCTGATGCCTAAATTATACATACAGTAGAGAAAACCAATACACAAAGAGGCGCTTGCACCATGAGTATTGCCTCTTCTCCAGAAAAACCCCATGATCAACGGTACAAATACACCGGTTGTGATAATATCCGATGCCATCCATGAAATTTGCAGAATCGAACGAATCCCCAAAGAAATCAGCAATGCCACAGCAGTGACACCCAATGTTGTCATCCGTGAGCGGGCAAGCTGTTTCTTTTCATCGGAATGCTCCGCAAGCAAATCCAGAACCAATGTCATAGAAGCCGTATTGATGAGCGAATCCATGGTAGACATAATGGCAGCAGATATGCCAATGAATACCAACGCTCCCCATAGCGGTGATAGATAATCCATCACCAATGCTGTGACAATCCCACCTTTTGGAAATTCCGGATATAGTACAAATCCTGCCATACCCGTAAATACTACCATTCCATATAAAGGGATATATGCAAAGAAACTCATAAGTGTCATCTTGTATGCATCTCGATCTGTACGTGTCGCCGAAATTCTCTGCCATACATTTGCCTGAATCATCCATGCACAGCCAAATGTAATGACATACATGCTGTATTTGGAAGCACCTGAAACAATATTCAAATATTCCGGCTTTCCAGCTGCTTCTACCGCATGTCGTATTCCTTCCAAGCCTCCGGCATGACCAAAGCCTACAATAAATACCACCAATGCTGAAATGATGAGCAATATAAACTGAATGATATCCGTCAATACCACTCCTCGAAACCCGCCAAACATGGAATATAGCAATACAATCAACGTACCAAGCAAAACAGCCACTTCATAGGACAATCCCAAATAGGAGCCAAAAAAATCCCCCAAACCAACCATCTGTGATGCTGCATTGAATACCATGAATACCAAAACCAGTAAAGATAAAAATTTTGCTGTTTTTTTTGAATATCTTGCCTCCATCATACGTCCCTGTGTCAAGTATCCAACACGTCTGATCCCGCCTGCACATAAAATCATCAACAATGTGGAAATCAATACCGGCACACCATAATACCAAAATCCACCCAAACCATCCGCATATGCAAGATCCGCAGTAGAGAGCGCAGAGCCTGCACCCCACCACGAGGCAATGAATGTAATGGACAATGCCCAATATGGCAGAGAGCGTCCGGCAAAAAAATAATCCAGTACACTTTGATTCTTTTTTTCTTTGGTCACTGCAATCAGCAGCAACATAAAATATAGCAGTAATCCTATCAATGAAAATAGCTTTAATGTATTCATATCACACACTCTTTCGTATTGATCCATCCATAAAATCCATCATACTCTTTTACAAACCGCTCCGCTGCCCTCGTCTATGGCATCATACTATTCTTTTGATTCAAGCTGTGCTATAATATCATCAAAGCGCAAAAGCAAATCCCGATTCTTTATACGGATACATGCATATCCAATATGCAGGAAAGGAGCAAGCAATGAAAGTACAAATCATTTATTCCAGTCTTACCGGCTGTACAAAAAAAGTAGCAGATGCCATTTTCAACGGAATTGACGTGGAGGAAAAAACCATACACAATCTCAAGGATGGTACACCTGTTTTGGATGGAGATATCATTCTTTTGGGCTACTGGGGCATCTCTGGCAATCCGAACGATGACATGAAGGCATTCATGCAAACCATAAAAGGTAAGGCAGTCGGTATTTTTTGTACATTGGGCTACTATGCTGACAGCGCACACGCACGCCAAACCGTAGAAGCCGGTCTGAATCTGGTCAAAGAAAACAACGCTGTCATTGGTTCTTTTGTATGTAATGGCGCTGTTTCACAGACATTGATTGACGATCAGGGAAAAGGTGGAAATCCCATTCCCACAGAGCAAAAAGAACTGCGCTGGGAAATGATCAAAAACCATCCCACTGCTGCGGAATGTGCATTGGCTGCCGAACGCTTCCATGAGAGAATCCGGCTCTACATACGCTGCAAGGAATTACACATTGACTTTATTTCTGTATTATAATTTGATGACAGCGATCATGGTTGCTGCAAAACATCTGCGTTTGCAGCAACTGTGATCGGCGCAAATATGCCATTTTTGTAAAACGATAAAGCCTATCTGTATACTCGTATTTCTTATTATAGATTTTCTTATTCTGAATGTCAAACGGTTTTGATTTTGGACATATGCCCAGCCCCATATGCGATGTGCCAACAACATATTTGATGGTAGCTGCCACGATTCATGGATTTATTCTTTTTCAAAAATTCATCAAAAATGCTTGCATAAACCCAAAAGACATGATAGAATTGTAACGTTTGAGTTCAAATTGCGTAAGTATATGCCCATAATATGGATGGGTGTTTCTACCAACCGCCGTAAATGGTTGACTACTGGCAAATGCCCCCATGTCAATCTTTTTTTATTTAAGGAGGAATGATGATGCAATATGATGTAATCATTATTGGCGCCGGTCCCGGCGGTATTTTTTCTGCGTATGAACTAATTGTGCAAAACCCATCCCTGAACATTGCTGTTTTTGAAGCAGGGCATGCATTGCATAACCGCAAATGTCCCATTGACGGAGATAAAATCAAGTCCTGTGTACACTGTAAGAGCTGCTCTATTATGAGTGGGTTTGGCGGTGCCGGAGCTTTTTCGGATGGTAAATATAATATCACCAATGACTTTGGTGGTACATTATATGAATATATCGGAAAACAGCAGGCATTGGATTTGATGCACTATGTAGATGAAATCAATATGGCATATGGTGGTGAAGGTACAAAGCTTTACAGCACTGCCGGAACAAAATTCAAAAAACTTTGTATGCAAAACGATTTACATCTTTTGGACGCTTCTGTACGCCATTTGGGTACAGATATCAACTATATTGTATTAAAAAATATATTTGCGGACTTGGAAACAAAGGTAACATTTTTCTTCGATACCCCTGTACTCTCTGTTTCCGCAAATGAAAACGGCTATCAAATCCACTGTAAAGATGCAGACTATCTATGCAAAAAATGCATCATCTCTGTTGGTAGAAGTGGCAGCAAATGGATGGAACGTGTTTGCATGGATATGGGAATTGCCACAAAATCCAATCGGGTGGATTTGGGTGTGCGTGTGGAGCTTCCTGCCGAAATATTCTCCCATTTGACAGACGAATTATACGAAAGCAAAATTGTGTATCGTACTCCAAAATACGGTGATTTGGTACGCACCTTTTGTATGAACCCCAAAGGCTCTGTGGTAAGCGAAAACACCAATGATATCATCACAGTCAATGGACATAGCTACGAAGATCCGGCAAAACAGACAGAAAATACAAACTTTGCGCTGTTGGTTGCAAAACATTTCTCTGAGCCATTTCATGATTCCAATGGATATGGCGAAAGCATTGCACGCCTAAGCAACATGCTCGGTGGCGGTGTCATTGTGCAACGATTTGGAGATTTGATTCGTGGGCAGAGAAGTACAGAAAAACGAATTGATGAATCCTTCACAACACCCACACTGCATGCTACCCCAGGAGATTTGAGCTTGGTCCTGCCAAAGCGTCTGCTCGATGGTATCATAGAAATGATCTATGCATTGGATAAGATTGCACCGGGTACTGCAAACGACGATACCCTTTTGTATGGTGTAGAAGTAAAGTTTTATAACATGGAGGTTTCCGTAGATAACAATTTACAAACAAAATACGAAGGTCTGTATGTTATTGGAGATGGCAGCGGCATTACCCATTCTCTTTCCCATGCTTCTGCAAGTGGTGTGTATGTTGCACGCAACATCTTGCAATCCTTTCAGCCATGATTGATATGCAGTAATATAAAAAGTATATATCAAAAGCACCATAATCCTCTCTGTATCATTTCTCAGAAGATTTGGTGCTTTTTTATGTACTTTCTCATATTCTATGCAATCCATACAAGGAGCAATATCCGACTTGATCAAATATCGAAAATAAAACCTGCCCCCTGATTTGATCTTTGGAGCAGGCATACCATGATATGGAAAATGGAGGGAATTTCTTTTTCCACCAAAATTACTTTGAAATAAAACCTATTTTTTTACATCTCGGCAATGAAGCTTTCCAATGTTTCTGCGGATAATAGCACCGCAGAAAGACAGCGTGTTTTTTCGTTTTTATACTTTGCTGCAATAAGTTGGCAATCTGTAGATTGACAATCCAGCTTTTCCTCAAAGAAAGCTACAAATCTTGCACACAATTCACGAAAATCCTCTCTGCTTGCATACAATTTTCCCAATACCGCAATGGCACTTGCCAAAGAGCCACATAGCCTCCCGCAACCCATACCGCCACCGAAGCCGGATAATAACACGACATCATCTTGTGTCAAATGCAAATCATACTGATCATTCGCCGCCAACAGCATCGCTTCTGCACAATTTTTTTCTCTTTCTGCATAGTACTCCATCACTCTTTCGGCTAACATCATACCTCAATCTCCTTTATCTTTTCCTAAATCCAATAGAACCGATTATTATTTCATACAGACACAAAGCCTGTCATCCATCCACAAACACCACATACTGACATCACCAAAATCGGATTGCATTTGTATTTTCGTAATATAAAAAATGCTGCTGCAAATAACAACAAGCCCATCCAATTGATATGAGACATCTGCATCTGCTCTCCACAAAATACCACCTGAAGCAATATCGAGATCCCTGCTGTGGCAATCAAAGCAACCACCGCCGGTCTCAGACTTGACAATATACTTTGCAGCATATCTACTTTTTGGTATCGATGATAAATATAAGCGAGCAACGATACCAAAATCAGCGATGGAAAAATACTGCCCAATGTTGCGACCACCGCTCCCCCTACACCTGCAATACGAATACCAACAAATGTTGCTGCATTGACCGCAATCGGACCTGGTGTCATTTCTGCAATGGTAATCAAATCTGTAAATTCAGGCATTGCCAGCCACATATGCTGTTCTACCACTTGCGATTGGATCAATGGCATTGCAGCATATCCACCACCAATAGAAAACAATCCAACCTGTAAAAAACTCCAAAATAATTGCAGATAAATCATTCTTCCACCTTCCTTTTATTTCGCCTTCTTCTGCGATCCAATGCAGATAGCATCCCAACGATCCCTGCACACAATATCATATAAATGACGTTGACACCAAAAAAGAACGTTGCACAAAATACCGCTACCATCATGCATATATGAAGTAGAGAATGATTTTGTATCACTTTGCCTCCTAAACTACATACCACATCCAATATCACAGCAGATACCCCTGCCTGCATCCCCTTTAGAACCAAAGTTACAGAATGGTTACTTGCAAATGCTGTATAAAACATGGACACTACAGATAAAATCAACATAGGCGGCAGTATTGTACCAAGTACAGCTGCCAGCATTCCTGTCAATCCACCCATACGCCAACCTACCAATATTGCCGCATTGACTGCAATGGCTCCAGGAGAGGATTGTGCCAATGCAGTAAAGTCCAACATCTCTTGCTCATCCATACAATGTAGTTCATCTACGAATTTATGCTTCATAAATGTGATAATCACAAAACCACCACCAAACGTAAAGGAACTAATATAAAACATACTGGAAAACAGTTGCCATAATCGTTTGCTCTTACTTGTAATTGGATCCATACACACACTTCCTTTCTGTATATACCATATCACTTGCAGTAAAATATGTAAAATGCTATAATTTTATTAAATATATATCAAATTTGATATAAAGAAAGGAACTTACTTATGACACTCAGACATTTGAAAATATATATCGAGGTCTATCGCCTTGAAAATGTGACAAAGGCCGCTGACGCTCTGCATATGACACAGCCTGCGGTTTCACGCTCTATACAGGAAATCGAACGATATTACAATGTACGACTTTTTGAACGCATCCATCATAGATTATATGTCACAGAGCTTGGAAAAGAATTTTATGCATATGCACTGCATATCATGGATTCCTTTGAACAGATGGAACAGGGGTTGCGTACTTGGGATGAATATGGCATATTGCGTATTGGCACCAGCATTTCTATCGGCACATTTCTGCTGCCCAAGGTATTGCTTGCCTGCAAAACACATAACCCACACTTAAAAATCAAATCCACAGTTTCCAACTGGCATCATTTGCAACAAGCGCTCCTCAACAATGAATTGGATTTTGTTGTTATGGAAGGCGGTATGATCCCTGATATGCTGCATGCACAAAGCATAGCACAAGATTGTCTTGTGCCTGTACTGCCTCCCAATGCACCTGAGCGCAATACAGAGCAGACATTGCAGGAGCTTGTCAAAAATCCTTTGCTTTTACGAGAATACGGTAGTGCTGGCAGAGGGTTTTTGGAGCATATTTTTGCCATACACCACATACAAGCAGAACCTCTGATGGAGAGCATCAGCACACAAGCCATTTTGCAATCCGTACATATGGGCTTGGGTATCTCTTTTTTACCCAAACATCTGGTAGAGGAGAGCATTGCAAATGGATTTGTTGCAACCTGTCAGGTATCAGACGAAACATTTTGCAGGGATAACTATATCGTATGGCATAAACAAAAATTCATCACAAAATCAGCCAAGGAAACCATGGATTTCTTTCGTCTGTATGCCAAAGCATAAAGGCAATACGAATACCCTTGCAATGTCATATATAACTACGAAGCTGCATTTTGACATGACAAACCACAGCACAGCGGTATCCGTAAATTGCTGTTCGATCAAAATGCGGGTTCTGATGTAACTGATAGTCACTTTTGATTATTTGCGGGGAAGGAAAAAGCTGTAGCGTTTTTGTATAAAACGCCAAAGCAGCGTTTCCCATCTGTATGATATGCCGCAACGATCCATCCCTGTGTTTCCTATATTTGATTTTTACAGGAAAAATATGGAATATCTATCTATATTTTCTGCTCACTTCCCATAAAAAGAAAATTTTGTTATTGACAACATCCATATAGATGTGATATATATAGTGTATCATATGACTGACGGATAGTGTGGAGTTATACCACATGGAGTATGATCATGTTTAGCCGACCGTCTGGGCAAGAAAAGCCCAGACTGTCGGCTTTTCTTTTTCTATCAAGGAGGTTTCTTTTCACATGACAAAGGGACTGATTCATTCAATAGAATCTATGGGTTTGGTAGATGGTCCCGGTATTCGCACCGTTGTATTTCTTCAAGGATGCCGCTTACGTTGCCGCTACTGTCATAACCCAGATACATGGTCTATGCAAAATCCAAAAGCAATCATGCTCTCACCGGAGGAACTATTGCAAAAGCTTTCTCGCTTTCGTAATTACTATGGAAAAACCGGTGGTGTTACATTTTCCGGCGGCGAACCCCTGTTGCAGCCTGAATTTTTACAAGAAGCTCTGGCATTCTGTAAAAAAGCAGGCATTCATACCTGTTTGGATACCGCTGGCTGTGGCCTTGGAGATGATACCAAAATTTTGCAAAATACCGATTTGATTCTCATGGATATAAAGCACCACACAAAGGAAGGGTATGAAAAAATAACCGGGCATTCCCCGGATGCTTCCCTACGCTTTTTGGATACTGCTATGGATATGGGAATTCCTATGTGGATTCGTCATGTTGTCGTCCCCGGCTTGACAGACAGCGAGGAGCATTTGATTGGATTGGAAGCATATTTGCGTACGTTGCGCAATATTCAGCGTATTGATCTACTCCCTTATCACACCATGGGTGTACACAAATACGCAGCCATGAAAATTCCTTACCCTTTAGATGGAGTCCCTGCATTAGACAGCCATGCACTGGATACATGGAACAAACGATTGAACCGTAATTGTATACAACCGTAAACGAGTGTAAAAAAGAAAGGATGTCATATGATGAGCATTGATGTAAATTGTACCGCTTGGAAGGGTTTTCACACAGGAGAATGGCGCCATTTGGTAAATGTACGTAACTTTATACAGAAAAACTATACACCTTATGAAGGCGACAGTTCTTTTCTTGCCCCCATCTCTCCCAAAACAAAAAAAGTATGGGAAAAGTCCGAAGCACTGATTATTGAAGAAGTAAAAAAGGGGATTATTGATGTAGAAACCAATATTGTATCTGGTATCAATAATTTTGCTCCCGGCTATATTGATCGAGAAAACGAAGTCATTGTCGGTTTGCAGACAGATGCACCCTTGAAACGCATTGTAAATCTTTATGGTGGTATGAAAATGGCAACCTCTGCTCTGGAACAATTTGGCTATACGCTGAATCCAGAAGTTGCCGAAAATTTCCACCGTTATCGCAAAACACATAATGAGGGTGTTTTCGATGCTTATCCGGAGCGTACACGCATTGCAAGAAATGCCGGACTGTTGACCGGTCTGCCGGATGCTTATGGCAGAGGCCGTATCATTGGTGACTATCGCCGTGTCCCTCTGTATGGTACAGATTTCCTGATTGAACAAAAGAAACTGGATCTGCAAATGATGGATGGCCCCATGACAGAAGATCGCATTCGCTTGAGAGAAGAAGTACAGATGCAAATTCGTGCATTGAAAGAAATGACAGACATGGCTGCACAATACGGCTGTGATATTTCCCGTCCTGCCGAAAATGCAAAAGAGGCTGTACAAAACCTCTATATGGCATATCTGGCAGGTATCAAGGAAAATAATGGCGCTGCTACTTCCTTGGGACGTACTGCTACATTTTTGGATATTTACATTCAGCGAGATATCGAAAATGGTGTGTTGGACGAACTGGGCGCACAAGAGCTGATTGATCAGTTTGTCATTAAACTGCGTTTGGTACGTCATCTGCGTACCCCCGAATACAACGAGCTGTTCGGCGGAGATCCCACATGGGTAACAGAAGCACTTGGTGGTATGGGTATTGACGGTCGTACACAGGTAACAAAAAATACATTCCGTTACCTGCATACACTGACAAACTTAGGCACTGCACCGGAACCGAATTTGACGGTTTTGTGGAGCAATCATCTGCCGGAAAATTTCAAAAATTATTGCTCAAAAATGAGCATTCAGACAGATTCCATACAGTATGAAAATGATGATTTGATGCGTCCCGTATATGGTGATGATTACAGCATTGCCTGCTGTGTGTCTGCTATGGGCGTAGGCAAACAGATGCAATTTTTTGGTGCACGTGCAAATCTTGCAAAGAGCCTGCTGTATGCAATCAATGGCGGCATTGATGAAAAGAAAGGCATTATGGTTGTACCAAACATAGAACAGGATCAAGATGAAGTATTGGACTTCAAAAAGGTTCTCGGAAACTACAAAAAGGTTCTTTCCTATGTCGCAGAGTTGTATGTGGATACCATCAATATCATCCATTATATGCATGATAAATATGCATATGAAAGCAGCCAGATGGCGCTGCATGATACCATTGTAGAGCGTTTGGCAGCATTTGGTATTGCAGGGATTTCTATTGTAGCTGACTCCCTTTCCGCAATCAAATTTGCAAAGGTACGCCCCATCCGTAACGAACAGGGGATTGCGATTGATTTTGAAATCGAAGGGGATTTCCCCAAATACGGCAATGATGATGATCGTGTAGACGATCTTGCGGTAGAAATTGCTTCTTATTTCTCTGCGGAGCTGAAAAAGCATCCTTTGTACCGCAATGGGATTCATACCCTTTCCGCATTGACCATTACCAGCAATGTAATGTACGGCAAAAAAACAGGTGCTACACCAGATGGTCGCAAAGACGGAGAGCCATTTGCACCGGGTGCAAACCCTATGCATGGCAGAGATCAAAATGGCGCTTTGGCATCTTTGAATTCTGTTGCCAAAATTCCTTATCGCAACATTTGTCAGGATGGTGTTTCCAATACATTCTCTATTGTGCCAAATGCACTTGGAAAAACAGAAGCAGAACGTATCACAAACCTGACTTCCATACTGGATGGCTATTTCCTGCAAGGCGCACACCATCTGAATGTCAATGTATTGAACCGTCAGCTGTTGATGGATGCTTTGGAACACCCAGAACAGTATCCAACACTGACCATCCGTGTTTCCGGTTATGCGGTAAACTTCAGCCGTTTGAGCCGTGACCAGCAGTTGGAGGTAATCAAACGTACATTCCACAAAGCAATCTGACAAAACATCTATGTCCAATCTTAGATGATGTGATAGATTCTATCGCTTGATATACCCATTGGGGGATTCCAGCAGAAAAAGAGCTGATTTGCATTTGCAAATCAGCTCTTTTTGTCTTTCATAAACGAAAAATACCCTGCATACAAAAATACAGATAGTTCCCTGCCATCCATCGTTCCTCTTTTTTGCTTTTCTCAGGAAACGTTATCCTTCATTCCCATCATGACCTTTGCATATCACATTGTTTGCATACGGATAAAAAATGATGTGAATCACACTTGAAAAATTCATGAGACCATTGACCAATATGCTGTAAAATCGGTATGATGGATTGCCCTTTATATGTAAGACTGTATGCTACTTATACAATAAACAAAAACACTGCATGTAAAAAGATGGTTGCCTCTTTCATACATCAAAAAAGGCTCCCATCCTTGCCACATGCACTCCAAAATCATTTTACACGCTTTACAGAAAATACAAATGTACTTCCTTCGCCTTTTTTGCTTTTGATTCCTATGGTTTCACCATGCGCTTGTATAAACTCACGAACAATACAAAGCCCTAAGCCAGCACCCGATTTATCTAAATTTCTGGTCGCATCTGCTTTATAAAACCGGTCAAAAATATATTTTTGATCCTGCTCACTGATTCCAACACCATAATCTCTCACAGAAACCAATAGTCGATTCTTTCCGGAAATGGTGGTTTCTACTTCTATGGTATCGCCCGGATTGGAAAACTTTACTGCATTATTCAAAAGATTTTGTATCACACGAGAAATTTTATCCTGATCTGCCGAAACAAATGATACCTTTTCCGCAAAAGATACTGCGATTTTGAGATTTTTCTCATTGAGCTGCGGCTCCATCATCACGCTGCATTCCCGAATGATGTCATTGATATCAAATGTTGTAATATCCAGCTCAATCTTGCTGGACTGTGCCCGACTCAAGTCTACAATGCCCTCTACCAGTCTGGATAATCTTTGGCTTTCCTCCAATACAATATGCAGATAACGTTCATGCTTTTCCTGTGGTATGGTACCATCAATCATTGCAGTCAAAAAACCTTGTATGCTGGTCAATGGAGAACGCAAATCATGGGAGATATTTGCAATAAATGCACGTCTGGTCTTTTCGATTTGATCCAAGCTCTCTGCCATATGATTAAAGCTATGTGCCAATTGCCCAAGCTCGTCCTCGCTGGTAATCTCCACACGCTTTTCAAAATGCCCTGCTGCAATCTCCTTCGCTGCACGGTTCATTTCCATCAAAGGGCTTGTCATTTTGCGGGAAGTGACCAAGCTGACCAATGCTGTCAGGAAAAATGCCAGAAACAAACTCACGATTCCTGCACGATACATCTCATGCAGAGAAACTTTAATTTCCGGCATAGGGCGGCACATAAATATGCCTGAAAACCTGCCCTCGGAAAGTGGATATCCCACAATCAGCATAGGCACAGAAAAGAGAGAGGATTTCTTTGTCTGGATCGAAACAACATTTCCTTCCTCTACACTTTTTACCATATCCTCAATCTCCAAGACTTTGCCCAAAAGATGGCTGTCCAATTCTGGGGAAGCCAAAACAATGACACCATCTTGATTGACAAGCATAATTCCTGCTTCCATATAATCCTCCAAAATCTGCATTTCATATGCCAGATTGCTGATATTCCCTGTCAGATATGCATTGTCAATGGCACTGGATATTTTTTCACCACGTACAATCAACTCCTGTCGGATTTCTTCCATATAGTGATTGGTATAGACCACGGAAAGCATACCACCCATCAATATGACGCAAATCAATATGGTACAAAGATACTGAAAAAATTGGCGTAGTATAATAGATTTTCGAAACATAAGCATCACCTGCAAAAGAAATTATCTTTTTCTACCAAAAATATTGGTTTCATGTTATAATAGCTTTGAAAAACCACATCAGAACTTGTGTTTATATATATGGCATATTGCGATTTGTATAAAAACACAAACAATCAAAGAAAGGAGCGGCAGATACATCTGCCTACATCATGTATGAATACAAACAAACCACCTGTACCACCGAAAAAAAATAAAATTATGGATTTGATTTTATTTCTTGTTGCCATCTATCTATTGTTTACCGTAAAATGGGGGCATACCACATCATACGATCATTTGATGTTGTTCCTTTATGCGCTTTGTGTGCTTCTGCGGATCTCCAATATTCGCAAAAGCGGGATACGTGAGATGGAACGCAGAAAAAGAATGGAGCAAATGCAGAAACAAAACGAGCAAGAAACCGCAAATGAAGAAGATCCTGCACTGCTGCAAAACACCGCAGATTCTGCAACAGAAGCAGATTCTGTAACAGCAGACGAGCATAAGAACAATGAGCCAGCGGATACAGATGATTCTGCGGCTGATTCCAATTCTGCCGAAAAAAACTAATTCGTCTTTGATACTACAATGACAAAATCCATATATCAAATTTTGTATCCTATTTTCTGTCGGATCTATGCAGGGCATCTCTGCCCTGCTTTTTTGTTTCTATACCGGATGGAAAACTTTGGCAAGGTGGGCTTTCGTTCATATCACCAAAAATGCTCTGTGGTAATTTTCATTTTTGCCCAAATTTATATCCCACACTCCATACGGTACGGATTCCCCACGCATCCTCTTGATTGAGCTTTTCTCGAATCCGCTTGACATGCACATCTACCGTACGTGTATCCCCTACATATTCATAGCCCCAAATATGATCCAAAAGCTGTTCTCTTGTGAAAACACGATTTGGGTGCTGCGCCAAAAAAGAAAGCAATTCAAATTCTTTGGGTGGGAATACCAAATTCACGCCATGATATGTGACAGTATAATTGGAAAGATTGATTTCCAAATCTGGGAAGGATAACACCTGTGCATCCTCCTCTTTTTCACATCCAGAAGTATATCTGCGCAGCACTGCCTTCACTCTTGCGAGCAGTTCCTTTGGTTCAAAGGGCTTTACAATATAATCATCTGCGCCCAGCTCCAAGCCAAGCACTTTATCGAAGGTTTCCCCTTTTGCAGTCAACATAATAATCGGTACCTTGCTCTTTTTACGCACCTCTGCACATACCTGATATCCATCCATACCCGGCAGCATCAAATCCAATAATATCAGCTCCGGCTGATATGCTTCCATCTCAACCAAAACCTGCCTGCCATCATACACCTCTTTGGTTGCGTATCCATCCTTCTGTAAATACAGTGAAATCAATTCTGCAATATGCCGATCATCATCTACGACCAGTATTCTTTGCTCTGTATCCATATTGGCTGCCTCCCATCTTCTCGTACTTCTTCTTATTTCAATTCTACAACCGTAACCCCCGCATCCCCTTCTCCGAAAGCGCCCGGTCTATGGCTCTTGACATGTGCATTGGTACGCAAATACTGTTGTACCCCTGCACGCAATGCGCCGGTTCCTTTTCCGTGAATGATGATAATTTGTTTTAAGCCGGACAAATAAGCATCATCAATATACTTATCAATGTTTGCAATGGCTTCATCCACAAGCTGTCCACGACAATCAATTTCCGCAGAGATAAATTGACTTTTTTTGCTCTTTTGTCGCATACTGACCTGTCTTTGCTTTGGCTCCTTGGGCTGAGGGGTATCATCCAGCATCAGCTCTGCAAGTGGAATCTTTGCTTTCATCATACCCATCTGTACCATAACTTCTTTATTTTTATCCGGCACAGAAAGTGCCACACCGTTTTGATCAAAAGAAATGACATATACACGATCGCCCACCTGCAAGTTTTCCGGCGCTTTGTGTGTGGTCTTTACTTTATTTGACTTCAGAAAATCCTCTTGTACAGAGGAAAGCTTTTGTTTGATTTTCGCCCTCTGCTCAATCGCCTTTTGCTGATTTTTCTGTTTTGCCTCACGATTCATCTCTTTGATGATGCTGTCTGCTTCTTCCTTCGCTTGTGTATAAATCTGCTTGGCTTCTTCTCTTGCCTTTTTCAGTATTTTTTCTTTTTGTTCCTGTGTCTTTTCTTTCTGGCGTTCTACCTCAAGCTTCAAGCGCTCCGCTTCTTTGCGGTACTGCTCTGCACGCTCCTGCTCATATGTGACACTTTTCTTACTGATTTCCAAATCTGTGATAACATCCTCAAAACGTGCTTCATCATGAGAAATAAACTCCTTCGCACTTTCAATGATATAATCCTGCAAGCCCAAACGCTTGGAAATGGCAAACGCATTACTTTTCCCGGGAATACCAATCAAAAGGCGATAGGTTGGACGCAGTGTTTCCACATCAAATTCACAGCATGCATTTTCTACGCCTTCTGTAGAAAGTGCATATACCTTTAATTCGCTGTAATGTGTTGTTACCGCAGTACGAATTTTTCGTTCATACAGCGATTGTATGATTGCCGTTGCCAAAGCAGCACCCTCTGTAGGGTCTGTACCCGCACCCAATTCATCGAACAGTACCAAAGACTGATCTGTGACATCTTCTAAAATTCGTACAATATTGGTCATATGGGCAGAAAATGTACTGAGGCTTTGCTCAATGCTCTGTTCATCCCCAATATCGGCAAATACATTGTCAAAAATAGCAAGCTGTGAGGGTTCACTTGCCGGAATATGCAGACCTGCTTGTCCCATCAACGAAAATAAACCAAGTGTTTTGAGTGCTACGGTTTTCCCACCTGTATTTGGGCCTGTAATCAACAGCGTTGTAAATTCCTTGCCCAAATAAATATCAATGGGGACAACCTTTTTGGGATCCAATAAGGGATGACGGCCTTTGCGAATGTTGACATAGCCTTTTGTATGAAACATTGGTTGTATCCCATCCATAGAGAGGGAAAGCTGCGCTTTTGCAAATATAAAGTCCAGCTGTGTCAAAAGCTCCATATTGGCAGCCAGCTGTGCTTCGTTTTGCATCACCATCAAAGAGAGATTTTGCAATATTTTTTGTATTTCTTCTTTTTCCTTTGCTTGCAATTCTTTGATTTTGTTATTCAGCTGCACAACGCTCAAAGGCTCCATAAACAGTGTAGATCCTGTATTGGATTGATCGTGAATCATACCGGGAAAGGTGCTGCGATATTCACTTTTGACCGGCACACAATAACGATCATTGCGAATGGTGATGACAAAATCCTGTAGCATATTGCGATATGCAGAAGAAGAAATGATGCCATTCAAATGGTCTTTGACACGTTCGTTGGAAACCTTGATTTCCTTTCTGATGCTGCGCAAGCCGGGGCTTGCATCATCTGCAACCTCTGTTTCCGAAACGATACAGCGTGTGATTTCGTTTTCCAATTCCGGAATCAGTGAAATCAATGCAAAATACTCATCTAGTCGTGGATAGCTTTCTTCCTTGCCCTCGTTTTTTGCATAATTTTTTGCCTTACGGCAAACATATAGAAATTCACCAATATAAAGCAATTCGGAAACAGACAAGCAGCCACCCATTTCCGCACGCTTAAGCTGTGGCCGAATTTCACGGAAGCCACCAAAAGACGGATTGCCTTTTCGCAGCGCCATACTCACCGCTTCTGTAGTTTCCTGCTGTTGCAACGCAATTTCCGACATGGAAATGGATGGCATCAAAGCAAGTGCCAATTCCTTTGCCATAGGAGAAACCGCATAGCCTGCTAATTTTTGTATCATTTTATCATATTCTAGTGTATGAAGTGCTTTTTCATTCATATACATACCTCTTTTTTGTATTTGTGATATTCTCTCTATGATACCGCAAAAGCCCTTTTGCCATCGGCAAAAGAGCTGTTTGCTCACATCATGTGTAATTTCTGGCATAACCGAATCAGGCGACCACCCATAGGAATAGACTCCAGATCCTCTTTCTGTATCCCTTTGATCAGCAGCATCACAAAACCATATACAAACATTGCTGCCACAATGGCAATTATGGTACATGGCATGTTATACGGCAAAAATGTATAGCAGCCATAATATACACCAAGTGCTGCTGCTCCCATCACAGCAGAGCCTAAGATTGGCTTCATTAAAATACGCTTGATATCAAAACGTACCTTTGTGATGCGTGAGAGCATCCATACATCAAAAATAGATGCTACCAAATAACATCCGGTTGTAGACAATACCGCACCAATGACATTGAGCGCCGGAATGGGAATCAAAAGCGCATTTAATATGACCTTCATAACTGCACCCAAAAGCGCACCTACCACAGGTACCTGTATATGCCCAATCCCTTGTAAAATGCCGGTTGTTGTTTGGCAAAGTGCCAAAAAGATAATCGAAATTGCACCAACCCTCAACAATATTCCGCCATCGGATGCACTGGGAAAGAGCATAGCAATGATTTGTGGGCCAAGCACACCAATGCCGACTGCTGCCGGTATGGAAATAATCATAGACACCCGCATCGTCAAATTCATTTTACGCTTTACCTGATGATGCTCCCTCAAGCGATTGGATGCTGCAATACTGGGAAGTACTGCTGTTGCAATCGCAGAAGAAATGGCTACCGGCAATGTTGTGAGTGTGACATACTTGCCGGAAAGCTGGCCATACAATATGGTTGCTTCTGTTTGCGAATATCCGGATGCTGTCAACATATTCATAACCATACCAATGTCAATCAAATTTGTGATACTGAAAACAGCCGTGCCTACAATGATCGGCCATGCTGTTTTCAGTATTTCCCCAAGCAATACTTTTTTGCTTTCTTCGTGCTGCTGACGGCAAATTTTTGCACGGCGAACCAAATACGGTCGAATGGAGAGATAGCTGAGCAAAACAACGATCAGACCAGCCAATGCACCGATGCCTGTCCCCATCGTACCGCCTGCTGCACCCAAAGGGATATTTTTTTGCATACCGATCGGTACATGGGTACGCAACAAGACATAAGCCAAATACACGCTGAAAAAAGCATTGAAAATCTGTTCCACGATCTGTGAAATCGCCGTTGGCACCATGGTATTCATTCCTTGGAAATACCCACGATAGACAGACATAATCGCTACAATCAAAAGCGTTGGACATAATGTCAATATGGCATAATAGCTGTTTGGCAATTTGACAAGCGCTGCCGCCTGATGTGCCGTAAGCGCCATCAATACTGCAAAAAACACACCAAACGCAATGGATAACATCAGGGCTGTTTGGAATACACGATGTGCATTTCGGTACTGCTTGAGCGCAAGACGTTCTGACACCAGCTTTGAGATTGCTGCTGGCAAGCCGGCAGAGGAGAGGATGAGCAAAAAGGTATAAATATAATATCCTGTGCTGTAAATACCGTTTCCCTCATCACCCAGCATATTGGTCAGCGGCACACGATAGACAAAACCCAAAAAGCGCACCAGTATTCCGGCAGATGCCAAAATTGCCGCTTGCTTGATAAAAGATCCTCTCTTTTTACTTGCTGCTGCCATGTCCTTTCACCTCACATATGACTGATTATTTTCCATGGATTCTAAATTTTCTGCGCAAATTGCAATCCAATATTTTTTTACGCATACGCAGACTGGTTGGTGTTACCTCTACCAATTCATCTTCGCCAATAAATTCCATACATTGTTCCAAAGACATCTGTATGGGCGGTGTCAGACGCAAAGCGTCATCAGAGCCGGAGGAACGTGTATTGGTCAACTGTTTTTTCTTACATACATTGATATCCATATCATCTGCTCTTGCATTTCTGCCAACAATCATACCCTCATATACCTTAACGCCTGCCCCAATGAACAGATCGCCTCGCTCCTGTGCATTATACAAACCATAGGTAATGGCATCTCCGCTTTCAAATGCAACCAAGGAGCCTTGAGATCTTGTTGGAATTTCACCTTTATAGGGTTCATAGCCATCAAATATGGAATTGAGAATACCATTGCCCTTGGTATCTGTCATAAACTCATTACGATACCCAATCAGGCCTCTTGCCGGAATGGAGAATTCCAAACGTGTATATCCACCCTTGGAAGGCGCCATATTGGTCATCTCCCCTTTTCTAGCGCCCAGCTTTTCTATGACATTGCCGACAAATTCTTCTGGTACATCAATGGTAACTGCTTCCATTGGTTCGCACTTTTTGCCTTCAATTTCATGGAACAATACCTCCGGCTTGGAAACTTGGAACTCATAACCTTCTCTGCGCAGTGTTTCAATCAATATAGACAGATGCAGTTCCCCACGTCCGGAAACCTTCATGGAATCCATAGAATCTGTATCTTCTACACGCAGGCTGACATCCGTATTGAGTTCTTTATACAATCTGTCACGCAGCTGACGAGAAGTAACAAACTTGCCCTCTGTACCTGCAAACGGGCTGTCATTGACAGAGAAATTCATAGACAGAGTGGGTTCAGAAATTTTCACAAAGGGCAGCGCTTCCATCTTCAGTGGAGAGCAAATCGTATCTCCAATCATAATGCTTTCAATTCCGCTGAGCGCAACAATACTGCCTACCCCTGCCTCTTTGACTTCCACTCTTTGCAATCCGTCAAATTCATACAGCTTTGTAATCCGCACCTTCTTCTGCTTGTCCGCATTGTGCATATTCAAAACAACGACTTCATCATTGACATGGATGGTACCGTTTTCGATTTTGCCAATCCCGATACGTCCTACATATTCACTATAGTCGATGGTGGAAATCAGCGCCTGCAAAGGTGCTTCTTCATCGCCCTGTGGTGCAGGAATATGCTGTATGATTGCTTCAAACAGCGGCTTCATATCGCCTTCTCTTGCACTGGGATCTTCCGAAGCATAGCCGCCTCTTGCAGATGCAAACACAAAAGGGGAATCCAGCTGCTGGTCATTTGCATCCAATTCCAAAAACAGTTCCAATACTTCATCTACCACTTCCTGCGGACGTGCCTCTGGACGGTCTACCTTGTTGACGCAGACAACAACAGGGTGATTCAGCTCCAACGCCTTACGCAATACAAATTTTGTCTGTGGCATAGGGCCTTCAAATGCGTCTACTACCAATACGACACCATCCACCATTTTTAATACACGCTCTACCTCACCGCCAAAGTCCGCATGCCCCGGAGTATCAATGATATTGATTTTCTTATCTCCATAATGCACTGCTGTATTCTTGGACAATATGGTGATCCCACGTTCTCTTTCTATATCTCCGCTATCCATGACACGCTCTTGTACCACCTGATTGGAACGAAAAATCCCACTTTGACGCAGCATCTGATCTACCAATGTTGTTTTACCATGGTCAACGTGTGCAATGATTGCAACATTACGAATTTGTTCAATTCTTTTTTTCATTTTTTCTAACTCCATTTCATTCTCTGTTCTTGTATACATCGTATTATTTTAGCACAGCTATGGCTTGCTTGCAATTCTTGTACGAAAAAAAATTGATTTTCCAATATCATACAGCTGCAACATCAACACAAAAAAGCTCGTTCCTTAAGAACGAGCCTTTGTGACATAACCGAACTATATATATTTCTCAATGCACAAAGCATCAATGATACTAAAGATTGATTAAGCCTTTACTACGTTTGCAGCCTGAGGGCCTTTTGCACCCTGTACTACTTCGAATTCTACTTCCTGACCTTCTTCAAGTGTCTTGTAGCCTTCTGCCTGGATCGCAGAGAAATGTACGAATACATCATCTTCATTGGGTACGGAAATAAAACCAAAACCTTTTTCTGCGTTGAACCACTTTACTGTACCTTTTTTCATTGCTAATTCCTCCTACCTGGAAATAAAAAATTCTTACTTCGTAATACTACCATATATTTCTAGTAGTGTCAATCTATATTTTCGTTGTATTCTCCTCATTTTCTGACAAAAACGCATGTGTATTTTCCATATTTTTTATTTTTCTACAGCCTCTGTCATCTGTTCCAAATGATGGCATATATACACCATTTCTTTTTCTGTTCTATTCCTATTTTTTTTGCCATACATTACATTGTATGGATACGATGATACAGGGAGGGGAAACTATGGAACAATATCAAATTTATCGTGATATTGCACAGAGAACAAACGGCGACATTTACATTGGCATTGTAGGGCCTGTACGTACCGGAAAATCCACATTTATCAAAAGATTTATGGATTTGCTGGTACTGCCCAATATCGAAAATATATATACAAAAGAACGCACCAGAGATGAACTGCCACAATCGGCTTCTGGAAAAACCATCATGACCACAGAACCGAAATTTGTACCAAATGATGCGGTTGCCCTTTCTTTGGGGGATCATACAGATTTTCGTGTACGTATGATTGACTGTGTGGGCTATCTGATACCGGATGCAGAGGGGCATATGGATGGTGATTTGCCACGTATGGTACATACCCCTTGGTCGGATGAAGCAATGCCTTTTACACAGGCTGCGGAAATCGGTACACAAAAGGTCATTACAGACCACTCTACCGTCGGCATTGTCATTACCACCGATGGCAGTGTGACAGAATTGCCCAGAGAGAACTATATTGAGGCAGAAAGCCGTGTCATTTCTGAGCTACAACAAATCGGTAAGCCTTTTGTTGTGCTGCTCAATACCGCAATGCCATATACTATGGAAAGCCGTGCATTGTGTGCAGAAATGGAAGAAAAATATCAGGTTCCCGTGCTGCCTGTCAATGTGGC
This sequence comes from Anaerotignum sp., assembly GCA_020024265.1. Taxonomy (GTDB): domain Bacteria; phylum Bacillota; class Clostridia; order Lachnospirales; family Anaerotignaceae; genus Anaerotignum. The sequence continues at coordinate 13,202 of JAHHTW010000009.1, read as the reverse complement.
ACAGCTCAAAGCCGAGGATATTCACTCCATACTGGAAAAAATATTGTTCCGTTTTCCGATGAGGGAAATTCGGTTTTATTTCCCCGGTTGGATTGAAACACTGGATGATACGCATTGGCTCAAGCAAGAGCTGATTGCTGCGCTGCGTACAGTTACTGCAAATGTGGATCGTTTGGAAGACATCACTGCTGCAATTGCTACCATGACACAAAGCGAGCATATACAAAAAGCATATCCCGAGCATATATATCCCGGAGAAGGGGCTTCAGATATTGCATTGTCCTTTGACGATGGTCTATTTTACAAAATTCTCAGTGAAACGGTAGATCTGCCCATTGAAAACGATTATGCACTGGTAGAAACCATAAAGATGCTCTCCTCCATCAAGAAGGAATATGACAAAATTTCCAGTGCATTGGGAGATGTCAAACGTAAGGGGTATGGAATTGTTGCCCCCTCCTTTGAGGAAATCACACTGGCAAAGCCGGAGGTATTCAAGCAAGGCAGCCGCTATGGCATTCGTCTGCGTGCCAAAGGGGAATCCATGCACCTCATTCGTGCGGATGTGGAAACAGAAGTTGCCCCGATTATTGGTAACGAAGAACAATCTCAGGAATTTATCCATAAGCTCATTGCAGATTATGAAGCAGAGCCGGAAAAAATATGGGATTTGAATATATTCGGGCGCACACTGCGCTCTATGGTCAACGATGGTATGCAAAACAAAATTTATCGTATGCCTGAAGATGCACAGATGAAATTGCAGGAAACACTGCAAAAAATCGTAAATGAAGGAAATGGCGGCTTGATCTGTATCATACTGTAAGATTGTAATACCATCTGCGTTTCTCCCAAATATGCTTATTGGTTGTATCTTTTGACAAAATATGCTATACTTTTGATATCAGGTATCTTTTATGATACAAAGGATAGAAATAAAAATGTCATCCATTTTATGACCTGTATCAGTCAAAAAATAAGGGGGAGTACCTATGCAGCACAAAGTGATTACCATCAGTCGTCAATATGGCAGTGGCGGAAGAATTGTGGCACAAAAGCTGGCAGAAAAATTGAACATTCCGTTTTATGATAACGAACTGATCAATTTGGCAGCAGAAAAAACAGGATTATCCAAGGAATGTTTCCATGAAGCAGAATCCGTTTCTACTGGCAATCTTTTGCTTTCGCTTACAACGCTGACACCTTCCATCGACTCTTACGGACTGCCACTCAATGAAAAAATTTTTCTCGTACAATCTCAAGTAATTAAGGAAGTTGCCGAACAGGGTAGCTGCGTGATTGTCGGACGTTGTGCGGATTATGTTCTTTCTGAATTTCCAAACTGCATCAATATTTTCATCCATGCGGATCTGGAAGAACGTGTGCAACGCGCAACACAGCTGTATCATCTGAACTCCAAGCATCCGGAATCCGATGTACTCAAAACCGATAAAAAACGTGCTGGCTATTACAGTTATTTTACCGGTCACAAATGGGGAAAATTAGAAAACTATGACCTATCTATTGATACCTCCAAAATGGCTTTGGACGATATTGTAGATGTACTGCAATGCTATATTGAAAAAAGATAACATACCATAACAACAAACAAAAAACCACCAGCTCTGCTGATGGTTTTTTGTTTGTGTAAAGTTCTGTAAAATATTCTTTTTTCGTTCCAATCCTCTGCGCTTGATATGGGAGAAATTATATGCTATCGGCTTGCTTTTGCGTTTCATAGACAAAAGAATACCAAAAATCATGATACTTCGGAAGAAAACACAGCATCCCTCCTACATTCTATAAAATCCATCCAAAACAAAATAAGCCAATGCGCCTACCAATTTCCCAATGGCAAAAGACACCGTAAACCATATAATTCCCCTTCTCAGACGCATACGTCGCATCAGAATTGGCATGACATTCAAAACCTCTGCCAAAGCACTGGCAAGTACGCCGACAAATATCCCGCACAAAAGCGCATACAGCCCGATAAACAAAAGCGGAATATGCAGCCGTATATCTACAAGCATGAATATACAGCCACACAACCCACCCAGTAAAATGGCATCTTCATAGATGCGGATATATCCCTCTGTCCTTGTCCTTTGCGCCATGCGTGGAACCAGACCAATGGCAGCAATAAAAGCAAATACCCCTCCGGCAATGGCAATTCCAGAGGCCAAACCAATAAAAATCAATCCCAATGTTTTCATGACTGATCCCTTTTCTTTCTGCTCAGCTGCTCAATGGTACTTGTAATGGTTTCGTTTTCGTATGTTGTCATTTCTACTTCAATGGGTGTTGGATCTTGAGAAAGTGCAATCTTGGAAAAATGATTGAAGAAAACCAATATGCCCACTGCCAATCCCACACTATATGGAATGGTCAGTACGATCGGCAACTCCTCTGTCTTGCCGTAAAATATTTCATAGTATTTTTGAAAAATCAAAGGAATTTGTGTATCTGAATGAAAGCACATGATGGTAGTGGCAGCACCGCAAAACAATACTGCAGATACAAATAAAATTCTTCCAAAAAGCCATAACCTGCTTTGGCTTGGCTGCTTTGGATGGTACTCTATCAAAACATCTGTTTCCCCCATAGCAGATATGGTTGCTTTCGGAAAAACGGTTGTAATTTCTTTTACCAAATCCAGCACGGAAACCAAATAGCTTCTCTCTGCATCGGATGGAATCCGTAATATTGGTAAATGCCGCAGCCGCTCCATATACTCCGTTGGTGCAAAAATCTCTGCAACATCCTCCAAATAAATCAGTTTCCGCTGTATCGCCTGCATTTTTTTCATTGGCTTGATGTATATATCCATGACTTCCTCCTGATTTCTTCTGTTTTTTTCTGATACTTTGTATAGATTTGTTCTTAGCATAGCCTTTTGTCATAAAAATATACAAAAAAAACAGATACGAAGTAACATTTCGTATCTGTTTATGCTCCATATTTAACGCTGCGTTGCAAAACCCAGTTCTGCCAGATAATTGAGTGCCTCACCACAATTTTGTACCAATATCTGCTGATCTTCATTTTGTAGCAAGCCAATATCTGTTTCCTCTCCTTGGTCATAGATGGTAAGCCGAATATCTGTCTTAGGATCTTCTCCCATAATATGTACCGTCAATGTGGGAGCATCCTGTGGTACTTCTCCTGTATCCATAGGCTGTAGCATTGTTGCGATCAATTCCACCAATCTTGCTTGATTTGTTTCCCCTACCTCCTGTACTTCACCGTTTTCACCAATGATTTCTGTGGTGTATGCCTTTGTTTCTGCCAACTTTTCCAATTGCTTCATTGCATCTTCTGATGTGTTTCCACCCATTTTCTGTATCAGAATGACACCCAGTAAAACGATAACCGCTACAACAATGAAAATTTTTCCTTTATTTTTTTTCATTTTTATCATTCCTTTCCTATCATTCCCCTTTTAAGCGTTTCATATGCTCTTTCATTCTGCGTTCCACACCTTGATCGCTCATTTCATAATACACTGTACCAAGCAATTCATCTGGCAGATATTGTTGTTTGACATAATGATTGGGGTAATCGTGGGCATAGCGATAACCAATGGCATTGCCAAGCTCTGCACTGCCGCTGTAATGGCCATCTCTCAAATGCGGTGGTACCCCTTTGATCTGTACATGACGCACATCGGAAAGCGCCCGATCAATGCCCACATACGCTGCATTGCTTTTTGGCGCACATGCAATATAGGCTACCGCCTGAGCCAACGCAATACGTCCCTCCGGCATGCCTATAAAATTGACTGCCTCGGCTGCGGCTACTGCTACCTGTAAGGCATGCGGATCTGCATTGCCAACATCTTCAGAAGCACAAATGACAACACGCCTTGCAATAAATTTGGGATCTTCTCCTGCATATATCATTTTTGCCAAATAATACAACGCTGCATCCGGATCGGAACCACGCATACTTTTGATAAATGCAGAAATGGTATCATAATGATTGTCCCCATCCTTATCGTACTGCAAAGCACGTTTTTGTATGCAATCTTCCGCAACAGAAAGTGTAATATGGACTTTTCCGTTTTCATCTGCGTCTGTGGTCAATACCGCAAGCTCTAAGGCATTGAGTGCTGTTCTGGCATCGCCATTGGCTGTATCTGCCAAAAAATGTAATGCATCCGTATCCAAAACCGCATGATATGTACCCAAACCCTTTTCGGTATCTGCTATGGCACGCAAAAGCAATGTTTCGATGTCTGCTTGTGTCAGTGGCTGCAATGAAAAAATCACAGAACGGGAAACCAATGCTCGATTGACTTCAAAGTATGGATTTTCTGTCGTTGCGCCAATCAAAACCAATGTGCCATCCTCTACATGTGGAAGCAGTGTGTCCTGCTGGCTTTTATTGAATCTGTGGATTTCATCAATAAACAGTATGGTTTTTTTGTCATACATACCCTTACGATCTTGTGCAGCCGCCACCGTTTCTTTGATATCCTTAATGCCTGCTGTTGTTGCATTGAGCTGTACAAACTCGCTTTTTGTAGTACGTGCAATGATTTTTGCAAGTGTTGTCTTGCCTGTTCCTGGAGGCCCGTAAAAGATCAACGAACCCAGCCGATCACCCTTGATGGCACGATACAACAGCTTATCCTTGCCCACAATCTGTTCCTGACCGACAAATTCCTCCAATGTCGTTGGACGCATTCTTGCCGCCAATGGAGCATCCTGCATCTCTTTGTTCCGCCGGTTATATTCAAACAAATCCATACCATTCACCTCGTATCATTTCGTCAAAAACAGGCACGCATCCCCAAAAGAAAAAAAACGGTACCGTTCTTTGACTGCTTCTTGATATACCTGCATGGTAAATTCCTTGCCCATCAATGCGGATACCAGCATAATCAATGTAGATTCCGGCAAGTGGAAGTTTGTCACCAAACAGTCTACTGCCTTGAATGTATATCCCGGATAAATAAAAATCTTTGTCCAGCCGCTTGCTGCATGTACAATCCCCGCATCGTCCGTCACAGATTCCAATGTTCTTGTGCTTGTGGTACCAATGGCAAAAATACGTCCACCGTTTTTTCTTGCATGGTTTATGATTTCTGCCTGATCTTCCTCCACAACATAATACTCCGAATGCATTTCATGTTCCAAAATATCCTCTGCTTTTACAGGTCGGAATGTCCCAAGTCCCACATGCAATGTTACATGTGCAATCCGAACACCCATGGCTTCGATTTCTTTGATCAGCTCCGGTGTAAAGTGCAGTCCGGCAGTGGGTGCTGCCGCAGAGCCATCATGCTTGGCGTATACTGTCTGATACCGCTGCTTATCCTCCAGCTTATGTGTGATATAAGGCGGCAGGGGCATTTCACCCAATTCATCCAATATCGCTTCAAACACCCCATCATAACGGAAGCGAATGATACGATTTCCACCTTCAATGGTTTCTAAAACCTCTGCTTCCAGTTTTCCCTCACCAAAGGAAATCCTATCACCAGGACGTGCTTTTTTCCCAGGACGTACCAATACCTCCCATGTATCTATGCTCTTGCGTGCCAGAAGCAGCACCTCGATATGTGCGCCTGTACCCACACGCACACCATGCAAACGTGCTGGAAGCACACGGGTATCATTGATGACAATACAATCCCCTGCCTTCAGATATTCCTTGATATCCCGAAAATGGCGATGTGTCATTTGATGTGTTTGCAAATCTGCAACCAGCATACGGGAGGATGCCCGATCCCGAAGCGGCTCCTGTGCAATCAATTCTTCTGGTAAATCATAATAAAAATCACTTGTTTTCATAAATTTCAGTTCCTCATTTTCTCAGTAAATAATTCAGTGCATAATCAATGCCAAAAAACTCCAGCATTTTTTTACGATAGATGGTTGTGGCATCATCTGGCAAAAATTCAAATCCTTCAATATCATAATCGTGCAACACATAATGTTCTTCCATATCCTGTGAAAGTGCAGTCACCTCAGGATCTGTATATGGTCTGCGAATATCCGTAACCTCTGCATCTACATCCGAAATGCTTTGTATGATCTGTTCAATTTGATCATCCTTCAATCTTTTTACATACATCCTTTTTCCTCTTTTCTCTGGCTGTCCCTGAAGTTTTCCGATCGCTTTTTCAAAGCAATCGGAAACTTACATCTTCAACAAAAAGTCAATGGCATATTGATCGCCAAAATATTCATACATTTTCTTGCGATAAATATAATCAGACCCTGCACCTGCATGATGAAAACCAGCAATATGATAATCCTGTAAGCGGTATGTTTCTTCCGTTTCCTGAAACATCGCCTTGATTTCCGGTACTTTGGAAAAATGGATACAATCGTCAAATGTATCGTTGTAGGTACGGATCTGCATAATTCTCAGCTGCCCGTCATCCGAAATCAAATTCATAATTTCTCTAATCTGCGCTTCTGTCAATTTCTCTGCATACATCAATGCTCTCCCCTTCCATATCCTTTACAATCATATTCCAAAGCTCTGTTTTGTTACATCCCAAAAGTGCATCTTTCACCGCTTGCAAGAAAAGCGGCAGCTTACGCCGCATACCACCACAGCGCAGCCCTTCGTCCAAATAAATCCAAAGCGTGTCTGTTTCTTTGTTTCCCTGCAAATCATATGCCGAAAACACAACCGTATTTTCATTGCTGTCTTTCCAGCCTTTGTGCGTCATCAAAAATGTTTTCCAGTCCATATCTTACCCCTCTATGGTGACATCAGAATAATAATGCTTGATGATCTCTTGATAATTGTAGCCCTTCAATGCCATTGCCTGTGCGCCATTCTGGCTCATACCAACACCATGACCATTGCCCTTACCGGAAAATACGAATGTTCCATTTTGTACGGTACTGATGTTTGTGGTTGTTGTCTGCGGGCTTTGGTTTGCTTTTTTTGTACTATTTTCTTTTGTATAACCGATGTCCAAATCTGCGATCTGATATGTCTTTCCATTCATCTGGGATAATGTACCCTCTGTCACAGCTGTAATACCATTTTTCATGGCTGCCTCTGAAAGGCTTCCCTTTGCGGCACTTGTATTTTCATTTGGTCTGTTTGGTACCGTCACCGGTTCCGCTCCGCTATCCTGTGCGCCACCTTTCCCGTTGATGGTAAACATCTTACTGGGCAATGTCCCGCAAGCAGAAGAAAAATATGTACGGATGTTTTCTTTTGTCAACGTTTTGACACCCGATGTACCTATGATTTGCAGCTCCTGCACACGCCCTCCTGCCGAAACCTTTGTAATGACCATATCCTTTGCATTTCCGATCTGCTCACCCTTCGCCGACAACAGCTGATTTAATTGGGCGAGTGTCAATGTTTTGCTCCATGTGTTGTCCCCATATTCAGAAATTTCGGGAACAGCACGTAAATATGGCACAGGTGCATTCCATACATCCTCACTATTTTCTGTATAACCACCGCTGGAGGCAGAAAACACAGCCTCTATGGGTTTCCCCTGATAACAAATCACTTCACCCTCTGTGGCATCAATCAATGCATTGACTGTCGGATTCTCTGCACCATAGCCTTTGTATACCTGACAATGTATGGTGTCGCAAAGTGCATATCCATTTTTCTCATGCACTCCTCTTTTTGTCATAGCATAAGAACGTGCTGCCAATGTCTGTGTTTTCAATGCTTCGGGATGATAAGAGGCAGGCATTTCGGATGGTACCACACCATACAAATATGCATCCAAATCCACTGTATTGACTGCGGTCAGGCTTCTTCCCACCTGCGAAAAAGAAAGATATCCTCGGTATGCCTTTCCATTGATGGAAAATGTATGCCCTGCTCCTGTTCCTGCAAAGCCATAGGGAATATCCTTTCCTACCGTCAATACAGGTGTACTTCCACCTTGTACCACAATGCCCTCAAAACCCGCAATACGCTCTGCGGACACGGGAAGCGCCTGTTCTACTGCGGATACTGCTGTATTTTGCACATATACCGTCCATGTATCATTGCCCAAATATCCCAAACAAGCATCAAAGTGCAAGCGGGAAAGGCTATTTGCCAAATCCTCTGCTTCCTGTTGGCGCATATGCTCTTTGATTGCCACAATATCTGACTGTAGCCCTTGTATGGTAAAACTGCCATGAGATGTAATGCGCCCATCTTCTGTAAAGTTCTCATTGTTCAGTGTACCTACCAACAATTCTGTACCGTCCAAAGTAGCAGAGGTTGCACCTTGGCACACGCTTTTCAAGCCAATGGCAATGGTTTTTGGTGTTTGATATGCCTGTGCCTGCTGTGGTATGGATATGCCAATCACACCAACGCATAGACAAACGGAAATGATTTTTCTGATTGCTTTTTTCATTTCTTTTCCCCCATCATCTGTTTTGAAACCAAAACAAAGAATTTCTTTTTTGTCGTTCCAACTGCTTTTGTGTCATCTTTTTCTTCTGCCACTCATTATATCATATTCCACAGAAAAAACATAGCCACACATATGCTTTTGCAATACCGTGTCCAAAACACATCTTTTGCACAAATAGAAAAGCGCCCTCTGGCAAACACCATAGAGCGCATATTTTTTATACAGCTGCAAACAATCCAAAATAAATCAATACCACCAAGCCCAGTGCAATGCGGTACCAACCAAACACCTTGAAATCGTGTTTTTTGATATATCCCATCAAAAACTTAATGACCACAATGGATACCAAAAATGCAACCAGCATCCCCACAATCAAAATCGCACTCTCCATTGCCGTAAAATGAAAACCAAACTTTACAATTTTCAAAAGACTTGCACCAAACATAACCGGTATTGCCAGAAAAAATGTAAACTCTGCCGCAACCTTACGAGATACCCCCAGCAACAACGCACCCACAATGGTTGCTCCAGAACGGGATGTACCGGGAAAAACTGCTGCAATCAGCTGGAAAATCCCAATCATCAGTGCAAGAGAAAATGTCAGCTCTGTCAAGCGATTGATTTTTGCCTCTTTTCCTTTGTGCTTTTCTTCAATCAACAGAAATGCCACACCAAAAACAATCAATGCCAGCGCAACGGTTGTGTAATTATAAAACAATGCTTCAAATACATCACTAAACAAAATACCAATAATTGCTGCCGGTACGCAAGCCACCAATATTTTCATCCACAGCACCACAATATCCAAATTCAAATAGGATACCAAACCTGCCTTTTTGCGGCGTGGATCATATGGTGGTTTCTGAAACGGGAAAATATCTTTCCAGAAAATCAATACAACTGCAAAAATCGCCCCAAGCTGTATGACAACTTCAAACATTCTGTAAAATTCTTCTGTCACCTTCAGCGGGATAAACTCATTCAATAAAATCATATGCCCGGTACTGCTGATGGGCAGCCACTCTGTAATTCCTTCGACAATACCAAATAATACCGCCTTTAATAACTCCATCCATTCCATATGATACCTCTTTCTTTGTCATCTCTGATATTGATTTTGCTTTATTATACTCTGTTTGCATACAAAAATCTATGATTTTTCTATATATCTTTTGAAAGCAATGCATCTACTGCCGATATATAGTCCGCAACACGGTTTGTTTTTTTGATTTTTTTTATTTGCTTCGCTTTTTCGGAAAACAAGGGGTGTTGCCCCCAATAAAACCATAGCTCTTTCATCTTAAACAATACATTGCGCTCTCCTGACATAATCTGTATATAGCCCTCACAAATCTTATCGTGAAAGCTGCGAAAGGCAGAATATGTCAAGTGTCGTCCGCTTTGTATCTCCTGTATCAATGCCGGATTGGTCAACAATCCTCGTCCCAGCATGATTCCATGCAGCTTTGGGAAGCGTTGTGCAATATGCATGGCATCTTCACAGCGAAAAATATCCCCATTATAACATAGTGGAATACTGCAATCCCGATACACTTGCTCAAACACATCTATATGCGGTGTATTTTGATAATAGTCCTCTCTCACACGTGCATGCAAAATCCATTCTTTGACCGGAAAATGCATAAACATTTCTTTCAGTGCAAATACTTCATCTGGCTGCTGCATACCGAGCCTTGTTTTGAGCGAAATTTCCAATGGGCATTTTGCAAATATTTCTTCCAAAAATGCAAATAGCCTTTGGGGTTGTGCAAGAAATCCAGCGCCTTTACATTTTGTTACTACTGTAGCAGAAGGGCAGCCCAAATTCAGATTGACTTGTGTATATCCCAAATCCTCTAAGGCATAAGCGGCAGATAGAAAATGCTCTGCTCGATTGGTGAGTATTTGGGGAATTACAGAAATATTTGGATTGTTCTCTGGCAATACATCGTTTTTCTCTCTTTTCCCAAGCGCACGATTCTGATTGGGTGTCAAAAACGGTGTATAGTATTGGTCTGCACCCGGAAAACAGGTTTGCTGTGCATTTCTGTATACATATCCGGTAATCCCCTCCATGGGTGCGGCATAATATTGCATGCTGTCATCATCCTTTTTTTCATAATTAAGCATTTATTGTACGTTGTTTTTTGTTATTTTGCAAGAATTTTCATAGAAACCAAAGCAAGCGTCCCATCGACAAAAGCAGGAACACGCCTTCCTTTGCTTTGTATACAAGTTTTTTTTGACTTTCCAGCTTTTTGTATGATATACTGAAAAAGTATGAAATCCGAAAGAAAAATCTGAGAAACATAGGAGGGACATCCATGTCCAAAGAGAAACAAAACCATATTAGAAATTTTTGTATTGTTGCACATATTGATCATGGCAAATCTACATTGGCTGATCGTCTGATTCAAAAAACAGGTCTTTTGACAGATAGAGAAATGCAGGAGCAGGTACTGGATAACATGGATTTGGAACGTGAACGTGGCATTACCATCAAATCACAGGCAGTACGCTTGATTTATCGTGCAAAAAATGGAGAGGAATACACCTTCAATTTGATTGATACCCCAGGACATGTTGACTTTAATTACGAGGTATCCCGTTCTTTGGCAGCCTGCGAGGGTGCAATATTGATTGTAGATGCCGCACAGGGAATTGAAGCACAGACACTTGCCAATGTATATTTGGCATTGGATAACAATTTGGAAATTTTGCCTGTCATCAATAAAATTGATTTGCCCAGTGCAAACCCGCAATGGGCAAAGCAGGAAATCGAGGATATTATTGGCATTCCTGCGGAGGATGCACCGGAAATCTCTGCCAAAAACGGCATCAATATCGAAGATGTGCTGGAAAGAATCATTACAGATATTCCCGCTCCCTCCGGAGATGCAGACGCCCCTTTGAAGGCATTGATTTTCGACAGTGTGTATGATCCATATCGTGGTGTCATTGTACTGATGCGCATTTTTGACGGCAGCATCCGTAAAGGCAGCAAAGTACGAATGATGGCAACAGGAAAAGAATTTGATGTTGTAGAGGTTGGTATTTTCGGTCCAGGGCGTTTCCTTCCGGTAGATGAGCTTTCTGCCGGTATGGTAGGATACTTTACCGCAAGCATCAAAAATGTATCCGATACACGTGTTGGTGATACCGTAACAGAGGCTGCCAGACCTACCAGCGAGGCGCTCCCGGGCTACAAAAAGGTAAACCCTATGGTATATTGCGGTATTTTCCCTGTCGATGGTGCAAAATATCCGGATTTGCGTGATGCATTGGAAAAATTACAGCTCAACGATGCGTCCCTGTTCTTTGAACCGGAAACCTCTATTGCATTGGGATTTGGGTATCGTTGTGGTTTCCTTGGGCTTTTGCATTTGGAAATTATACAGGAGCGTTTGGAAAGAGAATACAATCTGGACTTGGTAACCACAGCTCCCAGCGTAATCTACAAAGTATATCTGACTGACGGTACACAGTTTGACCTTTCCAATCCCAGCAATATGCCAGACCCTGCACGCATCCTAAAAATGGAGGAACCCATTGTAAAAGCGGAAATCATGCTGCCAAAGGATTATATCGGCGCCATCATGGAGCTGTGTCAGCAGCGTCGTGGTACTTATATCAGTATGGAATATCTGGATGATACCAGAGCAATGCTGATTTACGAAATGCCGCTCAATGAGATCATTTACGATTTCTTTGACGTACTGAAATCCAGAAGCCGTGGTTATGCTTCTTTTGATTATACGTTGATTGGCTACAGAGAAAGTGATTTGGTAAAACTGGATATACTGGTAAATCGTGAGCCCGTCGATGCACTGTCCTTTATTGTGCATAGAGCGTCTTCTGTGGAACGTGGACGCAAGATGTGTGAAAAGCTGAAACAGGAAATCCCCAGACACCTCTTTGAAATTCCCATTCAGGCAGCCATTGGCAGCAAAATCATTGCACGTGAAACCATCAGCGCAATGCGCAAGGACGTACTTGCAAAATGCTATGGCGGTGATATTTCCCGTAAGAAAAAGCTGCTGGAAAAACAAAAAGAAGGCAAAAAGCGTATGCGCCAGATTGGTAGCGTAGAAGTGCCACAGCAGGCATTTATGAGTGTATTGAAACTAGAAGAAGAATAACAAAAGCAAAAAGCGATGTGAACCCAAAAGGAGCATATCGCTTTTTTGATTGGCTTTGCCCCCACCAAATGGACATTACACGAACACCTATTATTTCAGCGGTGGCTTCGCTATAAGGGTGTGGCTGTGATGTCAAAGATGTCAAAACAGAAAGAAGAGCGTGGCAAATGCCACGCTCTTCTTTGCTATTTCTAGTGAATTATGTATTATTTAGCCAAGATAAATTGTGAATGACTGATTCAAACGTAGGGGATATGAAAAGCTTATGAAAGTTCCAATTAAAACTATAAAAATCACATCGATAATCTCTGCGATTTCTCTCATTATTGCCTTACTTATGGGGTCAGAATATTTCAAGGATGCTTCGCAAATATACTTACTTGGGATTTCTTGGGCTACACTACAAAATACAGCTTTTGGGATTTTCGGAAGTGCTGCACTTGCAGCGGTATCAGCCGGGGTTATTTATGGTGTGGATAAAGAAGCATAGCCAAGCGGCTTCGTATAATGCGCTATTATGCAGATGCCATGAAGCAGCACAAGGATTGATTCAGCTAAGTAATAAATTGCAGGTAAAATATGGACATTATGAGAACTTTCCTTACCTATACTTTTCTAATATAGCCGTCCTAAGTCGCTGGAGAAAGCCAGGTTTTTCTTCAGTACTCTCCTCTTGGTGAATAGAAGATTCCATAAAGGTTTCCTGACTGTTGACAGGC
>JAHHTW010000008.1 GCA_020024265.1 Anaerotignum sp. | reverse complement strand
CACCTTTACGGAAGAAGATAGTCACCTATAGGAAGCAGACAGTCACCTATGGGAAGAAGATAGTCACCTATAGGAAGTAGACAGTCACCTTTACGGAAGAAGATAGTCACCTATAGGAAGCAGACAGTCACCTATGGGAAAAAGGTAATCACCTATGGAAGCAGACAGTCACCTATGGGAAGATGACAGTCACCTATGCATAGTTTTTTGATCTTGCAACTCACCAATACCAGATACATCAGACTGATTTTCAATACGATATAAAACGCAAAAAAGAATCCTGTTTTTCAACAGGATTCTTAGAAAGGGGAGGGTATGTTAGTACTATGTTTTGTTCTTTGTTCTGCTAGGAACAACTATATAATATAGAAAGACTGTGAATTGCGTATGTAGAGATTGTAAACAATTTATGAATAATACAAATTTTTATTTTTCGGGCAAAATATTTGCATTATTTTGGGGATTGCGTATAATCAAGATATCAAAGGGGTGAAAACATATATGTTGTGCAAAGCAGAGATCAGAAAAATGTTAGACAAAAAACAGATTGTTTATCAATGGTTTGACCATCCAGCAGTATATACCATAGAAGAAATGCTACAGCTGGGATTGGAAGAAGCAGAGGATATTGCAAAAAATTTGTTTCTCAGAGATGCGAAGGGAAAACGGCATTTTCTGGTCGTGGTGCGTGAAAACAAGCGTGTAGACTTGAAAACATTGGGAGAAAAAATCGGTGCAGGACGCTTGTCTTTTGCATCAGAGGAGCGATTGATGAAATATCTTGGGCTGACAAAAGGTGCAGTGACACCCTTTGGGGTGCTGAATGATACGGATTGTGCAGTGGAAGTGGTTTTTGATGAGGATTTTTGTCATAGCAAGCACATTGGTGTGCATCCAAATGAAAATACAGCTTCTGTTTTTCTATCCCTTGCGGATTTGGAGCGCATCATCAAAGCGCATGGAAATCCCATACGGTTTCTTACAATATGATGAAAAAACGAAAAAAATACGACCATGCACCAATTTCCCATTGAGGATAACGACAAGATATGTTATACTAAAAACCGCCTGAATGGCACAAAATATAAGCGTTCCGATTTGTGGAACATAGAAAGGGATTTGCATGGAGAAACAAAGAACCACTGCCTTGCCATCAACAGAAGAACTGGCAAGACAAATGACATATATTCAAAAAATTCGTCAGGAGAATGACAAATATCTTGCGGAAACTGGACACAAAAAGAAATTTTACAGCCTTGCAATGGGCTGTCAGATGAATGCACATGATTCCGAAAAGCTGGAAGGTATGCTTGATGAAATGGGATATGAAGCAACAACGGAAGAAACAGAAGCGGATTTTATCATTTATAATACCTGCTGTGTGCGTGAAAATGCAGAGCTGAAGGTATATGGCAAGCTGGGGTGGCTGAAGCATTACAAAGAAACAGAAAATCCAAATGCCATGATTGCATTATGCGGATGTATGATGCAGCAGGATGTGGTACAGCAGACCATTATGAAAAAATACCGTCATGTGGATTTGGTGTTTGGCACATTCAATCTCTACAAACTGCCGGAGCTGATGTGCATGCGTATGGACAGCGATGGTCCTGTGTTCGATATTTGGCAGGAATATCAAGAAGTGGTGGAGGATTTACCCAGCATCCGTCATTTTTCGTATAAAGCAAGTGTCAATATTATGTTTGGCTGTAACAACTTCTGTTCTTATTGTATCGTACCCTATGTACGGGGCAGAGAACGCAGCCGTGAACCGGAGGATATTTTGCAGGAAATCCGCAAATTGGTTGCAGATGGAGTCAAAGAAATTATGCTTCTGGGGCAAAATGTCAACTCTTACGGCAAAACACTGGAGCATCCCATATCCTTTGCGGAGCTTTTGCGCAAGGTCAATGAAATCGAAGGCTTGGAACGCATCCGCTTTATGACTTCTCATCCAAAGGATATGTCCGATGAGCTGATTCTTGCGATGAAAGCGTGTGACAAGGTGTGTAAATATCTGCATTTGCCGTTCCAGTCCGGAAGCACAAAGATTTTGAAAAAAATGAACCGTCATTATACAAAAGAAGGCTATCTGGAGCTGGTGCGTAAGGTAAAGGAAGCAATGCCAGATGTGACGCTCAGTACAGATATCATTGTTGGATTCCCCGGAGAAACAGAAGAAGATTTTCAGGAAACACTTGATGTCATTCGTGAGGTAAAATACTGTACTGCATTTACATTTATTTATTCCAAGCGTACCGGAACACCGGCAGCAGTCATGGAAGATCAAGTACCTGAGGAGGTTGTCAAAGACCGCTTCCAGCGTATGCTGGATGTACTCAATCCTTTGGTGCATGAGGTGACACAAACACAGGTAGGCAAAGTGCTTCCTGTTTTGGTGGAAGAAGTAAGTAAGAATGACGCAGGGATATTGACAGGCAGAACAGAACAAAACACATTGGTGCATTTTACAGGAACAAAAGATCTCATTGGTCAAATCATTCCTGTGAAAATAACAGAAAATAAAACATTTTATGTCATTGGAGAAAGGATGTAAAACATTATGGCAAGCGTATTTGAATTGGCAAGACAACTTGGTGAAGAAATGCAGAAAACACCGCAGGTAGAGGCGCTGCTTTCTGCAAAAAAAGCTTACGAGGAAGATGAAAATATTTCTAAGGCTGTGGCAGAATACACAAAGATGCATGAAGACTTTCAGGCAAAAATACAGTCCGGCGGTATCGCTCCCGAAGAACAGAAAAAATTTACAGAAGAAATGAGAGAACGTGGCGAATATATCAAAAACAACCAGCTGGCAGCAGATTTGTATACGGCAGAAATGAACTTTAATAATTTCGTAAATTCTGTATTCAATATCGTAACTGCAACAATGGCTGGCGAAGATCCCGCAGAAGCAGGCGGTTGCAGCCCAAGCTGCTGCGAAACTTGCGGCGGTGGCTGCCACTGATTTTTGTGCAGACAATGCCGTCTGTGGTGTTGTCATAAGGAATTTTTCTGCCCGAACTCCTGTATAAAATGGGGGTTCGGGTTTGCTTATAAAAAAAGAGATGTCTTTCGACTGCATTTCCCAAAAGGTACGTTCTTTTGGCAATGTGGGTTTTGTGAAATGCAATGGATGGAAAAGGAGGAAATGGCATGGCAAAAATCACTCCGATGATGGAGCAGTATTTTGCAATCAAAGAGCAGTACAAGCAGTGTTTGTTATTTTTCCGTTTGGGTGATTTTTACGAATTGTTTTTTGAGGATGCCATAATTGCCTCAAAGGAATTGGAAATTACATTGACAGGAAAAGACTGGGGGCAGGAGGAGCGTGCGCCCATGTGCGGTGTGCCGTTCCACAGTGCAGATGCGTATATTGCCCGTTTGGTGGAAAAGGGCTATCGTGTTGCCATCTGTGAACAGGTAGAAGATCCCAAAGCGGCAAAGGGTATTGTAAAGCGTGAAGTCATTCGTACCATTACTCCGGGTACGGTGCTGGATCAAGCGATGCTGGACGAAACAAAAAATAATTATATCATGTCGATTTATGGAGGCAAAAATGGATACGGGCTTTCTGTTTGTGACGTTACGACAGGGGAGTTTCAAACGACAGAGTTTGCAAGCATACTGGCAGATTTTCGTATATTAGACGAGGCAGCACGTTTTACACCGGCAGAAGTGGTATGCAACGGTGCATTTTGCACACATCCTGTTGCCAAGGAGCTGGAGGAAAAATTCCATGTCAAGCTGGAGGAACTGGATGAGCGTATGTTTGCATATGATACGGCAGAGGATACACTGAAAAATCATTTCCATGTTGCAGCGTTGGATGGTTTTGGACTGACACAAAAGAAAAGTGCGGTATCGGCAGCGGGCGGTTTGATGTGGTATCTTTTGGAAACACAAAAAAATAATTTGGAGCATATTTCTGTATTGAAGTATTATGAAATGGCAGATTTTATGCCGTTGGATGCAACCAGCCGCCGCAATTTGGAATTGAAGGAAACCATGCGTGAAAAGTCCAAAAAAGGTTCTCTTTTGAGTGTTTTGGATGAAACCAAAACAGCAATGGGCGCACGTATGCTGCGCAAATGGGTGGAGCAGCCGCTGCTGTCCTCTGCGGAAATCTGCAAGCGTTTGGATGGTGTGGAGGAATTGAAAAACGATTTGTTCCTCAGAGAAGAAATCAAGGATATCCTGCATACCATGTACGATTTTGAGCGTATTATGGCAAGGGTGGTATATCAAAATGCAAATGCCAGGGAATTGGTCATGCTCAAAAATTCCATCGAAAATCTACCCCTGCTGAAAAATGTGTTAAAACAATGCAAAAGCCCCTATCTGCATGCGCTTTGGGAGGAGCTGGACACTCTGGAAAATATTCATGACTTGATTGCAGCGGCGATTGTGGAAGATCCGCCGTTTACCGTGCGTGAGGGTGGTATGATTGCGGAAGGCTATTATGACGAATTGGATACCTATACGGCGGCGAAAAAGGAAGGCAAGCATTGGATTGAAAAAATGGAGCAGGAGGAACGGGAAAAAACAGGCATCAAAACACTGAAAATCCGTTTCAACAAAATATTTGGGTATTATATCGAAGTCACAAAATCCAATTTGTCAGATGTACCGCCAAACTATATCCGCAAGCAGACACTTGCAAACTGTGAACGATATATCACACAGGAGCTGAGCGATTTGGCAGAGTTGATTCTTGGTTCAGAAGAAAAGATTGTCGCACTGGAATACCGGCTTTTTACAGAGATACGCAATGCGGTTGCAGCAGAGGTGGAACGCATACAGCACTGTGCAAATACCATAGCGGTGGTGGATACATTACAATCTCTGGCAGAGGTTGCAAAAAAACAGAATTATACCAAACCGGTGGTTGATGATGGAGCCATCATTGACATCAAAGCAGGCAGACATCCGGTGGTGGAAAAAGCAATGAAGGGACAGTTTATCGCAAATGATACGTATCTGGATGATGCAGATACACGCCTGGCAATCATTACAGGGCCGAATATGGCAGGCAAATCAACCTATATGCGTCAAGTGGCGCTGATTGTATTGATGGCACAGATGGGCAGCTTTGTTCCGGCAGATGCGGCACATATTGGTGTGGTAGACCGTATTTTTACACGTGTGGGGGCATCGGATGACCTCAATGCGGGACAAAGCACATTTATGGTTGAGATGACAGAGGTGGCAAATATTTTGCATCATGCAACATCTCGCAGCTTGTTGATTTTAGATGAAATCGGCAGAGGAACCAGTACCTTTGACGGTTTGAGCATTGCATGGGCGGTGCTGGAATATATTGCAGATACCAAACACATTGGTGCAAAAACATTATTTGCAACACATTATCATGAGCTTTCCGAACTGGAGGGGCAGCTTGCCGGTGTGAAGAATTATTGCATTGCGGTGCAGGAACAGGGAGAGGACATTCTGTTTTTGCGCAAAATACAACGTGGCGGTGCAGACCATAGCTATGGGGTACAGGTGGCAAAGCTGGCAGGACTTCCGCCAAGGGTGATTCGCCGCAGCAATCAAATTTTGAAAAAGCTCAATGCAGCAGATATTACAAAAAAAGCAAAAAAAATTGCAGTAGAGTCTGCAAAGGAGCAGGAACAGATACAGCAGGTGGATATGTTCACTATGGGTGAAACCATCATATCCGATGAACTCAAGCAGCTGGATGTTATGGCAATGACACCGATGGAGGCATTGCAAAAGCTATTTGATTTGCAGAAAAAGGCAAAAGGCATATAATACTTGGAGAGTATCCGAAAATATCAAATACGGGTTGTTTTCTCTCGTTATAGATACGCCCTGAGATAAGGGGGGAGCGATTTGGCAGAAATACAAATTTTGGATAAACATACCATCAATCAGATTGCAGCGGGGGAAGTGGTCGAGTCCCCGAAATCGGTTGTAAAGGAATTGGCAGAAAATGCAATGGATGCAGGCGCAACAACCATTACGGTGGAAATCCGAGAGGGCGGCATTTCCTATATTCGCATTACGGATAATGGCTGCGGCATACCAAAGGAGGAAGTCAAAAATGCATTTTTACGCCATGCAACAAGCAAACTGACGCAGATTGAGGATTTGGAACATATTTATACGATGGGCTTTCGTGGGGAGGCACTGGCTTCCATTGCCGCTGTGGCTCAGGTAGAGATGCTGACCAAAACAAAAGAAGAACCCATCGGTACACGTCTGGAAATAGAAGGTGGAGAAATCAAGAGCATACAGGATGCTGTTTGTGCAGAGGGTACCACTGTGATTGTCAAAAACCTGTTTTATAATGTGCCGGCAAGAAGAAAGTTTTTGAAAAAACCGGCAAAAGAAAGCGGGTATGTATCGGAGCTGATGAACCAGCTTGCTTTGGGGCATCCGGAAATTTCCTTCTGCTATTTGAATAATGATACGACCGTGCTGCATACAACAGGCAATGGCGATGGCAAAGCAGCGGCGTTTTATGTATATGGTAAGGTGGCAGCACAGTCTATGCTGGAGCTTTCCTTCGAGAGAGGACCATATCGTTTGCATGGACTGATTGGAAAACCGGAACTTTCCCGTGGCAATCGTGGGTATGAAAATTTATTTATCAACGGGAGATATATCAAAAACCGTATTGTTTCTTCCGCAGTAGAGGAAGCATATCGCACACGTACCATGATTGGAAAGTTTCCGGTTTACATCCTGCATTTGGAGATAGATCCTGCACAGGTGGATGTGAATGTACATCCTGCCAAACTGGAGGTACGATTCCAGAATGATGACGAGGTGTATGATTTCTTTTATGATGCCATTTTTGCAACATTTGAAGGAAAGGTACTCATACCAAGGGTTGGCTGGGACAAAGCTCCTGTAGAAGAAAATATCCAACAGGATACAGAACAGAACCTGCCTAAGATGCCGCAAAAGCAGAGCTTTGAGCAGTATGAAGCACAGGATTTGCAGCAATATGAAGAAAAAGAGGCTCATGCATTGCAGGAGAAAACGATACAAAGTACACAAAAGGAAGCGCCCATGCAGGGGGCTGTGAAGTCGGTGGACGAGCTTTTGCATCATCAAACACAAAAACCACTGAAAGTGCAGCAAGCAACAGTCGCATACGATACAGCGCTTTCGGATTTTGCCATAGAGGAGCCTGTGCAAACAATGCAGCATCCGCCAAAAGAAATCATGCTGGAGGAAATGGACAATACCAAGGACAATACACAGGCAAAGCCGTTTTTTCATAACTATAGAATTGTTGGACAGCTATTTGCAACCTATTGGATGGTGGAACAGGGCGAGAGTGTATACCTGATTGATCAGCATGCAGCGCATGAGCGTATTTTATACGAAAGACTGATGCATCAGTTCCGTGAGGAAACCGTACTGTCCCAACGCTTGGTGGTACCTGTTATGTTGCATCTGACGCCTATGGAAATACAGATATTGCAGGATAATATGGTGCTTTTGGAGCAGTTTGGCTTTGGTCTGGAGCGATTTGGAGCAGACCGCTATGGTCTGACTGCTGTGCCTGTGCTTTTGCGTGAGCCGAGCAGTACTGCATTTTTTACAGAAATATTGGATATGCTGGCAGATGGTACGGTTTCCAATATTTATGATACCAAAATACTCGCTGTGGCAACGATGGCGTGTAAGGCGGCGGTAAAAGGACATGATAAGCTTAGCATACAAGAAGCGGAGGCATTGATTGTACAGCTTTTGAAGCTGGAAAATCCATTTACCTGCCCACACGGCAGACCAACCATCATCGAGATGACAAAATACGAATTGGAAAAGAAATTTAAGCGTATACAGGATTAGGGCAGCGATCATACAATATCCGACAGGATGCGCAGAAAGGAGGAATGTCTATGAAAAAACCGCTGGTTGTCATCGGTGGTCCTACCGCTTGTGGCAAAACGGCAATGTCCATCCTTCTTGCAAAAAAAATTGGTGGTGAAATCATATCAGCAGATTCTATGCAGGTATACCGCTATATGGACATTGGTACAGCAAAGGTAACAAAGGAGGAAGCGGATGGGGTGCCGCATTATCTCATTGATGAATATGATCCGGATGAGGAATACAATGTCATGATTTTCCAAAAAAAAGCAAAGGAGTATATGGAAAAAATATGGGCAAAGGGCAAAATTCCCATTGTTGTTGGCGGCACAGGATTTTATATCAATGCGCTTTTGTATGATAATGCGTTTACAGAAACCGATGGGGATGACAGCTTTCGTCAGGCTTGCTATGAGAAAGCAGAAAAAGAGGGTGCAGAGGCTTTGTTTCAGGAGCTTTTGCAGGTGGATCCTGCCTATGCTGCGACCACACACGCCAATAATATCAAACGTGTGACCAGAGCATTGGAATATCATCATTTGACAGGACGGCTTTTTTCTGAGCATAATGCAGAGCAGAAGCAAAAACAATCACCATATCAATCCGCTGTGATCATATTGACAATGGAAAGAGAAAAGCTGTATGCAAGAATTGAACAGCGTGTGGACTTGATGATGAAACAGGGACTTTTGGAAGAAGTACAAGGGCTTTTGGAGCGTGGCTATGATGGCAGAATGGTATCCATGCAGGGGTTGGGCTACAAAGAATTTTTACCCTATTTTGCAGGCGAAATTTCTGTGCAGCAGGCAGTGGATGAGCTGAAAACAGGTACCAGACGTTTTGCAAAGCGCCAGCTGACATGGTTTCGCAGACAAATTGAAGGACTCTGGATAGATTTATCGGAAACAAACAAGGATGCAGCTCTTTTACAAATGTTGGAATATCTAAGCAGCAAGGGTATTGATGCTGCACAGATCTAGCAGGAAACAACAGTCAAAAACACAAAGGAAAGGAAGAAAAAGAATGAAAAGAAATTGGCATAGATTGCTTGCAGTTCTTTTGGCAATGAGCCTGTGTCTGGGTGCGGCAGGCTGCGGAAAAGAGAAGGTGGCAGAAACAGCAGGAGTCACACAAAAACAAAGCAGCGATGATGCAGCGGAAGATCCGCAACAGAAGGATGCAAAAAAGGCAGATACAAAAGAAGCAGATGCAAAAAACGCAGATATTCATGAGGCAGCACCGGCAGCAAAAGATTTTCAGGAGGTATGGATGCGTGCAGAGGGTGCGCCTGCCATTACCGCAAGTGCAGCAATGCTGGTAGATATGGATAGCAAAACGGTATTGTATGAAAAAAATGCAAAAGATAAAATGTATCCTGCCAGTATGACAAAGATTTTGACTGCATTGGTTGTTATGGATTATCTGAAGCCGGATGATTTGATTACCGTGGGTACGGAAATCAATGAGGTGACACTCGATTCCAGCAAAGCAGGACATAAAGTAGGGGAAACATTAACAGTAAGAAATACATTGCGTGGACTGCTGATTCCTTCCGGAAATGACTCTGGTAATGTATTGGCAGCAGCTGTTGCAAAGAAGGTAGAGCAGGACGAAAATATTTCTTTTGCAAAATGCGAAGCAATTTTCACGGATTTGATGAACAAAAAGGCAGAAGAATTGGGAGCAGTAAATTCTCATTTTTCCAATGCCCATGGCTACCATGATGAAAATCATTATTCCTGTGCGTATGATATGGCGCTTTTTGCCATTGCATTTATGGAAAATGACACACTGGCAGAGGTTGCAAAGGAAAAGAAATATGCCGGCAATGGCGCAGAAGGTAAAGCAACAGATCCAAATAGCATGACGCAGGACTATGCATGGATCAGTCACAATCTGTTGGTGACAGATAATATGTACCAATATCCCTATGCAACCGGTATCAAAACAGGTTTCACCAATGAAGCGGGCAGCTGCCTGACCGCAGCGGCGGAAAAAGATGATACCACATTGATTTCTGTATTGTTCCATGGTACAGATCCTGCACGTTGGCAGGAAACCTCCGCTCTGTTTGATTATGGCTACAAGAATTATGAAAAAGTACAGTTGACCACACAAGGGGAAGCAGTGGCAGAAGCAGCGCTGATCAAGCACAATCGCTTGCAGGGGGATACGGTGCCATTGGTTTACCAAAACACAATGACAGCATTCCTGCCAACCGGAGTCAAAGACAAGCTGGAACAGGCAGTTACTATCTTGCCGGAATACCAGATGGCGGACAAGGATGGTACTGTAAAAGCAAAAGCACCTTTTTCAAAAGATACTGCAATTGCAACGGTAATCTATTCCGTAGATGGCAAGCAGATTGCAGAGCAGACAGCATATGCCGGTGCAGATGTAGAGAAGGCAAATATCCTGAACAAGATTCAGTATTTCTTCAAATCTGTATTTTCTGATATTTTCTCTGTAAAGGGCTTCATTGCTCTGGCGGTTGTCGTTGTGGTGGTACTTGTCATCATATGGATTGTGTATAAAGCACGCTATGGTGGCAGAGGCCGCAGAGGAGGCTACACATTTAAGTCAAGCAGCCGCAGAGGTCGTGGCAGAAGACGTTGGTAATAGGATGCAATCGAAAAAATGAAATCATGAAAGGGGCAGTTCTGTGGATACAGACTGCCTTCTTTTAGATATGGGTGATTGCTTTGTGAGGAGATTTTGGTGATATGGCAGGGATTGGCAAAGAGCGCTTTTTATTTTATTTGCGAATTTCTTGTGCGTTGTGCTATAATCAAAACGTCAATAAGGGGAAAATGGTGCATGAACAGGAGGTACAATATGGAAACTGTATTATGGATCAATTGCTGTATACGCAGAGAAGGCTCTCGTACACAAAAATTAGCGCAATATACATGTGATCGGCTCAAAGAAAGTGGTGCGTATCATGTGCAGGAGCTTTGCTTGATGGATGAAAATTTATCCTACTTCAAGGATGGATTTTTTGAACAACGAGAGCGTTTGCTTGCACAGGGACAGCTATCGCACCCTCGTTTTCGCTACGCAAGAGAGTTTGCAGCAGCAGATAAAATTGTGATTGCTGCACCATTTTGGGATTTGAGTTTTCCTGCGTTATTGAAAGTATATATCGAAAATCTCTGTGTAGAAGGGATTACGTTTGGATGCAATGAAACGGGATGCTTTGGCATTTGCAAAGCAGACCATTTGCTGTACCTGACCACAAGGGGCGGATTTTATCAGGATCATCCGATGGAAATGGGTGCAAGATATATAGAAGCAATGTGTAAATTCTTTGGTATTGAACGTTTTTCCTGTGTTGCCGCAGATGGATTGGATGCAGGAGTGCGTCCGGTAGAGGAGATTTTGCAGGATGCAATGAAACAAATTGATGATGTTTTGCTTGGATTTTGATTGCTCTGAAAAAAGTGCAAAAAAAGATGCAGAAGCAAGAAAGAAAGGATTTTTTGCATGAAGGAATATGTATTTGACATTGGCCCGATTCGTCCACCCAGTGAAGCAAACAGCTTATTGCTGCGTGTGACGAAAAACTGTCCTTGGAACAAATGTAAATTTTGTATGCTCTATAAAAAGAATGATTTTCACACAAGAGCTGTGGAAGAAGTCAAGCAGGATGTGGATACGATGGCAGAATATCGTGATCGTATTCGGTTGCATTACAATGGAACGGACTGGAATATGGATGCGTTGCAGAAGGAGTATGCACAGCTTCCTTCCGATGATGCCAGAATATGCTATCAGATGGTGTTTCGTTGGCTGACGGAAGGCGATAGCCAAGCCATATTCTTACAGGATGCCAATACCATGGTATTGCGCCCCGAATGGCTGACTGAGATTGTATCCTATGTGCGCAAGCGTTTGCCGGAAATCCAGCGGATTACATCCTATGGCAGAGCCAATACACTTGCAAATATCAAAGAAGCAGACTATATCGCACTGCGTCAAGCTGGTTTGGATCGTATACATTCCGGATATGAGTCAGGATCAGATCGTGTGCTGCAACTGATTGCAAAAGGGACGACACAGCAGGAACAGATCATTGGTGGAAGAAAGGTACGAAAAGCAGGTATAGAGCTTTCGATTTATTTCATGCCTGGGGTAGGCGGACGAGAACTGTCTGATGAAAATGCACTGGAAACTGCCAAGGTCATCAATGAAGTAGATCCGAATTTTGTACGGCTGCGTACATTTGTACTGCGCAGCGGATCTTTGATGGAGGAGGTGCGAGATGCGGGGAATTATACAGAAGCAACCGATATGGAAAAGCTGCTGGAAATTCGCAAAATGCTGACTGCTTTGGATGCAAGCCGTTTGCATGGACGCATTACCAGCGACCATATCATCAATCTGCTGCAAGAAGTCAATGGGGATATGGATGTGGATTTGCCATGGATGCTGTCCTATATTGATCAATATTTGGCACTGCCAGAGCTGGAGCAAAGAAAATATCAGCTGGCACGTCGTATGGGATTTCCATTGGACTGGAAGCAGTTTTACCGTTTACGGGAAAGTGATCAGGCATATATCATAGATTTGGCGAAAAATACAGTAGACTCTGCCGCATGGGAGGCACTGCTGCATCGTTATATGGATCGGTATATCTAAGGAGAAGGAATATGGACAAAATGGATATTGTCACAAAAGTCATACCCGGTATCATGCTTGCGGCATTGATTGGGTATAATATGTGGAAAATGAAACGCAGCCTGCGTGCAATGAAGCAGGAGCATTGTAGTGGTTCCTGTCAGGGGTGTGCGCACAAAAACAGCTGTACATCACAACAAAAAGAGCAGGAAAAATAAAACTGCACAGGCAAATGAGCAAATTGTTTTTTCGTACCAAGCCTACAGAAGTACGGATACGGTGTTTTTGTATATGTGGGATGGACAAAATCAAAGAGGGTTGTATAGGCACCCTTTTTTGATTTTTCCTTTTCAAAGGAGCAGGTACGGCTGCAACAATGTAAGATGCTTGATGGATATCAAAACAATAGGAGGGTGTAATATTGGCAAAAGAAAAGGTGATTGTTGGAATGTCCGGTGGGGTAGACAGCTCTGTGGCGGCATATCTGCTCAAGGAGCAGGGCTATGAAGTATTGGGGGTTACGATGGGGTTATGGATGGAGGATGGCACGGACTGCAAAGAGCTGCCTTCGGTGCAGGATGCGACACGTGTTGCAAAACTTCTGGATATTCCATTGGCAGTATTGGATTTTCATGAGGAATTTCAGGAAAATGTCATTTCTTATTTTATGAAAAGCTATGAAAGCGGCTTGACACCAAATCCATGCATTGTCTGCAACCGTCATATGAAGTGGGGCGCATTGCTGCGTTATGCGGATGAGGTAGGTGCAGATGCCATTGCAACCGGACATTATGCACGTGTGGAGCGTCATCCGATCACGGGACGTTATGCCATACGTACCTCTGTAACGGATACAAAGGATCAGACATATGCGTTGTACCGTTTGACACAGGAGCAGCTTGCACGAACCAAAATGCCGGTTGGATTTTATGAGAAGAATGCGGTTCGTAAAATTGCAGAAAACATTGGTGATTTTATTGCGAAAAAAAGCGATAGTCAGGATATTTGCTTTATTCCGGATGGGGATTATGTGGAATTTTTGCAAAAATATGGGAAAAAGCAGTACAAAAAAGGCAATTTTGTGGATATTCAAGGCAATGTATTGGGGCAGCATCAAGGGTTGGTGCATTATACCGTAGGTCAGAGAAAAGGGCTTGGGATTGCATTTGGCAAGCCTATGTATGTGCATCATCTGGTGCCGGAAAACAATGAAGTGGTGCTGTGTGAAAACGAAGCGCTATTTTCCCGTACCGTATATGCACATCGCATCAACTGTATGGCATATCCGGAATTTACAGACGGTATGCGTCTGGAAGGCAAGATTCGCTACAGCCATAAAAAAGCAGCTTGTACCGTGCGCATGGTCGATGCGGATGTATTGGAATGTACGTTTGATACCCCCCAACGTGCAATCACTCCAGGACAGGCTTTGGTGCTGTATGACGGAGAATATATTGCAGGTGGCGGTGAAATCTTGGGTCAGGTATATGAGAAGCATCCTAAGTGATGACAGATATTTTTGGGATATAAGGGAAAAAGTCGATTTTTCTTTCTTTTTGTAATTGCATGTCAAAAGCCTTTATGATATGATAAAAGATAGTGTATAGGACAGGTGATACGGTGGCAGAAAAACAAAGCGGTTTTCCGATATTTTATATGCTTTTGCTATTGTTCCATCGTTTTGGGCAATCATACAATGCCTGAAGCTAGGGTGTGCATAAAGCAAAGACATATAGTTTGAAAGCAGTGTGCAATGCTGCCATAAAAAGTTCTAAGGGGAGGAAATGATGAGTTACACACAAATGATTATTCCGTTTATCGGTGGTCTTGCGCTTTTTATTTATGGTATGAATATCATGGCACAAGGGCTGCAAAATGCCGCAGGCTCCAAAATGAAAGCCATTTTGGAAGCGCTGACGCAAAATAAACTGATGGGCATTGCGTTGGGTGCGCTGGTTACAGCAATTGTACAAAGCTCATCCGCAACAACTGTTATGGTTGTTGGTTTTGTAAATGCCAGCTTGATGAATCTGACACAGGCAATGAGTGTCATTATGGGTGCCAATATCGGTACTACCGTAACGGGTTGGCTGGTTTCCAGTTCCGAATGGGCAAAAATGCTGAGTCCGTCTACCATTGCTCCTCTTGCGGTTATGCTGGGTGTGATATTGATGATGAGCGGCAAGAATGCACGCCGCAAAGAAATTGCAGCCATTGTCATCGGTTTTGGTATCCTGTTTATTGGTATTGATATGATGTCGGCATCCGTAGCGCCTTTGCGTGAATCAGAAGCGTTTCGTTCCCTGTTTGTCAAGTTGGGGACGAATCCATTGCTTGGTATTTTTGCCGGTGCTTTTGTTACAGCAGTGATTCAGAGTTCCTCTGCATCACAGGGGATTTTGCTGTCTTTGGCTGCATCCGGTTTGGTTCCGTTTAATGCAGCCGTGTACATCATCATGGGTCAGAATATCGGTACCTGTGTGACTGCACTGCTCAGTGGTATTGGTGCAAGCAAAACAGCACAGTGTGTTGGTTATATGCATTTGATGTTTAATATCGTAGGTACCGTGCTGTTCAGTATTGTGGCAATTATTTATTTGACAACAATCAATCCTGCTTTGGGTGGTACTGTGATTACACAGACACAAATCAGTGCCATTCATACAATGTTTAATATTGGTACAACATTGGTTATGATTCCGCTTTCTGGGTATATCATTAAAATTGCGCAGAAACTCAATCATGTATCGGATGTGGAACGTAAGGATGAAACACAGCTGGTACATTTGGACAAACGTATGTTGGAAACTCCCAGCCTTGCTGTGGAAGGTGCGAAGCTGGAAACCATTCGTTTGGGGCGTATTGCGTTTGAGAACATGCAGGATGCAATTGCTGCACTGATCAATAATGATCAAGAGAAAATCGAAGGTGTAAGATACCGTGAAACGGTTGTGGACAAGGTGTGCGACAACATTTCCGAATATTTGATTAAGCTGTGTACACTGCGTATCAGCGAAAAGGACAATCAGACAGTAACCTCTTTGCTCAATACCATCAGCGATATGGAACGTGTGGGTGATCATGCGGAAAATATTGCAGATTTGGCAGAGGAAATGAAACGGGAAGATTTGTCGTTCTCCGCCATGGCAATTGATGAATTGCGTGATATGACAGATACAACCATGGCAAGCTATGAAAATGCCCTGCGTGCATTGGAAACGGATGATATTACATATGCAATGAAAACAGCAGTACTGGAAGAACAGGTGGATATGCTGGAAAAGAAATTGCGTGCCAGCCATATCGACCGTCTGTCCAATGCAGAGTGTAATGTCAATTCAGGGATTCATTTCTTGGAAATGCTGGGGAATCTCGAACGTGTATCCGATCATGCAATGAATATTGCACAGGTTGTTTTGAATGAAAACAGACAAGAAAAAAATTATCATGATGAGGATATTTTTCCTGTAAAACAATAAGAAACCATATCAAGCATTTGAAAAAAGAGCATACTGCAAAAGTATGCTCTTTTTTTGCAGCAATGTTTCATAAAACAAGTCCGCATAGGGAGATGTTCCTGTATCCCTTCCCTTGCAAAGCTTCTTTTGCCTTTCTGTAGGCAAAGCATATATCGAAAAAAGGTTGCCCACATGTCATAGGCTATGGAGAATGTGGTTTTTTGTACAAAACTTTCCTGCCATGAAGCTGGTATATTGTATCATAACGGTGAGGTTTCCCCAATAGGCTTGTTGTCCAAAATCAAAGGTTTTGAAATAAAAGAACATTTGAAAATATGATGAAAACTGGAAACAATTCATATATTTTCAAACAGACAGGCACAAGCGTCGTTTTGGTGCATACAAATAGAGAGGAAGGGAGCGTGAAGTTATGCCACGTGTATATTTAAGTCCATCCTTACAAGAGTATAATCTTTATGTCAATGGTGGTACAGAGGAAGAAATAGCGAACCAGATTGTGGATGCCATGGAAAAATATTTGACTGCATCAGGAATTGAATTTTCCAGAAATAAGCCGGAAATGAGCTTAAGTGAAGCAATTGCCGACTCCAATGCAGGAGCATATGATTTGCATCTTGCCGTACATTCCAATGCAGGGCCTCCTCAGCTTGCAGGAAAATTACAGGGGGTAGATGCCTATTATTTTTATAACAGCCCAAAGGCAGAGGAATTTGCAGAGGATATCGTAGACGAGATGGAGGAAATTTATCCCAATGAGGAAAAAGTGAAGGCAGTACCTACCGCAACGCTGAGAGAACTGAGAAGAACAAAAGCGCCAACTGTTTTGGTTGAGGTGGGATATCATGACAATCCGGAAGATGCGGCATGGATCAAAGGGAATATTGATGAGATTGCAAAAGCATTGTCCAAAGCAATTGCAGAATATTTTGAAATTCCCTTTGAAGAATAGGCAAAACAGTGTAAAAAAAGGAACTATTTTTGTGATGTGCCAAAAGATCTGTTTCTGAAAAACGATCGTGCTACAGAAAAATATGCATATTTTGATCAAAAAGAAAAGTGAAAAGCTTAAAACAAAACAATTGCATTGAGAAAAATAAAGTATTTTATGTCAAAAATAACGAAGCATATCTTTTTTTATAAAAAATAAAAGGGAAATGATAACAAGTGTCGTATATATTATAATATGTATATTGTATAAATGACATATAATACTGTATACATGACAAATGACGGGCAAATATGTCCGATATTACATACCAAAGGGAGGTAGTCCATTATGAAAAGTTACACAGCAGACAAGGTGAGAAACGTAGTTTTATTGGGTCACAGCGGTTGTGGCAAAACAACGTATGTTGAGTCAGCTTTATTCTACTCCGGCGCAACCAAGAGAATTGGTAAGGTAGAAGATGGCAATACCGTGAGTGACTATGAAGCAGAAGAAATTCGCCGTAAAGTATCCATCAATACATCTGTACTCCCCGTGGAATGGCAAGATACCAAAATCAACTTTTTGGATACACCCGGATATTTTGATTTTATTGCAGAATCTAAGCTTGCAATGCGTGTGGCAGATACTGCGCTGATTATGGTTTCCGCAAAATCAGGCGTGGAAGTCGGCACAGAAAAAGCATGGGAATACTCCGAAGAAATGGGATTGCCTAAAATTTTATTCATCAATCAGATGGATGATGAAAATGCCGATTTTGAAAAAACATTGGCAGATATGCGTGCAAAATTCGGTAAATCCGTTGCACCTTTACAAATTCCATTCAATGACGAAAATGGCAATTTTGTCGGCTTTATCAATCTGATTAAGAGAGATGCCAGAAAGAAGGTCAATGGCAAATTGCAGCCTTGCGATATGCCGGAAGATAAAAAAGACGAAGTAGAAGTTCTGCGTTCTATGCTGGTGGAAGTTGCCGCAGAAAGCAGTGATGCGTTGATGGAAAAATTCTTCAATGATGAAGAATTGACAGAAGAAGAAATTTATGATGGTCTGCTCTCTGGGATCGAAAGCCATGCGATTGCCCCTGTTATGTGTGGTTCTGCCACATTGGGCTATGGCGTAAAACTGCTTTTGAACACCATTGTACGCTTTACACCTCCTGCAATTGAAGCAAAACCCAATTTCCATGCATTCCATGACGGCAGGGATGTTGTATATTGCTCCAGCGATGACGAAAGATTTTCTGCATTTGTATTTAAGACCATTGCAGATCCTTATATCGGTCGTTTGAACCTGTTCCGTGTCATGACTGGGAAGTTGGATAACACCATGAGTGTCTATAACGAAGAAAAGGATACGGTAGAAAAAGTCGGTCATCTGTATGTGATTCGAGGCAAGGAACAGATTGAGGTAGACGAACTGCATTCTGGTGATATTGGCGCACTTGCCAAATTATCCAATACATCTACACAGGATACGTTGTCTTTGAAAGAAGCAAATATTATTATTCCGAAAATGAATTTGCCTGAGTCCGTATTTTGTATGGCAATCCAGCCAAAAGGCAAGGGCGATGAAGATAAACTGTCTGCTGCATTGGCAAAGATTAGAGAAGAGGACCCTACCCTGAAAATGGAAGTAAACAAAGAAACGAAACAGACGTTGGTGTATGGGATTGGGGAACAGCAGATGGATGTTATGGTCAATAAGCTGAAAACAAAATACAAAATCGAAGTGGATTTGTTGGATCCCATCATTCCCTATCGTGAAACCATTAAGGCAAAGACCTCTGTTCGTGGACGTTATAAAAAGCAATCCGGTGGTCATGGTCAGTTTGGTGATGTTGTGATAGAATTTGAGCCTAGCGGTGATTTGTCTGTACCATATGTATTTGAGGAAAAGATTTTCGGTGGCTCTGTACCGAAGCAGTATTTCCCTGCCGTAGAAAAAGGCTTACAGGAATGTGTACTCTCTGGTGTATTGGCAGGATATCCGGTTGTTGGTTTGAAAGCAACACTGACAGATGGTTCCTACCATCCGGTAGACTCCTCTGAAATGGCATTTAAGATGGCGACTTCTGTTGCTTTCAAGGAAGGTGTCCCTCAGGCAAAACCCACCATTTTGGAACCCATCGAGCATGTAGAGGTTTTGATTCCTGAAAAATATATGGGTGATATTATGGGTGATATCAGCAAACGCCGTGGACGTATTTTGAGCATGGACGCAGTCGGAACCAAAAAATGCATTGTTGCAGAAGTACCCACAGCAGAAATGCACAAATATGCAACAGACCTGCGTGCAATGACACAAAGCCGTGGTGATTACAGACATCACTTTGAACGCTATGAAGAAGCACCGGCAGAGATCCAGAAGAAAATCATTGCTGCAAGAGAAGAAAGTAAATAAAAGAAATCACTGTTTTGTGATGTAAGACACTATACAAACAGGATAACTTTATGTTATGCTCCATACAGATACAAAAGTATTGGTATGGAAAAAGGATATAAGGTTATCCTGTTTTTAAACGTATCAGAGAGAAAAAGAAAGAGGCGAGTGCAATATGTTAGATGTAGCAATCATTGGTAGTGGCCCAGCAGCATTATCTGCGGCACTAAACTGTAGACAGAGAAACAAAAGTGTGACAATTTTTGGTAGAAGCCTCGACAGCTCCTTACTCTTTGCAGCAGAAAAGGTAGATAATTATTTGGGCCTTCCGGATATTCCGGGGGAAGAAATGCTCAATATATTTTATGCCCATGCAATCAAAAAAGGTGTGGAATTTCGGGAATGCCGCATCAACCAGATTATGCCTATGGGTACGTATTTCATGATCAATGCAGAAAATGAGTTTATACAGACAAAAGCGATTATTTTGGCAACAGGCTTGGGTAAGAGCAAAAGCATTGCGGGAGAAACAGAATATCTTGGAAAAGGTGTCAGCTATTGTGCAACCTGTGATGGTATGCTGTATCGTGGCAAAAAAGTTGTAGTGGTGGCAGAAAACAGTGAAGGGGAAGCAGAAGCGAACTTTTTATCCGATATTTGCAGTGAAGTCATCTATATCCCTTTGTATGAACCTGTGACGGAACTGAAAGCTGGCATTCGCCTGCTGCATGAAAAGCCCCAAAGCGTGGTAGGAGAAGATATGCATGTAACCGGTCTGGTTTTGCCAAATGAAACACTGCAATGTGATGGCATTTTCTTCGCAAAAAATGCTACGCCACCGGAAAGCTTGCTCTATGGCTTGGAGGTAGACGGAAAAAATATTGTGGTCAATCGAAAGATGGAAACCAATTTACCTTATGTATATGCGGCAGGGGATTGTACCGGTGCACCATATCAGATTGCCAAAGCAGTGGGTGAGGGGCTTGTGGCAGCACTGTCTGCTGCGACTGCCATAGACCAAATGGAAGCTCAAAAAAAGGTATGATCCCTTTGTTATCACCATGTGATTTGTATAGAAAATAGAAAACGAAAGAAAATAAGAGAAATCAAAAGAAAAGATGAGTTTTTTTCAGAGATTTCTCTTTTTTTTTAGGAATAGTACAAAATGGTAGGAAATAGTATGAAATATATGATTTGAATATTTTGTGGAAAATGGATAATATAGTATTTATAAATTAGCACTCAGTTTAGATGAGTGCTAACAGTATAAAACACAAGGAGGCAGATAACTATGAAACTGGCACCATTAGGAGATAAAGTTGTATTGAAGCAATTAGAAGCAGAGGAAACTACAAAATCTGGTTTGATTTTGACTTCATCCTCTCAGGAAAAACCACAGGAAGCAACTGTGGTAGCAGTAGGTCCGGGCGGTTTGGTTGGTGATGTAAATGTAGAAATGGTATTAAAAGAAGGCGATCGTGTCATTTTCCCAAGATATGGTGCAACACAGATCAAATTTGAAGGCGAAGAATATCTGGTCATGCGTCAAAATGATATTTTGGCAATTGTAAAAGATTGATAAAACCAATATTGCAGAAAGCTCAGGAGGCGTAAAAAGACATGGCAAAAGAAATTAGATATAGTGCAGATGCAAGAAGTGCAATGGCAGCAGGTGTGGATAAATTGGCAAATACCGTAAAAGTAACATTGGGCCCCAAAGGACGTAATGTGGTGTTGGATCGTAAATTCACATCTCCTTTGATTACAAACGATGGCGTTACCATTGCAAAAGATATTGAATTGGAAGATCCCTATGAAAACATGGGCGCACAGCTGGTAAAGGAAGTTGCAACACAGACAAATGACGTTGCAGGTGATGGTACCACAACAGCAACCGTTTTGGCACAAGCAATGATTCAGGAAGGTCTGAAAAATATTGCAGCAGGTGCAAATGCAATCATTTTGAGAAAAGGGATGCACAAAGCAACAGTAGCAGCAGTAGAAGAAATCAAAAAAATGAGTCAGGAAGTTACCACAAAGAAACATATTGCAAACGTAGCAGCAATTTCCGCAGGTGATGAGGAAGTTGGTGATATGATTGCAGATGCTATGGAAAAGGTAACAAACGAAGGTGTTATCACAGTAGAAGAATCCAAAACAATGAAAACAGAATTGGATATGGTAGAAGGTATGCAGTTTGACAGAGGTTATTTGTCTGCTTATATGTGTACCGATATGGATAAGATGGTGGCTGTACTGGAAGATCCGTATATTCTGATTACAGATAAGAAAATCACAAACATTCAGGATTTGGTACCCATTTTGGAACAGATCATGCAGATGGGCGGCAAGCTTCTGATGATTGCAGAAGATGTAGAAGGCGAAGCACTGGCTACGCTGGTATTGAATAAACTGAGAGGTACTTTCACATGTGTTGCTGTCAAAGCTCCCGGCTTTGGCGACAGAAGAAAAGCACAGCTGGCAGATATTGCAGCGCTCACAGGTGCGCAGGTAATTTCCGATGAACTGGGTATTGATTTGAAGGATGCTACAGTAGATATGCTGGGGCGTGCAAAGACTGTCCGTGTAGAAAAAGAATTGACAATCATCGCAGACGGTGCCGGCAGAAAAGAAGATATTGATGCAAGAATTCGTCAAATTCGTATTGGTATCGAAGAAACAGAATCCGATTTCGATAGAGAAAAATTACAAGAAAGACTGGCAAAGCTGTGCGGTGGCGTAGCAGTGATTAAAGTTGGTGCTGCAACCGAAACAGAAATGAAAGAAAAGAAAATGCGTATGGAAGATGCACTGGCTGCGACAAGAGCAGCTGTAGAAGAAGGTATTGTCGCTGGTGGCGGTACTGCACTTTTGCATGCAGTAGAAAATGTAAAAGCAGCTTGCACAGGCTTGATCGGTGATGAAAAAACAGGTGCAGACATTGTCATCAAAGCGCTGGAAGCACCTCTGCGTCAGATTGTAGAAAATGCAGGTCTGGAAGGCTCTGTGGTTGTAAATAAAGTAAAAGAAATGGATACAGGTGTTGGCTTCAATGCATTGACAGAAGAATATGTAGAAATGGTAGAAGCTGGTATTCTTGACCCTGCAAAGGTAACAAGAAGTGCATTGCAAAATGCAACATCCGTTGCTTCCACATTCTTGACAACAGAAGCAGTGGTTGCAGAGCTGCCTGCTAAGGCGCCTGCTAT
Source organism: Anaerotignum sp. (assembly GCA_020024265.1). Lineage (GTDB taxonomy): Bacteria > Bacillota > Clostridia > Lachnospirales > Anaerotignaceae > Anaerotignum. Next base: position 60,297 of record JAHHTW010000008.1, on the reverse strand, counting down.
GCCTGATCCTTCTATGGGCGGTGGCATGGGCGGTTATATGTAAGCCGCATCCAGTCCAAAAATATAGGGAATATCCCAAAATGGCAACACAATATCAGAACACAAACGGCATGACAGAAGTCATGCCGTTTTGTATGTATATATGGATTCTTTTTTGCGTTTTGCAACACAGCGGTTTCTGATGATCAAATTGCTGTAGGATACAGAACATTCTCTTGCGCAGAGCCTTGTTGCTGCATACTTTTTATGCCTGTGATTGCAGTATGTCGTCAAATACGGTATATCAAAGTTTTGATGGGCTTGTTCAAAAGCTTGTGTGGTTTTGAGAGAAGCCAAAAAGGCATAACTTTTTTCGAAAAAACGAATACCTGATTGCCTATCTTTTTGCACAAGGAGATTGAAATAAGAGGATGTGCTTTTGTGAGGTCTGTTTTGTGATATTGTGCTATACTGATAATAGAAAATTGCGGAAAAAATAAAAGGAAGTGTAGCTATGCAAAGAAAACATACCACAACAGTACAGGTAGGAAATGTCAAAATCGGTGGTGGGCACCCCATTGTCATACAGTCTATGTGCAATACAGATACACGAGATATTCAGGCAACCGTTGCACAGATTCACAGACTGGAAGCAGCAGGCTGTGAACTTGTGCGTGTTGCGGTACCCGATATGCAGGCGGCAGATGCCATTGGTGAAATCCGTAAACAGATTCATATTCCTCTGGTTGCAGATATTCACTTCGATTATCGCCTAGCTTTGCGAGTGATGGAACTGGGGATTGATAAAGTACGTATCAACCCAGGGAATATCGGGGAAGAAAGCCGTATCCAACAGGTAGTGGAAATGGCGAAGGCAAAGCATATTCCCATTCGCATTGGTGTCAATAGCGGTTCTTTGGAAAAAGAATTGGTAGAAAAATATGGTGGCGTTACCCCACAAGGGCTGGTGGAAAGCGCATGCAAACACGTGAAAATACTCGAAAAATACGATTTTCATGATATTGTGGTGTCCATTAAGGCATCCGATGTGCCATTTTCTTTGGAAGCATATCGTATCCTTTCGGAAAATATTCCATATCCCATTCATTTGGGTATTACAGAAGCAGGTACACTTTATAGCGGCACCATCAAATCCGCAGTGGGAATAGGCAGTATTTTGGCAATGGGCATTGGGGACACGATTCGTGTGTCTTTGACCGGTGATCCGGTGGAAGAAGTGCGTGCGGCAAAAGAGATCCTCAAAAGCTTGGGTTTGAGAAAATTTGGTGTAGAATTGATTTCCTGTCCTACCTGTGGGAGAACACAGATTGATTTGATTTCCATTGCGAATGCGGTGGAACAGCGCTGTGCAGCCATTCATAAAGATATCAAGGTGGCTGTCATGGGCTGCGTCGTCAATGGTCCGGGAGAGGCAAAGGAAGCAGATATCGGGATTGCCGGTGGTAAGGGTGTCGGTATTCTGTTCAAAAAAGGTGCGCTGATCCGTCAGGTTCCGGAAGAGCAACTGGTCGATGCGCTGATGGAAGAAATTGATAAATTGTAATCATTTGGGAGGAAAAGGATTCTATGACAGCAAAACAATTTCCGCTTGTGTTTGAAAAGGTTTCGCTTTCTTACGCCTTACAGGAGGTGTTTCGTGAAACAACGGTGCTTTCTATGACCATTTACCGCAAGGATTGTGCGATTGTAATGGAAATCTTATCCAATGATGTGATTGCTCCTTTGTATTGGCAAAAGCTACATGACGAAATGATGCAGCAGCTTCCCGGTGTGCGAGAAATTCATATTTTTCATAAGTATCCGTTCGCAGACGAAGAACCGAAAAATGTGTTGACTGCATTTTGGGATACCATTTGCAGCCATGTGTCACAGAAAAGTAAGATTTGCAGCAGTGTGATTTCTGATGCGGATTGGGAATATCAGGATGGTAAGCTGCAAATATTTGTCAAACATAATATGGCATATTATTTTTCGCATAAAAAAGTAGAGGAGGACGTTGCAAAGCTCATTACGCAGGAAACCGGTTTGCATGTTGCAGTGCAGTTCAAAAATGCAAGATGCAGTGAAGAAGATCGTACTTCTATGGAGCAAAAACAAATGTCCAAAACACAGGAGCTTTTGCAGCAGATTGCAGCCTCTACACACCAAGAAGCGATAGAAAAGACAACAGCAGAGGTAGCAGCCATCAGTGCAGCCGTTTCTCGTGGTATCTTATTTGGCAAGGAAATCAAAGGAACACATGTGAAAATCATTGATACCAAAGTGCCGGGTGAGTCTGTGATCATTGAAGGCGCCATATTTAACTTGGAAAAAAGAGAGATCAAAGGTGAAAAATATATTGTATCTTTTGATATCACAGATAAAAGCGACTCTACCACTGTGAAATTTTTTGTCAAACGTAGCGTGTTTGATGCAGAGCTTTCGGACAAAATGAAAAAGGATGCCTATTTACGTGTACAGGGAGAAGTGCAGTTTGATAAATATGCCAAAGAAATCAATATTATGGCAAAAAATATCGCAACTGCACAAGCGCCTCCGCCACGTATGGATCATGCAGAGGAAAAACGTGTAGAATTGCATTTGCATACACAAATGAGCAGTATGGATGGTGTCACACCTGTCAAAACATATATCAAGCGTGCATTGGAATGGGGGCATAAGGCAATTGCCATTACAGATCATGGTGTGGTACAGGCGTTTCCGGATGCCATGAATGCAGCGGATCAAAAAGATTTGAAAGTGATTTACGGTGTCGAGGCATATCTGATTGATGATCTGGGCAATGCCGTGTTCTTGCCAAAGGGACAGACACTGGATGACGTTTTTGTGGTATTTGATATAGAAACAACGGGATTGTCAAAAGAAAAAGAAGCAATCACGGAAATTGGTGCGGTAAAAGTGCAAAATGGGCAGATTATAGATCGTTTCAGTACGTTTGTCAATCCAAAACGCCCTATTCCTGTGGAGATTACAAAACTGACTGGCATTTCGGATGAAATGATAGCCGATGCACCAACCATTGAGGTGGTTTTGCCGCAGTTTTTGGCATTTTGTGAAAATGTGGTGGTTGTGGCACACAATGCCGGATTTGATACCGGATTTATCCGGATTGCGGCAGAGCGTATGGGTCTGGGAGAATGGCACAATACGATAGTGGATACATTGGAGCTTGCAAGAACACTGCTTCCGGAACTCAAAAAGCATAAGCTGGATATTGTTTGTGAACATTTGGGCGTATCTTTGCAAGGGCATCATCGTGCAGTGAATGATGCGGAGGCAACCGCAGAGGTTTTTCTGCAATTTTTGGATATGCTGAAGGAAAAGAATATCAAAACATTGGATGAAATCAATATACTGGCAAGTCGTACAGTGAATTATAAAAAGCTGAAATCACACCATGCCATTATATTGGTACAGAATGATACAGGGCTGAGAAATCTGTATGAGCTGGTGTCTATGGCACATATTGATTATTTTTATCGCAGACCTCGTATTCCAAAAAGTAAATTGATGCAGAAACGAGAAGGTCTGATTTTAGGCAGTGCTTGTGAAGCAGGCGAGCTGTATCGTGCACTTTTGGATAAGCAGCCTTCTCAGAGAATTGAAGAATTGGTTCGTTTTTATGATTATTTGGAAATTCAGCCATTGGGCAATAACCAATTTATGATTGACTCCCCCCGTGTGGAGAGTATTCATTGCATGAAGGATATTGAAGATATGAACCGTCAAATCGTTGCGCTTGGTGAGCAGTATGATAAGCCTGTGGTGGCAACCTGTGATGTGCATTTCATTGATCCCGATGATGATGTATATCGTAAGGTGATTATGGCAGCAGAGGGCTTTGCAGATGCGGACAAGCAGCCTCCGTTGTATTTACGTACTACAGAAGAAATGCTGGCAGAGTTTGCTTATTTGGGCGAGGAAAAAGCCAGAGAGGTTGTAATTACCAATACCAATCTGATTGCAGAGCGTATTGAAAAAATAAAGCCGATTCCGGATGAAACATTCCCTCCGAAAATTGAGGGGGCAGACGAACAGCTTCGAGAAATTACCATGCAAAAGGCACATTCTATTTATGGAGATCCGCTTCCGCCCATCGTACAGGATCGTCTGGAAACAGAGCTAAATTCCATCATCAGCAATGGATATGCGGTATTGTATATCATTGCACAAAAATTGGTGTGGAAATCTGTGGAGGATGGGTATTTGGTAGGTTCTCGTGGTTCGGTGGGTTCGTCCTTTGCGGCAAATATGGCAGGGATTACAGAAGTAAATTCTTTGCCACCGCATTATGTATGCCCAAATTGCAAATACTCTGATTTTGAATCAGAGCTGGTACGTTCCTATGCAATGGAGGAAGCCAGTGGTTGTGATATGCCGGATATGAATTGCCCGCATTGCGGTACATTGATGCATAAGGATGGGCATGATATCCCATTCCAGACATTTTTGGGATTTGAAGGGGATAAAGAACCGGATATTGACTTGAATTTTTCCGGGGAATATCAACAAACAGCACATGCCTATACAGAGGAATTGTTTGGCGAGGGGCATGTATTCAAGGCAGGAACCATTGGTACATTGGCAGATAAAACAGCATACGGCTTCGTCAAAAAATATTTTGATGAACGTCATATTACAGCACACAATGCAGAGATTACACGTTTGATGAATGGCTGCACCGGTGTCAAGCGTACCACAGGGCAGCACCCGGGCGGTCTGATGGTTGTGCCAAGTGATCACAATATTTATGAATTTTGCCCCATACAAAGACCGGCGAATGATGTCAATTCCACTGTCACAACGACACATTTTGACTATCATTCCATCAGTGGGCGCTTGCTCAAGCTTGATCTGTTGGGGCATGACGATCCTACGGTGATTCGTTTGTTATACGATTTGACAGGTGTCAATCCGCAGAGCGTGCCTTTGGGCGATCCCCAAACGATGTCGTTGTTTGAATCTCCGGCAGCATTGGGTGTGACAGCGGAAGAAATCAACTGTGAAACAGGCACGTTGGGTATTCCGGAATTTGGTACAAAGTTTGTGCGTGGCATGCTGCTGGATACAAAGCCAAAAACATTTGCCGATTTGTTGCGCATTTCCGGCTTGTCCCATGGTACAGGCGTATGGCTGGGCAATGCACAGACATTGATCGAAGAAGGCACCATTACACTGAAAGAAACCATTTCTACCCGTGACAGTATTATGATTTATCTCATCAATAAGGGGGTAGAAAAGAAGAAATCCTTTAAGATTATGGAAAAGGTGAGAAAGGGCAAGGGATTGGCAGAAGAAGATATTGCAGATATGAAGGCTGCCAATGTACCGGATTGGTATATTGAATCCTGCCAAAAAATACAGTATATGTTCCCAAAGGCGCATGCAGCAGCATATGTTATGATGGCATTTCGTATTGCATATTTCAAAATCAATTATCCAAAGGCATACTATGCAGCGTATTTTTCTGTGCGTGCAAGTGACGACTTTGATTATGCGTGTATGTGTAAGGGCATAGATGTAGCAAGAGCAGCCATACGGGAGATACAGGCAAAAGGGCAGGAAGCAACTGCAAAGGACAAGGGCAAGCAAACGGTATTGGAGCTTGTGGTTGAATTTTACGCCAGAGGGTTCCAGTTTGCGCCTATTGATTTGTATCATTCGGATGCCAAAAACTTTATCATTACAGAAGATGGGCTTTTGCCACCCTTCAACTCTTTGCAGGGGCTTGGAACCAATGCCGCACAAAGTATTGTAGAAGGAAGGGAAGCGGGCGAATTCCGCACGATTGAAGAATTAAAGGAACGCACTTCTTTGGGACGTTCTTTGATTGATTTATTGAAAGACAATGGGGTACTGAACGGAATACCAGAAACAAATCAGCTGAGTCTGTTTTAAGACGGTGGAACCGCCATGCATATGGTATGAGATTCTGTACAGGAAGCAATAGGGAGGCAGACTATGAGTAGGGAGAACAATCTGGGGACAGACTCCATGCGTGGATTGGTTGTTCGATTGGCAATTCCGGCAATGTTGGCACAATTTGTGAATGTATTGTACAGCATTGTAGACCGTATTTTCATTGGAAATATTCCGAAAATCGGTGAAACGGCGCTTGCGGGTGTTGGTATTTGCGGCCCGATTGTAACACTGATCACATCCTTTTCTATATGGATTGGAATTGGTGGTTCTCCCTTGATGAGCATCAAAATGGGGGAGAATAACCGCAAAGAAGCAGAGCGGATTATGGCAAACTGTTTTTTGATGATGGTATTGATGGCACTTGCCATTACGCTCATCATCATTTGTATCAAAAAGCCGCTTTTGATGCTCTTTGGCGCAAGCGCTGCCACGTTTCCATATGCAAATACCTATATGACCATATATACCATAGGCAGCTTGTTTGCCATACTTTCTATGGGGATGAATACATTTATCATATGTCAGGGATACGCTAAGATTGCCATGATTTCTGTCATTATAGGCGCAATCTGTAATATGATTTTAGACCCAATATTGATATTTGGCATGCATATGGGAGTAGCTGGTGCAGCCCTTGCTACGGTACTGGCACAGGTAGCATCTTGTGCGTTCGTACTGCTGTTTCTCTTTGGCCCAAGACCACCTGTGCGGATTACATTTGGTGGATATGACAGAACATTGATGGTGCGTGTCTTGTTGACGGGGCTTTCTCCATTTATCATTGTGGCACTGGATAGTGGTCTGATTATTGCGATGAATATGGTGTTGCAGCATTATGGTGGCCCCGGATATGGAGATCAGCTGGTTACTTGCCATACCATTGCGCAGAGCTTCTTTTTGATGATTACGCTGCCAATGGGTGGTATGACTGGTTCTACACAGCCAATATTGGGTTTCAATTATGGAGCGTGTCAAATGGATCGTGTACGCTCCGGGCAAAAGTATACACTCTATCTTTGTCTGATTTTCACCATCATTATGATGCTTGCGGCACATCTGCTTTCTCCTTACTTTGTAAGACTGTTTACAGATGAAGCGCAGTATATGGATTTGTCCATCAAAGCGATCAAGGTGATGACGTTGATGATATTGCCTTTGGCGGTACAATATACCATTGTGGATGGTTTTACGGGGCTTTCCGCAGTACGCTATGCAATCACTCTTTCCACATTCCGAAAGACATTGTATTTTATTTGCATGGTTGTATTCCCTCTGCTTTGGGGGATTGAAAATGTGTTCTTTGCAGAACCGTTTGTCGATTTGATTAGTGCGCTTGTATCTATGGCAGTATACTACAAATGTATGGGAAAGCTATTACGCAGACGAGAAATACAGTATGCAAATATGGGGAATCCATCAAAATAGATTCTTTTATTTTGAGATTTTTTTGCTGACAAAAGTGTATAAATAGAGTATAGTAAGGATGAAAAATAAAGGAGGCGAATTTATGGATAAGAAAAAGGTGATAGAAATCATCTCACAGCAATTGCATATATCAGCACAAGGGCTGAAGGAGGAAACATCTTTTGCAGAAATCGGTGCAGATTCCTTGGACTTATTTCAAATTATTTCTGCTTTGGAGGAAGAATTTCAGGTTGAGTTTGATAACGAATCTGCGGAAAATGTAAAAACCATTGGTGATGCTATGGATTATTTGAAAAACATGTTGGAGAGTTGATATGAATTACTTAAATTTAGAAGAATTTGAAAAAAAATTAGGATACCATTTTCAAGATCATAATTTGTTGCTGCTCGCCTTGACACATAGTTCTTATGCCAATGAGCATAAAAAAGGCGGATACGAAAACAATGAACGCTTGGAATTTTTGGGCGATGCTGTGCTGGATATGGTAGTCAGTGAGTATATTTATCGCAAATTTCCGGAAATGCCTGAGGGAGAGATGACAAAGCTGCGTGCCGCAGTTGTTTGTGAGGGTTCTTTGGCAGGACTGTCACGAAAGCTGGGGGTGGGACGCAATTTATTTTTGGGAAAAGGAGAGGAAAGCACAGGAGGCAGAACGAGAGAATCTATATTGGCAGATGCCTTTGAAGCGATTATCGGAGCAGTATGTATAGATGGTGGGATTGATGCAGCAGGCAAGTATGTTATGCAGTTTATGCAAGAGCAGATTGCACGTACCAAACCTGGATTTCATAATATTGATTGCAAAACGCATTTGCAGGAAGTGGTGCAAAAAACAAGCAAGGTACCTTTGCAGTATACCATTGTAGATGAAAAAGGCCCAGACCACAACAAAGTGTTTGTGGCAGAAGTGATGCATGATGGTAAGGTGCTGGGACAAGGTAGTGGCAGAAGTAAAAAAGAAGCGGAACAAAATGCTGCCGGTGTCGCTTTGGAAAAGATATTGCATTCGGAAGCAGAAGCATAAAGTGAAAAACAGATGATTTTGCGGAGAAGTATGTTCCCCTTGAAATCATCTGTTTTTTTGTATAGAAAAGGTAGACACTTTTTTGGTTTGATGCTACAATAAAGAACATAAGTTCTTGTTTTGATATACAAAAGGAGGGATTTCCATGATTGTGATGGTTTGCTTGGATGATAACAATGGGATGTTATTCAATCATAGAAGACAAAGCCATGACAAAGCGCTTTGTGCATACATACAGCGATTGACGGAGGGAAGCCGATTGTGGATGAATGCATATTCCGCACCTTTCTTCGCACATGCAAGTGTTGCAGAGGATTTCTTGGAGCAGGCAGCGCAGGAAGATTACTGCTTCGTAGAAAATTTGCCATTGCAGCCATACGAAGCAAAGATAGAGCGTCTGCTGGTATTTCGTTGGAATCGTGTATATCCGGCAGATACATATTTGGATTTGATTTTGGATGGTGTATGGCATTTGCAAAGGCAAGAGGAATTTATCGGAAGCTCGCATGACAAAATTACAATGGAGGTATACGAGAGATGAAAAAATATATTACATTATGGTTATTGGTTTTGGGAATGTGTATCTCTGCATTGACAGGCTGCACAGGCGAAGCAAAAGATACAAGCACACAGATCGGTCAAAGCGAAAGTACATTGCCTTCTGTATGGAAAGATGCATTTTCTTCAGAGGATGTACCGGAGTATGCAGGAGATGCATACATAGCAGTACATGACAATATGCCATATTTTACACAAACAGATGTTACCACACAATCCTTTGAACAGTATACACCTTTGGATGATTTTGGGCGTTGCGTAGAGGCATATGCAAATGTAGGTCAGGATTTGATGCCTACAGAAAAGAGAGGGAGCATCAGCAGTGTTAAGCCAAGTGGATGGCAGGCGGCAAAATACGATTTTGTAGACGGAAAATATCTCTACAATCGTTGCCATTTGATTGGCTATCAGCTGACAGCAGAAAATGCGAATAAAGAAAATCTGATTACCGGCACCAGATATTTGAATATTGAAGGGATGCTCCCTTTTGAAAATATGGTGGCTGACTATGTGAAGGAAACCGGCAACCATGTATTGTATCGTGTCACACCGATTTTTGAAGGCAACAATTTGGTGGCAGACGGCGTACTGATGGAAGGATATTCCGTAGAGGATGAGGGCGAAGGCATTTGCTTCTGTATTTATGCGTACAATGTACAGCCCGGTGTGCAAATTGATTATGCAACAGGAAAGAACAGCCAAGCGGATACCGCAGACACCACAGACACATCAAAAGAGAATGCAAATGCAGACAAGATAACCTATGTTTTGAATACCAGTTCCCAAAAGTTTCACTTGCAAACTTGCAGTGGCGCACAAAAAATCAGCGAAAGCAATCGTCAGGAATTTATAGGAGATCGTCAGGAACTGATTGATTTGGGATATGTACCTTGTGGTACATGTAAGCCATAACGAAAAAAATAATCAATATACTTTCATCCTGTTTTCATGGCAGGATTGTATTTCTTTTATAGAACCAAAAACAAACGACTGCTGTTTTATACAAACAGCAGTCGTTTGTTTTTTAGGATATACCATCTTCCGCACAGTGTTGACGGAAAAATTTCTTTTGAAAGAAATAGAAATAGATGATAAACAATATTGCGGTAGATCCCCAAGAAATGGGATAGCTTGCCAAAATATTGGTGATGCTCAAGTCATTGGGAATGATAAACAATATCCAGATGATACGCAAAATGCATACACCGCCACAAGTCATAAGCATGGGAATCATGACATTTCCCATGCCACGTAATGTACTGGAAAGAATCTCAATAAATACAAACAGGATATAGCATGGACATATCATATGTATGATGCGCATTCCAATGGCAATGACAGCGGTGTCGGTTGTAAAGAGCCGCAATAAATAGGAACCGCCTGTAATCATGATACACGACATAGCGATAGAAACAAAGATATCCATCAGTAGGCAAACTTTGACACTTTTTTTCATACGATCATATTTCTTTGCCCCATAATTTTGTCCGATGAATGTCATGATGGATACACTAAATGCGCCTGAGACCATCCAATACAATGCATCAATTTTGGCAAATGCGGTATGTGCGGCAACTGTGGTAGTTCCCAAAGAATTCATGGCAGTCTGTATGATGATGTTGGATAAGCTAAACATCAAAGATTGCAGACCGGCAGGCAGACCAATGGTAATGATAGACAGCAACAGCAGTTTATGAAAACGAATACGCTGAAAGTGCAGCTGGTAAATATCTCCGGATTTTTTCAATGCAATGAGTACCAATACGGCACTGATTGCTTGTGCAGTTACGGTTGCATATCCTGCACCGGGGACTCCCATTTCAAAAACAACAACAAATAATATATCAAGAAAAATATTTAAAAAACAGGAAAAAATCAAGAAATACAGCGGTCGTTTGGAGTCGCCCACAGCACGTAGGATGCTGGAACCAACATTATAAATAAACAAAAAAATCAAACCGCTAAAATAAATTCGCAAATAGATTGTGGATATTTCGATAATATTGGTGGGTGTACCCATCATCCGCAAAATCCATGGTGTAAAAATAAATCCCAGTATACCAAAGATGATTCCACCAACAATGGAAAGTGCAATGGCAGTATGCAGGGCATCATTTAAGTGATGCTGATCTCTGGCACCATAATACTGCGCAATGATTACGGTCGATCCGGACGAAAGACCAACAAAGAAAAGCACAATCAGATTGATGATTTGTCCTGTAGAACCACCAACGGCTGCCAATGCGGGGGTACCAACATAGCGCCCTACAATCAAGGTATCAGCAGTATTGTATAATTGTTGGAACAATGTTCCCAACAGTATGGGAAAAAAGAAAAACAAAAGTTGTTTCCAGATCGTTCCTTCCGTAATTTGATTTGTGGTAGATGCTTTCATTTTTTCGGCAGGCTCCTTTCGTCTATCAAACATATAGACTACCAAAAAAACAGGGAAACCCTTGCAGTTGCGACAGAACTTGCCACCCAAGGCGGACGAGATCCGATTGGTATAGGTTGGATACCCGCACTGCTGCCCACTGTGCTTATGTTCCGTTTTTTGATAGCCCTGAAATTGGATCAATCTCTTTGTTTGGTTGTTATGGCATCCTTTTGTATAGACAAGATTAGAATATGGTAATACAAAATAGAAAAGATTACAAGTTTTTTCTTGAAAAATAATATTTGCTTTTGTTTTGGAAGCAAAAAGAATGATCAAAAAACGACATCCTAAAAATGCCTGCAAACAAAGCATAAGGAAGCATGTCGTTTTTTGATATCCTATGAATGTAGAAGGGAGCTTGGAAAAGTGTATGTTTGCTCCTGATATATGATATGGCAGGATTGCGTTTGCAAACAGCTCAATAATCCGGATTGGATTTCATTGCCTGCAACGTGCGCTCTAAGAGCGTATCCAATTCCCAGCCAAGCTGCTCTGCGCCATGACGGATGGTATCCCGATCACAGCCTGCCGCAAAGGATTTGTCTTTGAATTTCTTTTTTAAGGATTTCAGCTCCATATCCTGTACGCTTTTGGAAGGACGCATTTTTGCAGCTGCACCGATTAATCCCGTCAGTTCATCTGCGGCAAAGAGTACCTTTTCCATTTCATGGATGGGTTCCACATCGGAACAGATACCATAGCCATGACTGGCAACGGCATGAATCAGGCGTTCTTCCAAATCCAATGCTTTCATGATTTCCTGACATTTGATACAATGCTCATTTGGATACACTTCAAAATCCAAATCGTGGAGCAATCCAACAATACCCCAAAACTCTGCTTCTTGTGCATAGCCTAGCTCGTTTGCAAAATACCGCATAACCCATTCGACCGTTTCTCCATGTAAAATGTGAAAAGGTTCTTTGTTATACTCCTTTAATAATGCATATGCTTCTTCTCTCGTAATTTGTTTTGCCATGGAAATACCTCTTTTCTTTTTGTGGTGCCATCATAGGAGGGACGCTCTTATGACAGCAAATCATATTGTTTGTATTTGTATTTGTACATTATACTTTGACAAAACAAAAAAATCAAGAATGCTTTTGTAAAAGATGCAATGAGAAACGATTTTAAAAGGTGATAAAAAGCCGTCTGGCATACGGCAGGAATTTTGCCAAATACCAGACGGTATATCGGAGGATTTTGGTTGGTGGTGCTGGGACGAAGCTGATTTGTGATTATTTGTGATGCTTATGATTGCAGCCGTTGTGTGTATTTCCATCATTGTCTGCATCACAGGAGCAGCCCTTACTGTCTACAGAATTGCCCTGATTTGTGCCATAGCCGTCTGTGCAGGAGCAGCAGGTTTTGGATTTCGCACAAGGGGAGAACAAATCAAGCGGGAAGGGATAAGCATCAAAGTTTTTACAAGGATCTCCGTTGTTGTTTGGTGCATCACATTCCTGCGGAACACATCTGCCAAGGGACTGAACCAGCATATTGACCGTGCGGAACAGCTTGATGATGGCAAACAGACCAATGGTAACATTGACTGCAATGGGTGTGCCCATGGAGGTATCGCCATGATTACATCCACAGTCACAATTGCAATTGCAATTACAATTACAATTACAACTACAATTGGAATGACCGTTGTGATATTTTAATTCAGCAGCCAAGCCGACTGCTTTGCCTTCTGCAATGACAAAAGGGCCGCCATGGGAATTGCCACAGCAATCATACAGATCCGTAACGCTGGTAACATCCGCTTCTGTGGAGCCATAGAGGGATACCTTCATGGTGTAAGAGTTGGATGCGTCCGTGCAGCAAATCGGGCATCCATCAGCACGGCGAAATTCCAGCGTGTAATCAAATGCAAAGCGCAATTCCAAATCCCAACATCCATTTTGCAGAGAACTGGGACATTTCCTTAAAATATCAATTCTGCTGAGTTCTGTGTTGTGCATGGTAACACTTGCAGCATTGTCAGGCGGAATGATGATATCACCCTCACAAACCATATCGCAGCCACCCATACCATGACAGGCAGTTCTGGCAGGCCCTAAAATCGCAGGGGTACAGCATTTCTGCACACGGCATTGATCGAAAATCTTTTGTGCAATGATGCAAGTTTCGCCACGATCGCAGCTGTCATCTGCATTACAGCCATAGCTTCTTGCAGTCATATTACTGTTTGCGTCAAATTCAAAAGCTCCCATATTTGATAACCTCCTTCATACATAGATGATATTTCTTTTATATACTATGTGGATGTGCCAAATGGGTGCATCGCAAGGGGAGCCTGTTTTGGAGATGGGCAAACTGCTTTTTGATTGCTCTGGAGAAATCGCTGCTATGGTGTTTTATGAAAAAAGTCGTTTTCTTTCAGAAAGAAAACGACTTTGACTGTTTACTGCGGATTTTCCTGTAATGCTTCCTTTGTTTTGGTTTCGTGGTCAGAGCGGTATCTGGACATCAATCCATGGAAGAGCTGCATTGCTGTCGGTGGTGTAAAACTGATGGCATTTGCACCTGCTTCTATGGTTTGACGGATACTTTCTCTGGTAGGGCCACCGGTTGCAATAATAGGAACCTGTGGATATTTTTCACGGATTTTTGCAACGACCTCAGGTGTGCGGGATGCAGCAGAAATATTCAATATTCCTGTGCCGGCAGCCATACGTGCGTCTATATCTGTATTTTCATCCAGTACAGTTACCACAATTGGAATATCTACCACTTTGCTGATTTCTTGGATGGTGTCGTTGCTGGTTGGTGCATTGAGTACAACACCCATAGCCCCCAAAGCTTCGGCATCCTTGGCAAGCATAACAACACGTGGGCCTGTGGTAGTGCCACCGCCTACACCTGCAAAAACAGGAATACTGGATGCGGTGATGATGGAATTGGTAATGACCTGCTGAGGGGTAAATGGATATACAGCAAGTACAGCATCTGCGTTACAATTGCGAATGATTGCCACATCCGTAGAAAATACAAGGGATTTGATTCTTCTGCCCCAGATTACAATACCACTGGCTGCCCAGATCTCCTCGGGCATGGTTACAATATGCTTGCGCAAACGGGTGTCAATACGAGGTGGTTTTTTTTCTGCCATTGTCTCATTCCTCCTTATCTGGATAGAGAAATACGGAGCGTTGCGCATACATTGTGCCGCTATCCGTGTTTCTATTCTATACCTGTGATAGAGTACGCAATAAATATAGTACACTTTTTTATGTTCTGCTTACATACCTTAAAAAGTATGTATCCAATATAGTATCAGGATAAACGCTTTTGGCATACTTGTCAAGAAAAGTAGTGGCGCACAGGAATTTTGAAAAATTCCTTGACAGTGAAGGGGAATATGTCTAAACTTTACATATAGTACCTGATTGCATAGGTATGGCAAAATCATGAAGAACAGAGTTGCGGAGGGATTACACTCGTGGAAGTTATAATTGGTCTGTGTCTTTCTTTGGCGCTGAATGTCTTTTTCATATGGAAATTGATGCAAATTCAGAAAAAGCAGGCAGGACATACGGTAACAGAAGAAAATATTCGTATGATGGTAGATGTCGGGGAGGATAATGGCAGTATTGATGCTTCAGAGAAAGAGATGATCAATAATATTTTCGAGCTGAGTAATACATCCGTAGAAGAAATTGCCACACATCGTACAGATATTGTTGCGGTGCCTTTGGAGGCATCCTTAGAAGAAATCAAAGAAGTGCTTATTGAAGAAAAATACTCTCGTATTGTGGTATATCAAGAAAATATTGACAATATTGTGGGGGTATTTCATGTCAAAGATTTGGTCAGATATATTCTTTCTGATTTGCAGCGTATGAAAGAAGAAAATTTCCATTTGGAAGAAATTTTGATGCAGCCATATTTCGTACCATTTTCCAAAAAAATAGATGAACTGATTGAACAAATGCAAAGAGAAAAGGTGCATATGGCAATTGTCATTGATGAATACGGCGGAACTGCTGGTATTGTCACAATGGAAGATGTTATGGAAGAAATTGTGGGCAATATTTTTGATGAATACGATTTGGAGGAGGAGGAGGACATCTGTGAGATGGATGCCGACACGTATTCCATCAGCGGAAAAGCGGATTTGGGCGATGTTGCGGAAAAGCTGGAAATCGAATTTGCAGATGAGGATGATTATGATACATTGGGCGGATATTTGATTGGGCAATTAGAGCGTATTCCGGAGGATGATGAAATGCCGGAAATTGCAATTTCCGGATGGTTGTTCCAGATCAAGCAGTTTGAAGAAAAACGGATTGAAAAGGTGCTTGTGATTCGCCAAAAAGAAGAAGTGCAAGCAGAGGACATGCAAGAATGAGTATGGGCTAAAATTTGTAAATACAAATTTTGCAATAGATTGTTTTATTATCATAATATTGTATTTGCACGGCAAAGCGTCAGGCAATATTGTATTTGTATGGCATTGTTGAGGAGGTAAAAAATGTTGAAACAAGAAGTAGCAACACTGTTGAATGAACAGGTAAATAAGGAATTTTTCTCGGCATATTTGTATCTGGATTTTGCCAATTTTTATGAATCCAAAGGTTTGGCAGGCTTCGCAAACTGGTACAAAATCCAAGCACAGGAAGAACGTGACCATGCACTCTTGTTCTATCAGTACATGCACAACAACAATCTGACAGTAACGTTGGAAGCAATTGACAAACCTAATGTAGAAATGAAGGAATTGATAGATCCTTTGAAAGCTGCTTTGGAGCATGAAAAATATGTGACCTCTTTGATTCACAATTTGTATGCAGCTGTGCAGAAGGCAAATGATTTCCGTACCACACAGTTCTTAGATTGGTTTGTCAAGGAACAGGGCGAGGAAGAAACGACAGCAAGCAATCTGATTACCAAAATGGAATTGTTTGGAAGCGATCCGAAGGGTTTGTATATGCTGGATAATGAGTTAGATGCAAGAGTGTATGCAGCTCCCTCTCTGATATTGTAAGAATGTATAAAAAAGACGGTATGATAACATACCGTCTTTTTTGGTATCACCTCAATATCCTCCCGCTTGAGCAAGTGGTTGTGCTTGTACGTAGCTTTGTGAAGCAAGATAGTGTTCTATACATCAGACAGATACGCTGCGTACAAGCCATGACAGCCCTTTGCCCAATATGATACCGATTTCTCTTGTTCAAAAGCTTATATGCGAACATTATTACGATATTGATGGAGATTCTGGAAATACTTTCTGTGATTTTTCCTATTGTATGTTCTTATTTTTGCACGTATAATATATTCTATCACATGGCAAAATTACAAAAAATAACAAATATAAGGTGGGCATTGTGATAGACACAATGCAGTTGGGTATATTGCAAAAGGAAAGGCGGAACAATATCGTGAAAAAAAATTTGCTGGTGGCGCAATCAGGCTCTCCTTCGGCAGCAATCAATGCAACATTATGCGGGGTTGTAGAACAAGGGTTGGCAAATGAAAAGATTGATAAAATTTATGGTGCAAAAAATGGGTTGATGGGTGTGCTGTCAGAGAGATTTGTAGATTTGACCGAAATTCTGGAAGATCCAGAGGCAAGACAGCAGCTTTGCCGTACGCCTTCCTCTGTTTTGGGCGCTTGTCGTATGAAGCTCTCTCCTTGGGAGGAAACTGTATTTGAATACGAAAAAGCAATTTCCATTTTCCGCAAATACAATATCGGATATTTTATCTATATTGGCGGGAGCCACTCTATGGATACGGCATATAAGCTCTCTACGTACTGTGAAGCGCATGATATTCATGATATTCGCATCATTGGTGTGCCAAAAACGATTGAAAATGATTTGCCAAATACAGACCATTCTCCAGGTTTTGGCTCCGCTGCAAAGTATGTGGCTACGACGATTGCAGAGATTGCATGTGATTGTCATGTATATGCACTGCCTTCGGTGACACTGGTAGAAATTGCAGGTACAGAAAGCGGATGGCTTACAGCGGCATCTGCACTGGCACGTATCAATGGAGAACAGGCGCCGGACTTAATCTATTTGTGTGAAAAGCCATTTTCCATAGATCGTTTTCTTTCTGATGTCCGTGATAAAATGACACAGAAACACTCCTTGTTGATTGCAGTGAGCGAAGGACTGCGCAATGAAGATGGTACATATCTGTCCGATTCCCTGCAAAGCCATGCAGAGGATGTATTTGGCCACAAGATTTTGGCAGGGGTGGCACGTTTTTTGGAGGAAATATTAAGACAGGAAATCGGTTGCAAGGTACGCAGTGTAGAACTGAATTTGATGCAGCGTTCTGCTTCCCATCTGGCAAGTCAAACAGATATTACAGAAGCAATCCGTATTGGTCGTGTAGCGGTGGCGTTTGCGGTAGAGGGGGGAGATGGGGAAATGGCTTGTATCAAGCGCATTTCCAATGAACCATACAAATCAGAGATGTCCTTTGTACCTTTGGACACAGTGGTGCATGGTGTGAAAAAAGTACCGCAGGAGTGGATTTGTCCGGAGGGGAATGATATTACACAGGAAATGATGGAGTATCTTCTGCCATTGATACAAGGCGAGATTTCCTGTAGCTATCGCAATGGAATCCCGATACATTTTCATATTCCAAGATGAGTTTTCTAACATTGGAATAATATAGCCAAAAGTTGTCCATACTATTTGATGAGGTGGTTGCGTTGAATAGAAGGATTTTACTTTTGGCTTTTTTGGCAATTGCAATTTTTGTCGGCAGTGCAGGAACGGCGTATTGGTACACCTGCCACAATGCATCCGAACAGGAAGTAGAGAAAACCGAACGAGATATGGAACTTCCACGTACATGGGAGGCTTCCGTTCATGAAACTGTGATCGCAAAAGATGCAGAGATTGTCTATCAATACTATTATAAGCAAGACGGTGTGACCAAGCAGCAGGTAGAGCCGGTACAGGATTTTTTGGAGGGGCTTTCCCTCAGGCAAATCAAAAGCATTTATCATGATTGGCAGGTGGTGTCCTTTGCTTCCGAGCGTGTCATTTTACGCACAAGCATTGATGGACGGAGCGATGCCAGCTTTATATTGGGAGAAAAAGAAGGATTTCTGGCGGTGTTTCAGGAGGATGCACAAAAGAAAATGATGTTGTATGAAACAACCGATATCCCACTTTCTGCTATGCCGCCGACAGAACAACAGCAGCTCAAAGAAGGGATTCGCATTTTGGGCGAGGAGGGGCTGGCAAAGGTTTTGGCAGACTATGAAAGTTAAATTTAATATGAAATCAAAGAAAACAGGTTGTTTTTTCTACAAGAAAAACAGGAAAGTGTCTTTGTAAAAAATACATTTGTGTGGGGTTTGTTTATTTTATCAGAGGTTTTTTTTATTTTTATAAAAAAATTGAAAAAATTGCTAGACATTTCTTGTCCCACGTGCTATAATAAATCATGTGAAAACTCCCCAATATTTTCACATTGCGTTGAAACGCAATCCCAATAAGAAATACCTTCTCTTTGTGAAAATGAGCAACCATCGGCAGGTTGCTCATTTCCATTTTAAAAAATTCTTAATACCGCTTTGTATGCGGATGTTCCAAATGTATGTTTGATATAACACACCCGAGGATGTAAGGAAGACGCAATCGGTTCTCATACCTGCTTTTGTATGAAATTTCTCTTGCCGAATTGTATACAATCACATATAATGTGTATCAGGACGGTGAAAGCATGGATTATTATTTTGACAGCATACAGGAAAGAAGGAAGAAAACAGCTTGTCAAACACCTTTTGTGACAGAGGCTGTTTTTAGTGACGAAACAGAAAATTTTCGAAGCCCGGCAGAACCATCCTCAGAGGACTTTGTATGGATTTTTTTTCAGACTGCAAAAAACAATGCAACTGCAGTATATTTATGTATGGATGAAAGAAAGCTTTTGATGGAAAAATTTCAGACAAAAGAGTCTTTGGACGATTACCGTGTGTTGTTGCCACCAACAACAGAGAAAAAGCAGTATTATTTTGAAATTGTGCATAATGATGAGATTTATTATTATACAAGATATGGTGTGATGCAGGAGTTTCCGACAAACGGATTTTTTTATGTTGTGCGTAATTTTCATACACCAAGCTGGGCCAAGGGTGCAATCATGTATCAGATTTATGTAGACCGATTTTGCAATGGCGATTTGACCAATGATGTCAAAACAGGAGAGTATTCCTATCTGGATCATCTGGTGGAGGGTGAAACAAAATGGGATTCACAACCAAAGGATTCAGATTTTCGGTGTTTTTACGGCGGAGATTTGCAGGGGATTCTCAACAAGCTGGACTACTTGGAGGAGCTTGGGGTAGAGGTGCTGTACCTCAATCCGATTTTTGTTTCCCCAAGCAGCCATAAATATGATATACAAGATTATGATCATATTGATCCGCATTATGGAAAAATTGTGGTGGATGATGAAACGGTGCTGCACGAGGGTGAGCGCAATCTTTTGGCAGCCGGCTATATCACACGCACCACAAATGAGCAGAATTTACAGGCAAGCGACGCACTCTTTGCAGAATTGACGGCACAGGTACACAAAAGAGGTATGCGGATTTTGTTAGACGGTGTATTCAATCACTGTGGGTCTTTTCATAGATGGTTAGATAAGGAAAAAATATATGCCGCCGAGGGCAAAGGCGTGTATGATACGCAAAACAGCCCCTATCAGAATTACTTTTATTGGAATGAAGATGGCAGCTATGAAGGATGGTGGGGGCATGAAAACCATCCGAAATTGAATGTGGAAGGATGCCCAAGCTTATATCAGGAAATCATGCGCATTGGGCAAAAGTGGGTATCTGCGCCCTATAGTGCAGATGGATGGCGTTTGGATGTAGCAGCAGATGTTGGAAAAACAGAACAGTTCAATCATACGTTTTGGCACGATTTTCGCAAGGCTGTCAAGCAGGCAAATCCGGAAGCACTCATATTGGCAGAGCATTATGGAGATGCCAATCGCTGGCTGGAGGGTGACCAATGGGATGGTGTGATGAATTATGATGCATTTATGGAGCCGGTAGGCTGGTTTTTTACCGGTATGTCAAAACACAGTACCGAATATCGTGCCGATTTGCATAACAATGCACAGGTGTTTTGGGCAACCATGTGCCATCAATCCGGCAGAATCCCTGCACAGGCAATGTCTGTGGCAATGAATGAACTTTCCAATCATGATCATTCCCGTTTTTTGACAAGAACCAATGGAAAAATCGGAAGGCTGCATACCGATGGCGCATGTGCCGCCGATACAGGTATCCGTAAGGCTGTTTTTCGAGAAGCGGTATTGCTGCAAATGACATGGTCGGGAGCGCCTACCATCTATTATGGAGATGAGGCAGGAGTAACCGGATGGACAGATCCGGATAACCGCAGAACGTTTCCCTGGGGCAGGGAGGATGCCGATTTGATTGCATATCATAAGGCATTGATCCATTTGCGTAAGGAACATGTGCAGCTGCGATCTGGATCGGTGAAACCGTTGCTGATTGCACATGGAATATTGGCATATGCACGCTTTGATGCACAAGGACGCTATATTGTGGTTTGCAACAATCAAGAAAAAAGTGTATCCTTGCAGATACCGGTATGGCATATTGGAACAAAACGTTTTGGAAAGATGCGTGTATTGCTGCATACCACACAGCAATCCTATGATGTACAGCCTGTGGAACACGAAATGGTAGATGGGATTTTGGCATTGGAGCTGTCTGCACAAAGTGGTATTTTAATGAAAGAAGTGTAAAAAATGAAATTGCATATATTATATGAAGATGAAGCGCTGGCAGTTGTGGAAAAGCCACAAGGTATGCCGGCACAGCCAGACAAAACAGGAGATCTGGACGTATTGACGCTGCTCAGTGAGCAGTGCAATCATTCCTTTGTGCTGGTACATCGCTTAGATCGTCCGGTAGGCGGTGTGATGTTGTTTGCAAAGTCTACACAAGCAGAGATGAAGGCAGCGGTATCCAAGGGTCTGCAAATTGGCGGATGGAAAAAATCATACTTGACGGTAGTGGATGGTCGTATGCCGACTACCCACAATACACTGGAGCATATTCTTTGGAAGGATGGACGCAATAATACCTCAAAGGTTGTCGCAAGCGGGCATCCGGGAGGCAAAAAGGCAGTTTTGCATTACGAGGTTTTGGGAGAAAGCTTTGGTGAGCATGGAGAAGTGGTATCGCTGTTAAAAATTGAGCTGGAAACAGGCAGACACCATCAAATCCGTGTACAGATGGCAGCAAATGGGACACCGATCTTGGGTGATCGAAAATATAATCAAAAACCATCGGGCAAATATGTACCATTGGCGCTGTGGTCTTATCAAATATCAGGTGTTTTGCCTACAACGCAGAAGTCTTTTGTGGTGCAATGCCTGCCCAAAGGAGGCGCTTTCTCTTATTTTGAAGAAGTGTTAGAAAAATTGTAAAAAAGTAGTTTTGATTTTTCAGTCATTTTGTACTATAATGAGAAAGCAAGGAAAGCAAATATCATAAAAGAACAGAGATGTTCTTTTATTTTCTCAATGAATTAGCAATCACATCTATTGTTGGCTAACAGATGAAAGGTTGGTGAAACGAATGTATCAAAAGTATACCAAAAAGGCGCAAGAGGTTTTGGATCGTGCGCAGGAAGCAGCACAAAAACTGGGTCAGGGCTACGTTGGAACAGAGCATATTTTGCTTGGACTGACACTGGTGAGAGATTGTGTTGCAAATAAGGCTTTGGAATTGCAGGGTGTTACGTATCATCAAGTGATGGAAAAAATTCAGCAGCAAATGCCGCAATCGGTTATTCAGGCAACAGGACAGCCTGTGTTTACACCAGGGGTAAAACGGATATTGGCACGCAGTATGCAGGAACGTGTGCGGATTGGTGTGGACAGTATTGGAACAGAACATATTTTGATTGCACTGGTAAGTGAAGGCGAAAATATGGCAATCCATATCATGATGGATTTGGGGCTGAATTTACAACACCTGTATGATGATATTATGCGTATGCTTGGTGAGGGTGAAGAAACAGACAATCAAGGAATGCATATATCAGAGGATGGCGACAAAAGCGGTGCGGAAACGTTGAGCAAATATAGTCGGGATTTGACACAGCTGGCAAAGGCGCATCAATTTGATCCGGTGGAAGGCAGAAGTATAGAAATTGATCGTATGATTGAGGTGCTCAGCCGTCGTACAAAGAACAGCCCATGCTTGATTGGAGAACCGGGTGTTGGTAAAACAGCCATTGTAGAGGGATTGGCAACACAGATTGCACAAGGCTTGGTACCTGATGTGCTGAAGCAGAAGAAAATTGTGAATTTGGACATTTCTGCTATGGTGGCAGGTTCTAAATATCGTGGGGAATTTGAAGAACGGATGAAGCGTGTGCTGGAAGAAGTGAAGGCAGATGGCGATATCATATTATTCGTAGATGAGATTCATACCATCATTGGCGCAGGTGCGGCAGAAGGTGCGATTGATGCCTCGAATATATTGAAACCCTCCTTAGCCAGAGGTGAGATTCAGCTCATTGGTGCAACCACATTAGAAGAATACCGCAAGCATATTGAAAAGGATGCAGCATTTGAACGCCGTTTTCAGCCCATTCGGGTAGAGGAACCAGATGAGGCTTTGGCAATACAAATGCTGCACGCATTGCGTGGACGATATGAAGCACATCATCATGTACAGATTACGGATGATGCCATACAGGCAGCCGTAAAATTATCCATACGCTACGTCACAGACCGCTTCCTGCCGGATAAGGCAATTGATTTGATTGATGAAGCATCTGCACGCTTGCGATTGAAAACATTTACAGCGCCCGAGCATATTGTAGAGCTGGAGCAGGAACTGGAGGAAATGGAACAGCAAAAGGAACATGCAATCAAAACAGAAAATTTTGAGCAGGCTGCACAAATCAAGAGAGAACAAAATACACTGCATCAAAAATTAGATGCAGAAAAAGAAAAATGGGATTTGGAGCATCGTGACAGAAAGCAACAGGTGACCAAAGAAGAAGTGGCAGAGATTGTATCCAGATGGACGGGTGTTCCCTTACGCACATTACAAAAGGAAGAAAGTCAAAGATTGTTGCAGCTGGAATCCGTTTTGCATCAGCGGGTCATTGGGCAGGAAGAAGCGGTGAAGGCATTGGCAAAGGCAGTGCGTCGTGGTCGCATAGGTCTGAAAGATCCCAATCGTCCGATTGGTTCTTTCCTGTTTTTGGGACCCACCGGTGTTGGAAAGACAGAGCTGTCCAAAGCGTTGGCAGAGGCATTGTTTGGCGATGAAAATATGATGATTCGTATTGATATGTCTGAATATATGGAAAAACACAGTGTTTCTCGTATGGTAGGTTCTCCCCCGGGATATGTTGGCTATGAAGAAGGTGGACAGCTCAGTGAAAAGGTAAGACGTAATCCATATTCTGTGATACTGCTTGATGAAATGGAAAAAGCAGCACCGGAGGTATTTAATATTCTCTTGCAGGTGCTGGATGATGGGCATATTACAGATGGGCAGGGCAGAAAGGTGGATTTCAAAAATACAGTGATTATCATGACCTCCAATGCAGGTGCAAGGAGCATTGCTGCACCAAAACGCTTGGGCTTCACCAGCATGGAAACCTCGGAGCAGACCTATCAAAATATGAAGAAAAACGTAATGGAGGAAGTCAAACATATTTTCAAACCGGAATTTTTGAACCGCATTGATGATACGATTGTATTCCACTCCTTGACACAAGAGGATATATTACAGATTGTAAAAATGATGACAAAAAATATATCCAATCGTATACAGGAAAATATGAAGATTACAGTAAGCTTCACACAAAAGGCTTTGGAAAAAATTGCGCAGGAGGGCTATGATCCTGCTTATGGTGCAAGACCGCTGCGCCGTGCGATACAGTCTAAGATTGAGGACGCATTTGCGGAAGAATATTTACAAGGGCATTTTCATGCAGGAGATAAGGTTTCTGTGGGAATCAAAACAAATGGTTTCCAATTTCGTGTAGTAAAATAAGCCAAGGAATACTGTAAAAAAAAGCATATTTTTAGTATATACCTGTATCGGAATTTATGCTATAATTGTAAATAATCGAGCGATGCAGCACAGATGTGCGGCATTGCTCCAAACAATAAAACAGAAACAATACAAAAATACAGTTGGCACAATACATATGCTTGGGAGGTAAGTACCATGGCAGTAATCACAGAATTGATTAGACAGGAATTGGATGGCAGCATCAGCTTCGGAAATTATTTGATGGATGAAAAGAAAAAAGTACAGGATTTCGAAGTGCAGGGTGATTTGTATAAAGTAAAGACATTCAAGGAAATTACAAAATTGGAAAAAAACGGACAGATGCTTCTGGAAGCCGTACCCGGCGCAACAGTACTGCATTTTTTACAGAGTGAAAAAGGCGTTTGCTTTGCAGTAGAAGCGAAGGAAGATGTACAGCTGACACTGGAGCTGGATGCACAGGCGGAATACAAGATTTTGGTGGATGATGTCAATGTTGGGAAGATGAAAACCAATATGTCCGGTAAGATTACATTTTCTGTAGAGATGCAGAAAGAGGCGGTTGCTGTAAAAATTGAAAAAATCGGCTGATTGGAGCAAAGAAACGTAACAAAACGGGTAAAATCTTGTGAGAGCGGATTTTATCCGTTTTTCTTTGGTACAAAAGGAGGGATGATATGAAGTCAAAAGTCATGTATGTCTGTCAGGGATGCGGATACAACAGCCCAAAATGGATGGGAAAATGCCCGAATTGTGGGCAGTGGAATACATTCTCTCAAAAAACGGAGGGCAAAGCAGCAGGCAGCCAAAACCAAAGCGGAGAAAAGGTTGCATTGACACGACTCTCAGAAGTCAAGAATCAAAAGAGCGAACGTCTTTTGACAGGGATCGGAGAGTTTGACCGTGTTATGGGCGGCGGTATGGTAAGGGATTCTGTTACGATTTTGACATCACCGCCGGGTGGAGGCAAGTCCACACTGTCCTTAACAGTAGCCAGCGCTTTGGCAAAGCAGGGATTTCGCATACTATATGCAACGGGAGAAGAAAGCGATAGCCAAATCAAACATCGTGCAGACCGCATTTTGGGTAAAATAGAAGATCAGATATGGATTTTGGCAAATACTTCCATGGATGCAGTGTTGCAGGCAATTGAGGAGGTGGATGCAGATCTGATTATTTTGGATAGTATCCAGACATTTGCACTGACCTCTTTTTATCCGGCAAGAGCGGGCAATCCCACACAGACAATGGAGTGTGCTTCTGCTTTGGTGCAATGTGCAAAAGACCATAGCAGACAGCGTGCGGTATTGATGATTGGGCAGATGAATAAAAATGATGAAATAGCGGGATTGCGAGCTTTGGAGCATTTGGTGGATACGGTACTGGTTATGGAAGGAGAGGGTGCAGATGAGCTGAGAGGGCTGATTGCGACCAAAAATCGTTTTGGGAGTACCGGAGAAATGGGCTTTTTTGCAATGACAGAAAAAGGTCTGCGTTCTTTGGATAACCCTTCAGAATATTTTCTTACAAAGCGCAACGCCAATGAGCAGGTTTCCGGCAGTGCAGTTGCGGTACTGCGAGAAGGCTCCAGACCGATTGTCGCTGAGGTGGAAAGCTTGGTTTCACAGTCTTTTACACCATATCCATCCAGAATCAGCGAAACCATGAAGCGGGATATGCTGCATACATTGCTGTCTATACTCGAACAGCGAGGCGGGATTCAGCTGTATGACAAAAATGTTGTGGTCAAAACAACAGGTGGTTTATATCTCAAGGAGCAAGCAGCCAATCTGGCAGTATTGATGAGTATTGTATCCTCTGTTAAAAATATGCCAATTCCTCCGGATTGGGCATTTATTGCAGATGTTGGATTAACAGGGGAACTGAAAAGAGTGCCTGCGATGGAAAGCAGAATCAAGGAACTAGATCGTATGGGGTATCATCGTATTTTTACAGCACGTGGCAGTGCTGTAGGCTTTCCGCTGCAAAATGCAGAAATTGTGGAATGTCGTTTATTGCAGGATGTTATGGCAGCATTGCGACAGCCATATCAGCATAAAAAATCTGAATTTTGATAGAATATAAACAAATTATTTGTAGAATGATGGAGCGATTACGGTAAAAAAAATGCTTTGTATCGTCCATGATACAAAAACTTTTGTCCCTGTTCTATGATATTGATTGAATTTCTGTGATACATGAGAATGATTTTTGTACAATCTCTACCAATTTTATAGTATGATTTGCATCTTTATATTTTTTTGGTTTACGAATGGGAAAAGCTATATTATAATAATACAATAGCGAAAAAGGCAGGATAAAAAAGGTTCGTAACGTGCTACAGCAGAAGCTTTGTGATGTTGCCTGAGTAACTGAGCAGTCAGTTTGGATATATGTAAGGAGGTATGATAGGATGCAGCAAGTGGAGATTAAGAAATTCAAAAAAGTTCTGGTTGCAAACCGTGGCGAAATTGCGATTCGTGTATATCGTGCATTAAATGAACTGGGGATTCAGACGGTAGGTATTTTCTCTAAAGAGGATAAATACGCACTCTTTCGGACAAAGACAGACGAAGCATATATGCTCAATACAGAAAAGGGCCCGATTGATGCTTATTTGGATATTCATAATATCATCAATATTGCAAAAGCAAAGGGTGTAGATGCCATCCATCCCGGATATGGCTTCTTATCCGAAAACCCCGCATTTGTGGAAGCATGTGATGCTGCGGGGATTGCCTTTATCGGCCCAGATGTAGATGTTATGTATTCTATGGGGGATAAGATTTCTTCTAAGAAAATGGCAATTGAATGTAATGTACCCATCATCCCCGGTGTAGACCATGCCATCAGAAGTCTGGATGAGATGATGGAAGTTGCACAACGGGTAGGCTACCCTGTGATGCTCAAAGCCAGCAATGGTGGCGGTGGTCGAGGTATGCGTATTGTCAATTCCGCAGAAGATATGCCAAAGGAATTTGCAGAGGCAAGAAACGAAGCAAAAAAAGCATTTGGTGATGATAAAATTTTTGTGGAAAAATATCTGCGTGACCCGAAGCATATTGAAGTACAGGTGCTGGGGGATAAATACGGCAATGTCGTACATCTTTTTGACCGTGACTGTTCGGTACAGCGTCGTCATCAGAAGGTAGTGGAATTTGCACCTGCATTTACGGTCAGTGATGCAGTCAGAGAAAGAATTTTTGCAGATGCAGTGCGTTTGGCAAAGCATGTTGGATATAAAAATGCTGGTACATTGGAATTTTTGGTGGATGCAGATGAAAATTATTATTTCATCGAAATGAACCCTCGTATTCAGGTGGAGCATACGGTAACAGAAGCAGTAACCGGTATTGATATTGTACAGGCGCAGATTTTGATTGAAGAAGGCTATCCGCTCTATGCACCTGAGATTGCCATTGGCTCTCAGGAGGATGTAAAATGCAACGGTTATTCCATACAGCTGCGTGTCACAACAGAAGACCCTGCAAACAACTTCCTGCCGGATACAGGAAAAATCAGTGTATACCGTTCTCCTGCCGGAAATGGTATTCGTCTGGACGGCGGTACTGCACATACGGGGGCAGAGGTTACACCGTACTATGACAGTTTGCTGGTAAAAATCATTGCACATGACAGAACATTTGAAGGTGTGACCAGAAAAGCAGTACGTGCAATCAAAGAAACCAGAATCCGTGGTGTCAAAACAAATATCCCTTTCCTGATCAATGTATTGCAGAGTGATGTATGGAATGCAGGTAAATGTACCACTACATTTATTGAAAAAACACCTGAGCTGTTCCATATTGTATTGGGGAAAGACAGAGCAACAAAAATTGCAGAATTTATTGGAAATAAGATTGTCAATGAATCCCGTGGGCATAAGCCGGAATTTGATCCGATTATCGTACCTCCTTTTGGCAAAGCGGAGGATGGTACAACCATTTTGGTAGAAGGTGCAAAGGATCAATTCCTGCGTATGGGTGCGAAGGACTATACACAGAGTCTGTTGCAGGAAAAACGCCTTCTGGTAACAGATACCACCATGCGTGATGCGCACCAGTCCCTGATGGCAACCAGACTGCGTACCAAAGATTTGATGGCAGCGGCACCGGCAACCAATATGGCAATGGCAAATGCCTTTTCTGTAGAAGCGTGGGGCGGTGCAACATTTGACGTAGCATATCGTTTCTTAACAGAATCTCCATGGCATCGTTTGTACCAGCTTTCTCAGGCTATGCCAAATACATTGATTCAAATGCTGCTCAGAGCATCCAATGCCGTAGGGTATGCAAACTATCCGGATAATGTAGTACGTGAATTTATTAAGGTTTCAGCTGACCGTGGCGTAGATGTATTCCGTATCTTTGATAGCTTGAACTGGATGGAAAACATGAAAATGCCGGTAGAAGAAGCGCTGAAAACCGGTAAGATCGTAGAGGGTGCGATCTGTTATACAGGTGATATCTTAGACCCGAAGGAAACAAAGTATACCATCGACTACTATCTGTGTAAGGCAAAGGAACTTGAAGCAATGGGATGTCATATTTTCGCAATCAAGGATATGGCAGGGCTGCTCAAACCATATGCTGCAAAGGAACTCTTTACTGCGCTCAAACAGGAACTGCATATTCCCTTGCATCTGCATACACATGATACCACAGGCAATGGTGTCAGCACTGTACTGATGGCAGCAGAAGCTGGTGTGGATATTGTAGACTTGGCAATACAGTCTATGAGTTCTTTGACCAGCCAGCCTTCTATGAATGCAGTTGTAGAAGCGCTGCGTGGTACACCAAGAGATACCGGTCTGGATCCGGAACAGTTGATTCATTTGAGTCACTACTATCAGGGGGTACGTCAGATTTTCACAGGCTTTGAAAGTGAAATGAAAACACCCAATACAGAGATTTATAAATATGAAATCCCCGGTGGGCAGTACTCCAATTTGCTGGCTCAGGTAAAATCCATGGGTTCTGCGGATAATTTTGAAGAAATCAAACATCTGTATAAGGATGCAAACGAGTTGCTGGGGAATATCGTAAAGGTAACACCATCTTCTAAGGTGGTTGGTGATATGGCAATCTTCATGTCGAAAAATGGTTTGAACAAAGACAATATTCTGACAGAAGGCAAAGATATTTCCTATCCGGAATCCGTTGTCGATTACTTTATCGGTAATATCGGTAAGCCGGAAGGCGGTTTCCCGAAGGAATTACAGGAAATCGTACTCAAGGGCAGAAAGCCGATCGAAGGCAGAGCCGGTGCATTGCTGCCACCTGCGGACTTTGAAGCGATTGCAAAGCATCTGCATGAACAGCATGTGATGAAGAACGTCAACCCCAGAAACATCCTCAGTTATGCGTTGTATCCAAAGGTATATGACGATTACTGTGACCATTGGGAATATTATACAGACGTATCGAAGCTGAGCAGTGATGTATATTTCTTCGGTCTTGCAAAAGGGGAAGAAACAACCATCGAAATTGGCGAGGGGAAAGATATTTTGATTAAATTCATTGATATGTCTGATCCAGATGCAGAAGGATTGCGTGCGCTGACATTTGAAATCAATGGTGTTATGCGTGAAGTTAAGGTTCTGGATAAGCATCTGGAGGTTAAGAGCGATGGTAAGCTCAAAGCAGATAAGAACAATCCTTATCATCTGGGTTCCTCTATTCCGGGTACCATCAGCAAGGTTATGGTGAAGGAAGGCGAAGAAGTGAAGAAGAATCAGGCGCTGCTGACCATTGAAGCAATGAAGATGGAAACATCTATTGTTGCAAAAGAGGATGGTGTGGTAGACAAGATTTATGCTGTGGAAGGCGAAAAAGTCAGCCAGGGCGATTTGTTGATTTCTTTTGTGCAGGGTGAAGCATAATCCATATAGGATCAAAATAAGAGCTGCTGCTTTTGGTATACAAAAGCAGCAGCTCTTTGTATGCAACGCATGGCTGTATCTGTATTGGAGGGATTGCATTGTGTCACGATCCGATCCAATTGCTTATGCTGTCAATCAAAGGATGAGGGGACGCATTGGTCAAAGTATGTCATGTTCCATACATAAAGGCAGCAGTATTTTGGGAAAGCGATTATGACGGATATGGATAATCGAAAAAGAGGCTGTTGACTTTGTCAACAGCCTCTTTCGTATCATTGCTGGTATACTGTACGGCATTTTTCATACACGTTATGTAAGAAAAATGGGATTATATGTTTTGGTTGTATATAGCATCTTCGTCCAACAGTATGAACTGATCTACCATATTTTTCAGTAAGGCTGCCTGTCTGCCCATTTCTGTACTTGCAGCAGCGCTTTCTTCCGCAGTGGCAGAGTTTGTTTGTACAACAGAGGAAATTTGACTAATACCAATATCAATCTGGGACATTGCCTCTGTTTCTTCACTGGCATCTATCGCAATCTGTTCCATAAGATGATCGCTCTTTTGGATGCTTTCCACAACATTGGATAATACGTTTGCTGTGTCTGTAGTGATGGAAACCCCTTTATTTACTGCGTTTGTTGCGTTTTCAATCAGCTGTGCAGTTTGTTTGCTTGCTTCGGCGCTCTTGCTTGCCAGATTACGTACCTCGCTTGCCACAACAGAAAAACCCTTTCCGGCAGCGCCTGCACGTGCGGCTTCTACTGCTGCATTCAGTGCAAGAATATTGGTTTGGAAAGCAATATCCTCAATGGTTTTGATAATTTTACCGATTTCAAAGGAAGCATTTCGAATTTCTCCCATAGAATCTGTCATTTCTCTCATCTTGTCATTGCAAAGCAGAACTTCTTGATTGGATTGATTGATTTCTGCCATTGCTGCCTCTACACGTTCTGCGGTATGGTTGATTTGTTTGGATACATCATTGATGGTGGCAGCCAATTCCTCTACGGAAGCAGCCTGCTCCGTAGCGCCTTGTGCCAATGCTTGGGCACCGGATGCAATCTGGCTGGATTGGGAATTTACCTGTTCGGCAGAGAGGTCAATATTACGTAGTGTGCTGCTCAGTGATGTCAAAATGGTTTGCAAAGAAACTTTGATATCTGCAAAGTCGCCAATATATTCCAAGTCAACGCGCTGGTTCATATTTCCCTTTACCATTTCTGTCAGTTTTTGACTGATATCTGTGATATAGGAGCGTAATGTTTCTCTGCTGGATTGTATTGCAGCAACCAACATACCAAGTTCTGTGGAGTCTGCTTTCAAATCGGAATGTGTAGAAAGATTGCCTTTGGAAAATTCCATCATTTCTTTTTGTATGGTCAAAATCGGTTGAATGATGCGGTGGCGTGTTACCATTATACTGCAAATCTGAGAAATGATGACAATCACAGAAAACAGCAAAGAAATGATTTGCAGAACATAGGATATGGTTTCCAAATGATCGACTTCGTTCTGTGTGCGTGTCTGAAGTTGTAGCATAAATTGGTTCTGCAATTCTCTGATTTTGACCAAGGTTGAGGAGTAGTCTTTGCCAAATACATATTGTATGGCTTTGTCCTTATGCCCCATACGTACTTCCTTCATGGCATTTTCTTCCAATGGTACCAAATCGTTAGACAATTGGGACATTTCAAGCAAAAGCTGCTGCTCTGCATCGGTGATACCAATTTCTTGTATGGCAGCCAGACTGGTTTCACGGTTTTTGTCAACCTGCACTTCTTTCGTATAAGCATCATAGTATACCGTGTTTTGCGAAGCTGCGTAAGCACGTACATTGTCGGTCAGCAAATCAGAAGCATTTACAAAATCCTGCGCATATGTATTCAAAGTATGCTGTTCATCTTTTTTAGCCAAAATTTTATCATTGAGTAGTGTTGTGGTGATAAAAAAGGCAACCAGCAGTACGACAAGACCGATTGTAAAAAAATTGAGCAAATACAACAGTGTAGATTGATTCATTGGCTTTTTCATATTTTGATACCCCTTTCCGAAAAACAGTTTGACTCCAAGATATATCATATGTGGGAATAAAATCTATAAAATATTTTACTTTATTTGATATATTATGTCAATGAATGCGGAAAAGATTGACAAAAAAGACACAATATAAGAGAGCAAGAAGTATTACGAAAAAATAGGAAAAAAGCATAGAAAAAGATATTTTTTTATGCAGATAAAAGGATGTATGCAGAAGATATGATAAGATGAACGAAAATGAGTGACGTTTTATACAAA
This sequence comes from Anaerotignum sp., assembly GCA_020024265.1. Classification (GTDB taxonomy): domain Bacteria; phylum Bacillota; class Clostridia; order Lachnospirales; family Anaerotignaceae; genus Anaerotignum. The sequence continues at coordinate 27,705 of JAHHTW010000008.1, read as the reverse complement.
AAATACAAAACAGCAAAATAATATGTCAATAAATTGCACATAATTTTATCAAACAGAAAAGGAATGATTTTTCAAATCATCCCTTTTCTGTTATTTTATGATACATAGTGCGATTTTATACGGTGCGGGAAAGGATTCGGATATTGCCATATGTTATGATACCGTGATCATCGGGCTGATTCCACATATTACACCATCCTTTACAGATGCAATTTTCAAATAGAACGTGTCAGTGTCAGGCATAGAAACCCCAAAGGCATGTGGGAAATTCCAATACCAATGATCATTTTGCAGGGTACGGTTTGTCATTTTGACAAATGGACCATCCGGTGTCTTGGAAAGCAACACATGATAGTAATCCACATCATATACGGGTTCCCAAGAAAGATAGGAATAACCATCTTTTTTGGTATAGTGAATGTTTCGGGGAGCACCGGGCTGATACACATAATTTTTCATATGAGAAAGCGGCATATTCATGTTTTTTGGTACATTTAAGACTTTTTTGATGGGGATAGCAAAATATTGATCCTGACTGTAGGAACTGCATATACCAAGGATCTGACCATTTGCATTGAACAATCCGCCGCCACTGCTGCCATGCTGTATGGGTGCAGTCATGGAAATGATGTCATCATCAAATTTTGTGATTTTCCCTTGGGTGGTTGTATTGCGTTTGCCCCCACCACTGGTAATGGTTTTTACGGGTTCGTTGATTTGTATGCTGTCGGCACGGCTTACGGGATGTAATCCGCTTTTTTTGATGCGTATTATGGCAATATCTGCCTGTGGATCTAAACCAACCACTCTGATTTCTCCGTAATATACTTCGCCATCATCGAATATAATCTGTGCGGTAGATGCATGTTCCAGAACATGATAATTGGTTGCAATCAAACCATCGGCAGACAATATGACACCGCTTCCCATCAGTTTATTGGTTTGGATATATACAACGCTGTCGGCAGTCTGCTTTTGTTTTGGCAGTGTATTTTGCTGTATGTGTACAGTATGCGTATTGCTGTCCCATTGTACTGTTGCACCACTATGGTCTGCCACAAAGCGCAACGGTATCATTGCAATGTCATCTATTATAATAGGAGGGGCATCCAATACCATATGCCCGCCATTGACCGTTGCATAATTTGCATCCATGGTAAGTTGTATGGTTGTTTGATTTTTTTTCGCTTGTATACTGCGTTGCTGATGATTCCATATGACTTCATATCCCAATGGTGTCATCACATCACGCAGTGGAACCAAAACACGATCATGAACGATCATTGGTGATTTTCTACAGTTTAACTCTTTGCCGTCAATTTCCACAGTAATGGTCTGTGCCCATACCGTAGAGATCAGGCAAAGCATGGATAATAAAAAAGTAAGTAACAATATGTTGCGGCGCTTCATTTCTCATTCCTCCTTTTGGCGTTTGCCACTTTCACAGTATAACATAACAAAGAAAAAAGAAAAAGACAAATCAGATTTCCATATGAGTTTGATATGGATATGTTGCATTGTTAGACAACTGTGCTATACTGTATCATAATAAAAAGCTTTATTCTAGGGAAGCGGGATATTGTGGTATGTTACATGCCGTTTTCAAAAATGCAATATTCTGTGGAGGATATGCAAAAAAGTATTTGGATTTTTCTGGAAGTATTTCCTTATTTGATATGATCCAATCTGCCAAAGAATGAGAAAAGCAGAGAAAGCCATAGCCTTGCCCGACAAAAGGAGGATATATTGATGTTACAACAGGTCAAAACAAAACAGGATTTTGAAAAAGTCTATCCGATATTGGAAGAAGCATTCCCTGTTACAGAACTGAGAGTGAAAGAAAAACAGTATGCATTATTGGATGATGCATTATATCGTTTGTATGCGGTATGCGATCAAGAGGGGAGTATATCCGGTGTGCTTGCTGTATGGGAGCTTGCGGATGATTTTCTGTATATCGAGCATTTTGCGATCCTGCCCGAAAAACGCAATGGTGGATTTGGCGGACGTGTGCTGGAGTATTTGGCAGAGCATACAGGAAAACAAATTGTGCTGGAGGTAGAGCTTCCGGAGAATGCGTTGACAAAAAGGCGCATTGCATTTTATGAACGTCATGGATTTTATTTCAATGCATATACATATCTGCAACCGCCCATGCGAGAGGGACAGGGCATGCTGCCGCTACGCCTGATGACAAGACCAAATCCCATAGATGCAGATACATATGAGCGTTATAAAATGCTGATTCATCGCAATGTATATCGGTATACGGATCAAACATAAACAGTGACGCGTATTTTTTATGAATGTAACATCCAAATATTGTCAATGTGCAAACTATACGAGAATATCCAATCGTTTTTTTGCAATGCTTGTGCAAACTAGATAAATATACAAAATAGATCAAAAATACTTTGTGAAAAAAAGGGTTTGTGTTCTTTTCGGAGAATATTGATAATTACAACCATAAGTCATTGGTAAAAACAATGACACAATAAAACAAGAGAAAAATTACGAAAAAGTATATCGCCAGTATGAAGGGGGAGATTTCGATGGTTCAGATTCTCGCAGGTGAAAAAGGTGAAGGTAAAACAAAAAGACTGATTGAAATGGCAAATGAAGCCGGAAAAAACGCAAAAGGCACAGTGGTGTTTATTGATGATGATAATAGTCGTATGTATGATTTACATTACAGTGTGCGCTTTGTAGACACACCCAAATTTATAGTAGAAAATCCTTTGGTGTTCAGAGGTTTTTTGTGCGGTATCCTTTCTCAGAATCGTGATATTGAAAAAATTTATGTGGATGGTTTGAATCAGATCATCAACAAAATCAGCGATGAGGACTTTGTTTCCTTTATTCAGGAAGTAGAAAAGGTTTGTGCAGAAGCCGAAACGGATGTTACAATGATTATCAGCCGCAAAGCAGATCTTCTGCCGGCAGACGTACAGAAATATATCATTTAATGACGATATAGAGAAAAGAGTCGTATTCCCATAGAGTATGACTCTTTTTTTGTATATTACAATACTTTGCTGCGTATTGTATTTAATGGCAAACAAGATCTACAAACCTTTGCAATACCAGCAAAATTGTGATATTATGATAAAATAATAAAGTATTTTGTATTCAATAGACATTATGTGTATGGAAAAAGCAAAATTTTTAGAGTGAAAATAAAGAAAGGTGTGTCAAGATGAATAAATTTCAAGAAATGTACAAGGAGAAGTGCAAATCTCCCGCAGAAGTGGCAATGTATGTAAAATCCGGTGATGTTTGTGCTTGCCCTACCGGCTTGGAAGAGCCCTCCGCAATTTGTGAAGCTGTTGCGGAAAGAGCATTGAAAGGCGAATTGACCGGTGTTGTGCATCATGCAACACTCTCCGTGAAAGGTGGTCCCTTCATGAAACCGGAGCTGAAAGGAAAATATGAATATATTTCCTGGTTTACCGGCGGTCCCGGACGTAAGGGTATTCAGGAAGGTTTGCATACCTATATTCCCAATAACTACAGCACAATTCCTGGATATTGGACAAATATTCAGCCCAAATTGGATGTATTTTATGCAGAAGTTTCTCCTATGGACAAGCACGGATACTTCAGCTGTGCAATGGCTGGTGCAGAAGTAGTGGCAATGCGTGACAAAGCTGCGATTATTTTGTTGGAAGTCAATGACAAGATGCCTCGTGTTATGGGCGATTGCCTGATTCATATTTCACAGGTAACTGCTTTGTGTGAATCTTCTCATCCCCTTCTGGTGCTGAACAATGCACCATTGTCTGAGGATGACAAAAAGATTGGTCAGATGATTGCAGATGAGGTATGCAACGGTTCAACATTGCAGCTGGGTATCGGCGGTATCCCCAATGCAGTTGGTGTATTGCTGAAGGATAAAAAGGATTTGGGTCTGCATACAGAAATGTTCACAGACAGCATGGTAGATCTTTTGGAATGTGGTGCAGTAACCAATATGAAAAAACCGATTCATGTGGGTAAGACGGTTGCAACACTGGCTTGGGGTACACAGAAGATGTATGACTTTATGGATGATAACCCGGCATTTGAAATGTATCCGGTAAGCTATATCAACAACCCTGCTGTCATCGCACAGCATGATAATTTTGTTTCCGTAAACTCTTGTGTGGAAATAGACTTGTTTGGTCAGGTATGCTCCGAAAGTATTGGGACAAAACACTACAGCGGTTCCGGCGGACAGCTGGATTTTGTAAGAGGTGCCAATATGTCTAAGGGTGGTAAAGGTTTTATTGCAATGCTCTCCACAACAAAAGGCGGTACCATCTCCAAAATCAAACCCATTTTGACACCCGGTTCCATTGTAACCACACCAAGAAACGAAGTAGACTTCCTGGTAACGGAAAATGCGATTGTACGTCTGAAAGGGCAGACAGCAAGCGAAAGAGCAAAAATGATTATCTCTCTGGCTGCACCTCAGTTTAGAGAAGAATTGGAATTTGAAGCAAAGAAAATGAACCTGATTATCTAATCTCAGCTCTTTTGGTACAAATATAAAAAAACAAAATGGATAAGGTCTTTCCAAGGCTTTATCCATTTTTTTGACAGAAAACCACTTTTTATTATAAAATGATAAAACCATTCAAAAATAAGGGGGAAGAAAGATGCGTGCAAGCTGGGATGAATATTTTATGGAGATTGCAGAAATTGTCAAAACACGTGCAACATGTTTGCGCAGAGAGGTAGGTGCTGTCATTGTACGGGATCATAGAATCATTACGACAGGATATAATGGCGCACCAACCGGTTTGGCACATTGCACAGAATTGGGTTTTTGTGAACGGGAGCGATTGGGTATTCCCTCCGGTCAACGTCATGAATTGTGCCGTGCATTGCATGCAGAACAAAATGCAATCATACAGGCAGCGCAAATGGGCGTTTCTACCGAGGGTGCAACCATTTATATCACGTTGCAGCCTTGTGTCATTTGTGCAAAAATGATTATCAATGCAGGGATAAAACGAATTGTACATAAGGGTGAGTATCCCGATGCGCTTTCAAAAAAAATTTTGGAGGAAGCGAATATCGAGGTCGTCAAAATGCCATAAAAATGATGTATATTTGCAGTGTTTCACAGAAACACTGCATTTTCAAATTTGATCGGGGATGTTCTTGGAGATTGCAGATTTTGAGAAGATCTGTAATAACTTTTTTTGCAGAAAAATGAATTTTGCAGTATAATAATAAGATGTGTATATAAAGTATATGATAGCATAGTTCGATAGATGGGGGTGCAGTACTTGCAACAAAAAAAACAAACAACGACAAAAAAAAACACGACACAGATACCGAAAAAATCGGAGCATACAACCCCAGCGTCAAGTAAGAAAAAAACCACCAGTCATCGCCGTACAACCACATATCAGCCACCCAAACAACATTTTGGTGACAGCCTAAAGGATGAAATTTTGCTGATTGGTATTATTGTGCTTTCTTTGGTTATGTTGGTGAGTCAGGTGACAGACCGTATGGGAGTTTTGGGTAAAATATTTCGCTCTCTTTTGCAAGGCATGTTTGGCTTTGGCGGTTTTTTGCTTCCTGTGATGATTATTATATATTGCCTTTGGATGCTGCTTTCGCAGGAGCATGGTTGGATGATGGTACGTGCCGTTGGGGGTGCATTGTTGCTTTTTACGGTTGCATCCGCAGTCTATATCATCCATCCTTATGCAATGGAAAGTGGTATGGGCTTTATGAAAAGATGCGCAACGCTGTATCAAGGTGGGATGCTGACCAATGGCGGATTGATCGGCGGATTGATTGGCGGACTGTTTTTGAAGCTGTTTGATACCATTGGCAGTGTGCTTTTGCTGCTTGCATTGTTTATCATTTCGCTGATTATGACAACAGGACGTTCTTTTTTTGCGGTGATTGGCTATTATGCAACAGAAATCAATGAACGCAGACAAGAGCGGAAAAAAATAAAGAATGAAAAAATCAAAATGCGTGCAGAACGCATCAGAGAGCAGGAATTGGTATACCAAGAACAGGAAGAATATGCAGAACAGCAGGAAATTTCCAAAAATTCCAATACAATGCACAAAGCCAAACGTTATCAAAAAGAAAATTATAACTTTGAGATTGCACAAGAACCGGAAAAAAAAGAACAGCCGCAGATACAAGAAACTGTGTTCCGTAAAAAACGTTCCAATCTACGTGTGAAAAAAAGAGAACCGATTTATGATTTTGTCAAAGAAAGCGAAGCGCTCGGCTTGCGGGAGGATGCAGAGAAACATAGGGATTTTCGTGTGCTGATTGATGGTGAGCCTATGCCGTTGGAAACGCAGCAGCAAGAAGATGCCACAGCATTTCCAAAAAAAGAACATGATTTTGCGGCACAGCAGGATGCGGTTTCTGCATTGACGACAGAGGCATTGCGTGCAGCAGAGCTGCGTATGGATGATGTCGCTTCTGTCACATTGGAACGATTGGATGAAGTGACAGATACACCAGAAAATGAAACAGAAGCAGCGGATGCAGCATATGAAGCAGTGGATGCGGCCGATTTTCACGCAGTGTCGGAAGCAGAAGAAAAAGAAGCGTCTAAACCAATATCCGAAGCATCCGCAATCCATACAGCGGAGCATCTGGAAGATACAGCCGATTTTTTGGAAGAATTGCCACAGGAAGAAGAAAAGCCTTATGAATTTCCGCCTATTGAAATTTTAGGACAAGATCCCGGTGTAGGCAGAAGCGGAAGTAAGGTTGAAATGATTGATACAGCCAAAAAATTGGAAAATACACTCAAAAGCTTTGGTGTGGATGCCAGAGTGGTACAAATCAATAAGGGACCTACGGTTACCCGATATGAGGTTTCGCCCAGTCAAGGGGTAAAGGTAAGCAAGATTGTCAATTTGGCAGATGATATTGCGCTGAATTTGGCAGCAAATGGGATTCGTATTGAAGCACCCATTCCGGGTAAGGCAGCAGTTGGCATTGAGGTGCCAAATCAGCAGACAGAGTCTGTATATTTGCGTACTGTTTTGGAAAGCGAGCAATTCAAAGAACATCCTTCCAAGCTGGCTTTTGCATTGGGTGTGGATATCGAAGGCAATCCCGTTGTGACAGATATTGCCAAAATGCCGCATTTACTGATTGCCGGGGCGACCGGAAGCGGGAAAAGTGTCTGCATCAATACATTGATTGCAAGTATTTTATATAAAGCCACACCAAAAGAAGTCAAATTGCTTTTGGTAGATCCAAAGGTTGTAGAATTGAGTGTATACAATGGAATACCGCATTTGCTCATTCCTGTTGTAACAGATCCCAAAAAGGCAGCAGCAGCACTGAATTGGGCAGTGCGAGAAATGCTCCAGCGATATAACGAGTTTGCTGCCTGTGGTGTGCGTGACATGAAGGGATTCAACAAGCACAAAGAACAGATGGGTGATCCGGATGGAAAAATGTCACAGATTGTTATTGTCATTGACGAGCTTGCAGATTTGATGATGGCAGCTTCAGGAGAGGTAGAAGATGCGATCTGTCGTCTGGCACAGATGGCAAGAGCCGCAGGGATGCATTTGATTATTGCAACACAACGTCCATCTGTAGACGTTTTGACCGGTGTCATAAAGGCAAATATTCCCTCCAGATTGGCATTTGCCGTTTCTTCCGGGATAGACTCTCGTACCATACTGGATACGGTTGGTGCGGAAAAACTGTTGGGGAAGGGGGACATGCTGTTTTATCCTTCCGGGCAGTCTAAGCCGGCACGTATGCAGGGGGCTTTTGTGACAGATGAGGAAGTGGAAGAAATTGTAAGCTTTCTGCGCCAAAACAGCAAGCAATCCTATACAAATGAAATGGTGGAAACCATTACAGCAACTGCCGCATCTACAGATACAGAACATGAAGAAACAGACGCATTTTATGAACAGGCGGTCAGTTTAATCATTGAGAAGAAAAAAGCATCCGTTTCTATGCTTCAGCGTCAATTCCGCATTGGATACAATCGTGCCTCTCGCTTGATGGAGGATTTGGAAAAGCGTGGTATGGTTGGACCGGAGGATGGCAGCAAGCCCAGAAAGGTACTCATTACCGCAGCGCAATGGGATGAAATGAGAGGCATTGCACCACAGGAGGATGCTGAGGACGCAGAGGATGATGGGGAATGATGTTCGTACTGCGCTTGTATGAAAATACGCAACAAGGATGGTATGTATTTTGTGTAAAAAATTTCTGAAATGGGCATGCAATGGTTGACAAAAGATTTTAGATATAGTACCATTTTGTTATAGGTCATATGACTGACGGAAGTGGAGCGAACCACATGGAGTATGACGAAGGAATGCCGACCGTCTGGGCGCTGTAGCTTGGGTTGTCGGCATTTTTGCGTTTTCAGCCCCTGTTGCAGAGGAAAAGCAACCTGAGAGAGGAGTTTTTTGAAATGAAAACAGATTTACAAATTGCACAGGAATGCGTGATGGAACCCATTACAAAGATTGCACAAAAAGCCGGCATACCGGAAGAGTATGTGGAATGCTATGGCAAATATAAAGCAAAAATCAGTGATAAATACTATGAAAAGATCAAAGATCGTCCGGATGCAAAATTGATATTGGTCACAGCGGTAAACCCTACACCCGCAGGGGAAGGCAAGACAACGGTTACCATTGGATTGACACAGGCATTACAGCAGATGGGAAAAAATGCTTTGACTTGTTTGAGAGAGCCATCTCTTGGCCCTTGTATGGGTGTCAAGGGTGGTGCGGCTGGCGGCGGCTATGCACAGGTTGTACCTATGGAAGATATCAATCTGCATTTTACAGGCGATTTGCATGCCATTACCACGGCAAACAACTTGCTTGCTTCCATGGTGGACAACCATATCCAGCAGGGCAATGAATGTAACATTGATCCAAGAAAGATTGTATGGAAAAGAGTTGTTGATTTGAATGATAGACAGCTGCGTCACGTCATTTCCGGTTTGGGCGGTAAAGTAAATGGTGTGCCTAGAGAGGACAGTTTCCAAATTACGGTTGCTTCCGAAATTATGGCAATCTTCTGTCTGGCAAACGATCTGCATGACTTAAAGAAAATGCTTGGACAAATCATTGTCGGTTATACGTATGATGATCAGCCTGTAACAGCAAAAGATGTTGGAGCAGATGGGGCAATGACTGTACTTTTGAAAGATGCACTCCAGCCCAATTTGGTACAGACACTGGAGCATACACCTGCAATCATCCATGGTGGTCCCTTTGCCAATATTGCACATGGCTGCAACAGTGTGCGTGCAACAAAGGTAGCCATGAAGCTGGCAGATTATGTAATCACAGAAGCAGGCTTCGGTGCAGACTTGGGAGCAGAAAAATTCTTTGATATTAAGTGCAGAAAGGCTGGCTTGCAGCCGGATGCAGTGGTACTGGTTGCAACCATTCGTGCATTGAAATACAATGGCGGTGTTGCAAAAGCCGATTTGAGTCAGGAAAATCTGGATGCGCTTGCAAAAGGCTTTGCCAATTTGGAAAAACACATTGAAAATATACAGAAATATGGTGTGCCCATCGTTGTTACATTGAACCATTTTGTTGCGGATACCGATGCAGAAGTGGCTTATGTAAAGGAACGCTGTGAAAAAATGGGTGCAACCTTTGCAGTTGCAAAGGTTTGGGCAGAAGGTGGCCAAGGTGGTAAGGATCTGGCAGAAAAGGTACTGGAAACATTGGAAACGAAGAAAAGCGATTTTCATGTACTGTATGAAGACAGCCTGAGCATAGAAGAAAAAATCAATAAAGTATGTAAAGAAATTTATGGTGCAGGTCATGTGAACTTCTCAGCAGCAGCGAAGAAAACATTGGCGCAGATTGCAGATTTGGGTTTCTCTCATTTCCCTGTATGTATTGCCAAGACACAATATTCTCTTTCTGATGATCCAAAGGTGCTGGGACGTCCTGAGGGCTTTGAGGTAATGGTAAAGGAAATTCGTATTTCCGCAGGCGCAGGCTTTATTGTTGCATTGTTGGGTGATGTCATGACAATGCCCGGTCTGCCCAAGAAACCGGCTGCATTGAATATTGATATTGATGCAGATGGCAATATCGTTGGCTTGTTCTAAGAACCAACCATAGGTACTACCGAAGCAAAGTGGAGGAGAATGGTGTATGAAGGCAAAGCGAATTGACGGAAAAGGAATTTCTGATCAAATCAAACAAGAAGCAGCACAGGAAAGTACAGCATTACAGGCGCAAGGCATACAGCCATGTTTGGCAGTTGTATTGGTGGGCAATGATGCAGCTTCCCAGATTTATGTCAATAATAAGAAAAAAGCGTGTGAAAAGGTCGGGATTCTTTCTCGCAGCTACGAATTGCCGGAGGATACAGAAGAAGCAGCGCTGCTGCATTTGATTGATCAGCTGAATAGGACTCCCGATATTCATGGTATTTTGGTACAGTTGCCCCTTCCGATGCAAATCAGCGAAGAAAAGGTGATTCTGGCAATTGATGCACAAAAAGATGTAGACTGTTTTCATCCCATGAATGTGGGGATGCTACAAACCGGACGAAAGGGCTTCCTGCCCTGTACACCTGCCGGTGTATTGGAACTGATTACACGCAGCGGATATACGGTAGAGGGTAAGCATTGTGTTGTCATTGGCAGGAGTCATAATGTGGGCAAGCCCATTGCAATGCTGCTTTTACAGCAAAATGGCACGGTTACAATTTGCCATTCCAAGACAAAGAATTTGAAAGAGATTTGTAAGCAAGCGGATATTATTGTCAGTGCAGTTGGCAAATGCCATACCGTAACAGCGGATATGGTCAAAGAGGGTGCCGTTGTCATTGATGTGGGTATGAACCGTGATGACAATGGTAAGCTTTGCGGGGATGCCGATTTTGATGCGGTATCCGAAGCGTTGGGAGAACAGGGCGCAATCTCCCCCGTTCCAGGCGGTGTGGGATTGATGACGGTAGCCATGCTGATGCATAACTGTATTGTAGCCGCAAAACTGCAAAACAATCTGTTGTAATGTGATATAGATATTGTTGTATGATATGGCACTAGATTTTTACACAATTTTATAGTATACTCAAAAGAAAAGCGGAGCATTTTTTGTTCCGCTTACTTTATGAAAACAGCTTTGTGAAGGAGGTACTATGAAGGGAAGAGTTGCATTCACCTCTTTGGGGTGTGATAAAAATAGGGTGGACAGCGAAGTGATGCTGGGGATTTTACAAAAAAGAGGCTATCAGGCAGTTGCAGATGAAACAGAGGCAGATGTCATTGTAGTCAATACCTGCTGCTTTATACGTGATGCATTGGAGGAAAGTATAGAAACCATTCTGGAAATGGCAAAATACAAAACAGAAGGTATGTGCAAGGGCTTGATTGTAACCGGCTGTTTGGGTCAGCGATATGAAAAAGAGTTTTTTGAGGAGCTGCCGGAGGTAGATGCAGTGCTTGGGACGGCTGCCTATGAGCAGATTGCCGATGCGGCAGATCGTATTTTGGAAGGTGAGCAAAAGGTAAAATTGCTGGAGGATATCAACAAACCCATGCAAGATGAAAATGGATCGTTGCGTATGCTATCTACAGCACCATATTTTGCATATCTCAAAATATCAGAAGGCTGTGATAACCATTGTACATATTGTGTGATTCCGAAAATGCGTGGTCGTCATAGAAGTCGTAGTATGGAGAGCCTTGTGCAGGAGGCAACCATATTGGCACAGCAGGGTGTCAAAGAGCTGGTGGTAGTGGCACAGGATACGTCCATTTATGGCAGAGATTTATATGGCGCCCCCATGCTGCATATGCTTTTGCAAAAACTTTCCGAGATTTCAGGTATCGAATGGATTCGATTGCTGTACTGTTATCCGGAAACATTGACGCAGCAAACCATTGATGTTATGGCAAGCAATCCAAAAATTTGTCATTATTTGGATATGCCAATACAGCATGGCTGTGATCGTATATTGCAGCGCATGGGGCGTAAAACAAGTCAGGCGCAAATTCGTCAAACCGTACAAAAGTTGCGACAGGCTATGCCGGATATTGCCATTCGTACGACACTGATTGTTGGCTTTCCGGGAGAAACAGAGGAGGACTTTGCACAGCTGCAAGTATTTGTGGAAGAAATGCATTTTGATCGGTTGGGTGTATTTTGCTACTCCAAGGAGGAAGGCACACCGGCAGCAGCAATGGACTGCCAAATAGATGAACAAATCAAGGAAGAACGCCGTGATTTGATTATGGACTTGCAAAAAGGCATTGCGGCAAAACGCTGCGAAACAGAGGTCGGCAAGATATTGCCGGTTTTGGTAGAGGGGAAATTGCCGAAGGAAGATGTATATTGCGGTCGTACACAATGGGATGCTCCGGATATTGACGGAATGGTGTTTTTTCGGGCAGAGGAAGAAGTGTATTCCGGTGATATCGTTTCTGTAAAAATTACAGAAGCAAGTGATTATGATTTGATTGGAGATGTCGTTTATGCAGATGAATTTACCGAATAAGTTGACAACGATGCGGGTACTTTTGATTCCCGTATTCCTTTTGGTACTGTTTTTGATGGATGAACCGATGAATCGCTATATTGCAACCATTATTTTTGTGGTTGCATCATTGACGGATTTTTTGGATGGATATTTGGCAAGAAAGTATCATATGGTTACCAATTTCGGAAAATTTATGGACCCATTGGCGGATAAGCTGCTTGTTATGGCAGCGTTGGTATCTATGGTTGCAATGGAAGATTTGCCTGCATGGGTCGTCATTATCATTTTGGCAAGAGAATTTGCAATCACAGGTTTTCGTACACTTGCGATGGAAGCAAATATTGTTATGGCAGCAAGCTGGTGGGGGAAAATCAAGACAACCACACAGATGATTATGATTATATTGGTATTGCTGCATCTGCCTTTTGTATGGATGCCAATGGTGGAAAACATACTGATTGGTCTTGCCGTATTCTTTACCATTGTTTCTGGCGCAGATTATATGATCAAAAACAAACAGGTTTTGCATGGCTGATGTGTTTGTGAAAATATCAAAAACCCCAAAATGGGATGTTTCGAATAACGCATAGTATAGAGGATGATACCATGAGCAAACGAATAGAAAGTGCGCAGAATAAGATCATCAAGCGCTTGCATGGCTTACAGCTGCGTAAAAACAGAGAAAAAGAACATGTATTTATTGCAGAGGGTATACGCTTTGTATCGGAAATTCCAAAGGATTGGCAGGTGGAGCTGTATGCAGTTTCAGAAGGATACGCCAAGGCACATGACATCAGTGATTTGGAAAAACAAGCAGAGGTATATGTCCTGACAGACCATCTGTTTGAAAGGATTTCGGAAACCGAAAGTCCACAGGGGATACTGGCTGTGCTGGTACAAAAAGAGTATGATATTACAACAATATTGGAAAAGAAAAATGTATTTTTTATATTGGCAGAGGAAATGAATGACCCAGGGAACTTGGGAACTGTTTTGCGTACCGCAGATGCTTGTGGCGTGGATGCAGTATTTCTTTCCAAAGGGAGTGTGGATGTGTATCATCCCAAAACACTGCGTGCGACCATGGGCGCTATTTTTCATATACCGGTGTTCCAAAATGTTTCGATATCAGAAATTGCAGGGCGTATGCGTGAAAGAGGAATTCCGTTGTATGCAGCGCATCTCAAGGGCAGACAATATCCTTACAGTCTCAATCTGCGCAGAGATTGTGCGTTTATGATTGGCAATGAGGCAAGAGGGCTTTCCGATGAAGCGGCAGAACTCTGCGATAGCTTTGTGAAACTGCCGATGCCGGGAGAAGCAGAGTCGCTCAATGCATCCATTGCGGCAGGGGTTTTGATGTACGAGGTTGTGCGGCAAAGACTGGTTCCCAGACAAAATTAAAATAGTTTTGTGTGCAATAGGATATAAAAAACCGTTTTTCTGTATTGGACTGCAACAGAAAATCGGTTTTTTCGTTTTTATTTCGGAAATAATAAAGAATATGTTATTGTTTTCTACGGAATTAGCCAGTATAATAGAAAATGCCAAAAGAATACGAGTAAAAGCAGGTGATGAAGGTATGAAGCATTTTGGTAAAAAAATTTTAGCTGCTTCTATGGCAATGGGAACGTTTTTGTACTGGCAGAACAATGCCATCACAATGACACACATTGTACATACGCATCAAGTGCCGCAAGCGTTTCATGGATATAAAATTTTGCATATTTCTGATTTGCAAAATAAAATGTTTGGTGCAAATCAAAGTACATTGATTTACAAGGCAGAATGTGCCGCACCAGATTTGATTGTCATTACAGGCGATTTGATTGATCGCAATCGTACGGACTTGGATGCCGCAATGGATTTGATACGGGGATTGGTCAAATTGGCACCTGTATATTATGTATCCGGAAATCATGAACACCAATCCGGTGAATATGATACATTGGTCGAACTGCTTGTTTTGGAGGGCGTCACTGTATTAGACAATGGAAAAAGCGTGATTGAGCGTGGTGGAGAAACCATAACGTTGATGGGGATTGCAGATAAGAGCGTCAATCCATATTATACACGTGTGCTGGATATGCTGTGCAAGGGGAATGAAAGTACATTTCATATCCTTTTGAGCCACCGCCCAGAGCTTTTTGAGGAATATGTGGCAAGAGGGATTTCGCTTGTATTTAGTGGGCATGCCCATGGCGGGCAAATTCGTTTGCCGAAAATCGGTGGATTGTTTGCGCCGCATCAGGGATTTTTTCCAGCCTATACCTCCGGTGCATATACCAAAGATGATACCACAATGGTAGTAAGCAGAGGGCTGGGCAACAGTACATTCCCATTTCGTATTTTCAATCGCCCGGAGCTTCTGGTTATTACGTTGTATCATGACAAAGTAAATGCAATATAATTTTTTATAGAAAAGAAAGGAAGAATATCAAATGGCACAAAATCCAATTGTAACATTTCAGATGAATGATGGCAGCATCATTCAGGCAGAGCTGTATCCAGAAATTGCCCCAAATACGGTCAATAACTTTATTTCTTTGGTAAACAATAAGTTTTACGATGGTTTGATTTTCCATCGTGTCATCAAAGGCTTTATGATTCAGGGCGGTTGTCCGGACGGTACCGGCATGGGTGGCCCAGGCTATACCATCCGTGGGGAATTTTCATACAATGGCTTCAAGAATGATTTGAAGCATACCGCAGGTGTATTGTCTATGGCAAGAGCGATGCATCCCAACAGTGCGGGATCTCAGTTTTTTATTATGCATGAAAATGCACCACATCTGGATGGACAGTATGCAGCCTTTGGTAAGGTAATCAAAGGTATGGATGTAGTAAACCGCATTGCAGAAACAAAAACAAACCGTTCCGACAAACCAGTAGAAGATCAGATTATGGAATGTGTGAAAGTGGAAACATTTGGGGAAGCATATCCCGAACCAGAAAAGATGTAAGTATCAACAAAGCCTGTTCTTTATGAGAGCAGGCTTTGATTTTGTTTTGCAGCCGTATAAGCGGCTTTTCCTTCTTCTGTGACATGATCTACAATATATTCTGCCCCGCAGCACATATCAATTTCGTAGGTAGACAGCCAGTTTTTTTCAGCCATTTCTTGAAGCATTGTAATGATTTCGTGCTGTTTCCATTCGGTTTCCCAAGCAAGTGCAGATGCATCTGTTTCTTCGTTTTTTTCCAATAGGTATAATATTTTTTCTATCAGAATTAGATAGGATTCATTCATTGGTATATTTCCTCCTGTGTCGATATTTTCATACGTCTTTGCTATTGTATCATGGATGGTATGGAAAGTACAATTTTTTGAAAATATTTCAGATGCAATCTATAAAGCATACAACAATAATACATTAAAAAAATCTATGAAATATATTTGATAATAAAAAAAATATAAAAAAAATATATATGATTTTTTATGAATGGAAAAATAAAACGTTGATTTTACAGCATATTTTACTTTATATTGAAAAATAAGTCATAAACCAATTCAATAATTCTATTGGACAAAAAGCAAATACATTGATATATTTAATAGAAAGAAGAAGTGAGAGAGAATATGGATTGAGATAAAAACAAATGTCTTTTGTTTGTTTCTATCATCTATGGAAAGGATGATTGCATTGATTCTGTACAATGAGAAAAGAAATCTGTTGGAATTGTGGAAATACCAATACAGCTTACAGGATGTAGAGGAACCCAATTTATATCGAGATAACTATAGCTATGATGAAGTGCCGAAAGTCACATTCAATTATCGTCTGGTGCCTATGAACTGCCCAAATGAGGTTTGGATGACAGATACAACATTCCGTGACGGACAACAGTCACGTGCGCCATATACGGTAGAACAGATTGTAACATTGTACAAAATGCTCCATCGTCTGGGTGGACCAAAAGGGAAGATTCGTCAATCGGAATTTTTCCTTTACAGTGAAACGGACAGAAAGGCGATTCGTGCCTGTCGTGATTTGGGATTGGAGTTTCCAGAAATCACAGGTTGGATTCGTGCCACAAAAGAAGATTTTAAGCTGGTCAAAGATATGGAATTGCAGGAATGTGGCATTTTGACAAGCTGCTCTGACTACCATATTTTTCATAAATTACATAAGACAAGAAAAGAGGCAATGGAAGGCTATCTGGACATTGTCAAGGAAGCGCTGGAATTGGGAATCCGTCCACGTTGCCATTTTGAAGACATCACACGTGCAGACTTTTACGGATTTGTTGTTCCTTTTGCACAGGAACTGCATCGCCTGATGCTGGAATATCAAATTCCGATCAAAATCCGTATTTGCGATACCATGGGTTATGGTGTACCATATCCCGGTGCTTCACTGCCCCGCAGTGTTGCGGGTATTGTATATGGGATCAACCACTTTGGGCAATTTCCAAGTGAGCTGATTGAGTGGCACGGGCATAACGATTTTTATAAAGCGGTTGTCAATGCAACCACAGCATGGCTCTACGGTTCCTCTGTGGTCAACTGTACACTCCTTGGTATTGGAGAACGTACCGGCAATACACCATTGGAAGCGATGGTTATGGAGTATGCACAGATGCGTGGTACACTCGATGGTATGGATACAACCGTCATTACAGAAATTGCAGAATATTATGAAAAAGAGCTGGATTACAAAATTCCGCCCAGAACACCATATGTTGGCGCAGATTTCAATGTAACAAGAGCAGGGATTCATGCAGATGGTGTGGCAAAGGATGAGGAGATTTACAATATTTTTAATACTGCAAAGATACTCAATCGTCCGCTTGGCGTAGAAATCAATAAAAATTCCGGCTCGGCAGGAATTGCATATTGGCTCAATCATAATCTGAAAAACAAAAAGGAAGGAACGATAGAAAAAAATGAACCGGAAGTATTGGTGCTGAAAGAATGGGTGGACAAACAGTACGAAAACGGTCGTGTATCCTATATCAGTAAAGAAGAATTGATTGCGGCAATTAAGAAATGGACACCTGGATTTGCAGCAATGTTGTAATACAAAAAAGGGCGTATTGTGAAAAAATAGGAGGCTTTCACATGAATATTACAGAAAAACTTATCAAATCTCATCTGGTCAGTGGGGAAATGACACCGGGGAAAGAAATAGCCATTCACATTGATCAGACATTGACACAGGATTCCACAGGAACCATGGCATACTTACAGTTTGAGGCAATTGGGATTCCAAGAGTCAAAACAGAAAAATCAGTTGCCTATATTGATCATAATACATTACAGACAGGCTTTGAAAATGCCGACGACCATAAGTATATTCAGACCGTTGCAAAAAAACATGGCATTTATTTTTCCAAGCCGGGTAATGGGATCTGCCATCAGGTACATCTGGAACGCTTCGGTAAGCCCGGAAAAACATTGCTTGGTTCTGACAGTCATACGCCAACAGGCGGTGGCATTGGTATGCTTGCCATTGGTGCAGGTGGTCTGGATGTAGCAGTAGCGATGGGCGGTGGCGCTTATTATCTTGCAATGCCAAAGGTATGTCGTGTTGTGCTGACAGGCAAATTAAGCCCTTGGGTAACGGCAAAGGATGTCATATTGGAAGTACTGCGCAGAATGAGTGTCAAAGGCGGCGTAGGCAAGGTAATGGAATATGCCGGTGATGGTGTCAAAACATTGAGCGTACCACAGAGAGCAACCATTACAAATATGGGGGCAGAGCTTGGGGCAACGACTTCTGTTTTCCCAAGTGATGAAGTGACAAAGGCATTTTTGCAAGCGCAGGGCAGAGGTGAGGACTGGATCGAGCTCAAGGCGGATGAAGATGCAATTTATGATGAAGAAATTATCATTGCTCTGGATGAAATTGAACCATTGGTTGCATGTCCGCACAGCCCGGATCATATCAAAAAAGTCAGTGAAATCAAAAATTTGGCTGTGGATCAGGTAGCAATCGGAAGCTGTACCAATTCTTCCTATACAGATATGATGACAGTAGCCGCACTGCTCAAAGGAAAAACCGTAAATCCAGATGTGAGCCTTGTCATCGCACCCGGTTCCAAGCAGGTAATGAATATGCTGGCTGCAAATGGCGCTTTGGCAGATATCATATCTGCGGGTGCCAGAATATTGGAATGTGGCTGTGGGCCTTGCATCGGTATGGGTCAGGCGCCAGCAACCAATGCAGTATCACTGCGTACTGTGAACAGAAACTTTGAAGGCAGAAGTGGTACTGCATCTGCACAAGTATATATCGTCAGCCCGGAAACAGCCGTAGCAAGTGCGCTGAGCGGCAAGCTGACAGATCCGCATACATTGGGTGAAGCACCATTGATATCTATGCCGGAGCATTTTATGGTAAACGACAATTTGATCATTCCGCCTGCGCCGGAAGGAGAATGTGTGAAAGTAGTCAGAGGACCCAATATCCAGCCTTTTCCCAAAAATACAAAGGTTCCAAAGGAAATCAAAGGAAGCGCATTGCTGAAAGTAGAGGATAATATTACTACAGACCATATTATGCCATCCAATGCGAAGCTGTTGCCCTTCCGTTCCAATGTGCCATATCTTGCAGATTATTGTCTTACACCCTGCGATCCAAACTTTCCTGAAAGAGCCAAAAAAGCAGGTGGTGGCTTCATCATTGCAGGGCAGAACTATGGTCAGGGAAGCAGCAGAGAGCATGCTGCATTGGCGCCTTTGCAGCTGGGGGTAAAGGGTGTTATTGCAAAATCCTTTGCACGCATCCATATGGCAAACCTGATCAACAACGGTATTCTTCCTTTGGTGTTTGTCAATGAATGGGACTATGACAATATTCGAATCGGAGATGAATTTGTGATTCCTTATGCAGCAGACCAGATTGCAGGCGCTGCCAAAGGTCAGCTTGTGAACATCACCTGCGTGAGAACCGGAGAAGAAATTCCCACAAAATTGAATATTTCGGAACGTCAAAAGGATATTTTGCTCGCAGGCGGTTTGTTGAATTATACAAAGGAATCCAATTAAGGGGGAAATGAAAATGGCATATAAAGTAACATTGATTCCGGGCGATGGCTGTGGGCCTGAGGTCATTGCAGCTGCAAAAAGAGTGGTAGAAGCAACAGGTGTTGCCATTGCATGGGAACAGGCAGAAGCAGGCGCAGCCATGATTGAAAAATATGGCACACCTCTGCCAGAAGAAACCATAGCATCCATTCGCAGAAATGGTGTGGCGTTGAAG
The DNA here is from genome assembly GCA_020024265.1 of Anaerotignum sp. Classification (GTDB taxonomy): domain Bacteria; phylum Bacillota; class Clostridia; order Lachnospirales; family Anaerotignaceae; genus Anaerotignum. The sequence goes on along the minus strand of JAHHTW010000008.1, from coordinate 8,029 downwards.
GGCCCTGTAACTACGCCTGTAGGTACCGGATTTCGCAGTGTCAATGTTGCCATGCGTAAGACATTTGATTTGTACGCAAATGTAAGACCGGCAAAGACATATCCCGGTGTCATTACAAAATTTGATCATATTGACTTGGTGGTTGTCAGAGAGAATACAGAGGATTTGTATGCAGGTATTGAGCATATGGTTGGTGAAGATGCAGCAGAAAGCATTAAGCTTATGACACGTAAGGGCTGTGAACGGATCATTCGATACGCCTTTGAATTTGCTATGAGGGAAGGACGCAAGAAGGTCACTGCCGTACATAAAGCAAATATTATGAAGTGTACAGATGGCATGTTCTTGAACATTGCAAGAGAAATTGCAAAGGAATATCCCCAAATTGCATTTGATGACAGCATTGTAGATGCTATGTGTATGCGTTTGGTCATGCATCCGGAGGACTACGATGTGCTGGTTTGCCCAAACCTTTATGGTGATATTGTTTCAGACCTTTGTGCAGGATTGGTAGGGGGACTGGGTTTGACACCCAGCGCCAATATTGGTGTGGAAGGTGCAATTTTTGAACCCATTCATGGATCTGCACCGGATATTGCTGGGCAGAATAAAATCAATCCTACCGCAGCAATATTGTCTGCTGTGCTGATGCTGGCACATCTTGGAGAAGCAAAAGCGGCTGAAAACATAGAGCAGGCTGTGATGAAGGTCATTTCTGAGGGCAAAACATTGACACAGGATATGGGCGGCGTTGCGTCTACAGAAGAATTTACAGATGCGGTGATTGCAGCATTGGCTTAAATGCAATATATGTTTGATGATATATAGATTTCCAATCGTCTGATATAAAGTGAATGAAAAATACAAGCTGATTTTATAAAAATACAGCTTGTATTTTTTATGGTCTCATCTATGGGAATAGGGCATTAAATTTTTGATAAAATAAAAAAATAGATGTAATAGCATTGATTTTTTTGATGGCAGTATGTTATGATATGATAGAAAATTGTGATTTTTGTATTGTATATCAATACAAAAATGGGAAAACATCGGTATATTTATGCAATTAGAAAGGGGATACTATGAGAGGAATCTATACGTCCATTACAAATTTAAGAAGGCAGGTATTTACAGAAGTTGCACGCCTTGCTTATGAAGGCGGTGACTATGCAAAAAAAATTGAGCAGCTGCCTTTCAAAATTTTACCTGGTGAACGAGCTTCCTATAGAGAAAGCATTTTTTTAGAACGTGCAATTATTGGAGAACGATTGCGTTTAGCAATTGGTTTGCCCGTTAGAACGGCAGCAGAGTCTGCACCGGTTTCTGATGGTATTGAAGAAAGCGTGATCGCAAGAAAATATTACGATCCTCCATTGATTAATATTATCAAATTCGCATGCAATGCATGTGATGAAAAAAAAGTTGTTGTAACAAATGGTTGTCGTGGCTGTCTGGCACATCCATGTACAGAGGTATGTCCGGTAGATGCCATTCATATTGTGGAAGGAAAATCCCTGATTGATCAAAACAAATGTATCAAATGCGGAAGATGTGCGGATATTTGCCCATATCATGCAATCATCAAACAAGAACGACCATGTGCGATGGCTTGTGGAATTGATGCAATCAGCTCTGATGAATACGGCAGAGCGCATATTGATTATGACAAATGTGTATCCTGTGGCATGTGTCTGGTAAGCTGTCCATTTGGGGCGATTGTAGACAAAGGGCAGATTTTTCAGCTGATTCAGGCGATGAAAGAAGGGCATCGGGTATATGCGGCAGTGGCACCTGCATTTGTTGGGCAATTTGGTTCCAAGGTAACGCCGGGAAAATTGCGTGCTGCGATGAAAGCGCTTGGTTTCCATGATATCATTGAGGTTGCAGTTGGTGCTGACCTTTGTGCTACAGATGAAGCAAAGGACTTTGTAGAGCATGTACCGGAAAAATTGCCATTTATGGCAACTTCCTGTTGTCCGGCATGGTCTGTGATGGCAAAAAAATTATTTCCGGAGTTTAAGGATTGTGTATCCATGACATTGACACCTATGGTATTGACCGGACGCTTGATTAAGCTCAAGGATCCGCAAGCAAAGGTGGTATTCATTGGACCTTGTGCGGCAAAGAAGCTGGAAGCAAGCCGCAAAAGTGTACGCAGTGATGTGGACTTTGTATTGACATTTGAAGAAATGATGGGATTATTCAATGCCAAAAACATTGATTTGGAAACCATTGAAGAAGAAAAAGAAGTTTCTGAGGCAAGTACAGACGGGCGTAATTTTGCGTTTGCCGGTGGTGTGGCACAGGCGGTTGTCAACTGTATCAAACAGATGTATCCCGAAAAAGAAAACATCCGTGTGGAATCTGCGCAGGGCTTGCGTGATTGCAAGAAACTGATGACATTGGCAAAAGCAGGAAAATATAACGGCTATCTGTTGGAGGGCATGGCTTGCCCTGGCGGTTGTGTTGCTGGTGCTGGTACATTACAGCCCATTGCAAAATCAACCACTGCGGTGAAGCAGTATGCAAGACAGGCAGAATATGAATTTTGTTTCCAAACAGACTATCTGAAGGATTTGGAAGAACTGGGAAAATAAAGCAATATAAAAAAGCACAGAATGTTGCATAGAGCAAAAATTCTGTGCTTTTTGTTTTTTTGTAGGTATGAGGACATGAGAAAGGATCATTTATCGCATATTTCCGTTGCCGTCAAAAGAAATCATGGACTCATAATCTCGTACACAAATCACGATATCCGGTTGATATTCTTTGATATATGATACCAGACTTTTCTCTTTGTAATATCTGAGGTCTATGCTGCGCAATTCATCACAGCTGTAATAAAGCAAACATTCCAAGGCATTGGTAAAGCTGTCACCATAGATCAATACCTTTGGCAGTTGGGGACGATTGGTAGAGATGATGGTTTCTGGCTGATCTCCACCCATATAGAAATTATACAGAACATCTTCTGTGTCGGTTTTTGGCATCATATATACGGTAGATGGTACGATATTTCCGGAATCCATACGGGTAAAGGGGATCTCCTTTTCAAATGCTGCGGTTTGCAGTTTTTCATCATTCGACCAAATACCAAAGAGCTTTCTTGTACGAGAGCCTAAATATGGATTTTTGACATCTGTAAATGTAATTTCTTGCGGCATGTGCAAAGGAAAAAGATGCTCGGCAATGGATTGATATGTGAGGTATGCACCTTGTAAGCGGTAATGGTTGTCAATGGTAGAACTGGTAGATTGCAGACAACCCTTTTCGGATAAAATTTCTCCCATATCAATATAAGGAACATTGTTCTCTGATAAATATTTAGAAAAATATTTGCGTGTCCATAATGTACGGTCAGCCCTGTTGTTTAAGTATGTTGGGTAATCCTGTTCATGACAGGCATACTGACAGGGTACAAATACATAGCCGTAACGACCACCAACTTCCTTTGTCACGGCAGCAATTTCGGCAACTTGCTCTGCCATAAGAGCAGCTTGTTGTTGAATATCTTCCTCAAATACAGTTTCATACTCTAAGTAAGGCAGCAATAGATTGTCGCCTACCACAACCTGATTGACTACCTTTTGTTGCAATAGATACAATTTTATCCAAGTATCCACTTGAAATGCCTGAGTACGATGTGCAATATGATCTTGCAGATAAGGCTCTATGTTTGAAAAATATTTACCAGTCCAAAAGCTTTCCTGTGTATATGTCGGAAATTTTGCCAAGCTGCGATTTTCGTAGTATGAAAAATCTGCTTTTGGTGTAAATATCGTTGCGGCAGAATGCCATATAACAAATAAAAAAAACACCAATACACAAAAAAAACGGGCACTTTTTTTCATTGGATTTCCTCCTAAAATTGAAAATAAATAAAGGGATTAAAAGACCCTGTTTGCAGCTTCATATATGACAAAAAGAATAAACCGATGGCGCATAGTGCAGGGCCCCAAGACAATAGAAATTGACAAATCCAATGCTCTTTTTTCTGTGAAAGCAGATCCTGTATCCAATTTTTGATTGGCAGGGCAGCAATACAGCAAATCAGGAATATGACGTGATATTGCACCAGCATATAGCTGCTGCGTGCATTCCATAGTCCGTCCGGCGCCATACCAATCATTGCCTTGATATAAGCAAATACTTGTGGCAATGTTTCACAACGGAACAATACCCAGCTGATGATGACCAAAAACATGGTGCTGCCATGGCGTATGATTTTGGGACAATGCTTCAAAGCATTTCCCCAAATATATTTTTCTCCAAGCAGAAGTATACAAAACCACATGCCCCACAGTATGAAATTCCAGCTTGCCCCATGCCAAAGCCCGGTCAAAAACCAAACAATTACAATATTACGGATATGCGTGAAACTGCCTTTGCGGTTGCCGCCCAAGGGGATGTATACATAATCTCGAAACCATGTGGAAAGAGAAATATGCCATCTGCGCCAAAATTCGGTAACGCTCTTTGAAATATAAGGGTAGTTGAAATTTTCCAGAAAGTGAAAACCAAACATGCGCCCAAGTCCGATTGCCATATCGGAGTATGCCGAAAAATCAAAATAAATCTGGAAGGTGTAAGCAATTGCGCCAATCCATGCCAAGGATACCGATAATCCGGAGGCAGGCGCATCAAAGATACCATTTGCAACCTCTGCCATAGCATTTGCAAGGAGCATTTTTTTTGCAAGGCCAAATAAAAAACGAATCAGACCATCTGAGAAATCGGCAAAATTTTCGTTTCGATTTCCGATTTCTTCTTCTACTGTGGTATAACGCACAATGGGCCCCGCAACAAGTTGCGGAAACAGTGCGATATACAGCGCCAATCGGAATGGATTTTTTTGTAGCTTGGCTTCTTTGCGGTATACATCAATGACATAACTCAAGCCTTGGAATGTATAGAAGGAAATACCAATGGGCAGTACAATTTCTGGAATGGGTACCATGAAACCAAGACTGCACAATATTTCCGCAAGAAATCCCATATACTTAAAGTATCCAAGCAATGCAAAATTTCCGACGATTGCCACAAAAACTGCCAGTTTACGCATGGTTTGCGATTGTGCATAATGCACCCATAGACCACAAACATATTGTATGGTGATCGAAAGCAGCATCAACAATAAATATTTCGGCCCACCAAAGCCATAGAAAATCAAGCTGAACGCCAGCAAAATATCATTGCGGATATTTCGGAATTTCTTTGGTATGATAAAATAGCAAAATAACAACAATGGAAAAAAATAATTTAGGAATATAATACTACTAAAAACCATGTCATGCTCCCTGAAAAATAATTTTCTGTGTGTGATTGACAGATATACCCGATCTTTCTGCAATGCCTTTTCAAAAAACAACCTTGTATATGTACACAATGATGCATGATGCGGTATAAGCAGGAGATGGTGGATGTGCCATCCGGCTTTTTGTCATTTGATTTTTGCAGAAAATTTACATCTTGTTGTATATCCATATATATGCATTTTTTGGCGAAAACGCTAGAATGCTGGATATAGCATAATCTATCATCATTTTATTGTCAAGATAAAAAATATTTTTGGAAGGAGCGGGGGCAGTTTTGATACAAGCTATGGTATTGGCACAGAACAGGGGATTTGAAGCAAAAATGGATGGTTGTTTCTGTATCGCAGAAGGGTGGAGCGTCCGCAACCAACAGCGAACACGTATTGCAATCCGTCAGCTCCCCATTCAAGCCATCTTCAATATATCCCAAGCCGGGATTGCTGCCATTAGATAAACATTTTTGTGCGTTGAGTTCCATACCCCGATGGATCTTTTGGGAAAACTCTGCTGAATAATATTCGGCCATGCTTTCCAGTACACCTTCCACCAGAATACCACTGGCATCATCACTGATATTTTCTCTTGCAGAGATCACCCGAACACCATTCTTTTTCAGCTTTGCTTTATTGATGGCGCTGTCATAATGATTTCTGGCAAAACGGTCAAGCTGATAAACAAGAACACTCTCAAAGGTGTGCTTGTCACTGTCAGCAATCATGCGTTGAAATTCAACACGGCTGTCGGTCGTTCCACTCTGGGCACGGTCAATGTATTCATCTGTGGTTCTTCCTCGTTGTCAGAATTTTCTTTACATTGGAGCAGTTCAGAAATTGCACCATCACACAATCCAAGCAGTTCAGAAATATCGTGGTATTTCCGTTTGCGGGAGTTAGACAGTCCCAAAAGATACTCCACCGACACATCGTAAAAATCCGCAAAAGCAACAAGGAGGAAAGCGCACAAGAAAACAGTCGCACAGGCAATGAACATAAAACTGGGATGACATACAACTTGCACATCCAGATGACACCTGAACAAAGGAAAAAAGCCAATGCACTGATTCGAAAAAGCTGCTGCAATTTTGATCGCGACAACTGTATCGCAATGGATGATGGTGAACCATGTGTTTGTGTGCAGATCATCTCATATTCTCTCTGCTGTATCTGGTTCCGGAATGCAGTGCTGCCAAGCAATCCATCTATGTATGCCGAGATTATGAAGCCAAAAGGCAGGAGGCGATGTGTGGAATGTGGTACGACATTTCAAGCAAAATCCAATCGGGCCAAGATCCTATATGCGATGATTCTACGCCGAACAGATTTATCCCGTAGAAACGAGTGGACTGATGACTACGGCAAGATTTATCTGTACTACCCAATCAACGAGGTGTGCGAACTGCTGCATTGCGACCGTCAAAAAGCAGTGGATACGCTTCGAGAACTACAGTATGGCAATCCGATAGCAATCAAGAAACAAGGGTGTGGAAAACCCAACCGAAATGATACCGAGCTTCTGCCTGCAATTTAAGGGCCACACATCACCCCTTCTTTTGATTTCTATTTACTCTGCCCACAACTATCTGCCTCTTGCGTTTTCCAGTGTCTAATTTAATCCTTGGCATTGACGTGGCCCACTCCTCGTTTTAGTCCTAGCAGTTTTATCACATCCTTTGAACAATAATTATCTGTTACTTCACTTTCTGTAGCTTTTTCGATTGTCCGAATCATGTTATCAATATCAAAGATGTACTCATGGAATCTTTCTTTAATGATACTCTGGTTTACATGAGGAGTCTCAGTAATCTCATCATGTTCGCATAACTGATAAGTCTGAAATCGTGTGATAGCAGAAGCAATCTCTTTTGTTGCTTCCTCTACTTCTTTTTTACATTCGTCATATTCATCTTCTGTAAGTTCGCGATGATGAGCTATTTTATTCCTATACTTTTGAATGGCTGATATTCTCTGTATCCCACTCTGATATATCATCCTGAAACAACTTGTTCCAATCGCTTCGTTGCTTCACGCATGTCAACATATTATATTATAGATTTCTTCCACACGATATCTCTCCGGAGTACATTTTATCCGCCGCTGATGAGCTGAACGGACGCCCTCGCAAGAAGCTGGGCTACCGTACCCCGGAGGAACTGTTTGAGGCGTTTCTGGATTCCATCTACGCCATTTCGGCGAGCGAACAATTTTTTACCGTGCGGGTGTCCAACTTGCACTTTACGGTTCAATTTATTATCGTAATTAACGGAAATTTAACTTTTATTTTACATTAGTGTGGTAGCAGGTTTTCACCCGTCAGCCTATACTATCATTGCTGTATGGATAGGAGGTTTACTTTCATGCTGCGGGCTGCGATTCAGGTATTTTTTAGACTGATAGGAGCGATGCAGAATGTTGCCATGCTGATCTGGATGTCCCGATTATTATGAATGTTGCCATAGAGCTTGTCCCCGCTGGAAAATGCTTCAGGACGAGCAACGTAGCCAACGACGGGCAAAGAAACGGTATCTCAGATTTTACAATTCACAGTGTGCCCAGATCACACGCCAATTTGAGTCCATGCAGGCGTGCTACCCTGTTCGATAACGTTCAGGCACGCGGAACAAACCATTGCGGCAGCTTCTTTGCCGTGAGATAGGAGTATGCAAAATATGAAATATGCGGTTGTTGATATTGGTTCGAACTCCATGCGGCTGTCAG
>JAHHTW010000007.1 GCA_020024265.1 Anaerotignum sp. | reverse complement strand
ACGTCTAATTCTCGGGCTTTTCAGGCTATGTCATACTTTTAGACTACTCATCCCAATTATGATATACATTTTGTACATCATCATCGTCATCCAACATATCCAGAAGCTTATTCATTTTCTTGATGTCTTCTTCTGATTTCAATTCGGTATATGTCTGTGGAATCATGGTTACTTCCGCACTTGCCATAGGGATACTTGCCGCTTCCAGCGCTTCTCTTACAGCAGAAAAATCATCTGGCAATGTTGTGATTTCGTAGCTATCCTCTTCTGCTGCAAAGTCTTCTGCACCTGCATCCAGAGCAATCATCATCAGTTCTTCCTCATCCAGATCCACTTCTTCCTTATCAATCACAATCAGACCCTTTTGATCAAACATAAAGGATACACAACCAGATGTACCCATATTGCCGCCACCCTTAGAAAAGGCATTTCTCACATTCGCCGCTGCACGATTTCTATTATCTGTCAATGTTTCTACGATAACCGCTACTCCACATGGGCCATATCCTTCATAGGTTACTACTTCGTATTCTACACCCTCTTCATTACCAGCTGCCTTTTTGATACTTCTATCAATGGTATCATTTGGCATGTTATTGGATTTACATTTTGCAATGACATCCCGCAACTTACCATTTACTGCGGGATCAGGTCCACCTGCTTTGACAGCAACCTGAATTTCTCTACCCAGCATAGTAAATACTTTTCCTTTTGCTGCATCGTTTTTTTCTTTTTTATGCTTGATATTCGCAAACTTGGAATGTCCTGACATGGTATAAATACCTCCTCTAAAAATTCTTGCCCAAATATTTTATCATTTTTTGATGGATATTTCTAGTGGTTTCAAAAAAAATTATAAAAATATATGTAGGATTACAATAGATGTGTTACAAAACATGGTTTTACAAGATATAAAATCAAATCATCCATATATATCATACAATAAAAAGCAGCTGCAAAAGTACTTCGCAACTGCTGGTCATATATTTACAACTCGACGGCTTATGCTTCTATCAGTTCCAGAATTCCATTTTTCCATGCACCAAAGCGTTGTTCTAATTTTTCTGTGGCAATTTTGCCCTTTAATACATCCAGCATCTTTTTTTCAAACGCTTCTGTCTGGTCTATTTCTACCAACACCAAAAACTTTACAGCATCAGTATAAACAGTATCTTCCAGTACATGACCATCCTGTAAAATCTCATATTGTACTTTACCGGATTCTGTATAATCTACTGTCACAGCATATCGACAATACAGTACAAGCTCCACAATCCCCGAAGCAAGAAGCCCCTCTTTCGCTGCCTTACCATAGGCTCTTACCAAACCGCCCGTCCCAAGCAGTGTACCGCCAAAATATCGGGTTACCACAATGGCTGTATCCTTGACATCCTCTCCCTTCAGTACATTCAAAACAGGCATACCTGCTGTTCCCTGTGGCTCACCATCATCACTGAAACGCTGAATTTCGTTTCTCTCACCCACTTGGTATGCAAATACATTATGCGTTGCATCCCAATATCTTTTTTTTAATTCCTCTACAAAGCTCTTCGCTTCTTCCTCTGTTTTTACTGGTCTTACTGTTGCGATGAAGCGGGATTTTTTTTCTACAATTTCCGTCTGTGCTTCTGTCAATATTGTTTTATATTTTTTCAACATCGTTCTCCATCCTATATTGTGTTTCCCATCGTTTTCCTCATTGCTGTATATATTATATCAAAAACAAAATATCCACTCAAGTAAAAAACGCATCAAATACACTGCTTTTGCACAATATATCATAGAAAAGGATGGTGAAAATTATGTATAAACAATATTCCGATTTATCAAATCTTCTATTGCACAACGAAAGAGCAAAACATTTTTACGATAGCTTAGAAGTGCCCATACAAGTTGCGATTACCACACAAGAAAAGGATATTTGCTCTATGAAACAGCTTCGGGATGCTGCTGTCAATGCGATGCACATTGGAAAAGAATGATATCCATCCGTGCTTATCGCAAAACATCTCTCTACAGCATTTCTGATCTGCAAAAAGAGTCTTTGCGTTTCTGAACTTTTCTGTAGACAATACTAAAACATACCCATGCAGGGTAATATGAAGTTTTCAGCAAAGTGGTGCAATGTCAGCGGCGCCACTTTTGTTTTTTGTACGGCTTTTCCTTGCAGACAGACAGCCAAATTGTATCCAGCACCAGATGTTTGCTCAGTTTCTGTTTTGTAAGCAACCATGCTGCGATCATATGGTTTTTGCATTACAGAAAGATACAGAACGTCTTGTTTGGTGTGAATGTAAGAAATCTCCGTTACCCACTTGCTGTTTGGAGCATCTGCGAAAATCTTCAAATTCAGAAGATTTCCGCAGATGCTGACCGTTGTAGCACTGGATTATGCGGTATTTCACAAATGGCTTCATATCCCTTCCATGGATTGCGCAAAACTACGCAGCAGTTCTTTCTCCAGTTTCAATCGTTTGTTCTTATATGGGTATTCCTGTAATGTACGATCGGATTTGTAACCTTGTACTGTTGGAATGCCATGCAATTCCTTCTTGCATTCTTGGTTCAGCAGCAAAAACAAACCACCAGTGAACTGGTGGTTCGGATTGTATATCTATGCTTCACTTTATATTCAAATTTCCAAAAGGATACTTCCAAAATCTGATTATTTTTTATGTTGCATAATTTCAATGACTTTCATATCAACATCTGCCAAACCTTCCTGAGAAAGCTTTGTGAGATTTTTTGTGGTTTCTTCTACATCATTGCTAATAATCCCGTCTGTATCTGCAATAATACTGCCATCCATTGCATACATCGCTGCATATACAGCTTCTCCTGCACAAATAGAAAGCTTCAATGCACAACCGCCCTTTGCACCATCACAGAACATGCCAGCAACACCACCCATCATATTCTGTACTGCACCGGAAATCTGCTCCAAACCGCCACCCATCATATAAGCCATTCCTGCCGCAGATCCTGCCCCAGCCAACGTTGCACCACAGATAGGAGAAAGTCTGCCAACATATTTTTTCATATACATGATACACAGCATGCCCAAAAATTCCGCACGCAACATGGTTTCCTCTGACACCTGCAAATGCTTTGCTGCAACTGCAATGGGAATCATGCTTTCAATCCCTTGATTGCCACTACCCAGATATGTCATAACAGAACCATTGCCACCACTCATACGAAAATCACAAGCCGCTGCTGTCGTCAACTTTACATCTGTCACCATATCTTGAGACAATGCACCGTTTTGCATCATTTTTTGCATAGCAGGGCCAATGCCGAGTGCATACCGTTTTTCCAAACCACGCTTTGCAATTTCCAAATTCATTTCTACGCCTTCTTTGATGAAGGTCAGGTCACTGATCTCTACATTTTTTGCAGCATATAGAAAATCTGCAAATGTGTATTTTGTAATATCAAAATCCATGCTTTCCTTATTTTCTGTACCTTCTGCTGTACGCTTGTCCAAAAGAACCTTTCCGTCTTTTTCTGCATATACCAAATGATCATGCGCATCTACAGTGATGGTCTTTGCACTTTCCTTCTCGTTGGTTGCGATACAGGAAATATAAAACTGACTGCTTTGTTCTACCTTTATATCAACAAATCCAGCTTCGACCAATTTTTTCCCTTCTGCTACATGTTCCGGTTTGATGCTTGCAAAAATTTCCATTGTATTGTCTGGCTTTGCCAACAAGCACCCCAATACACAGGATAGCGGGATTCCATTTGTTCCTGCATTTGGAATCTGTACACTATATGCATTCTTAAAAATATTGGAGCTGATTACCATATCCAAATGCTGTGCCGGCTCAGAAAGCATCGCACACGCTCTGGAAACAGCCAATCCAATGGCAACCGGTTCTGTGCAACCCATGCTTGGTTTCATTTCTCCTCTGACTGCTTCTAATGCTTTTTTGATTTCCATACAAATACCTCCCAAATTTTTTATCATGACATCCTTTGCCCTATATAAAAGCAATTTCCGTGCCAAGCAATATTTCTACGAAAAAACAGCCAAAAACCGATATTTTTTTTCGTTTCTTATATCATAAAATTTCTCAAATTTGCGAATAAAGCAGATAGATCTACAAAACAATCTATATGTAACATCTCCGTATTTTCTGCAAATTTACATGATACAGAGGATTTTCTCCCTTATTTCAAAAAAAAGAATTGATTATCAAAATTGACAATCAATTCTCATTTTTGAGAACAAATATATTACCAAACAACCAATTGACTTTGAATCAAAAAAATAAACCCATTGCTTCACTCATGAAAGCAAATCATATTTTTTTAATTTGCGATACAATGTTGCCTGACTGATTTGCAATAGATCCGCTATTTGGTTCTTTTCTTCCAAAGATGCATTCTTTGGAATCATACGAGAAAGCACTCTTTTTTCATAGTCTGCCATCATCTCATCCAATGTACGCATCTGTTTGCCATCTGCCGTGGAAAGCATAATATGCTCCGGTAAATCCGTAATATCCACAAAATCTCCATCTACAATATTGACCAGATACTCTACAATATTTTTCAATTCTCGCACATTCCCAGGCCAATCATACTGTATCATTGCCTGCATTGCCTGTTGTGAAAAATCCAACATGGTTTTTCCAAGTTTTTGATGATAATATTCCAAGTAATACGAAACCAACGCAGGGATATCCTTTTTTCGCTCACGCAAAGGAGGCAGCACAATGGGTATGATATTCAAACGGTAATATAAATCTTCTCGAAATGTTCCCTCAGCCACCATCTCTGCCAGATTTTTATTGGTTGCACAAATCACACGAATATCTATGGGAATCGGTTTTTTCCCACCAATGCGCTCTACCTGTTGCTCCTGCAAAACACGTAATAGCTTGGTCTGCACATGCAAAGGCATATCTCCAATTTCATCTAAAAAAATAGTGCTTTGGTGTGCAAGCTCAAACTTTCCAATAGAACCGTTTTTTTTCGCTCCGGTAAACGCTCCTTCTTCATAGCCAAACAACTCACTTTCAACCAAATGCTCCGGAATTGCCGCACAGTTCACAGAAATCATCAGTTTTTCCCGTCGATTGCTCAAATCATGGATCATTCTTGCCATAATTTCTTTGCCTGTGCCACTTTCGCCATAAAGAAATACCGTGGAATCCGATTGTGCTACTTTCTGTCCAATACGCAGGGCTTCTCGCATTTTGGGACTATCACCCACAAACGACCAGACACGCTCTGCATCATGCACCACTTTGAGTTGTTCTTCCAATCTGTTTTTTGCCTCATCTGTATACAGTTTACTTTCCAAAAGCATACTCATATATTTCAGAAATTCTTCCAATTTCTCTGTATGCATGCGTAAATTTTCTCTTTGTTCCTCTCGAAAAGCAATGATAGATATAATCCCGACCACACGCTCATTTTGAAAAATGGGGTATGACAAATTTGCCAATTCCTTACAGCTGGTGCGTTTTTCGCAGTTTGCACAGCATGGATCTTTCATAACATCTCGAATAATACCGCTTTTGCCAGTTTTCAATATACTTTCAAAAAAGCTTGTATGGGAAACGGTATTGCCGATTTCATCAGAATAATCTCCTGTACCTGCCACACGAATCAACCTTTGGTCTACTACCGTAACATCTGCCTCCAAGATCGAAGCAATCGCTTGCACATAAGCCTGAATAAAAGGCTGTATCTTCATCAGCTGTGTCATTTCCACGACACCTCCTTTGTTTCTCTTATGAAAAAAATGCACCTTCTGTCCACAAGCCAAAAATGATGCTTTTGATTCAATGGTATATGTTTATCAGGTACAAACCCGCAATACATCTTGCAGCAAAATCCACCACATGATACACTTTCGCAAATCCATAAGAAATCAGAGCACCTACAGCCGATATTTTGGAAAAATTACTCCTCCATTTCATTCGATCAAAGACAATCCTTCCCCATACGCTGCTAAGGAAAGCACATTTAACACAACTGTGCTTTGATCATTGTTTCATCCGGAATTGTTCATAGGATTTCTGTCTATTCTTTTGGTAACGCTCTGCCATGTTCCAATATCATTCTGATTGATATTCCCTGCTAATCAGAAATTCGTTTTCCGCATTTCTGTTTCATGCTTTTCTCCTTTGTTTCTTTTCAGCAAAAACCGTATTGCTCTCATGTCTTTTTCTTCTCTTTCAGCAATGGTTTTAATTTTTTATAAATAGATCCTGCTTTTTTGCTATCCCGCAATTCCTTACTCAAACCATTGCTAATGGCTTGTTTTGTTTTAAATTTATTGATGATTCCCAAAATGGTATCCGAATACTCCTCTGATGATAATAAGCGACGCACTTCTTCCTCTGTTGCCTTTGTGATACACTTTTTCTTTGTTTGTGAATTTTTGGAGATCTGCGTAGATTTTGCTGCTGTTTTCTGTGCATGTGGCTGTTGTTTTGTTTTCTGTTCGTTTTTCGGTTCTGTTTGCATGCTTGTTTCCTGCTCTGCTTCTTTGCATGGTGCGACTTTGGCAGGTGGTTGTACATCTGCAAGTATCCGCTTTTCTTCCTGCTTTTTCTCAGATGGTACAAGTGCAGGCAAATTGGAAAGTGTTTCTTTTCCCGATAAATTAACAATTCTTTGTATCTTTCTACCACGATTTTTCCAAAAGCTTACGACCTTATCATACCCCATATCCTTGGAAACAATGGCATAGGAACAATCTATGTCATCACATTTTCCAATGATGTATCCCAGAAATGAGGACAGTTGGAAATCCAAAGCATTTTTGCTGCCGACTTCTACTTTATATGCTTTCAGTTCTGCCCCTTGTATTGCTGCTTTTTCTACAATTTCCAACGAAAAAACCTTACTACGCTCCGAATAAATAACATAAATCACGTCGCCTTTGTTGACTTGTTCCATGCCATAAAAGCCATCACTATGGACATTTTCAAAGTCGATAAAGTAATATTTCATTTTTTTCTACTCCTTTGATTCATATCAAAAATTCCATTTGGATTTTTTTGTCATGTTTTTGATGGTGATACCATAACATTCATGCGTCTTTGCTTGATATTCCTCGTTTCCTTTGTTCCGAAATCAAATAGCGTTTCTGTCAATCTTTTTCTTCTTCTCTCATGTATTGTCTTTTTATCGTTCGCAATCTTTTTGTTTTTATTATATATCAAATTGGCTCGATTGCATAGAAAAAACGGACTATATTTGTTGCTGCGCACTACATCGAACACAAAAAAGGAAAAAAGTTCTTGACAAAATAAATTTTTGTGCTATTGTATTAATTAAATAGTACAATAATACAACAGGAGGTGGATTATGAAGTGGATATTTTCTGACGCTGCTCCCATTTATACACAGCTCATTGAACAAATCAAAGTAGGCATTGTTACAAACCAATTTCCTTTGGGTGAACGTCTGCCTTCTGTGCGTGAGCTTGCAACAGAAGCAGGCGTAAATCCAAATACCATGCAACGTGCACTTTCAGAATTGGAACGAGATGGTCTGGTGTACAGCCAACGTACTGCCGGAAGATTTGTAACGGAGGACAAGACAATGATTGAACAAACAAAACATCACTTGGCAGAACGCCATATACAATCGTTTTTAGACGCTATGGAAAATTTAGGGTTTCAACAAGAGGATGTACTTGCATTATTACAGGAACGCAGCAGAAAGGAGGGCATGCAACCATGAAAATTTTGGAATGTCAAAATTTAACCAAAACATATGGTAAAATCCCAGCTTTACAGGATATCAATTTATCCATAGAATCCGGGCGCATTGTTGGACTTCTTGGGCCAAACGGCAGCGGAAAAACAACACTCATAAAGCTGGCAAACGCCTTATTGACACCTTCACAGGGGAAAATATTGGTTTGCAATACCCTTCCCGGTAAGCAAACACATGCCATGGTCAGCTATCTACCGGAACGCTCAGCCATTCCAAAATGGATGACCACAACACAAATTTTAGACTTTTATGAAGATTTTTATACAGACTTTCAACGGGATACAGCAGAAAAAATGCTCAAACATCTGCAAATTCCATCCAAGCAACGGTTGAAACAAATGAGCAAGGGTACACAGGAGAAAGTGCAGCTTATTATGGTAATGAGTCGTTTGGCAAAGCTTTATCTTCTGGATGAACCCATTGGCGGTGTAGATCCTGCAACACGGGACTATATCCTATCCACAATTATCGGAAACTACAATCCGGAGGCATCTGTCATCATATCCACACATTTGATTGCAGATGTAGAAAAAATATTGGACGATGTCATTTTCATCAATCAGGGGCATGTTGTATTGCAAACCACTGTAGATACCATTCGAGAGGAAAAAGAAATGAGTGTAGATGCATATTTCAGGGAGGTGTTCAGATGCTAACAAAACTAATGAAACATGAATTGCGTGCTACCAGTCGTATTATGCTGCCTTTATTTTTGATTGTATTGGCAACCGCTTTTTGTGCGCATTTTTTCATATACCAGATGGTATCCAGCGATCATCCAATTTTATATGCATTGGGGGTTCTGTCACTTACTGCATTTGTATTGTCCATTTGTGGGGTATGTGTCATTGCCTTTGTTTTGATGATCCAGCGATTTTATCGCAATCTCTTACAGGATGAAGGATATATGATGATGACACTCCCTGTATCCATCCATCATCATATCTGGGCAAAATTCTTGGTTTCTTTGATTTGGTATACTGCAACCATCGCTGTCATACTGCTTGCATTTTTCATATTGTCCTTCCGCATGGACTTTTTGACAACATTTATACATGATTTGAAAATCATGTTCAGCTTCTTACATTGGGACATAGAATACGTACATATTATTCTTTCTTGTATAGAATATTTCATTGTCTTTGCGTTATCTTATGCGCATGTATGTTTTCAGGTATATGCTGCTCTGGCAATCAGCCATAGCTTTTCCAAGCACAAGCTGCTGTACTTCTTCCTGATTTTCTTCGGGCTACAACTTTTATTACAGTTCTTGATTGCCCTATTGATGTTTTTCATACCATTGATCCATTGGGACAACATCATATCGTTCATATCCTCCCATATGTCCATGTATGCAGCTTCTCATATTATGCTCTTATGTATGACTGTAGTTTCCAGTTTGTATACTGCGGTATTTTATTTCTTGACCGTATACTTCCTGCGTCACCGCTTAAACTTGGAATAACACCGAAACAAAAGCGCCACCTGCAAAAGGTGGTGCTTTTGTTCCATTGTCGTTTCTGTATACCTTTTTGATATACGAAAACGCTTACAGCAATCCAAACAATAGAAAGCCGACAGTATTGATTGCAAAATTGGCACACATATGCACCAACCATGAAGGATAAATATTTTCGCATCTGTCATTGAGAAAATTAAATATGCAACCGCCCACAAACAACCCTGCCAATGCCAACAGATATATGCCCCAATGAAACCACTTGCTTGTCATTCCGACATGATATACGGCAAACAGCAACGCACTGAACAGATATGCAAACCACCGACTGGTTTCTTTTTTCAATATCAAAAACGCATAACCCCGAAAAAACAGCTCCTCCAAAAAAGAATTGACAAATGAAATATAAATCGCAACATATAAAAAATTATCCTCATTGACACCAATGCCGGATGTCAGCTGATCCCGAATAACAAAGAGGTCTATATGCCCTCTCAATATAAAGTATGCCAGTAGTATCACTGCATAAACGCAAATACCAAAGAGCAGTGCAGATACAAAATCTTTTTTCCTCGGAGTTATGATTGTTTTCAAGTGATGCCGTTCTTCTCTGTAAAGCATAAAATATCCCATAGGAATACCCAAAAACAGTATCAGCTTTAGTATAGATTTATATAAATATTGTAGTTGCAAAAAGCCATCCACAAAGTTCATCACCCATGCAGAAAAAAGTAGCGATACTATGATATACCATTTTTTATACTTTGCTTCCATGTTTATCCCCCCAAACCATCCGCTGACCATATCTCTTTACAAAATTCAGTCTATCACACTTTTGTTGACCAAAAGATAACAAATATCTTAATATTTTTTTTATGATTATAAAATACAAAAACGGTAGAGGAGATACCGCTACCGTTTTTCGTACACCGATTATATGTACAAAAGATACATCATTCTCTTTTTTGGGAAACATGGACAATATCCAAATCCACTTTCTTCTGATGCATATACTTTTTGGATGCAACAAGCCTGCGTTCCATTTTTGAAATTTCATGCAAAATATTTTTTCTACTCTTTTTACGATTTGTTTGCAGAAACAAATGGTAGCGATATTGCAGTGATGTGGATTTTTCGGGAAAAATAATTTCCTTTCCACCAATACAATTGCCTTCTAATTCATTGCGGCAGATTTCATCATCCAATACTGCCATATACAGCGCATATCGTGTATAATCTTTAAGCGGCATACGGTAATTGTATTGATAAAAAACGATTCCTGCGATACCAACCACTGCACTGCATGCTGCTGCAATTTGATATTGTATCCTCAATCGACCGTCCCTCCTATGGCGACACCATTATGTGGTGGTTGTCCAAATCAGTATGCCATTTCTTTACAGCACAAAATTTGCCCTGCACATTGTTCCCTCAACCGATTTTTTCAACTCTGTTGTATCCTTTCTGTGGTACTTCTTTTGGTATAAAATACCACATTCATTATGTGAGATCATTTACAAAAACATATTTCTCTGCTCCAATAAGCTTCCCGTCATGTCAGACAGGTATGCAACAAGCATACTAAACCACCGATTGGCTCTTTCCTTTCCTTTCAAATGATGAAAGGGCTTTCGTGCTACACTTCTGCCTCAATGGATTTCCGTTCCTCTCGCTTTGGTATGTACTCAAGTTCAGATCAATCCATTCTCTCAAAAACCAAATTGCATACGGTTCGATCTCCACCGCCAAAACCGGTAGAGGCAGCAGTCGACTGAGCAAAGGTGTGCAGGCGATACCCTTCTGCATACTGTTCATTGCAAAGATCTTCGATTTCACTAAAGTTCTTTGAGCCTTTTCCCACAAATTTTTCTCTCAGCACAATCTGCATCACACGATACTTTCCCTTACTATGATTGATTTTTCCAGCCTCATCATTAAATGCATCCATAATTCCCATACATTTTCACTCCTTTTTGTATTTTACCCGATCAACCTTATTCATATTGTTTATTTATATTTGAATTATACCACAATGCAAGCAAAAGTGACAGAAGGAAAATCCTCTGATGCCTCGGGTGGATCTGCTGTATACAGCATATGCGCAATAAAGATACCCCCTCATTTTCAAAAACAGGTATCACTGCCCCGATGCGCCTCCCATCCTGTATCATTGTGTTGCCACTCACGAGTGATTTCTATTCGGTACAACATCTGTTCGATGCATCAGAATAAGTCTAATACCCTCTTAGACCCCCAAAACATAAAATCCGTTATACTGTGTTCCCTGTTCCAACCAATTCAGTAGCAACTGATAATCTTTGGGCTTTTGCAATGGAAGTTGTTTCATAATCAACATCATTTGTTCTGTAGAAAAATAATTGATTCCGCACCAGTCAAGATAACCTTTTTTAAGATTTCCATATGTTCCATTCGTAATAATCTCACCATAAGCATTGCAGAACTCATTCCAATCATCTCCGCAAAGATATAAGGAGGAATTACTCCAACGAAGTGAAGCAACCGCATCGTTAGAAACAATATCTTTCATTGGTGTTCCCTTGCTTAACTTGCAGAAAGCAAACTCCAGAAAATCGCTTCCGCCAAATTCCCGCCGTTCGCTTTGAGTATGAAAAGAATGGAATAACAAAAAATCATCTCCTTTTTCAAGCCCTATTGTTTAGATCGTTCCAATAAGTCACAACCGCATTATACCATATCAAGCTAAAGGACAACAGAGGGAATTTCCTTCTGCCATCCTTCTACACTGTTCCAGTATATTTTCAATAAAGATGTCATCACCATTTTATTCACAAAGGCAGGGCATTGCCCTTATGAGTTTTCATGCGGGCAATTACAAAGGGGAAAATCCATCCGCAGTTTGGAAGTTTTCATACTCTTTCAGCCAGTTTTATTTATAGAACCATGCTTGAAAATTATTTTGCCAATAAAACTTGGTATTTTTATATTGACAAGTAAACTTGGCTATGCTATTATGAAATTGCAAAGTAAACTTGGTAATATAGAAAGGAGGATTTGCTATGAATAAAGAAGAAGTTTTAAAAAAAGCACAAAGCAAGAAGCGCAACAAGCTGGATGAAATGGAAATGGATATTCTGTTAAGAAGCAATCGTATTGGTTTGATTGTGGGTTTAATTGCATGTCTGCTTGTAATGGCTATTAAAATTTATTTTGGTCAGCCATATCAGGATATATATGCTATATATTCCTCTATTATCGGTGCACAGAACATATACATGTGGATTCGACAAAGAGAAAAAAACTTTCTTTTCTACGCTTTATTGTGGGGACTTGTCTCCGTGCTTCTTTTTATTGTATACTTAATGAAAATTGTATAAGGATATCGTGAAATCATGGATGATACTTTAATTCTAAAAAACCATCTGAAAGAAATCAGAACCGAGAAGAAACTTTCTCAGGCGGCATTGGCAGAAATGGTTGGTGTTTCCCGCAATACCATTAGCTCCATAGAAACAGGACAGTTTAACCCAACAGCAAAATTGGCTTTGATTTTATGCATTGCATTGGACAAAAAATTTGAGGATGTGTTCTACTTTGAGGACTGAATACAAAGAATATGTCTGATTGATTACAAAAATTTCATAATGAAGATGACATCTGCTTTGTTGAAAAATCAAAATTCCCTTGTTTTTATTTGTAAGGACAAAAACAAGGGAATTTCAAACTTGTTATGAAATGATACACGCAATAGGACTTGCAAATACAGAATTTTCAGAGAGTTTGTCAGACAAATCCGTACAATACGAGCCTTTGCTATCATAGGTTATTTGACATTGTTGCAATATACTGCATCTGAATTGATGTCCACATGACACGAAATTCTTGTACCAGAAATGGATACATCCGCTGACCAGAAAGCCTGCGCATCACATTCTTTATTGGGTTCTATCAAGCTATCTACAGTAGCTACACTGACCATTGCACAATACAAGCGATCCTCCTGCTCCACTTCCGGATAAATATCATTTACGTAGCCATTCAAAGCCTCGGGGACATACAATCCTGTGTTTGGTTCCGCTGTAATACGAGCTTTTACATTATGTGCCGAAATCTTCCCATTGGAAAGCACCTCAAATCTGGAAACCCACCGATTTTGTTCCGGCTGTGCCTACATCGCTTGGCACAAAGGAAACACAAGGCAACAAAACTGTTTCCTGCTTTCTGCCAAAAAGAGATGTATGCGCAATCACCCACAAATCTCCATACATCACAACGCCTTCGACTGTTTTTTTACTCGTTAGTGTTTTGTATAAATCTGCATACGATGTTTCGCTTATCCGCTCTGCATCAATGCTGGTAACGGTCGTTTTCGCTGGAATCAGTGTGCCAACTGCCAGAACCAGCAGAACCAGTACAACAGCATCTACAAACCTTCGTTTGTTTCGAAAATACATAGCATCCATCTCCTTTATTTTCGCAGATACGGCTGATCGCTCTTATGATTGCTAAGACCATACCTTAATTTTTTTGAACATAACAATTGCAAAGCGATGACCATTCAGCGTCCCAATCCGTTGTTAATATTTTGATGCGCCAAACACACTTAATCTCGGATTACAAAGGGAATGCAAATTGTCATAAGAACCGCAAATGAAATGGATGGTGCAATTCCCACCAACAATGCCTTTGGCATACCAGCACAGATACGCAAGGAAGGGAAATACAATTGTTAAAAAATTTTGATTTACCTATCCGTATTGTATGTATCATGCAGAAACAAAAAACGGTAGAGGGATTTTCCTTATGCTGCTGCATCCAGCATAGTTTCAATAAAAATACCATAACCTTTGGTAGGATCATTCACAAAAACATGGGTTACAGCGCCTATGCGCTTGCCGTTTTGGATGATTGGAGAACCGCTCACGAGTGATTTCTATGAGGGACAACAGCTGTTAGATTCATCCGAATAACTCAAACACGCATAAAATCAAAAATCCGCCTTCAAAGTGATCGGGGCTAGATCTAACACAAAATGTTGCTCTGTGATGCCTGTGAAGGGGTATGAAGTTGATTTCCTAAATGCAACATTTCCGATTTTATGATAGTAATCGTCTGCGCAAGATCCAAAGGCTATGTATTGACAAACGCAATATGTCAAATTCCCATTTTCCGGTTCAAGGGGAGATGTTTCAAAAGGCTTTTCTATATCAATCCCCAAACTCAGAAGGTACGCAGCAACCTCTGGATATGCGGTCTTCACCTGCGTGTAGTAGTTTTGGCAATAAATGCAGTCGCATAGTGCATCTTTGGGCAACTGTGCATAATAGATTTTGTTTTTTTCGATATTTGTATCCATCTGCAAATTGCTCCTTCCCTATAACATATAAGTGGCAGAAATATTTTGATTTATCTAGCAGAATGATATCATAACCAAAGCAAAAAGTGGCAAAGAAATTTCCCTCTGCCGCTTTTCTTTTATGCTGCTGTATCCAGCATAGTTTCAATAAAGATACCATATATCATTCACAAAAACATATGTCACTGCTCCGCTCAGTTTTCCATACGGTATAACGGGGCTGCCGCTCACGAATGATTTCTATGAGGGACAACAGCCAAAAACCTGAATTCAGCGAAAAGTTCCGTCGTCGTTGAATTTCTTCTTGAGAGCCTTTTCTACCGGAATAATCGTCAGCAGCATAATCAGCATCTGAACAGAAACAATCACTATCGAAAGAATTCCTACTTTGTTTGCATCACTCTTCGTAAATGGTAGTTGTACAAGAACCGTAGGTATAATCAGAACCCATCCAACTTTCCACCAGAGCCGTCCGACATAATTATGTGCAAATCTCCATGTGTCCATATTCTTCATAGAGCGTGTTGTTCGATAGCCTGATATGCGGTTCATCTTACTCGGACAATGCTTCTGCATCATATGACCAGCAATAATCATTGTCACTGGAATAAGCAGATTACACACAAATAGAAAACACCAAAATCCCATAGCTTGTCTCCTTTCGGTATTGCGGTGTTAGATTTATTGAAATAGGGCGAACACTTTTACAGCATGAGCTTCTTCCACTTCCTGATTTTTGTGCGGAAGGTGCCAAAGGGTGCCACGGTGTTAATATGGATGAATTTATAAACTTCCCAAACCGCAGATTTGGTAGCACTATCTGCCCACTTGCGTCTGTGGGGAACAAAAAGATCCTCGTCAGACATAGAATCGATCATCTCACAAATCCCTTGGATATTCATATCCAGCATTGTCCTGAGTTCATGGATCGACAGCCCAGCATATACATCCGTAAACCACTGATACAACGCCCCAAGCTGATTCCATTTGAACTGATCGGAAGGCGTTTTTACTTCCAGACCATTTCTCTCATCCTGTTCCCACTTCAAGACAATGGTAGTCCAGCCAACCTGATAAGCCAAATTCTCTGCCGGAGTACGGTCAACATCTTCTGCACGGAGATCTTTCATATCTTCCGGAATATTGTCAAACTCAGCAATGAACTTGGAATAGGTTCTTTTGATCTCGTCTTTCAGTTCCTCTTTGCTTGAATATACCTTCATAAATTACCTCATTTCAGTATCTGCTAGCATTATTCTGATTTATCTAACAGAATTATAGCACACAAAATAGAAAAGCGACAGAGGTAAAATCCTCTGCCACTTTTCCTTTATGCTGCTGCATCCAGCATATTTTCAATGAAAATACCATAACCTTTGGTAGGATCATTCACAAAAACATGTGTTACTGCTCCGATGAGTTTGCCATCCTGAATGATGGGGCTGCCGCTCATCCCTTGTACAATACCTCCTGTTGTTTCCAACAATCTGCGATCTGTCACACGAATCACCATGCTTTTATTGGCATCACGTCCATTGGGATACACTCGCTCAATGGCAATCTCATATGCCAAAGGCTCTCCTCCTGCAATATTGGAGAGCAATACTGCTTCTCCCTCTTTGATTTCGTGCTGTAAGGCAATGGGATAGCTTTTTCCAGTAAACGCAGCGGTTTCTCCTGTACCATAGATTCCAATATCCGTATTTTTTTCAATTTCTCCAAGTACATGATCTGCCAAAATGACACCACTCAGCTCTCCCGGTTCTCCCTTCTTCCCTTTTATAATTTCTGTCAAATGGGATGCTGTGATATGCCCTTGCTTCAGCGACATCAATTGTCCGGTATCTACATCATAAATACCATGCCCAAGCGCACCAAAATGGTTTGTTCTCTCATCAAAAAAAGTGACTGTTCCAATACCCTGTATGCTGTCACGAATCCATACCCCAAGCTTATAGCTTTTGTCAGCCGGGCTATATACGGGCTTTATTTTTGCCTTCATTTTCGTATCGTCACGCATAAATCCAATTTGTACCGGTGCGCCATTTTCCTGCTCTACTGCTGAAAGAAAACATTCCTTGTTTTTCATTTGTTCCCCATTTACGGATTGAATCAAATCTCCGCTTTGCAAAACACCTTTACATGGCTCACTTTTTTTGCCATTTTCTCCTTCCACATATCCAGTACCCAAAACAAGCAAACCATCGGTATCCATCTGTACACCCACCGTTCGTCCACTCGGAATCAATCGCAAATCAGGCAGTACATTTGCAGAAACTGTTTTGATTGGCAATGTATCCAATAAATAAAATGTTACCTTTGTGCTGCCTTCTGCCAATGCCTGTGCCTTGACTTGTGTACCAAAATCCAAATGCAAATTATCTGCTGTGGGCTTTGCTGTCACACCCAATACAGGTGTACTTTTTTCCGCTTTTACTGTAACAGGCACACGCAACAGATATTCTGTGGTTTGCCCTTGTAAAAGTGTCATATCATCCGGAAGAAAAAATCGTATCGCACCCCAAGCCAATAGTACCAATGCCACGAGCCAGCAGAACAGTGGCTTCCATTTGTTTTTGCCATGCTCCATATCCTCAGCCTCCATATCTAAATTCTTTCAGGCATATCTTCCTATGCTTTTCTCACGCAGCAAAATATCATCCATCCTTTGATCAAAATATCCTGCTTTTTCCAATACACCTTAAAAAATATTGATTTCTTTTTTAGCATGGCATACAACAGCAGTAATATACAGGGAATATCAGAAAACAGATGCTGTCCATCAAACACAAAAAAAGACAAAGCCCAAAATTGAGCTTTGCCTATATGGTTTGGTATATTTTTCTAAATTTACCAAAAAACTTATTTCAGCTGGAAGAACGCATCATTCCCCAGATACTGTGCAACATCATCCAGTTCTTCTTCGATCCGCAGAAGCTGGTTGTACTTGGCAACACGATCTGTTCTGGCGGGTGCGCCTGTTTTGATTTGACCTGCATTGACTGCAACAACAATATCTGCAATGGTGGTATCCTCTGTTTCACCGCTTCTATGAGAAACAACTGCTGTCATATGATTTCTGTTCGCCAGCTGGATTGCATTGAATGTTTCTGTCAATGTACCAATCTGGTTTACTTTAATCAGAATTGCATTTGCAGCCTGCAATTCAATACCTTTTTGCAATCTTTCTGTATTGGTTACAAACAGATCGTCTCCTACCAACTGGATTTTGTCGCCCAGCTCTTTATGGAACAGCTGCCAACCCTCCCAATCTTCTTCTGCCAAACCATCTTCGATGGAAACAATGGGGTATTTTTCTACCAATGCTTTCCAGAAATCCACCATTTCTTGAGAGGTTCTTACAATCTCTTTCCCTGCCATCTTGCTTTCGCCGGGGAAGTGGTATTTGCCATCCTTTTCATCATACAGCTCTGTTGCGGCAGGATCCAAAGCGATTTTGATATCCTCACCCCAACGATAGCCGGCAGCAACAACTGCTTCCTGAATCAAATCAATGACAGCATCCGCTGTTGGCAGGTCAGGCGCAAAACCGCCTTCATCCCCTACTGCTGTAGAGAGTTCTTTGTCCTTGAGTACTTTTTTCAGCTTATGATAAATTTCTGCACACATACGCAGTGCTTCTTTGAAGCTATCTGCGCCAACAGGCATAATCATAAATTCCTGTACGTCTACCGTATTGTCTGCATGCTTACCGCCATTCATAATATTCATCATAGGTACTGGCATCGTTCTTGCATTGAAACCACCCAGATATTGATACAAAGGCATATCCAATGCTTCCGCTGCTGCTTTTGCAACTGCCATAGAAACACCCAAAATTGCATTTGCACCCAGTTTTGCCTTGTTGGGTGTACCATCCAATGTGATCATAGCTTGGTCAATTGCCACTTGATCCAATGCATTCATACCAATGATTTCATCTGCAATCACGCTATTGACATTATCTACAGCATCCTGTACACCTGTACCCTGATATCTGTCATCGCCATCTCTCAGTTCCACTGCTTCAAATGCTCCTGTAGAAGCACCGCTTGGAACTGCTGCACGACCAACGACATGATCATCCACCACAACTTCTACTTCAACGGTAGGATTCCCTCTGGAGTCTAAAATCTCTCTTGCATAAACGTCTGTGATTTCTAAATAGCCTTTCATGATTTGATTCCTCCTTTGACTCATTGCTTGATACAAGCATACCTTTTTTCTATTTTGGGTAATTTCTTATTTACAAAAATAAGACATCTCTTACATTTGTATTTCTGTTATTTTCCTATCAACAGGCTTTCCCCTGTCATTTCTTTTGGCTGCTCCAATCCCATCATTTCTAAAAGTGTTGGTGCAATATCAGCCAGCTTACCGCCTTCTTTGAGCCCTACACCATCTGTTTCATTGACCAAAATAAAGGGAACCGGATTGGTGGTATGTGCGGTAAAAGGTTCTCCTGTGATATAGTCAATCATCTGATCACTATTGCCATGGTCTGCACAAATAAACATCTTGCCTTGCACAGAAAGCAAAGCCTCTACGACACGACCAATACAGGTATCCACTGTTTCTACTGCCTTTTCTGCTGCTTCCATAATACCGGTATGCCCTACCATATCAGAATTTGCATAGTTTACAATGATCAAATCATATGCTCTGGAGTGCAAAGCCTTCACCAACCCGTCTGTAACCTCTACAGCACTCATTTCCGGCTTCATATCATAGGTTGCAACCTTAGGTGAGGGTACCAACCAGCGATCTTCATTGGGGTTTGGTTCTTCCACACCGCCATTCAAGAAAAATGTTACATGTGCATATTTTTCTGTTTCTGCGGTACGAAGCTGCTTTAAGCCCAAAGAAGAAATATATTCTCCCAATGTATTTGTCAAACGCTGGGGTAAAAATGCCACTTCTTTATTGGCAATGGTTGCATCATATTCCGTAAAGCAGATATACTTCAAGTCCTGTGGTACATACGCCCTTTCAAACCCCTCAAACTGTGGATCGCACATTGCTCTTGTAATTTCTCTTGCACGATCCGGACGGAAATTATAAAAAATGACTGCATCATGATCTTTGATTTTGCCAACTGCCTGCCCTTGTTCATCCACAATCACGGTTGGAACAACAAACTCATCTGTCTTACCATTTTCATACGATTTCTGTATGCAGCCCAGTGCATCCTGTGCTGTTTCACCTCTGCCCAATACCATCGCCTGATATGCTTCCTGAACACGTTCCCACCGTTTATCTCTGTCCATAGCATAATAGCGACCCATTACAGAAGCAATCCGCCCTACTCCAATTTCACGCATTTTTTCTTCCAGTTGTGCAATATATGTCACACCAGAGCTGGGCGGGGTATCTCTGCCATCCAAAAAGCAATGCACATACACATTTTCCAAATGATTGCGCTTTGCCAGCTGAAGCAGTGCGTAAAGATGCGTATTATGGCTATGCACACCGCCATCAGACAGCAAGCCGTACAAATGCAGCGCCGATCCATTCTTTTGACAATGCCCAACTGCATTCATCAAAGCCGGATTTTCAAAAAAATCACCATCTTCGATGGATTTTGTAATTCTGGTCAATTCCTGATATACAATACGTCCGGCGCCAATATTCAAATGCCCTACTTCGGAGTTACCCATCTGTCCTTCCGGCAATCCCACTGCACGTCCGCTCGCATATCCTTTGACATGTGGATATTTTGCGTACAAACTATCCAACACAGGGGTTTTTGCATGGAATATCGCATTGCCTTCCTGTCTTTCATTGATACCGAATCCGTCTAAAATCATCAGTACCGTTGTCTTTTTTTCCATCATCTCTTGCCTCCACTTTGGCATTGTAATTGTTATTTTGATTGATTATTTATAATTTACAATATCTGCAAATTCCTCCTTCAGGCTCGCACCGCCAACCAATCCACCATCAATGTCTGCCATAGCAAAAAGCTCTGCCGCATTCTTTGCGTTGACACTGCCGCCATATTGTATACGCACCGCATCTGCAACGCTTTGGTCATACATTTCTGCCAACACCTGACGAATGGCAGCACATACTTCCTGCGCTTGTACAGAGGTTGCTGTTTTACCAGTACCAATCGCCCAAATAGGTTCATAGGCAATGGTTACTTTTTTTGCATCCTCTGCACCAATGCCAAACAACCCACACTTTACTTGCATGCGTACCCATTCCACGGTAATATTTGCCTCTCTCTGCTCCAAGGTTTCCCCACAACACAGAATCGGCAACAAATTGTGTTCCAATGCTGTTTTTACTTTTTGATTGACCGTTTCATTTGTTTCGCCAAAATATTCTCTGCGTTCAGAATGTCCCAATACCACATATTTGACACCCATTTCTTTGAGCATTGCAGCAGAGATCTCGCCTGTATAAGCACCATTTTCTGCAAAGTGCATATTTTCTGCACCAACTGCAATATTGCTTCCCTTTACTGCCTCCAAAACAGGATATAGGTCTACAAACGGCACACAAAATACGACATCTACCTCTGTGGTATCCACCTTATCTTTCAGTATTTCACACAACTGCTTGGCTTCTTGCGGGGTTTTATTCATTTTCCAATTGCCTGCAACAATTTTCTTTCTCATATCCGCATATTCTCCTTCCTGTACTACAAGTTATTTATTTCTGTGACATGGTACGACTTGCAGTCTGCTCAATTTTTTTCACAACTTCCTCACCGGTCAGACCTGAGGATATCATAATACGAGGAATGGCATCTCTTGTTGTATCACGATTGATTACATTTTGTTCAACGGTAAAGAGCATGGAAAAACCTTCATCCAGCAATGCTTCTCTGATTTCAGGGGTACTTTTGCCATTGGGGAATGCCAATGCCTTGGTACGTGAACGTTGTCCAGCCACACGTTCATCCAAAGCCTCCTCTGCTGCCAATGCAGCATCTACAAAGTCCTCTGTTGTTGTTTGATCTGCTGGTACATGATTAGCGGTGTGATTATACACACGAACTCTACTGTTTTTTGCCATCTCTTTGACATGCTCCCATGTCAATTTTTTGACCCCTGTTTGATTGGTCACACTATCTGTAATCAAAAAAATGGATGCAGGTACATTGTATTGGCGAAATACAGGATATGCATGCAAATAGTTACTGAAATATCCATCATCCATGGTAATGCACATATATTTGACATGCAAATCCAGTCCGTTATCCCCATCTGGGTCTTTTCTTTTTTCTTCCTTTGCTAGAATCTCATCCAATTCCTCCAAAGAAATAATATGGTAGCCCTGTTCTACAAAATATGCGATATCTTCTTCCAAATCATTCTTACTCATGGTCACGCCATTTCCGGCATCTACATCACTTCTGATGAAATGATGATACATCAATACAGGAATATATTCTGTTGGTTCAATATATTCCATCTGTGCTTCGCTCTCCTGTTTGGGTTCGTCTGCATATACTGTAAAAGACATTCCCATTGCACAAATTATGGTCATACAAAGTGTCAATAAACGTTTCATTTTTCTTCTCCCACCAAAATTAAGCATTCCTTTCATAGAAACATATACAAAACAAAAATTATTTTTCCTTTTTTGTATATATTCTGAATTTTCCCTTACCGATCCTGTACTGCCGCAACACCCGGAAGCTCTTTGCCTTCCAAAAATTCCAATGAAGCACCGCCACCGGTAGAAATATGTGTCATTTTATCCCCATATCCCAGCTGATTGACTGCTGCTGCGGAATCGCCACCGCCAATGATCGTCGTTGCCTGAATGTCAGCCATTGCCTGTGCAACTGCTTTTGTGCCCTTTGCGAAATTTTCAAATTCAAATACGCCCATAGGACCATTCCATACAACCGTTTTTGCATCCCGAATTGCTTCTGCAAACATTTTTCTTGTTTTCTCACCAATATCCAAACCCATCCAGCCATCTGGAATTTCACCTGTTGGCACCGTTTGGTATTCGGTATCATTCTTAAATTCTCTTGTCACTACAGTATCTACCGGAAGCAACAGATTGACATTCTTGGCTACTGCCTTTTCCATCATTTCCTTTGCATATTCTACTTTATCCAACTCCAACAGGGATTCGCCGACACGTCCGCCTTTTGCCACTGCAAATGTATATGCCATACCACCGCCAATGATCAAAGTATCTACCTTATCCAGCAAATGATTGATCACATTGATTTTATCCGACACTTTGGAACCGCCCAGAATTGCAACAAAGGGGTGTTCGGGATGATTGACCGCATTGCCCAAAAATTCAATTTCCTTCTGCATCAAATAGCCAACTGCGGACTCTGAAACAAACTGCGTCACACCAACGGTAGAACAATGCGCTCTATGGCTGGTACCAAATGCATCATTGACAAAAATATCTGCCAAAGAAGCAAGCTCTTTGCTAAAGCTTTCCTCGTTCTTTGTTTCTTCCTTACGATAACGTGTATTTTCCAACAATACGATGTCGCCATCTTTCATATTTGCAACTGCATTTTTTGCATTTTCCCCTACAACATTGTCATCCTTTGCAAAAATAACCTCTTGACCAAGCAGTTCAGAGAGTCTTTTTGCAACAGGTGCCAAAGACAATTCAGGCTTTGGCTCTCCCTTAGGCTTACCCATATGAGAGCAAAGAATCAGTTTTGCGCCGTCTTTATGCAATTTTTCAATGGTAGGCAATACTGCTGTAATTCTATTTTCATCTGTAATGACACCATCTTGCAAGGGCACATTGAAATCACAGCGTACCAATACCTTTTTACCCTTTACCTGTAAATCATCTACTGTCTTTTTCTGTAACATAAATCTGCTCCTCTCTCTTATCCGTACTATCGTTTTTACAATATTTAGGACACGAATATAAGACTTACCAATGCATCATTTGAAAACAGCCACACACAAAAGACATTTGTGCAACACCGTTTATTTATTATACCGCTTATTTTATCCCTCCGCAAGTTTCAGCATCTCCAATGCGGAGCCCTCATCCAATATGAAAACCGCATTTGTCATACTCTTGCTCAGCGCCAACAAGCTGGCTGCTTTTTTCTTACCGCCGGCAGAAACAATCACCCGTTGCATGTGCTGTACGGTACGAAAATCAATGCCTATAGAATTTGTTTCATACACCACCTGACCAGAATGATCGAAATAATATCCACATGCCTCAGCAGCCGCATGTTTTTCTCTGAGCATCTGACAGGTTGCGGCATCTAGGCGGCGTTTTTCTGCCATTTCCATAGCATCTCCCACACCCAGAAGCAATATGTCTACACGTTTCAATTCTTCAATGGTTTCTGCAATTTCCGGTTCTTTCTTCATTTCGTTCAATATAATCGGGCTGAGATTATCGGGCAAATGCAGCATACGGTATTCTGCACCGATTTTTTCTGCCAGCCTGGCTGCCAATGTATCTGCCTGTAATTCCAGCTTTCTGCCTACACTGCCTCGTGCAGGAAGTACCATTTCTGCATGATGTGCCGCTGCATCGGGCATTGCTTCTACCAGTGCAGCCATGGTGGTACCACCTGTAATGGCAATCCGACTGCTCTTACGCATGGTATCCAGCAGCAAACGTACTCCCATTTGCGCCATTTCCTTTTTTGTGCGCTCGCTTTCATCATAATCCCCCTGTGCCAGCAATACACTACGCGCACCCAGCAAATCGCAAATGCGGCTTTCCAAATCCGAAAGCCCTGTCAATTCTGCAAACAATGGCTTGAGCCGCTCCAAAACCAGAAACCCATCCTCTGTTACAGACATTCCTGTTTTGGTTACCTTCACCAGACCTTGTGCATTCAATTTTTCAATTTCCCCACGCACCGTACGTTCTGTCATGCCCATAGACAGTACAACCAGCCTTCTGCCACATGGCTCCAACAGCTTTACTGTTTTCAGAATACGATAACGCTTTACGAGTTCATCTGCCATATCCGGAACAATTTTCCTGACCAATTGTAATTGTTCTCTCATTTTCCTCACCTCACAGGTCATATTTTGACCCAATGTATGCATTTTCGTCCCACTGAATTTATAAAAAAGCCGACACTGGAAATGCAGCATATCTTCGTTACCTCTCCAGCATCAGCCTTGCATCATTTTCTTTTGTGTATGCCGAATTATACCTGTTCTACTTTTACAGAATCATCTACATCACGATCTGTACAGCAGCAAGTTTCATCATCGCATTCGTCATCGAAACATTCATCATCCAGATCATCCCAGTCATAATCCCAATCTTCATCGTATTCGTCCTGCATTTTTGTTTTCATCAGATATACCACTGCAACAGCTGCCAAAGCCAATACAGCTACCGCAATTGCAATCAATGCAAAAATGCCTTTTTTGTTGTCACGATCTTGCAGGATTACCATTCTATCCTTCCAATCATCCAAAGAGGGTTTTACTTCAAAATATTTTTTCATTACCATTCTCTCCTTCATTTTTTATTCTGCATAAATTTATGTTTCAAAAACTCTTTGTTTTTACGCATTTCACTGTATTCATAGTACGCCTTTTTCAAAATTTGCCGCTCATCATTGAACTTTAACAAATGATATGCCTCATGAAATTTATAAAAGCCGGCATCTGCAAAATACTCCTCGCTCTGAGGCTTACAATAAAAAGAATTGGCACTCATCAAATACCAGTGCACGGTTTTATTTACAATATCTTCGCCGCCCTTAAAGGTGTACTGTGTTTTTCCAACATATTTGATAATTTCGCCACTGGCACCAGACTCCTCCTTGACTTCACGCAAAGCAGTCTGTCGGTATGTTTCATTTTCTTCTACCGTACCTTTGGGCAATACCCATCCCATATATCTGCCATTTTGATTTTTATAGAGCAGGAGGATTTTCCATTTGTAAATGACAATGCCTCCGCAACTGACTGCTTCGACCACGTTTTTCCCTCCGCTTATTTCCCTGATTCCTCTGCCGCTTTCGGCGCAATCGCACAAAGCAATGAACCCATTTTATCACAAATTTGTACAACGGCACCTGATATTAGTATAACGTGTTTTTTATGATTTTTCAACCCTATTTCCATCCATAAAATAAATTTTACATCCATACTGCACAAATTCCGGTTTTGTATTTTCCGCATCTTTTTCTATTTTTATGATACTTTGGCATACTTTACAACCGATTTTTATGTCCTGTTTTTTGCGTAAGGGCACAGAATATATGTGCATCCAGTATGCTGAAAGATGTGTGTTTTTTCCAATCCCATCTACTACACTTTACGAAACGGAGAGTGTAAAAGCAAATACTGTATCTGTTTATGGCTTAGTAGCACCAAGCATACAAACCAAAGCCCAAAACAAATATATGCCCACTGCCACTTCACAAGCAGGAAATAGTTATAAAAACCATGCCACAGCCAAGCTAGCACAAATGCTGCCAGCATACCATACTTCTTGTTCCAGAAACGATATTTTGCCGCATGATATCCCATCTGCACACCAAACATCCCATGTCCCGGCACAGAGATCACAGCACGTGATATTGCTGTTTCGATACCGCCCCAATATGGGTCTGTAACATAAGCCATATTTTCAATACCGGCAAAACCCAAAGATACAAATACGCTATATACCACACAATCAAATGGTTCATTGCAATGAGGGTTGTGTACAATAAAGCTATAAAGAAACAGGAACTTTATGCCCTCCTCCACCAATGCTGCACTGACAAAAGACGTATACAATGGCGTTTCTCTGTGAACAATCCATCCCTCCAGCCAAAGCCCTACACCATAAATCACAAATGCGGCATAGATCCCGCATAAACCCCCCCATACCAACAACCCCCATGGCTCTTTCTCATATTGATCACGTATATAAAAATAAAACAGCAATATCACAACGGGCGCAGCTGCTGCCTCAAGCATCCCTTTCACCTCTCCATCTGATTGTCAAAATATGACCTTCTCTCTTTGTATGCCCCATTACACAGAAAAAAACAGCGACAGTTTTTGTTAAAAATACCATCGCTGTTTTTGATCTCATATACCAATATTATTTTATTCTGTTTTGATTGCTGCCAAAGCACTCAGCTTCATTGCCCGCTGCGCCGGAAGATATCCAGACAAAACACCAATCACTGTTGCAAAAGCGATTGCTGCCAAATAAAGCCAAATCGGAATGACAGACATCATATCACTTGCCTGCTGTGCTGCCACAAAATTGACGATCTTTGACATAATAAAGCTGATCACAGTACCTGCCACACCACCGGCAAAGCCTATGAATGCCGCTTCTGTCAAAAACAATAATTTGATATCACGTAAAGATGCACCAATGACTTTCATCACACCAATTTCTCTGGTGCGTTCAT
This sequence comes from Anaerotignum sp., assembly GCA_020024265.1. GTDB lineage: Bacteria > Bacillota > Clostridia > Lachnospirales > Anaerotignaceae > Anaerotignum. The sequence continues at coordinate 56,169 of JAHHTW010000007.1, read as the reverse complement.
AAATTGCCATAACCATGGTATTGGTAATACCAATTGCTGCAACAATCAGTGATACTGCGCCAATCGCACCCAATACAATACGCAGCATTTTGGTTGTTTCCTTCATTGCATCAAGTTCATCTGTCAAGCTATATGCCTGAAAGCCCATATCTTTGATCTTTTGCTGTACATTTTGTACTTCATTGATATTTGCTACCTTTACAGCGGCTTCGTTGTAAACACCCTTTTTCTGTTTTCTATCAGTGTTCTCCATACCCTGCTTCTTATACCATGCATCAACTTCTTTTTCTATTTTTTGCATCTGTGCCAAAGGCATGACAACGGTATATCCATTGCCACCACCACTGGGCATAACACCAACAACATTTGTTTTGATTGGTTTGATAGATTTATCCGCATCTCTTGTGCCATGGCTCCAATCATACGTAATCATCACTTTATCATTCATCAAATCAACTTCCGGCGGTCCTGCCTGCATTTGCATTTCCCAGCTTAATTTCGGATTTCTCAAATCCTGTGCAACATCTCGCCCTACCACCAAACCGCTCTTATCTTCTGCAGTAAGCAAACGACCTTCTTCCGTTTTATAACCAAGCGCTTCCATTGCAGCAGGATCAATCCCGATAAAGTTCGCATATCCTACATATTTGCCGCACACCAGCTGATAATCTCCGTTCATCACTGGGGAAACTGCCTCTACATAGGGTAATTGCTTGAATTCTTCTAATGTTTTCTGATCCAATACTGCTTTTTTGTTTTGTGGTTTTTGTGCACCACCACCTGCATCCATCATCATGCCCATATTACCTGAGTTGGATCTGACTTCAATAACCTGAAGGTTGCCCCATTCTTCAATTTGATTTTTGAAGCTTTCATTCATACCAAGCCCAATGGATACCATAACCACAATGGAGGTTGTACCAATCACCACGCCCAATACGGTCAGAAAGGTACGAAGCTTACGTTTCCAGAGGTTGCGTAATGCCATCATGATCAAATCTCTTGTACTCATTCGGACATCCCTTCTTCATCGTCCTCATTCACCGCTTCTATGAAAGCATCTGCTTTCTTTTGTTTCCGCTTTTTCACAATGATAAATGCACCAACACCAACCACAACAGCCACTACCACCAATCCAATAATCAATTTTTTGGGAATGGGTGCTGGTGTTTCGTCCATAGGCATATCGCTTTCATCCATCACTGGTTCTGTTACATTCAGTACAAACTCCCGTTTTTCCTCAACCAATTCACCACTTGCATCCTCATAGCTTGCAATAATCGTAACAGGAATCTCCCCAAGCTCATTTGGTATCAATGTTGTTTCATATACATCGCTGGCTCCCGGTTCCATATTCCCGACATAAGTTGTTTTCTGCTCACAGTCTATATTGCCCTCTACACGGAACATTACATTGTTGAGTGCCACCTTACCGGTATTGTAATAATTGAGTGTTACCACCATAGGCATATACTGCTCAATGGTATCTGGCAAAGTCACCTGTTCCACACTCAATTCGGATACCTGCTTGACATTAATACCCAAAAGTTCTGTTGCTGTATATTCATTGCCCTTTGCATCTTCATATTCAAAATTCACAGTGAGCGTATATGTCTTTGGCTGTGCTTCCGGCACGACATACAGACGCAGTTTTTTGTCTACAGTATGCTTTGGTGCAATGGAATCAAAATAATATGTATTGCTACTGTTTACTGGCGTAAAGATATTGCCGGATTTCTCTGTTTCCGAGGATGTTTCTTCTGCCAATGTCAAAAACATTTTGATGTTTTGTACATTTTTCACTTTATGCGTATTCAAAAGTGTCAAGTTTAAGTCAAATTCTTCACCAGCCATGACAATCAATGGATCACATACATATTTGCTGATGATGATTTTTGGCTTACTTGTTTTCTTGTCTTTGTCATCTTCTGCCGCCTGTTCCTCTGCCTCTTTTTTATCCTTCAAGCTATTTTTGATATTCACACCTGCAAACTGCTTAAATGTATGTGTTTTATCTACACCGGTTGTATATTCCACACCAAACTGTATGGCATAGTTCTGTGAGGATGCCTGATTGGTTGCAGCGAAAGAAAATGTCACCGGAACACTTTCTCCCGGAGCCAAAGTGGCAATATTGCGTACACTGGTAGACTTTGGCACCACTGCTGCCGGATCCAGACCTTCTGCGGTTATGACAACATTTCTTGCCACTACATTCCCTGCATTATACAATTCAAAATGCACAGGAAAATTTTGATTGACATCATAAATCCCTGATGGTTCCTTCATTTTTCTCACCATCAAATCAGGGGACTGTCCATTTTTTCCACCTACATTGACATAGTAATCCTGCGTTTTTTCATATTCTTTGCCTGCTCCATCCTGATATTTCAGCTTTAATGTAATGGGATAATTCCCTGCTTCCATATCCTTATTTGCAACAATCGGGAAAGAAAAGCTTGCAGACTGTCCTATTTTCAGTTTGCCAAACTGTACTGCACTAAAACCACCAGCAAGACTGATGCCCTCTGTTTTGAGCTGATCCAAAAAGAGCTGCGCCTGCAACATTTCCTGTCCACCATTATTGGTAATGGTACCACTCAGTACCGCATTCTGTCCGGGTGTAATACTCTCCGGTGTCATCTTCACCTGATCAAACAAATAGGATGGTTCTCTTTCATACCCCTTTACTTTAACATATATGGTATCGGTTCCACCACCACCATTGGTACAATCATATGTAATCGTAATGGGATAGCTTTCCTTATCCGGAAAATCATCCATTGTCACATACAGATTTAAGTCCTTATAGCTATTGGCGCCCAACGAACCTACATTCTCTCCATCTCGGAAATTCAGCTTAAACGGAGGCATTGCATCGCCACTTTTTGCACGTACCACAACATTATTTGCAGAGGCACTGCCTTTATTTTTGATGCTCAATTTTATTAAATTTTCTTTACCCGCCTCAACGGTATATACACCATCGCCTGCCACGACCAACTGTGGCAGACCTACGGAAAAGTCATCATCCTTTGCAGCATGTACCACCATAGGAATACCTGATAGCAAAACTGCTGTCAAAAGCCATGCCAACCCTCTTTGTAAAATTTTTCCTCTCATCTTATTTCTCCTCACTCTACTCTGCTTTCTAACTGTACCTTGCGCTCTTTCTCCTCTATGCTTTCGATTTTTCCGTCCATAATATGAACAATACGATCAGCATATTCAGAAAGCTCCCAGTCATGTGTAACAATCACCAAGGTTTGATTTTTTTTATTTGCCAATCCAGTAATCAAATCCATCATTTCATATGTTGTTTTGGTGTCCAGATTTCCCGTGGGTTCATCTGCGAAAACAACTTTGGGATCATTGATGAAAGCACGTGCAATACTGACACGCTGCTGCTGCCCACCACTCATTTCGCCGGGCTTATGATTGGCACGCCCTTCCAATCCTACCGCTTTGAGCATTTCCATTGCACGCTCATTACGCTCTTTGACTGCCATACCATGGAAAATCAAAGGCAGTGTGACATTTTCCAAAGCAGTCAATGTGGACAAGAGATTGTAGGACTGAAATACAAAACCGATATTTTGCTGACGAAATGCTGCCAGCTGATTCTCATTCATACGCTCAATATGCTTATTATATACAATGATTTCACCACTGGTCGGCTTTTCCAATCCTGCAATCAGATTGAGCAACGTAGACTTACCAGAACCGGATTTGCCGAACAAACAGCACACTTCTCCCTGCTGGATATTCAAGTTTACGCCATTGATTGCTCGAATGCGTTCTTCTCCCATTTGATAGAATTTCTTTACATTCTGAATCCGAATGATATTTTTTCCCAATCTTTTGCCCCCTTTCATTGTTAAAAATAGATAAAATTTATAATGAAATTTTCATCTTTGACAAAATTATACAGGATAGCATAAAAAAAATCCATATTCTTTTCCTTACGATTCTATTAAGGAAGTTTTGTATTTTTTTAAAATTTGTTTTCTTATGTATGACCCGGCAGTATGTTTCCATGTTTTTCAAAAGAGCTGCTCCGTTTCCCATTGTATGCTACAGCTTTGCAATGCAATCCGAAAAACTTCGCATATCCACCACACCAAAAAAACGAGCGATGCCATTTTTCCTGCTTGGCATCGCTCGTTTTTCTTTATAATGTCTTATGAACAATCACATGTTTATGCGTTTTATTGATATGCGTTTCCTTGTGCATCATAATAGGACACCTGAATGGTATATGCCTGATCCGGCGCTTCGTGATACCATAAATCCATATTTGCAGTATCATATTGTATGGTATGCTGCACTTGATTTTCTAGGGTATAGGTCACATTTGCATATTCTGTTTGTGCGCCTGCAAACCAGATGACATCATATACTTTCTCACGGATGATGATTTGATCCATCAGTACTTGATCCACATTTCCATCTTTGGCAGTCAAAAATTGGTAATCACCATTTGCATCCTGCTCAAATACTGTAATTGCTGCCCGTTGTTCTGTGCTGTATGCGCCACTTACAATATATCCATCCAATTCCAGTTCCTTTGCAATCTGCCACTTTTCACCTTCTTTTGCAATCGCTCTTTCGAGTCGTTTTTCTCTGCCTGTTACATCCGAAGCATCTGAAGAATGGGTATGATATTGTATACCAATACCCACCAGTACCATGACAATCGCTACCGCTGCAAACAAAACTGCTTTGTTCCTGTTTTTCACATCATTCACCTATCCTGCATCACATATCCTTCTGGCATTGGATACCATTTATGATAATCCTGCATCTTTCAAATACTGCTGCAAGTCTTTTTCCCATTGTGCATATGCTGCATCTGTTCTATGATCGGATAGTTCATACCGCTCTGCCAAATAGTCCCCCAGATATGCACTCACTTTCAGCATACCGGTGAGATTCATATGCCCTTGATCATAGTAATCTACCATAGGATCTACAGAAATTTGACTACGTATCGGCTCTGTATCGAAATCCAGATATGTGATTCCATGCCGCTGTGCAAGCATCTGCATGGCTTGACTTTTCTCCCATGTCCAACTCATTTTGGGCAAATGCAAAAGCACCACTTCAATCCCTTTTTCTTTACAGAGTGCAATGGATTTTTCTGTGTAGTACAATGCATTTTCGTCATATACCACCGCTTCCCCTGTTGGTTGCATAAAGTTATGCGGTACTGTCTGTGGCGATATATCTTTGAGAAATACGTTCCCTTTACGCACAGAATGTTGCAACAGAGGTTTTGGATCTGCCTCTGCCCAATTGACTTCCTTCCAACGTTCATGATAACGAAACAGCGGAAAGAGATAAGACAATGCCGTTTGTCTGTCATCAAATTTGGTCACTTCCCGTATGACATCCCATTTATACCGAGAAATACGCATACCATCCATGGCACGTCGCATATCTCCCTCTCTTTTTGCATAATCATAGCTTTGAAACAAATTATCTGCAAGCAGTACCACAACCTTTGGACTTTGCTTTTGCAGAGATTCTGAAAGCAATGCATAGCTTACAGAGGGCGCCTGCAAAGCGGACGCACGCATATAGCTGGTAAAGCCATGCTCTTGGTACATCAGCATGGGGGATACTCCACGCAAAAGCGGACTGCTACCCACGCAAAGAACGTCTATGGTATCCTGTGGCTCATTGTAAAAGGCATGAATTTCATTTGTTTCGTCATCATCTCTCCGATACAGCTTTGAAATCTGACCGAAAATCAACACAAATACGATACAGAAGGCAACGCATCGCAAAAGAATATTTATTTTTTTCGCCATGTTAGAACCCCCTGTAAATAAAATCTGCTGCATTGTAATTTAAGCCATACATACCAAATATAATCAGTGCAAATACCGCACACAGATAAATGACCCAACGGAAATACAAATTTTGTTTTGCAAGTGTTTCTCGCATCCGTATGCCACATTCCTGCAAAATACTCACAGCCAGCTGCACCAGTGCAGCAAGCAATAGCACCATCATATCTTTTCCATCCAAACCAAGCTGGAGCAAGCTGCCATCAAAGAGAATATCCGTATTCCAATCCGCTGCCATGGTATGCATCATATAAAGAGAAACCCCGAAGCCGTCAGCCCTTGTAATGATCTTGCCCAATGTTACCAAAATCAGTGTACGCAGGATTCGGAACAAATGCCAGCTAAAGCAATCTGTGCGGATATGCAATTTTTTTGCTAGGTTTTGCAGTGGCTGCTCAAACAAAATACCCAGTACAATGAGTGTACCATTGTAAAAACCAAAGGCAATATATTTCCATTCTGCTCCATGCCAAATACCGATCAGGAAAAAAATAATAAATTGCGGAATCAATACCGGTAAGAGCTTACCAATATAATTGCCCAATATTTGTCTACCTTTTTTCCCCACCTTCATAAAAAACTTAGACAGTGATAAGGGATAGAATACATAATCCCGAAACCATGCCCCCAGCGTAATATGCCATCTGCGCCAGAAATCAGGGATAGAGGTTGCAAGATAAGGTCTTTCAAAGTTTTTCTCAAGCGTAACGCCAAACATCTGCGCTGCACCTGTGGCAATGTTGATTCCGCCTGCAAAATCCCCATAAAGCTGTAAACAGTAAATCAAGGAAGCCACCGCAATATACGTACCGCCATACACATCCGGCGCATCATATACTGCATTGACAATCACCGCTGCACGATCTGCAATGACCAGTTTTTGAAATGCGCCCCAAAGCATCAGTTGTACGCCATACTTGACATTGTCATAGGAAAAATCATTCCCTTCAAAAAGCTGCTTTGCCAGCTGCCCAAAACGACCAATGGGCCCTTGTACAATGCTTGGGAAAAACGTGATAAACAGTGCCAGCTTTCCGATATTCTTCTCCGGCACAACCTTTTCACGATATACATCAATGAGATAGCCCATTGTCTGAAAGGTGTAAAACGAAATGCCCAAAGGTAATAAAAAGTGTGGCACTGGCAGCTGCACAGGTGCAGAAAGCGCTTCCAGCAGATGATTGAGATTTTCACTGACAAAGCCCGAATATTTCAATACTGCTAAAATACCAAAATTAAAGAGCAGTGTTGGTATCAAGACACCCCTTTTTTTCTTTGTAAAATCTGCTTTCCATGCTTTTTTTGCTTCTTTATCCAAATCTGCTTTTGCTGCCTGATAGGCGGTTTTATTTTTCGCTGCCATATCCCCCAGCTTACGTGTTGCAATGTAAGTGGAAGCGGTGGTACAAAGGATATAAACAAAATATTTGATACCTGTAAAATAATAAAATACCGCATTAGCAACCAAAAGCGTTACCCATCGGTAACGCTTTGGTGTCAAGTAATATACAGCAACGGCAAAGAGCAAAAACACCACAAATTGCATTGATGTAAACGCCATACTGTTTTTCTCCTATACTCATTCTTCCTGTAATCTGGTAACAAGCGCCATAATTGCTTCTGCCGAATTGAAGTTTTCCGGAACAATATCATCTGCGCCAATCTCAATGTCGTATTCTTCGCATAGCTCCCCAACCAAAGTAACCACATCAAAAGAATCCAGCTCTCCACTGTCTACCAGTTCTTTGTTTTCTTCAAAGTCTACATCTGGTCTGATTTCTGCTAAAATTTTCAATAATGTTTCCATACTCATAACCCTTTCTTTGTGTTTTTCTTTAAATATTCTTTATCATTACCGGCGCAATTCTGCCATCTGGCAAAAAGCCCAATATTTCATACATTCTCTGTGCAGAGGGATTATCCTCACGCACCCATAATTCGCAGCGCAGCGCTGTATCCTTAACCTGCCAAATCCATTGCTTTGTCAGCATACGCCCTACACCACGTTCTCTCGCTTCTGCTTTCACTGCAATTTGCCAAAGAACTGAAACTTTTTTTTTGGCACCAAAGCGTAAAAATCCAAGCATCTGATCTTCTTGCATGGCTGTCAGAATTTCCTGATTTGCAATTGATGCAAGCAGTTCCTGCTTTGTAGGCAATGCCGATGTATATGGTTCAAAATTTTCTTGCATCATCTGTAAAATTTCATCTGCCTGTGCAACAGTTGCAAATTGTGGCGCACTGCTTGCAGAAACCCCCGTTTGCATTGGCATCATCAGCCGCTTGCGTATCAGGTACGGGACAAAGCCCATAGCCTCCCATACAGAAGCCTTTGGCTCCTGTCCCTTACGCTCCAAGCATACCTGCTCCAAAACAAGCGGTTTTTGCAGCGGAGGCAGCGCAATTGGCTGTGCAGCTTTTTCCAAAAAGAAATAAAACATAAAATGTGTGTCTTTCTCTAAAAGCAAGTAACACCCCTGATCAAAGCGCAGGACTTGAAACTGCTTGAACACAGGCAAATATTCTTCTTCTGTCAAAAAGAAATTTGTCTTGGCATGCCTACTATGCCATGCAACAATCAACGCATCCAATTCCTTTTTATCTGTTATTTTCTTGAACATAATACTCCTTCAATCGCAATCTGTCAATTTTTCCATTGATGGTCTGTGGCAGTGTATCCATCTGTATCATCACATTGGGGAACATGTATTTTGGAATGGCATCCCGTAGTTTTTTGAGGATTGCAGCCTGTGTGGCTTCCTTCCCACAATAAAACAACACGATTTTCTGCTTTTCTTCATCATAGATACAAACGCCATTGTCTATAAAATCAATCGCCTGTACTGCCGTTTCAATCTCGCCAAGTTCAATGCGATGTCCCATGTGCTTGATCTGATGATCCTTACGTGCAAGAAAAACAATCTCGCCATATTCATTATACTTTGCAATATCCCCTGTTCTATAAATTCTTTCCGGATAATGGGGGTTCATGGGATTTTGTACAAATGCTTCTGCCGTTTTTTCTGGATTGTTATAATACCCCAACGCCAAAGCACGTCCACGCACACACAACTCTCCGCTTTCGCCTTCCTTGGCCAAACGCTCTCCGTTGCACAAGAAAACATCCGTATTGCGGCAAGCATATCCTATCGGCAGTGGCTCATCATCTGCAAATTCTCTTTCAATGATATAGTAGGTGCAATCTACAGTCGTTTCTGTTGGGCCATAGATATTTGCAAACATGGCATCAGGATAGTATTTCCTCCAATAATTGAAATACTTTGTCGGCATCGCTTCTCCCGCAAACAGTATTTTACGTAGTGCAGAAGGTCTGACTTTTGCCAATGCGTCCACATTTGCAATCATCCCCAATGCAGAAGGTACCCAATCAATATAATTGATTTGTTTTTCCTCTATATATGGCAGCAGCTTAATCGGAAAGGAAAAGAGTTGTTTCGGAATGATCTCCATTCTTGCACCACTTTTCAGTACGGCATAGATATCCTTTACAGAAGAATCAAAATAAAACGGCGCCTGATTTCCTATAATCTCTTTCTCTGTAATATCAAATGCTTCCGTATACCATTGTGTCAAATTGATGACAGACTGATGGCTGATCACAACGCCCTTTGGTATTCCGGTGGAGCCGGATGTAAAGAGTGCATACAGCGGATCTGTATCAATGGCAGTATTACGCACAGAGGCAAGCCCTTGTTCATCCACCCTGCCCCTTGGCAATTCCTCCACAACCAGACATTCCCCTGTATAGCCCAAAGCATCTGCCTGCTTTTTGCTTTTTGTATCCACAAGCAAAATTTTTGGCTGCAAGGTGTGCAATATGGATTTGATACGTTCTTTGGGCATCCCTGCATCAATGGGTGTATAGAAATTTCCGCTATACACGCAGCCCAAAAAGGCTGCAATCATATCTGGAGTTTTATCCATCATCACTGCCATCGGCATATTGCGTACACCATAGGAAAGCAGTATCGTGCCAAGCTCTCTGGATCTCTGCAACAATGATGCAAAGCTACACGTTGTTTGGTCCGTGGCAAAAGCAATGCGCTCTGGAAAGCGTTTTGCGGTTGCTTCAAGATATTCCAATACATTTCGTATCATAGTGTCCCTCGTTTCTTTGTTGTTCTATGGACAAAGCAGTTTTCTACTTGCCCAAATCTTGTTCAAGTATACCATTGTATCTTGTTCAAAGTCAACGTATCCATCAAAAAAACAACCGGACACACGGGGATGTGTCCGGTTGTGTTGTATTATGATTGCTCTGTCTCTCGCATGGTCATAAAAAGACTTTGCACAAATAATACCCTGATACAATATATGGCTTAGTATAACACATATCAGAAATCAGTTGCAAGACATTTTTGCTGCTCACCCATAAAAAAGTTAAAATTCTCAATTTTATGGATAAAAACCAATCAAAAACTTCATGATTTTTATGCTTTTATACTTGTATATATAGAAAAACAATTTATTTTTATGACAAATCCATCATAAAAAGCAACGAAATATATTTTTTTGTTTTTCTTATATTTCTCCTGAAAAAGTTCTCTTGCATAAATACTACTTTTCTGCTATGATATTACATGTGAAAAGAACAGTTGTATCATATGTCACGTTTTGTATATCTCAGACAAAACAACTGCTGTATTGTTCTTGTGGCATGACACGATTGCCTCAGCATCCTTGTAAGCAACACCAAGAAGAAACCTTTTTGTTTCTCTTTCTATATGCTGCCGTTTGGTATGGTCTGAAGCAAAGCACATACCACCATTCAAAAAAAAATTTATTGTGCCAAATGAAAAAGGGGATTGTTAGCATGTCTATTGAAAAAGTAAAAGCATATTTAAAAGAAATGAATTGCCCAAAGCCTATCTTGGAATTTGATACATCAAGCGCAACTGTGGAACTTGCCGCAAATGCCGTTGGTGTCATCCCTGCACGCATTTCCAAAACACTTTGTTTGATGAGTAAGGAAGGGCCTATTGTCATTTCTGTTGCAGGTGATACAAAAATTGATAATCGCAAGTTCAAGGATACTTTTGGAATAAAGGCAAAAATGCTTTCTCCGGAAGAAACTTTAGAGGCAACCGGACATGCTGTGGGTGGTGTTTGCCCTTTCGCATTGCCTGAAGGTACCAGTGCATATGCTGATATCTCCATGAAACGCTTTGATACCGTTTTTCCGGCAGCAGGCAGCGGAAACTCTGCTGTAGAATTGACTTGTGAAGAACTGTTTCACTATGGCAAATGTAAAGCCTGGGTTGATATATGTAAGGGTTGGGAAGAATAAAATTACACAAGGAGGGAGTTTACACATATATGAAAATATCTACAAAAGGTCGCTATGGCATCCGTCTGATGATCAGCTTGGCCCTGCATTATGAAGACGGCACCATTGCACTGAAGTCTATTGCAAAGGAACAAGATATTTCCGAAAAATATCTCGAGCAAATTATCAATCCTCTAACAAAATCAGGGATTGTGAAAAGTTATCGTGGCGCACAGGGAGGATACATTCTTACACATGATCCCAAAGATATTACCATTGGAGAAGTACTACGTATTTTAGAAGGTTCTCTCTCCCCTGTAGACTGCATTGATCATAAAACGTGTCCACATGTAGGCAGCTGTGCCTCTTGGTCTATTTGGAAAAAAATGAAAGATGCATTGGATGATGTGGTAGACAATATTTCCTTGGCGGAGTTGGCGGAAGACTACAAAAACAAACAAAATATCTGCCCGCCACATTCATAAAAACACAATAGAAAAACATAAAAAAGGCTTACCTGATACATATTCCATAGGCAAGTCTTTTTTATTGTCGATATCCGAAAATTTGAATTTTGCAGCATTTTCAAAACCATATCCTAGCATTTCATGGCGTAAATAGATACCTGATATGATTATACGCTTGCGCAAGTAACCGGAAACAAATGCTTTGTAGAGCCTTTCTTTTCAGAAATACTTATACAAGTTCCTCCTCATCACGATAGAGCAATTCTCGAATTTTTTTCTCTACGCCAAAAAAACAATGTAACAGTTTTGGATTGAAAACGCCACATTCTCCATTCAAAATCATGCTTACTGCCTGATCAAAGCCAAATGACTTTTTGTATACCCGCTTGCTGACCAGTGCATCATACACATCTGCTAAGGAAACCACCTGTGACCACAGACTGATTTCATCACCTTTTAGCCCATCCGGATATCCTCTGCCATCCCATCTCTCATGATGATGTCGTGCAATATCATACGCATATTGAAATACTTCCATATGACGCATTTGCGGTATCTTTTCTAACAGCATAGCTCCCTGTAAAGAGTGTGTTTTCATAATCTCAAATTCTTCTTCTGTTAATTTTCCAGGCTTATTCAATATAGCATCCGGAATTGCAATTTTTCCGACATCATGCATGATGGCAGCAACCGAAATCTGCTCTATTTCACGCTCTGTCAGCCCTTCACCAAACGGTGTATACCGCAGTATGTAGTCTGTAATGCCATAGATCCTTCGTACATGCGAACCAGACTCGCCACTTCTAAATTCAATAGCCGTTGCAAGCGCCTCAACCATACCCCTGTTGAGGTCTAAAATTTTATTTGCCTGTTGAACCAGTTCTTCTTCCTGCTGCTCTACAATATGGTCTAAACGCCTTCTGGTACGAAACAACTCTACCACCGAATTGACACGTCTTTGGACAATATACGGAACAACGGGTTTTTTGATGACATCCATAACACCCATTTCATATGCATCTTCCATAACCTTATCTCGATCATAAGAAGTAATGAGAAATACAGGGATACGAGTCAAAATTTTATTTTGTTCTAAAATATGTAAAAGTTGCAGTCCATCCATTTCCGGCATAACCACGTCCAACAACACGGCTACAATGCGCTCTGTGTTCTGCAACAATTTTTCCATACCAATTCTTCCATTTTCAGCAGTTTCAATTTTATAAAATGGTTTGAATATATTTTCCAGCATCCATCTGTTTAATCCGTCATCATCTACAATAAGCATGATGTCCGGTTCCGGTGCTTGTTGTTCCAACGATATCTGAGATGATTTCGTATGGTTCTCCTCAATCATGACACAATCCCCCTTCAGCATATTTGTGCAGTGGCATAAACATCCTTAGATATGCTGTATGTTTCTTTTGCTGTATGTTTCTCTTAATGATAGTATAATGAATAAATGGTAATATTGTCAACAATTGTCACTGAAAATTATATGCATATAAAAAATATCATATCTAAATATCATTTCTTTATATCATATCTTGATACGCTACATCTTTTTATGAAAATTACATCTCAAAAATCACTATATATCCAATCTATGCTAGTCAGTTACACCATATATTGCGATATAAAAGACACAAAGCAAGAAAACCTATACTTGACAATTTGACTGTTTATGTTATGCTTATGAGTAGTAATTGCGAGAAAGGACGTGTTGTTTTTGAGTAAGACATATATCCCTGAGGGCTATCAATCAGTATTAACATTATATGAAACACAAAATGCCATTGGACTCATCCATCAAAATTTTGAAGAGCATTTATCACAAATATTAAATCTCAAGCGTGTATCCGCTCCGCTATTTGTAGATCCCAAAACAGGCTTAAACGATAATTTGAGTGGTGTGGAACGCCCTGTCAGCTTTGAAGTGCCTGCAACAGGTGTAACAGCAGAGGTTGTTCACTCCTTAGCAAAATGGAAAAGAATGGCTCTCTATCGCTACGATTTTAGACCCGGCAAAGGGCTTTATACAAATATGAATGCTATCCGCCGTGATGAAACACTGGATAACCTACATTCCATATATGTAGATCAATGGGATTGGGAAAAGGTCATTACTCCGGAAAAACGCAATGTACATGAATTGAAATTCACCGTACAAGGTATTGTTTTGAGTATTTGCGATACCTTAGATGTTTTGAAAAAGAAATATCCTCGTATCAAAACAGAGCTTTGCAGAGAAGTTACTTTCATTACTTCTCAGGAATTGGAAGATAAATACCCTGATTTGACACCAAAAGAAAGAGAAAATGCAATTACCAAAGAATACCATACTGTATTCATTATGCAGATTGGGGACAAATTGCATTCCGGCGAGCCACATGACAGCCGTTCTCCTGACTATGACGATTGGCAGCTCAACGGCGATTTATTATTCTATAACCCCATTTTGGACAATGCACTCGAAATTTCTTCTATGGGGATTCGTGTAGATGCTGCAACATTGGATTGTCAGCTGAAAAAAGCCGGTTGCGACGAAAGACGTACTCTCGCCTATCACAAAATGCTGTTAGAAGGTAAATTGCCTCCTACCATTGGCGGTGGTATTGGACAATCCCGTCTGTGTATGCTGCTTTTAGGCAAGGCACATATCGGCGAAGTGCAATCCTCTATTTGGGATCAGGAAACGATAGATGTCTGTGAAGCAGCTGGTGTGACACTGCTGTGATTGATGATGTCGGACGGATATACATCTTGCAAAGCTACTGTTGTTTTGTTTATGTATTTTGAAAGGAGGTAATAAAATATGAAATATGAATTGACAAAAGATATGGAAACAGGACACCCCCTCATTGATATGGAACACCGTCAGCTCTTTAGCGCAATCAATAATTTGATGGATGCTTGTGCTCAAGGGAAAGGGCGTGCACAGATCATCAATACAACAAAGTTCTTAAATGATTATGTGAAAAAACATTTCCATGATGAAGAACAACTGCAAATTCAGTCAAAATACCCCGGATTTACTGCGCACAAACAATTTCATGACAAATATAAAATAGATTTGGCGCAGATTACAAATACTTTGAATGTACAAGGTGCAAATTTGGCTACACTCAATCAGGTGAACCAAATCGTTGGTATTTTGGTGACACATATTCGTATGGAAGACAAAAAACTTGCTGCACATGTAAAAAACTCTAAATAAATGAAAGCCACTCGTTGCATAGATCCGCACAAATTCTATGAGGCTCGATTTCTTTTGGTTGCCCCCCTTTTTGGGGGCTTTATTTTTTTGCCTACAAATTCTTGCTATCCGTAAAAGGTTCTATGTATTGCAAATGATTATTTATGATGTCGTATTTTAACCAACCATGCATACACTCCCATATCCTTATATTTCCCTTCTATACTAACATCATATCCTCTGCACAACATAATAATTCCCCTGATTTCTATTTTCCATTCACATGACAACCGAATATCATCCTACTGCTTCTATTTCTGAAGTAGCTTATCCATGAAACCACACTGCAACATCGTGGAATATATCCCAACATATGAATCTGATCTTTGCAGCATTTTTCTGCTGCAGTCCCGACATGCTTTCTTTCGCTCCATTCTCTCCATATTTTTTATTTTCTCTCCTGAAGCAGGTGTTGATCCTCCCTGCTCTGTACAAAAAAATAAGGTACTTACCTAATTTAACAGATAAGTACCTTTTGATAGGATCATATACCAATATATTGATCGTACATCTATGGTATAGAGATGATTTTTTTGAAAATCTATGCTTTTTGTAAAGCCTCGTCCTGCTTACGTTTTTCCTCAATAGATTTCTTCAATACCATGTCTTTGACCTTCATCAATCTGGTCGTGCTGGCTCTTTCGTTTTCCTCCAGCTTCATCGCAATAAATTTGATGGTTTCCTGATAGTTTGGAATCATAACATTCTCCAGAGCATTTACACGACGACGTGTACGCTCGATTTCCTGTGCCAACAGCTGTGCTGTCTTTTCACTCTCTGCCAGACGCAAAAGCGGCTCCATTGCATCAGAAAATGCATTCATCGCACTATCCAATTCACCAGATGTAAATGCAGTACCATACGGATAGATATCTCCACTGCCCTCCTCTTTCTGGAAGTCAAATATCGGTACATTGACACTCATAATATTGCGTCTTTTCACCTTTACAGCAACAGACTGCTGTGGAATCATCAACGCCTCAGACAGCGTGCTTTCACTCATCACGGCTCTTGCTATGATAAAATCCTGATACGCTCGTTCCAAAGCAGCTTCTGCTGCTTCACGCAAGCGTTTGTTTTCTCTGACAATCTCCAAAAACTGTTTCATCAGTTCATCCAGTTTGTCTTTCAGCAATTTGTGCCCTCTGGTTGCGGTCTTCAGCTGACGTTTGAGCCTTGTCATTTCCATTCGGGTGGGATTGACATTTAATTTAGCCACAATGCATCACTCCTCGTCCGCCAGATATTTTTCAAGATATTCATCACGAATACGTTTCAATTCACTCTTTGGCAACATACGCAGCAGTTTCCAGCCGGTATCCAGTGTTTGCTCGATGGTTCTGTCTGTACGGAAGCCCTGAGATACATACTGTTTTTCAAATTCATCTGCAAACTTCGCATACATTAAGTCAATATCGGACAAAGCACTTTCACCCAAAATTGCCATCAGCTCTTTTGCATCCTTACCTCGAGAATATGCTGCAAACAACTGGTTCATGGTATCGGCATGATCTTCCCTTGTTTTGTCCTTACCAATCCCTTTATCCTTCAGACGGGACAAAGATGGCAAAACATCAATGGGTGGCTGAATACCCTTTTTATACAAATCACGGCTCAGTATAATCTGACCTTCTGTGATATATCCTGTTAAGTCAGGGATGGGATGTGTTTTATCATCCTCCGGCATGGTCAGAATAGGGATCATTGTAATAGAACCGGGTTTTCCTTTGATACGCCCAGCACGTTCATACATCGTAGCAAGGTCGGTATACAAATAACCGGGGTAGCCACGACGACCGGGTACTTCCTTCTTTGCTGCGGATACTTCACGCAGTGCTTCTGCATAGTTTGTGATGTCTGTAATGATAACCAAAACATGCATCCCCTGTTCAAATGCCAGATATTCTGCTGCTGTCAATGCCATACGAGGGGTACATACACGTTCTACCGCAGGGTCATTTGCAAGGTTTACAAATACAACGGAGCGGTCAATCGCACCTGTTTGTTTGAAATCATTGATAAAGAATTCTGCATCTTCAAAGGTAATACCAACAGCGGCAAATACCACCGCAAACTTGGAATCCGTACCTCTTACCTTTGCCTGTCTGGCGATCTGTACTGCCAAATTGGCATGTGGTAAACCAGAACCAGAGAAAATAGGCAGCTTCTGCCCACGAACCAATGTATTCAAACCATCAATGGCAGATACGCCTGTCTGTATAAATTCTGCGGGATATTCTCTTGCTGCGGGATTCAACGGCGCACCGTTGATATCCAATCGTTTTTCCGGAATGATATCAGGGCCACCGTCAATGGGTTTACCCATACCACTGAATACACGTCCCAAAATATCGGGAGACACGCCAAAATCTAAGCTCTTACCCAAAAAACGTACTTTACTGTCTGACAGGTTGATACCCGTTGCACTTTCAAAGAGCTGTACCAATGCGGTATCGCCATTTACCTCCAAAACCTTACATCTTCTGACTTCACCACTTGCCAATTCGATTTCGCCCAGTTCATCGTATTTGACATTTTCTACACCAGATACAACCATCAGAGGGCCTGCAACTTCTTGAATCGAGCGATATTCTTTTATCATAATTCATCAGCCCCCTTTGCAACCAATTCTTTCATTTCGCTACGGATATCATTTTCGATTTCATCATAACTCTTATCCACATTATCTTCTTCTACGTATTTTGCACGACCAATTCTTTCTACAACATCCAGCTTTGTAATCTTTTGAATGGTAATGCCCTGTTTAATTGCCTCTCCTGCTTCCTCATAGAATGTCAAAATCAGTTTGAGCATACGATACTGCTTATGCAAAGAAGTATAGGTATCTACTTCATGGAAGGAATTTTGATGCAAGAAGTCCTCTCGAATGGAACGGGAGGTTTCCAGAATCAAACGGTCACTATGGGACAGGGAGTCCACACCAACCAACTGTACAATCTCCTGCAATTCCGCTTCTGTCTGCAACAAACGCATTGCCAAAATCCTTTGATCGGAGAAATGTTCATCTACATTTTTGTCTGCCCATGCATCTACTTTATCCTGATACAGCGAATAGCTGGTCAGCCAATTGATTGCAGGGAAATGACGTTTATACGCCAAAGAAGAATCCAGACCCCAGAATACCTTTACGATACGCAATGTTGCCTGTGATACAGGTTCAGATGTATCACCACCGGGAGGAGATACTGCACCAATGGCAGTCAATGTACCCATTCTGTCATCGCTTCCCAAGCAGACAACACGTCCAGCTCGTTCATAGAACTGTGCCAAACGAGAGCCCAAGTATGCAGGATACCCTTCTTCACCGGGCATTTCTTCCAATCGACCAGACATTTCACGCAGCGCCTCCGCCCAACGAGAGGTGGAGTCTGCCATCAGCGCAACACTATAGCCCATATCACGGAAATATTCTGCAATGGTAATGCCTGTATAAATAGAAGCCTCACGAGCCGCAACAGGCATATCGGAAGTATTTGCAATCAAAACCGTTCTCTGCATCAAAGATTCTCCTGTGCGGGGATCTTTGAGTTCCGGGAACTCGTTTAATACGTCTGTCATTTCATTGCCACGTTCGCCGCAGCCAATGTATACTACAATATCGGCATCTGCCCATTTTGCAAGCTGATGCTGTGTCACCGTTTTTCCGCTGCCAAAAGGTCCGGGAATTGCTGCTACCCCACCCTTTGTAATGGGGAAAAATGTATCAATCACACGCTGACCAGTAACCAAAAGGGAATCGGGTGTTTCTTTTACTTTATATGGTCTTTCCTTACGCACCGGCCATTTCTGCATCATACTGATTTCGATATCTTTGCCTTTTTCATCTGTAATCAAGCATACGGTTTCTTCAACCGTAAAATCACCAATGAAAATCTCTTTGATGGTACCTTTTACACCAACCGGTACCATAATACGGCATTCTACAACTGCTGTTTCCTGTACTTTACCAATGATGTCACCGGCTTCTACTACATCGCCTACTTGACACGTGGGTTCAAATTTCCATTTTTTCTGACGATCCAAAGAAGGTGCTTCTATCCCTTTATGGATATTGGTACCGCTGACTTCATACAGCTTTTCCAGTGGACGCTGAATCCCATCATAAATCGTAGAAATCAGACCGGGTCCAAGCTCTACGCTCATGGGCATCCCTGTAGAAACCACTTCTTCACCAGGCCCCAGCCCCGAGGTTTCTTCATAAACCTGTATAGACGCTCTATCCCCGTGCATTTCGATGATTTCACCAATCAGGTGCTGATCGGATACACGCACCACGTCAAACATATTGGCTTCACGCATATTCTCTGCAATAACCAACGGGCCTGACACCTTTACTATCGTGCCTGCTTTCATATTCTCATTCACCTACAATCTTTAATCATTAAACAGTATATCCGCACCAATGGCACGCTTTGCTGATTCTCTCACTTCATTCATCCCCAGTCCCATACTGCCTCCAATTCCGGGGATGACAATGATGGCTGGTAATTCCAAATCTTTGTACTTTGCAAGACTTTCTCCGGCTTTCAAGCTGGCTTCTTCCGTAATATAGATAATCGCATATTCCTTTTCTGCCAGATTGTGAATGGTTTTTTTGATTTCCTCCTGAGTATATGCAGGAAAAATATCAATCCCCAGTGCGAGGAAGCCCATGATACTGTCTTTGTCGCCTATAATTCCAACTTTAGACATATACTTCTCTCACCCTTTCTTTGATAATTTCTGCATCTATGTTATGCTCCTTACAGGTCAGAATAATTCTAACGCATTTGGCCTCGGTTTCTTTCGCCAAAATATAAGCAACAACCGGTTCAGGTGTCAATGTTTTATACTTTGCTTCCTTCACGTACTGCATCAGGAAATCGTCACATGCTTTTTCAAATCCGGTAAAGCCCAAACCCATATTCTGTTCACAAAAAGAGCCATATGCACTTTCTTTTAATATAGAAAGCATATTTTCTTCACGATATGCACGTTCAAATAAATCCTTACGCATTTCACCGCCAGGTACAAATGCTTCCGCAAATGCCTCAAACGGGCGCCCCATTTTTTTCACACGCATCAGTGTACGCAAATTGGTCAAATCAGCCAGCATTGTGACATATTTACGAACAAAAGCATTTTTCATCTTGGTTGCACGATCATCCATTGCGGCAAAACATGCACGGTCTAATATGGTATCAATATACTGACCATTTTTTGTTTTTGCATACTGACTGATGGCTTCTTCTACAGCTTCGCCATCAATGATTGGCATTTCTGCATAATTTCGTTCTATGAAGTTCTTTTTCATTTCTTCTATCGGAATGGTACCACCACGTACAAAGAGTTTTTTTGCATTCATTCTTGTGATTTCTTCCTTAATCAAAACCTTAATATTGTGATAGTCATTTTTATACAAAAAGATATCAATGAGGTCTTCATCCGGAATGAGCTGCGCTACAGAAACATACGTTTCCTCTAAGTGGCTTTGAATCATATCTTCAAAGTTGTGTACATCCTGAATCTGCGTTTTACCATATGCCGTATCGGAAAGCATTCTCAGCGCTTCCTCTGTATCTTTGGCATCTGCCATCTGCATCAATTTTTGCATACTCAGCAGCTTATTTTCCATGGAACGGACACTGGCCACGGCGAAAGGGTAAATTTTGTTTTTTGCCATCTCTACCCCTCCTTAAAATAAAATTTTTGCTGCTGTGATTTGTATTTCCTCTTTTTGCACCATAATCATAGCTGTAAAGGAATAGTTATACTCAATATCTCCATTTTTGATGATGAACCCACCATCTATTTCTCTACTATCTTCGGAAAGCACAAAACCCTTTTGTGCAATCACATCTGCCAAACGTGCTCGATCTGCTTTGGAAACAATCACTTCTTTGCCTTGTGCTTTATCCAAGCGCTCCAGCATACCACCAATGACCTCTGCATATTCCGCATCCGCAAGTGTTTCCAAGCGTTTTTTTGCTTCTGTAATGACTTCATCCAAAATCATCTGTTTTTCTCTCAGCAATGCTTTTTTTGCTTCCATTTCTGCACCAGAAACCTCTTTTGCATGTGCTTTTCTGGCTTCTTCTTCGGCACGTTTGCGATATTTTTCTGTTTCTTTCGCCGCCTTATCCTCAGCTGCTTTGAGAATACGATTGGCTTCTTTTTCCGCCTTTCCTGTCATGACTTCAATCTCTGCATTTGCTTCTGCCATGATGCGGTCTATGATAATTTTACCGTCATTCATAGGAGTCATACCTCCTTCATATACCAATTACAGTGTCAGGCTGTTGAGCATCAGGAAGGATACCAACAGCGCAAGAACTGCGTATGTTTCTACCATGGCTGCAAACAGCATACCTTTTGCCAGTTCGCTGGGTCTTTTTCCTACCAACATGACACCCGCTGCTGCTGCCTTACCCTGTGCAATTGCAGAACAAAGACCAACAATACCGATGGGCAGAGCTGCTGCAAAAATGGATGCACCCTGTGCAACCGTCAAATCCACCATGCCATCGCCACCCAACAGACCAACCTTTACCAATACAATAAAGGCAATCAACAAGCCATAAATACCCTGTGTACCGGGAAGCGCCTGCAACAGCAGTACCTGACCAAATTTATTTGGATCTTCAGATACTACGCCGGCTGCTGCCTGACCGGCTACACCAACACCCAATGCACTACCAATACCACCCAGTGTAGCTGCAATCGCTGCACCGGTCAACGCCAATACCTGACCGTTTAATAAACTATCTACCATCTTCAACATCCTCCTCTATAATTTTAATATATTTTGTATTTCTTGCAAAGGGACGGAACTCTCTGCCGCCGCCTTCGTAAAACTTGCCAAAAAACTCTACATACTGCAATCTGCATGAGTGTACGAATGCACCCAATGCATTGATGGCAATATTGAATACCGTACCTGCCAAAAATACAACAATCAGTACCAGTGATCCAACAATACCACCACCAGCCAAAGAACCCAGTGTATTGATTACCTGTGCTACAACACCAGTTGCCAGACCCAACGCAAGCAATCTGGAATAGGAAAGCACATCAGAAAGATAGCTGGTAATGCCATACAAACTGCCCAAGCCGCCCGTAATCTTACCAAGACCTTTTTTCTTTCTGCCACCTGTAATCAAAATGCCAACTGCGCCAACAATAGCCATATATTTTCCGACATTTGGAAGTGCTGCGGAAATGCTGCCACCAAGACCAAACATCACAAGACCAATGAAAAGCAGATACCATAAACCAATATCAAACAATGCGTCCAAAGGATGCCCATCTCGAATAAACATATATGCCTGTACACCCATACCGACAAAAATATGAATACCGCCCAAAATCAACGAAAATACCAAAAGCTTCATGGGCTCTGCCAAAGGATTGAACCAAATCGGCGGAATGACAAAATCAATGCCAAACATCGTCCTTGCTGCTACTGTAAAAAAGTCGCCAAACCATCCGCCAAAGAGCGCACCCCATATAAATGTGGAAATACCGCAGTAGAAAAACATTTTCAACATACGATACATCATACCTTCTGGTTTATATTTCCTAATCATAATTGCACAGCCTACAGAAAGGATGATTCCATATGCCGCATCGCTGAGCATCAAACCAAAAAATATGAAATAAAATGGCGCCAGCAACGCTGTGGGATCAACATCATGTCTTGAAGGCAGGCTATACATACTGGTAACACCTTCAAATGCCTGTACCACGCTATTGTTATGCAAGAGAATGGGAACCTGTTCCTCGGGCTTTGGATCTTGAATATCATAATAATATTCATAACTTTCCAAAAGCTTCTCCACTTTCGGTCTGCTTCTTTTTGGTATCCAACCATCAAAATAGAACACGGTTTCTGTACTAAGCATATCTCCGACAATCTTTGCACGATCTCTGCGTGCGCAAAGGCTATCATACAAAAACTCAATATCACGCCTTGCAGATGAGAGTCCTGCCAAAACTGCTTCCGCTTCTGAAATCAGATTTTCCAATTCCTGCTGCTTTTGCTGATAGGACTGTATCAACTCTGCCGGTGTCCCTTTTGTTTCTGCCAATGTTACAGGTATAAAGCCAAAGGGGCGCAGTGCGTCATACAATGCATCCTTCTCCTCCTTTAGACAAAGGAAAAAGAAATATCTTTGCTGTTTGTCTGCACCAACCTCCTCCACCACTACAGATGGAACATGTTCCAAAATGTTTGTTTTCATCTGTGTGCTGTTTGTTTTTGCGGCGACCGTACCCATTACAGAACATGCAAACTTGGTTTCCATCTGTTCCACAGGAACATCCAGATTTTTCCACGGTTCCAAACCTGTCATAACGGTGCGGATACGATTGATTTCTGTTTTGGACTCCACAATTTTGCGGTCTGCTTCTACCGCCTGATCCACCGTACGCTCCAGCTTTGTTTTGACTTGATTCATATAATCTATAAACTGTGTCAAGCCAAATTCTTCACGAATACGCAAAAGTGGCTGTTTGGCAGTGTCATATTTGCTGATTGCGGACAATGCTGTGCTGACACGGAGAATATCCGCCTCCAGACGAGAAACATCCGCACTGTTACTTGTACGGAAAATGTCTGGCATCCATTGCTCATCGTTTACTGCACCAACCTGTGAATTGATTTCTACGACACCCAGGCGCATCAGCTCATGCAAAAATGGTGTTTGTGTACTATTCAGACCGATTACCGTGAGTTTTTGCATCTCAGTTACTGCCATACGTACCCACAACCTTTCCAATCACTGCCTGTATTGCATCTTCTTTCTTTTTTGCAGCCATTTTTCTGATTTCTTCACAAGCATCATTTGCCTCTCTGCGGATGCCCTGTATGGTTGCGACACTATCTTCTACTGCATGTACTACCGCATCGTCTACCATCTGAAGCCCTTTTTTTCGTGTCTGCTCTAGCAAATCTGCCGCATCCATCTGAGCCTGCGCCTTGAGCTGTTCGCCAGCTTCTGCTGCTTTGCGTTTCTTTTCAAGTGCTTCCGCTTCCGCTTCCACAATTGTTTTCAGAATTTCATAAGCCACTTTTCATCACCTCTCTTACCACAAATTGACTTGCATTGTATGCCAATGTTTCCTTTATGGACACAAAAAGTTGTTAATAAATAAACAATCAAAACTTCGTACACCATAAGCAAACAATTCACACCACAAATACAAATATAAGCATCTGACTGTTTTTTGATCGTCAAATGCATAAAATTGGAGGAAAATGTATAAATCCGATAGATTTTTACATTTTTCATATAGGATGTATAAAATATAAAACATACCTTACAGTAAATAATAATGTAAATTGTCAATATTGTCAATATTGACTTCTCATTCTTGTTCGTACATCTTGGATTCTCTGT
Organism: Anaerotignum sp.; assembly: GCA_020024265.1. Lineage (GTDB taxonomy): Bacteria > Bacillota > Clostridia > Lachnospirales > Anaerotignaceae > Anaerotignum. The sequence continues at coordinate 31,909 of JAHHTW010000007.1, read as the reverse complement.
ATAAATTATTGTTAAATTTCAAGCGAATTTCACAGTACAAAACATAAACTTTTTCCCTACATTAAACTTTTTTTGTTTTTTCCCCTTTTATATCCAAATCATACTCTGATTTTCTCTATGTCCTGCAATATAAAAAGACATCCTTCCATAGAAAATAGATTAACAAAAGAGTATATATGGATTTTTTATTTATTATAATATATTCTCTATCTTTTTTGACAATCCTTTTATTTCTAGAGTGTGACCGTCATCACATAACAATCAGACTGCAATAAAAAAAGAGATTCCTATGCATGTCCGACATAAGACATGCAGAATCTCTTTGGTATCCTTCATACAATATACAAAAGTATACTCTGCTCTGTGATTCTATGGTTACCATGAATCAGCAAATCCCCTATACAGAACTGAGCATCCATTATTTTGTATGCTCCATCAACGTTTGTAATTCGTCTTCTGTAAAGTGATATTCCTTATTGCAAAAATGACAATGCAAATCTGCTTTTTTATCTTCACAAATGATTTTTTCTAATTCTTCTTTACCAATACTGATCAACGCTTTTTCCACACGTTCTTTTGTACAGTTACAGTAAAATTCTGTTGGCATTTGATCTGTAATTTTCAAATCCATATCGCCCAAAATGATCTCCAATATTTCCTCCGGAGATTTTCCCATATCCAGCAAATCGGTAACATAAGGTACTGTATTCAACTTCTGCTCCAATCGAGAAATCATCTCCTCTGTTGCATCCGGCATCAGCTGTATGATAAAGCCGCCTGCACAACGAATGGAAGTATCGGTATCTACCAAGACACCCAAGCCCACTGCGGATGGCGTTTGATCAGACTGTGCGAAATAATATGTTAAATCTTCTGCAATTTCTCCGCTTACCAGCTGAATTCTGCCTGCATAAGGCTCTTTCAGTCCAATATCACGAATGACGCTCAAATAGCCTTCCCCTACAGCCCCGCCTACATCCAGCTTGCCTGGATATTTGGATGGAATATCCACATTGGGATTGAATACATAGCCTTTGACTCTTGCCTGCGCATCTGCGGATACCACAATCCCCTTGAGCGGACCAAGGCTGCGAATCTGTAATGTAACCAAATCCTTTTCTCCCTTAAGCATACTGCCCATCATCGCTGCTGCTGTAAGCATTCTGCCTAACGCAGCAGAGGCTACGGGAGAAGTATGATGAATTTCTCTTGCATGTTGTACCAAATTCCCTGTTGTTGCTGCAAAGGCACGGATGCTGCCATTGCCTGCTGTTGCACGAATGATATAATCCTGACTCATATCGTTTTTCCTCCGTTCTGATGTCGAACCACAAATAAGATACGTGTTGTATCCTGCTGCGGCTGTTCCTCTGTATAATCCGCATACATTGCTTGTATGCAAAGTCCATGTGCTTGCAAAGCGTTTTCAATCTCCTCCAAAGCATAAGCACGCTCATAGTGTACTTCTTCACTGCGTGTATAGCGTCCATCTGCGCCCTCGCAGAAAAAAGTTACTGCATACTCATTGATTTTTTCTTCTGTGTCATAGTAATTTTCCCAAATATAGGCGGCTGTTTCATCTGTTGCAGCAAATGTGTTTTCGCCCAACAATTCCCGAAAATGATATTCCGTATTCATATCAAAGCAAAACAAACCATCCGACTTTAAATTTTGTGCAACACATGCAAAAGCATCTGATAATGCACCATCCTCTGTCAAATAGTTGAAACTATCACAAACAGAAAGTATACAATCTACCTGCATAGGCAGTACAAACTCTGCCAAATCTTGCTGTAAAAGCATCGCCGAGAGGTTCTCGCTCCTCAGCTTTTGCTCTGCCTGACTCAGCATATCCAAAGAAAGATCCACACCGATCATGGTATAACCTTTTTTTGCCAATGGCAACAGCATATTCCCTGTGCCACAGCCAAGATCAGCGATTGTTTGTATATTCTTTTCTTCCTTCTGCCATAGCTGTTCCAAAAAATCCAACCATTTTCCATATGGAACTTCTTCCATGAAACGGTCATATACAGCAGCAAAATCCGAATAAGCGTCCATATTGCTCCTCCCTTATTTTACATTGACAAAAATTATACTGTTTTTCCAATGTAAAAGCAAGTGATATCCCAAAATCTCTTTGCATACACCCAAAAAGGGCAGCCGCAGCCGCCCCTCTTGCATTTTTTTGCTTTAGCAGTTACCCAACTGGTTGCCACAACCGCAATTGTTGCTGCCGTTATTGCAGCACAACAGCAGCAAAATGATCCACAACCAAGAGTTTTCATTGCCACAGCCACAGTTGTTGTTGTTGCCATTGTTGCAGCAGCACAACAGCAAAATGATCCAAATCCAATTTTCGTTACCACAACCACCAAATCCACACATAATACAAATACCTCCTTGAATGTAATGATATAGATTGATTTGTATCGACTTACACTCCTATCCTATGAGGTATTTTGTTGGTTCTTGCCTGTCTTACAAAAATTTTTTATGGCAGCTGCAAATCAGATACCAAAATATCTACACAAAAGCCACCCATTTCATCTGCAAAGCTTGCCATCGTGATATGCTCTGTATCTTGAAAATACAGCAAATGTGTCATTTTGCTTTCTTGTGCTTGCGCATATGCGGCTTCAAACTGTGTCTGTGCAGAAAATACAACCTGCATACCGGATGTCTGATACCGCAATGCAATGCTTTCCGCACAAGCTCTTGCATCCGGATTTGACGCAAACATTGCACAAACCTTCTGCTCCATATCCAATGCCTCTTTCCTTACTGTCCGTCCTGTTTTTCATGCTTGATTTTTTCCAATTCGTGCATAAAACTGTTGATATCCTTAAACTGACGATATACGGAAGCGAAGCGTACATATGCCACTTCGTCCAATTCCTTGAGTCGTTCCATCACCATATTGCCCAGCAATGCACTTTCCACTTCTCTTTCTCCACTTACAGAAAGTATGTTTTCTATATCATCTACCAGCTTCTCAATTTGTTTGGCAGTCACTGGTCGTTTGTTGCATGATTTCAAAATACCGTTTTGCAGTTTTAATTTATCAAAAATCTCTCTCGTACCATCACGTTTGATGACAGTAATGGGAATCAAATCAATTCTTTCATAGGTTGTAAAACGTTTCCCGCAATTTTCACACAAACGTCTACGGCGGATGACACTATTTTCATCCTGCGCTCTGGAGTCAATGACCTTTGTATCCGCAAAATTACAAAAAGGACATTTCATGCCCCATCCTCCTTTCATCATGTTTTTCTTTTGGCATTATGTATACCAAATCAGTCCATCAAAAAGTATAAATCACAATTGGATATCGGTCAAGGGATTTCTACTATATAATTGTCGAAATTTTTGAAAAATTTTTATGCTTTTCCAATCATAGAAATCAAGTATATTTTTTACATTTTTTACAGAATGTGTATTCTTATTTTTTTGCTACAAAAATCACAGATTGTGTTATCCATTCTCACGATACAAAGATTCCACATCTACTTCCACCAATATGGTATCATCCCCAATTCGTTTGATGCATCGCCAAGGTACGTAAATTACCTTTTGCCTGCAAAAAAAATTCCACTTCTCCTGCTCAATGGGTATCATCAGTGTCACAATCCGCCCAGCAGGAAGTTCCAGCTCCACATCACAGATATATCCCAACCGCCTTCCATCACAAATGTTAATGACTTCTTTTTCTTGCAAATCCGAAAATTTTTCCATATACGCTCCTCCTCTCTTGCTTTATTTTATGGGCTTTCCCTGTTCATATTGCAAAAAATGCGGTAAATCTGTGATATTTGCATCTTGACGAAGCGATTGTTTGGGACTACAATATACGCACACTATCTTTTTGTTTGACACAACATCTTGTATATTTTGGTACACTATGGGACTTTTTTGTACATTTTATAGTATAAGATAATAGCGGTCATTACATTGCACAGGGCATACAAAGGGAGGAATAGCCATGATTACAACCATTACAAAAAGAGATGGACGCAGCGTGCATTTTGATATCAATAAAATTTCAAATGCCATTGCAAAAGCATTTGAAGCAACCGGAATTACAAAAGATACTGCATCCTGCCTGAATATGGCACAAGAAGTATCCAACTGCTTGGAAGAACAGCACAATGCATCCCCATCCGTAGAACAAATTCAAGATATGGTGGAACGTGTGCTGATGGATCATGGCTTTGTCAGTGCTGCAAAGTCCTATATCCTATATCGTGCAGAGCGTACTCGTGTACGTAATATGAATGAACGCCTGATGAAAACATTTGAGGATATTACTTACAAGGACGCAACAGACAGCGATATCAAAAGAGAAAATGCAAATATTGATGGCAATACTGCCATGGGTGCAATGCTGAAATACGGTTCCGAAGGCGCAAAGCATTTCTACGAATCCTATGTCCTCAATCCCAAACATTCTGAAGCACACAGAAATGGGGATATTCATATCCATGATTTGGATTTTTATACTTTGACAACCACATGCTGCCAAATTGATTTGGAGAAACTATTCAAAGATGGTTTCTCTACCGGGCATGGTGTATTGCGTGAGCCAAACAGCATCATCAGCTATGCATCCTTGGCATGTATTGCCATACAATCCAATCAGAATGATCAGCATGGTGGTCAGTCTGTTTGTAATTTTGATTACGGCATGGCTCCCGGCGTTGCAAAAACATATAGAAAACGTTATTTTTCCAATCTTTGTTCTGTGATCGAAGTGATGGACAGTGAAGATCATGCAGCACAGTTGAAAGAAGCATTGGCAAAATTGGAAAAACAGGATCTGCTTCCCACCATCGACCAAAACGAAGTATATGATCAGGCAGAAGAAAACATCATTGCAGAAATCGGTATCCCTGTGGAAATTTATCAAAAAGCAAAAGCATTTGCACAAAAGAAATCCTATGAAGAAACAGACAAGGAAACCTATCAGGCAATGGAAGCGCTCCTGCACAATCTCAATACCATGCACAGCCGTGCAGGTGCGCAAACACCTTTCTCCTCCATCAATTATGGTATGGCAACTTCTACCGAAGCGAGAATGGTTATGAAAAATATACTTCTTGTAACAGAAGCCGGCTTGGGCAATGGCGAAACTGCTATTTTCCCCATTCAGATTTTCCGTATCAAGGAAGGCATCAATTTCAACCCTGGGGAACCAAATTATGATTTATTTAAGCTCGCCTGCCGTGTCAGCGCAAAGCGTTTGTTCCCGAATTTCTCCTTCCAAGATGCACCGTTTAATTTGAAATACTACAAGGAAGGGCATCCGGAAACAGAAATTGCATACATGGGCTGTCGTACCAGAGTAATGGCAAACGTACATGACAAAAGCAAAGAAATTACAAATGGCAGAGGCAATCTCAGCTTTACCAGCATCAACCTGCCACGTATTGCTATTTTGGCAAACAAAAACATTGCATGGTTTTTTGATGAACTGGATCGCAAAATTGATCTTGTTGTGGAACAGCTTTTGGAACGCTTTGAGATTCAGGCAAAGAAAAAAGTACACAACTATCCATTCCTTATGGGTGAGGGTATTTGGATTGACAGCGAAAAACTTGGGTATCATGATGAGGTACGTGAAGTACTCAAAAACGGTACGCTTTCTGTTGGATTTATCGGTCTTGCAGAAACATTGAAAGCTTTGATTGGTGTGCATCACGGAGAAAGTGAAATCGCACAGAATTTAGGGCTTGATATTGTCAGCCATATGCGTCAGCGCTTGGATGCAATTGCAGAAAAGACACATTTAAATTTTACGCTTTTGGCAACACCAGCAGAAGGGCTTTCCGGACGTTTTGTAGAAATGGATCGCAAACGTTTTGGTTCCATAGAAGGCGTAACCGATCGAGAATATTATACAAACAGTTTCCATATTCCTGTATACTACCCCATCAGTGCATTTAAAAAAATCCAGCTGGAAGCACCTTACCATGCACTGACAAATGCCGGACATATTACCTATGTAGAACTGGATGGAGATCCAAGCACCAATCTGGATGCGTTTGAAAAGATCATTCGCTATATGAAGGCACAGGGTATTGGCTATGGTTCTATCAACCATCCCATTGACCGTGACCCCATTTGCGGATACAACGGCATCATTGGCGATACCTGCCCGAAGTGCGGAAGAAAAGAAACAGAAGGTGATGTTGGCTTCCAACGCATCCGCCGTATCACAGGGTATCTGGTTGGTACACTGGATCGTTTCAATAATGCAAAACGTGCAGAGGTACGTGATCGTGTGAAACATTCTATTGTTACAGAAGTAAGCTTAAAAGCAAAGGATGAGCAGGAATGAAAATAAAAATCAGCGGTGTTGTCAATGATTCCATTGTAGATGGTGCAGGATTTCGTATGACCATATTTACACAGGGCTGCACGCACCACTGCCCCGGCTGTCACAATCCACAGACACATGATATGGAATGTGGATTTTGGGCAGACACGGATGAAATTATAAAAACAGCAAAAGAAAATCCGCTTTTGGATGGAATCACGCTCTCCGGAGGAGATCCTTTTCTCCAGCCGATTCCCTGTACTGTTTTGGCACAGGCAGCACATGAAATCGGACTAAATGTATGGACATATACTGGTTATACATGGGAAGAAATTTTTGATAACAATGATACTGCTCAAATCGCTTTACTGAAAAATACGGATATACTGGTAGATGGACCATTTTTACAAGAGCAGCGCTCTTTGGATCTTTATTTTAAGGGAAGCGCAAACCAACGCACCATTGATGTCAAACAATCTCTGTCTACAGGAAATATCGTACTATGGCAGCCAAGCACATACGATATATTTTGATTTTCTAAAAGGCAAGCGCAAGCTCTTGGGATGTTTTCCCAACCTACACAATCTTTTTCAAAAGCTTGCACAAAACTTGATCTATATTGCGTTTGTGTAAAAATATTGTATGGGCAAAGGAAACGGACGCTTTTGGAAAATCATACAATTTGTGAAGCATGGGATGAAACGATACCATCCTTGGAACATGCAAGCTTTTCTAACAAGGCACTCTCTGAATATACAGAGAGTGTCATTTTTTGTGTGAAAAATACGATTTCTTTTTTCGGATATGGTTTTCAGCTTTGCTACAATAAAGGTATCCTATGATAACACAAAAGAAAGGAGCAATCGTATTGCAAATTACAAAGAAACAAACAGAAAAATATCTCCATAAATTCTTTATACAAAAAAAGCAAATATACATGGCACAAATGGAACAGATGGAAGATTCCTTTGCCATCGCCTTCTATACCCAATGCATAGAAAGTACCATTGCAGACGGGTATGAAATGCTGATTTTAGACCATAGCAGCTCTAATTATCTGAAAGCGCACAAACACATTTGGAATGTGCAGATTACAGATCATTTTTTCAAGCTGGCTGCCATCCATCACACCATACGCATGGTACGTCGGTACAAAAAGGAAATCACTTGGGACACCATGCTGCCTTTCTTATCACATATCTTTCTGCTCAATGAAAATGAGCAGAAAATGGCTACGATTCTGTATCAATGCTCTTGTTTCAGTCGCATTCAGTTTTCAACATTATTTGCTTGTGTAAGCACACGCTATCTTTTTGCAGAAACAGAAATCTCACCTTCTGTCATGGCGTTTTTGCTCCATTTCTGGTATAATTCCTATCAGAGCTTTATAACTTCCTTTACCAGCTATGTGCCCTTTCGGGTACGGCTTGGAAAGGCTACCGGAACATAATAAGGATGTGAATATATGGGAGCAAACTGGACAACACAGCAACTGGATGCCATTGATGCAAGAGATAGCGATATTCTTGTTTCCGCAGCAGCTGGCAGTGGAAAAACTGCCGTATTGGTTGAACGCATCATACAACGTATCACCACTGCTGAAAATCCAATTGATATCGACCAACTGCTTGTTGTAACCTTTACCAAAGCAGCGGCATCGGAAATGCGGGAACGCATCGCATCCGCTGTATCTGCAAAATTGGAAGAACAACCACAAAATATACATTTACAAAATCAACTTGCCTACCTGAGCCATGCAGACATCATGACCATACATGCTTTCTGCTTACAGGTAATCAGAGAGTTTGGATATCTTTTGGACATTGATCCTGCGGCACAAACGGCAGATCCTTCAGAAATTCAGCTTTTGCAAAAAGATGTACTGACAGAGCTTTTTGAAGATCTTTATGAACAAGAGGATGAAAGCTTTTTCTCTCTTTTGGAAACATTTGGAAATGCGACCAGTGACACCCGCTTAAAAAATCTTGTGCTGCAAGTATATGAATTTGTACAGGGATATCCTGCACCAATTGCGAAGCTCCATGAAATGGCAGCGCATTTTGCATTGACAGATACCCAAAGTATTGATGATTGCGATTGGATGCCACTCATACAGCATATACTGTTGGATCAATGTGCCTACGCTCAAAGCATACTCAAAAAAGGCTTTCAACGCATCTCTGGTGACAGCGATTTTACGGCATATGCAGACCAGCTTACTTTAGATATACAGGCAGTACAGACCTTTCAGGACAGTCTGGCTACCATAGATTATGCAGCATGGCACACCGCTTCTCTTTCTCTGCAATTTGGTCGTATGCCTTCCTATCGTGGAAACAACAAAGAAATCGCAGAATATATCAAAAATTTACGAACCAATGCAAAAACAATCCTTGCAAAAGTCAAGGAAACCTATCTGGGCTATAGCGTGGAAATGCAAAACAGATTGATTCGCCATCTTTACCCCATTGCTACGGCGCTCTCTGATTTGACCATAAAATTTATGTCTGCATTTGCGCTTGCCAAAAAAGAAAAACTCTGGCTGGACTTTCATGACTATGAACATTTCGCACTCGAAATACTCACAGCACCAGAAAGTACAAAGGAACATATCATACCCACAGATTCTGCAAAGGATCTACAGAAAAAATACATAGAAGTCATGATCGACGAGTATCAAGACAGCAACCTTGTTCAGGAAATGCTGCTTTCTGCCGTATCCAAAGAAAGCATTGGGGAAAACAATCGTTTTATGGTTGGGGATGTAAAGCAAAGCATTTACCGCTTTCGTTTGGCTATGCCTGAATTGTTCAACGAGAAATATCGAAGCTATCCTACTGCACGTGGTGGAAAAACACGAAAAATTATATTGTCCAAAAATTTCCGTAGCAGAAAAAATATATTGGACGGTATCAATTTTATATTTTCTCAGCTGATGTGTGATCAACTGGGTGATGTGGCATACGACGAAGAATCCGCATTATACGATGGTGCAACCTTTCCACCATGCACCGGACTGCATGGTGGTGCAAACGAACTGATACTTATGGATTGGAAAACAGATGATACCGATTTGCCCGATGAGATTGCAGAGCTTGGCAAACAAGAATTGGAAGCAACCATATTGGTACAAAAAATCAATGATTTGATTTCCAGTGGCTATCAAGTCTATGACCGCAAAAGTAACGCCTATCGTCCCATAATGTATCGGGATATTGCCATTTTGCTCAGAAGTGTGCAGCGCTGGGGAAATACATTTGATGATGTATTTGGAAAGGCAGGGATTCCCTTCTATGCCGAAACCGCACAGGGGTACTATGATGTGACAGAGGTGGATACGGTATTGAATCTTTTACGTTTGATTGACAACCCGTATCAGGATATTCCTTTGATTTCCCTGCTTCATTCCCCGCTCTATGCACTGACTGCGGATGACTTGGCAGAAATACGTTTGTTTGGCGGAGATGGTTTATACTATGAATGTGTGCTGCGCTATATTGCCGAAGGCACGCAAAGACAGATTACCGATACACTCAAACGATTTCATGATCAATTACAGGATTGGCGTACACAAGCTTCTCAGATTTCCTTACAAGAGCTTTTGCGCTATCTTTACGCACAGACAGGATACTATGATTATATCGGCATTACAGAAGGCGGCATACTCCGACAAGCCAATTTGCGCCTGCTGATTGAAAAGGCAGAAGCCTATGAGCGCAGCAGCGGAAACGGTTTGTTTCACTTTATACGCTTTGTAGAGGATATGAAAGAAAGCGGTTTGGAAACCTCGGAAGCAAAGGTACAAAGCGAAGCCGAAAATCTGGTTCAAATCATGACGATACACAAAAGCAAGGGACTGGAATTTCCCGTGGTATTTCTACCAGATTTGTCCAAGCAATTCAATCAGGCAGATACCCGTGCTGCTGTTTTGATGCATCCCACCTTGGGCTATGGTATGAATTGCAAGGATATCGAAAAAAACGTCACCTACCAAACACTTTCTACCGCTGCTGTATCCTCTGTCATTCGTTTGGAAAGCCTTTCCGAGGAGCTTCGCATCCTCTATGTTGCAATGACCAGAGCGAAGGAAAAACTGATTTTGACCGGTGTGGCAAACGATCTTGCAAAGTCCATAGAAAAATGGGCAGATACTGCTGATACACAAAAGATACAGCTGCCCCTATTCCGTTTGCAAAATGCGCATAACTATCTGGACTGGATTATGCCTGCACTGTTGCGTCATCCTGCCGGACGCAGTCTTCCCTCAGAACTCGAACCATTTGATCGAGGGCAGCCGCATTTGTTCCTAGAAGAACCATCCGTATGGCAATTCACATTTTTAGAAAAACAAGATTTGGCATCCAAGCTTACTGAACAGAAAGAAGAAATTCATACACACAAGCTCTTTTTCGACACATTTGACACGACAAAAGATTACAGTGGCAAAAAAGAAGATATTTTTCGTGTACTTGCATGGCAGTACGACCACCAAAAAGCAACCATACTGCCTGCCAAAATTTCTATTTCCGAAATCAAACGCAAGCATCAAGAAGAAATGACAGGCGAAAGCATGGAGATACCAACCAATCTTGTATTGCCTGATTTGTCTGAAGCACAAAAAAACAAAAAAGTAAGCCGAACACAACTGGGTACTGCCATGCATATGGTGATGGAGGCAGCCGATTTACGGCAAAGTTATTGTGCCGAAACATTGGATACACTGATTGCTTCTTTGGTGAAACAAGAGCGTTTGATGCCGGAAGAGGCAGCGGCTTTACAAAAAAAAGAGTTGCTTTCATTCTTTTCCTCCGATTTGGCAAAACGGATGCAATTTGCAGACGAGATTTATCAGGAACAGCCCTTTTCCATGCTGATGCAGCCCAAAGACATTTATCCTACATCCGAATTTTCTGATTGTGATGAATGGATTCAGGTCAATGGTATCATTGACTGTTATTTCAAAGAACAAGACGGAATGATATTGATTGATTATAAAAACGATCGTATCTATCAAGCAGAAACGTTTTATGAAAAATATGCCATACAGCTGCAATTATATCGTGAGGCTTTACAACGTGCGACGGGAATCCGTGTAAAAGAAACATATCTCTATTCCTTTGCCATGCAAAAATCCATTCCTATTTTGTAATCAATCAAAAAGGCAGTTGTTTTATCACACAACTGCCTTTTTCTATACTTATAATACAATATCCTGCATTCCCTGCGGTGTCCAAATCTGTACTGTAGAAAAACCCATCTCTTTGACCACCTTTGCCATCTCTGCAAAACCGTAACCCAAGGATGCCATATTATGGCTATCGCTGGAAAACACAATACTGCCTCCACGTTTTTGCAGTTCCTTCAAAAGTGCATAGGACGGATATGGCTCTGTACGCAATCCACGATACATCGCACCAGTATTGATTTCAAACGGTTTTCCTGTATGCAAAAGTGCCTCCATTGCTTCCAAGGCTATGCTACGGTACTGCTTTTCATCCATATCAAAATAGCGATTGCCTTCATTGAATTTTGTAAGCAAGTCAAAATGCCCAATGATATCCGCATTTGTTTTTTGTACTACCTGTGCCACCGTTTCAAAATACAGCTTGGCATATTTCAGAAAATCACCACCAAAATATGTATCCACAACCTGTTTTGTGATTGCTTCACTCTCATCTACCGGATGGTATTTTCCTTCTTTGTATATATAATGTACCGAGCCAATGACATAATCAAATGCCGTCGTTGCTTCCTTACTGTAAAAATCCTGTTCCACACCGCTATAGATTTCCATTTTTCCCTGATACTCCGCCTTACTCTGTGCAATATCCTGCAAATACTGCGAAATATTTTCCCTTTGCATACAATAGCTGGTATCAAAATCCGTATAGCTGTGCCCCGAAAATCCAATGTGTGTAAAGCCTTTTGCATATGCCGCTTCTACCATTTCCCGCACTGTATTTTTGCCATCGCAATACGTGGTATGCATATGATAATTCGCTTTTGGTATCATGTTGTCATTTTCTCCTGTTTTACTTTATGATCTATGATATGACGGGAAGCCAGCTCTTTTCTGACATCTTCCAATGAAATGCCCATTTGCACCATCAAAACCAGTATATGATAGGTCAAATCTGCAATCTCATATACCGTTTCTTTGTGATCCTCAGCCTTTGCTGCAATGATTACCTCTGTAGATTCCTCGCCCACTTTTTTCAATATTTTATCCAGACCCTTTTCAAAAAGATATGTGGTGTAAGAGCCTTCCGGCATCGCTGCCTTTCTTCCTTCCAAAAGACCAAAAAGCGCATCCATAGAAAACCCTCTTTGCTCTGTGCTTTGGAAAACAGTTTCATTGAAACAGGATTCTGTACCCAGATGACATGCAGGCCCATTCTTCAAAACCGCAACGGTGAGCGCATCTCTGTCACAATCTGCGGTAATGCTGACAATTTGTTGTACATTCCCAGAGGTTTCCCCCTTGCGCCAAAGCTCCTGACGGGAACGAGACCAGAAACAGGTTCTGCCTTCTTTGATACTGATTTCCAAGCTTTCTTTGTTCATGTACGCTACAGTCAATACTTCTTTGCTCCATGCATCCACCACGACAGCAGGAATCAGACCTTTGTCATCAAATTTCAGTGTATCTATATCAAACATCTTTTTCCTCCTTTATATCCTCACCTGTATCCCCTGCTCTGCCAGCTTTTGTTTCAAATCTGGGATACGCACTTCTCCAAAATGAAAAATGGATGCTGCCAAGCCTGCATCTACCTTTGGCAGACTTTCAAAGAGTGTCACAAAATCCTCCATACATCCAGCGCCACCAGAGGCAATGACAGGTACAGAAACCGCATCGCATACTGCTTGCAGCATCTCTAAGTCAAATCCTTTTTTGACACCATCTGTATCCATGCTATTGACTACCACCTCGCCTGCACCCAACGCAACGCATTTTTCAATCCATGCAATGGCATCCATACCTGTATTTTCTCTGCCACCCTTGGCAAATACGGCAAACCTGCCATCCACACGCTTGACATCCACCGACAGAACCACACACTGATTTCCATATTTCTTTGCTGCCTGTGCAATCAAATCAGGATTTTTAATCGCACCGGAATTGACACTCACCTTATCCGCACCACATTTGAGTACACGGTCAAAATCTGCCAATGTGTGTATGCCGCCACCAACGGTCAGCGGAATAAAAATTGTTTGTGCTACCTGCTTCAATATATCTGTAAAAAGTGTACGTCCCTCCGCAGATGCCGTAATATCATAAAACACCAATTCATCTGCACCATAATCGCTATAATATTTCCCAAGCTCTATGGGGGAGGATACATCATGCAGCCCTTCAAATTGTATCCCCTTTACCACCCGTCCGTCCTTGACATCCAGACAGGGGATAATTCTTTTTGCAATCATTCTCTGACCCCCTTTCCAATTTGTACCGCATCTTTCAGACAAATATGTCCTGTATACAGCGCTTTGCCTAATATTGCACCGTATATTCCCATATTTTGCAGTGCCTGCACATCCTTCAAAGAAGATACTCCGCCAGATGCCACAATATCCATATCGTACCGCTGCTTTAGATGACGGTATAATTCCAGATTGGTACCGGAAAGTAAGCCATCCTTTGAAATATCTGTACAAATAATGGTTTTGACACCCATACGCTCCAGCTTTTGACAAAACGCATCACAAGTCATATCAGATACCTCTGTCCATCCCTGCACCGCTACCATGCCATCTTTCATATCCACACCAACTGCAATTTTTTCTCCATATTTTTGTACCATACGCTCCAAAAAATCCGGCTCTTTGAGTGCTGCCGTACCCAGAATGACACGATATACTCCGGCATCCATATATTTTTGAACGGTTTGCTCTGTACGAATCCCACCGCCAACCTCTGTTTTCAGCCCACTGACTGCTACAATTTTTCGTATGGTTTCCAGATTGGGGGTTGTCCCATCTTTTGCACCTTCCAAGTCCACCAAATGCAAAAATTCAGCCCCATCTGCTGCAAACTGTTTTGCCACCTGTTCCGGCTGTGTACTGTACACCGTTTTTTGTGCATAATCCCCACGCACCAGACGCACAGCACATCCTTCAATCAAATCTATTGCAGGAAAAATATACATCACGCATCCTCCTTTTCATAGCTTACAAAATGCGCTCAAAATCTGCAAGCCAACTCTACTGCTTTTTTCCGGATGAAACTGTGTGCCATATATATTGCCCTTTGCAACTGCTGCTGTCAGCTCTGCACCATATTCTGTAGATGCTGTCAAATTGTCTGCACAATCCACAGCTGCAAAAGAATGCACAAAATACACACAGTCATTTTCCTGCAAATCTGCAAAGATCGGGCATCTTTCTTTGTCCTTTGGAAAATGCAAACCATTCCAACCAATATGCGGTACCTTTAGCCCCTGCGAAATCATGGAGGCAATGGGGCGCACCACACCCGGAATCAAACCCAATCCATCATACTCCCCATATTCATAGCTTTTGTCAAACAAAAGCTGCATACCCAAACAAATACCCAAAAGTGGTTTTCCCAAAGCTGCTTCTGACAAAACCACTTGATCCATACCACTTTCTCTGAGCTTTTTGACAGCATCGCCAAATGCGCCTACCCCCGGCAATATGATATGGTCACATTTTTTCAATTCCTCTGCATCATTGGTAATAATCGCTTCTTCTCCAATATATGCAAGGGAGCTTTTGAGCGAAAAAAGATTGCCAATTCCGTAATCTATGATACCTACCATTACAATACCCCTTTCGTAGATGGGATTTCATTGCGATATTCTGCATTGATTGCGACCGCCTGTGCCAATGCTCTGGCAAGCGCCTTAAACGTCGCCTCTATGATATGATGGCTATTTTTTCCGGCAAGCTGCTTCACATGCAGCGTCAGCCCTGCTTTTCTGACAAAAGCAATCAAAAATTCCTCCGTCAGTTCTGTATCAAAGCCCCCGACCTTCTGTGTCGGAATTTCCAAGCCATATTCCAAATGTGATCGACCGGAAATATCCACCGCACATAGTATCAACGATTCATCCATCGGCAGTATGATATGTCCATAACGACAAATGCCCATACCATCGCCCAACGCTTTTTGAAATGCCATACCCAGACAAATACCAATATCTTCTACAGAATGATGATCGTCAATCTCCGTATCCCCCTGACATTTGACACATAAATCAAAGCGTCCATGTCTTGCAAACAATATCAGCATATGATCGAGAAAACCCACACCAGTATGAATTTCACTTGCACCTACACCATCCAAATGCAAGGAAAGCGAAATATTTGTTTCTTTTGTCTGTCTTTTGATTTCACCCATTCTCATTTGCATACTCCTTTTGCAGTTGTTCCAGTTGATCTACACAGATTGCCATTTGTGCATCCGTACCAATGGTAATGCGGATGTAATCCTTAATTTTTTCATTCTCAAAATGACGTACCAATATCCCCTTTTCTTTCAAACGGCAATACAATTCTCCGCCCGGGATACCATTTGACTTCGCAAAAACAAAGTTTGCTGCGGAGTCCAAAACCGTAAAGCCGATCTCCCGCAAGCGTGTCACTGTTCTGGTACGTGTAGAAATAATTTTCTCGCAAAGATCTATGTAGTATTGATTGCTATCTACAGCGGCTTCGCCCGCTGCCAATGTCAAACGGTTGATGCTATAAGGATTCGTGGAATATTTGATTTTGTTCAAATCTTCGATAATCTGTGCTGATGCAATGGCAAAACCCAATCTTGCACCTGCCATAGAGCGAGATTTGGAAAATGTCTGTACCACAAGCAGGTTATCATATTTTTCAATCAAATTGGAACAGCTTGTCCCCCCAAAGTCAATATATGCTTCATCAATCACAACCATATGCTCTGGATTGGATTGTAGGATTTGCTCAATCTTCTGCTGTGGCAAAAGCAAGCCTGTTGGTGCATTGGGATTTGCAATTACAACCATACCATCTGCATTGCAATATGGTGTAATATCAATCGAAAAATCATACTGCAAGGGAATTTTCTTTGCTTGTATTCCATACAAATCTGCGTAAACCGAATAAAAACCATAGCTGATTTCCGGAAAGAGTACAGGATGTGTATCATCACAAAATGCCAGAAATGCAAAATTCAAAATATCATCTGAGCCATTGGACAAAAAGATATTTTCTGCTTTCACTCCATACAATGCTGCCAGCTTTTCTTTCAGCCTTTTTCCCTCCGGATCAGGATAAAGCCGAAGCTTACCCACCTCATTTGCATTGACTGCATCAAATACCGCCGGTGCAGGAGGATATGGGGATTCATTTGTATTTAGCTTGATATACTGCATATCCTGTGGCTGTTCGCCCGGTGTATAGGCATGCAGCCCTGCAAAGCGTTGCATCAAAAATCTACTCATATATTTTTCTCCTTCTTCATTCTGATTGCTACTGCGTTTCCATGTGCCTGTAAGCCTTCTTCCTGTGCAAATCGTACAATCTGATTCCCAACACAGCACAATGCTTCTGCGGTATAATATGTAAATGAGGACTTTTTGATAAAATCATCCACAGAAAGCGGGGAAGAAAACCTTGCTGTTCCTCCGGTGGGCAATGTGTGATTTGGCCCTGCGAAATAGTCCCCCAAAGCCTCGGGTGCATGTTTGCCAAGAAAAATAGAGCCTGCATGTTTGATTTTGGCAAGATATGCAAAAGGATTGTCCACACAGATTTCCAAATGCTCCGGTGCAATCTCATTAGAAATTTCTACTGCCTGCTCCATAGACTCTGCCAATATCACTTTACTGCATGTATCAATGGATGCACGTGCAATTTCCGCACGTGGCAAAAGTGGAATCTGTTTTTCCAGCTCTGCGGATACCGCATCTGCAAGGCGTGCGCTGTCTGTCACCAATACGGCACTTGCCATTTTGTCATGCTCTGCCTGTGAAAGCAAATCTGCCGCTACAATTTCTGCATCACAGGTATCGTCTGCCAAAATGAGTATTTCGCTTGGGCCTGCAATCATATCAATGGATACCTTGCCGAAAACCTGTTTTTTTGCTTCTGCCACAAATGCGTTGCCAGGGCCTACGATTTTATCCACATGCGGAATACTTTCCGTGCCATATGCAAGTGCTGCGATTGCCTGTGCTCCACCTACCTGAAAAATACGGTCTACACCTGCAATCTCTGCTGCTGCAAGTATCACAGGATTGATTTTGCCACCCTTTGCCGGTGTGGTCATGATGATTTCTTCTACTCCTGCAATTTTGGCAGGTATGGTATCCATCAGCACCGTAGAGGGATAGCACGCCGTGCCACCAGGTACATAAATTCCCACTCTCTGTAACGGAGTAATTTTTTGCCCAAGTATCACACCATTTTGCTCTGTCATCACAAAATCATTGCGTTTTTGCTTTTCATGAAACGTTGATATGTTTTTCGCTGCTTGCTTGAGAATATCCAAAAGCTTTGGATCTACCAAATCCATTGCCGCTTTGCGTTCGGCTGCTGTCACCTCAAGTCTGCTTGGCACTGCTTGGTCAAACTGCTTTGTATAACGCAGCAAGGCTT
This sequence comes from Anaerotignum sp., assembly GCA_020024265.1. Lineage (GTDB taxonomy): Bacteria > Bacillota > Clostridia > Lachnospirales > Anaerotignaceae > Anaerotignum. Next base: position 13,995 of record JAHHTW010000007.1, on the reverse strand, counting down.
CATCCCCGTTTGCACGCACATCTGCAAGAATTCCTGCAACGGCATCTGCAATATCCGTTTTTTCTTCTGTTCTATGAAAAATATCATCAATACAAATATCCTGATAGCGATATTGTTGTATCATATCGTTCACCTCATTCTTTCTGTGCTGCCGCCATTTCTTCCATCATTTTCTGTATCCGCCCATGGTTGAATTGATAGCTTGCCTTATTGGCAATCAGCCTTGCACTGATTGGTACAATCTCCTCCAAAACCTCTAAATCATTTTCTTTGAGCGTGGTACCTGTCTCTACAATATCCACAATGACATCTGACATATACAGTACAGGTGCAATCTCAATCGAACCATGCAGCTTGATGATTTCGATTTCCCTGCTTTGACTTGCAAAATATGCTCTTGCGATATTTGTAAATTTTGTTGCAACACGCAATGTACGTTCTGTATCAAGCCTGGTTCCTTTGCGTCCTGCCACCGCCATACGGCATTTTCCAATACCCAAATCCAACAGCTCATATACATCTGCGCTCTGTTCCAGCAAAATATCCTTTCCCACAATACCCACATCTGCTGCGCCACGCTCTACATAGACTGCAACATCCGATGGCTTCACCCAGAAATATCGTACCTGATTTTCTTCATTTTCAAATACCAGCCTGCGGTTCTGTTCTCGTATGGAAGGGCAGCCAAATCCAATTTGTTCCAATATATCATATGCTTTTTCACCCAATCTGCCTTTCGGCAGCGCAATATTCAAATATTCAGCCAATGACCTCTACCCCGCTTTCTCCCAATTGGCACAGCTTGCGATATTGTAATCTGCCATCGTCCTTTTTTTGTACTGCGACAGAAAGTCCCATACTTTGCAGCATTTGCACCGCACGTAATTTTTCTACCGTATCGGTTTTGTCATCACAAAGCAGCAATGTATCTACATCATAAGTCTTGTTTCTTTCATCAAATCGCTCCAGCATATCCATGTAAACGGCAAAACCAATGGCATCTGCCTGTTTTCCGCATTTATGTACCAAATGATCATAGCGTCCTCCGGAAAGCACACTTGCCGGAATCCCCTGAATAAAGCCCTGAAAAATAATGCCGTTATAATAATCGGTATCATTGACCAATGAAAAATCCAAAAATACACCATGGTCATAAATACATACCCGCAAATTTTCCTCCAAAGATTCCAATTCTGCAATTGCCTGTGCAGTTTTTTCATTGCAACTCAATTTCTTTGCCAAAGGCAAAACCTCTGCAAGCGTGCCATGCAATGCCGTCATATCACAAAGTGCCTGTGTACATTGTTCTGCAATATGATGCTCCAAACAAAGTTTACGGATTCCATGCGGATTTTTTTCTCCGATACATGCCAACAATTTCTGATATACCGCTGTATTGGCACCTGTTTCTTCCAACAGCCCCTGTACAAATCCCATATGCGATAGATTCAATACACCATGACTGCTGATACTGTCAATACTTTTTTTGGCAAGCAGCACCACCTCACTGGTAGCATAATCATCCACCTCTCCAATATATTCCAAACCAACCTGCATGATTTCTTTATATTCTCCATCGCCTTTTCTTGCACGATATATATTTTCATTGTAATACACACGCTCTGGCACATCATAGTTTCCTTTGGTATGCTTTATAATGGATAATGTCACATCCGGTTTCAATGCCAACAGCTGTCCTTGTAGTCCCTGAAATGTAATGATATTTTTTGTTGTCAAAAATCTTCTGTTTTCTGCGTAAAAATCATATTCTTCAAATTTGCTCATTTGAAATCTACGATAACCATACTGCTCAAACAATCCACGCAAACGAAATATGGTTTGTTCATCCTTTTGGCATAAGCCTTCCCAAATATTCATACCCGCACCTCCCAGAAAATAAATCCGTATCTGAACATCCGAATGCACCATCTAATACCGCATTACTTTTTTCCATATTAAAACAGTTTATCACTTTAGTCAAGTAGATTATTAAAGTTTTTTTTGTAAAAAGAAAAACCTGAGAAAAATGCATATTGCTATTTTCCAAGGTTTTTCTCTCTCCACATTATAAACTGAATTTTGTTACATGGGGGTCCTTTGCCAAAACGGTTGCCAAATCTGTACACAGCATACCATTTTCTTTGCTGATTTGCATGGTGACGGCAATGCTATGGTCATCATATTTCTCCATAGTGATATTATGCACCACAATTTGATTTTTTTCCAATTGCAACTTTAAGCCCTCCAGCCCCAGCAATCCATCTGTATATGTCACAGAAATGGTTTCATAAACCGGACCATCAAACCGCCTCAAGTGACGCTGCATTACCAGTTGTATAAACAAAAGCAGTATGGTCGTACAAATACCAACCATATACATACCTGCACCAATAGACAATCCCACTCCTGCCGTTGTCCAAATACCGGCTGCTGTCGTCAACCCACGAATGGATACCCCTCTTACAAAAATGACACCCGCACCCAAAAAGGAAATGCCTGTCACAACATTGGCTGCCAATCGAGAAGCATCCAATGTCACATGCTGATACTGCAACACGTCAAAAAATCCATACTTGGATACAATCATCATCACAGAAGCGCCCAGTGCAACAATGATATGTGTGCGAATCCCTGCCTCTTTGCGTTTTCGACTGCGTTCTAAGCCAACTAAGCCACCACAGATGCAGGAGAGTATCAGCCGTATTACAAATTCTATTTCATCTGAGAATAGGATCATAACATCTGACCACATATTTTCTACCTCCTATATGATAAATATATGCTGCTTTCTTTGATATTGCCTATGTATTGATACTATTTTTATATGATCAAATTATATTCTGTTTTCCACAAATTGTAAACAAATATCCATCATACTTTTCTGTCATTTCTGATGAATTGGATCGCTGCAAAATTTTATATAAGCATTTGCAAATATGGATAAAACCATATGGAAACTGCTTCAATCTGTGTTTTTCAGATATTTTTGCATAAGATATTTTTGTAAAATACCATATACCAATTGCAGCATAACAGCCCTGCAAAAAAATGGGATCCTTCCTTTCTCATTTTTAGCACAAGCAAAATGGAAAGCATACTTGACATCTTTTTGCGACTGTGCTATCATAACAATACGGAAAGCAAACTTTCCATTAGAAAGGATATCCCTATGAAAAATCGACTGGAAGCACTTCGCAAACAACATGGAATCAAACAGGAAGAATTGGCAAACGCATTGGAAGTATCACGACAAACCATTGGCTCTTTGGAAAACGGACGCTATAATCCGTCTATTCAGTTGGCATTCAAAATTGCCAGATACTTTCATATGACGATTGAAGAAATTTTTATTTATGAGGATGAGGAAACATAAAATCCAAAATCACAAAATACACAACCATCATACTGTATTTGCTGTTTGGGGCAATTGGCTTCTGCTTGATAAAAGCCACTGCTGATCTGCAAGGAATACACAAAATATTACCCCATGTCTGTATTGGCACTTGGTATGGATGATGTGATTTTTGAACGAGTCACCAAGCCCGAATGAAAGAAACAATGAATATTGGAAAAAGAATGTGCATCACATAGCGATTGCAAACACTGTCCATGCAACGGCATTTGATATGATGAACTGTATTTTTGCTGCTTTCATGCCATCATCTGCCCTTATTATGGTAGAAGTAATTTCCATACTTTTACATGTTTTACTATTTTTTGTTCATGGCTTTGCTCTCTGTAATCGTTTTTATTTTGATCAGGAGATGTAAAAAGGAGGAAGCAATATGAAAGATCTGAAACCGCTTATTATTGAGATAACGGTTGGTATACTACTGATTGGAGTCAGTTTTTTTGTAAAGTTCGATTACTATTCAACCATGATTTTTTCTATGGGGGTTGGAATCATAACAGCGTCTGTTATACAAGTGATGCGCATTGTCTACTGGAAAAACCCAAAACGACAAGAACTATATGAAGCCAAAAAACGAGAATCTTATATAAACAGTGTAGATGAAAGAAAACAACTCTTACGAATGAAAGCCGGTTATATCACTTATCAGATTATGACGCTTTTACTCCTTGCTCTTTCTTTTATACTTGCATGGATGAGAGCAGGAGCATGGATCATAGGAATGATCTTTTTGCTCTTGATTTTTCAGTGTGTGATGGGTGTTATGATATACCGCATATTGCAAAAGAAAATGTGAGCCTGCTTGAACTGCCAAGCCGCTGTATAGCGACCTCATTACCAAACAGGAGAAAGAGGGATCTACATGAACATGAAAAATTTTTCTGACACTAGGGACAAACTTAATGTCAAATATGTCCACGAAACCCTCAACCATAAGAAAAGGAAAGAAATCCTGTTGGGTGAAATGGGGTGCTTTGGCAGTTTGCCTATGTCTGATCACAGCAGGCGCATTCACACTTCCCCACTTCATTGGAAAGCATACACCTGCCACACCATATGTAACAGAAGCAAACGCTCCTCAAAAGATCATCACCTTTTTCCATACAATATACTTCCCTACAATTGTACAGATAGCCAGCAAAGCCCAAAGACCGCACAGGGAAAACTACTTGCAATGATACGTTCTTTATGCTAATATACAAAGCGATGCCAAATATGTAAAGCTATGTGTATATACATGAATAGGGGGTATGAAAGTGGATACGAAACCACAGTCAATCTGGCAAAAAATATTAAAGCGATACTGTATCAATGGACTCAATGGCATGGCTCTTGGGCTATTTTGTACACTGATTGTTGGGCTGATTATTAAGCAAATCGGCTCTTTGATTGGTGGTGAAATCGGTGTATTCATTGTTTCTTTGGGAAATTTTGCAACCATGTGTACCGGTGTTGGAATTGGTGTAGGCACCGCTTATGTTATGGAAGTACCTAGAATGGTCGTTTTCTCATCCGGTGTAACAGGGCTATTGGGCGCCAATGCCGCAGCATTTGCAGCAGGCACACTTTTTCCGGAAGGTGGTGGTATGCTTTTGGGTGGTGCCGGCGATCCTCTTGGCGCATTCATTGCAGCGTTATTCGGTATGGAATTTGGCAGACTGGTTTCTGGTAAAACGAAAATAGATATCATTGTGACACCTATGGTAACCATTGGTGTTGGTGGCACAGTAGGTGCCTTTGTTGGACCTTCTCTTTCCGCTGCCATGACGCAGCTCGGAGAGTGGATTCGTGTTGCTACATACTTACAGCCATTTCTTATGGGTATTGTCATCTCTGTTGTAATGGGTATGGCACTGACGCTGCCCATCAGCTCCGCTGCATTGTCCATCATACTTGGGCTTTCCGGCTTACCGGCCGGCGCAGCAACTGTTGGATGCTCTGCACAGATGGTCGGCTTTGCAGTAGCCAGCTTCCGAGAAAATAAATGGGATGGCTTGCTTGCACAGGGTCTTGGTACTTCAATGCTGCAAATTTCCAACATTGTCAAAAATCCATTGATTTGGATTCCACCCACATTAACTTCTGCTATTTTGGGACCTGTCGCAACCATGGTATTCAAAATGGAAAACAACCCTGCCGGCGGTGGTATGGGTACCAGCGGATTGGTTGGTCAGATTATGACATGGCAAACCATGGCAGGAAGCAGAGGCAGTGGTATATTGCTGATTGAAATTTTGCTTTTGCATTTTATATTACCCGCAATACTAACATTTATTTTTTCTGAATTGATGCGCAAACGTGGCTGGATTCATTTTGGTGATATGAAATTGGATATTTGATGCTTTACAGCATACAATCCGATCCCGCAACCATATTTTTGATGTGGAAAGACCTTTGTACAGCAATGTACAAAGGTCTTTGTTTTTGCAGCAGACAAATTTTATTCCGCTTCCTCCTGCATCTGCTTTGCGACCTGAATCATGATTGCACATTCTATCCTTTTACGAAACAATTCACAACCATATTCATAAATTCCGGTAATATCCCCAGTTGCATGATACGCATTTGCAGCGCACCCGCCGGAACAGTACAGCTTTGCCCAGCAATCCTTACAGTCCGGCCGTGTATAAGCGTTGCATTTACGGAATTTCTCCTGTACCTCCGGATGTGTGACACCCTGCCAGATATCGCCTAAGCTATACGCTGCATCCCCAACGAACTGATGACAGGGAAACAACTCACCCCAAGGGGTAACTGCCATATATTCTGTACCGCTGCCACAACCACTGACACGCTTATAAACACAAGGGCCACCTGTCAAATCAATCATATAGTGATAGAATGTGATGGGGTTTCCCTCTTTTTCCCTACGCAGCATATCCTTTGCCAGTATTTCATACTGCTCAAAAAGAATGGGCAAATCCGCTGCTGTCAAAGCATACGGTTCCTTTGGATCACAGACAACCGGCTCCATAGACAGTTCTGTAAAACCCAAATCCGCCATATGGAAGATATCATTTGTGAAATCCACATTATCATGTGTATAGGTTCCACGTACATAATACCCCGTATGATTTCTGCTTTGCACAAATTTTTGGAACTTTGGAACAATGACATCATAGCTTCCGTGACCAAGTGTGGTACGACGCAGTTTGTCATGTACTTCTTTTCTGCCATCCAGACTCAATACAACATTGTGCATTTCTTTATTCGCAAATGCAATCACATCATCATCTACCAGCAGACCATTGGTTGTCAATGTGAAACGGAAATTTTTGTTTTTTTCTTTTTCGATGCTACGTGCATATGCCACAAGCTGTTTTACAACATCCCAGTCCATCAATGGTTCCCCACCGAAGAAATCAACTTCCAGATTGCGTCTGTTTCCGGAATGTGCAATCAAAAAGTCCAATGCTTGCTTCCCTACTTCAAAGCTCATCAATGCACGATCCCCCTGATACTTGCCCTGACTTGCAAAACAGTAGTCACATGTCAGGTTACAGGTATGTGCAACATGCAGACAGAGCGCTTTGATATCGTTGTTTTGGAACTTGAAATTTGTAGCAATGTCCTCATATAAATCATCGGTATACAGCTGACCTGTTGTTTTCAGCTCTGTAATCCCTTCTATGATATCATGAATCTCTGTTTCTGTTACTTCCGGCAATGCAGCATATTTTTCCAGCATTGCCCGTGTAATTTCTTCCGGTGTATGACTTTCATACATACCAATTACATCATAAGCGATGTCATCGACAACATGTACCGCACCACTGTATGTATCCAGCACAATGTTATAACCATTTAATTTGTATTGATGTATCATAAGGTTCCTCTTTCTATTTGATAAAATATTTGTATGCTCCCATTTGCATTGCTTCCGTGCGGACGTAAAAAGTCGCCGTCTGCCAATGAGCAGACAGCGACCTTCCTGTCATTTCTTATTTGTTTTCACACTGCTGATTTGCAACACCACAAGATGTTTTGCAAGCAGACTGACAGGATGTCTGGCATTCGCCACAACCGCCGCATTTTACGCTGGCAGCCAAGTCACGTGTACGTAATGTCTGAATGTGTTTCATGCGTATCACTCCTTTTTTGTTTGGTTGTCGTATTTTGACATACCATGACAGAACCGTTGTACAAACGGTACTTTCACAACATATATTTAACCACAAATTGCAACATTTTTCAAGTGCTTCCGAAAACGTATATACAAAAAATCATTTCTGATGTTCTGCCTGCATGATCTGTACTGCTCCCTCTTTGGCATAAGCATTTTCCATGTGTATTCCAATCTGTTTGAAAAAAGCAATTTGCTCCAAAAGCGCTCTCGTGATTCGTTCTCCCGGCACAATCAGAGGGATTCCCGGAGGATAGGCAAAGATATAATCCGCTGCGATACCATTTTCGGATTGCTCCAGAGCTACCTCTGCCGTTGGCGATGCCAAGGCTTGTGCTATGGTAGAAACAGCAGGTGGCAATGGAAAGGATACATATGCATCTGTCTTTGTCTTTCGATTGATGGATGCGTCTATTTCATATAATGCATCTGCCAAACGTATAAAAGCCGCATCCGTATCCAAAATACTGCTCATTGCCAACACATAGCTTGGCTGAGCCATCTCTATTTCCAATTTGTATGTATGACGCAAAACATCTGCAAGCTGTGGTCCGGTCATATTGCTGTTTTGCGTAGAAATCAATAGTTTGCCTATATCGTGTGCAAACACAGATACATGTTGTTGGGGATGTAATACAGACAGTTTTTTTAAGCTGCTGGTACGATCATAAAATGCCATCAATCTAGATACATATGCTGAAAATAGACTCTCTTTTTCTTCCTCCAAGAGTTTGATGCATCGCTCCATGGCAGCCATAAGTACATAAGAAGGGCTGCTTGTTTGAAATATGGAAAGCTGTCTACGAATTTCTGTGACTGATACACGCTCAGAGCATAGATGCAGTATTGCAGTTTGTGTAGGGGATGGCAGTGTTTTATGCAGGCTTTGTACCACAACATCTGCTCCCAATGCTACCCCTGAGGATGGAAATGCATCTGAAAATCCCATATGTGCCCCATGGGCTTCGTCTACCAAAAGCACCGCATTGGCTCTATGGACATACTCTGCAATGGCAGCAATGTCACTGACCACGCCTTCATAGGTCGGACTTGTCACAATCACAAGTGTACATTCGGGATGTGCCTGCAATGCCTGCTTCACTGCTTCTGGCTGTATGCTGCCCAGCATTTGATTTTCCTGCAAAACAGGTGCTGTTACATAGATTGGTTTGAGATTGCACAGTTCTATTGCATGATAAACAGAACGATGACATCCCCTTGCCATCAATACCGTATCTCCAGGCTTTGTCGCTGCACGGATACCGGCAAGCAATCCCCCGCTGCTGCCATTTACCATCAAAAAAGAGTTCTTGGCACCAAACAGCCTTGCTGCACGATGCATCAGTTCTTGTAAAATACCAGAAGCATGCAAGAGATTATCAAAATCCGTAATTTCTGTAATGTCCAAATCATATGGAAACGCATGTCCCAGTTTTTTCACATTGCGCTTATGCCCAGGCATGTGAAACGGATACCGGAGATTTTCCTTTAATTTCCTTTCTAATTCCTCCATAGAAACCATACCTCCTATTGATATATAAATGCCATATCGTACAAACAGCCTAACAATTTTTGATTGTTTTTCCATATCATCATACAACAGTCCAATCAACTCCCAAGCTGTCCAAACACGCACAATCAAAATTGTCTGTATACAGTGTGCCATAGTTTCACCTTTTTTTCAAGTCAAGTAAGGGATTGTAATTTTTCGAAAAATTGTATATACTACCTTATAATATCATAATCAAAATGTTAAGAAAGTGGTGGAACATTGATGGAAACAGAAATTGTTGTTGCGTTGGATGCTATGGGTGGAGATTTCGCCCCTGTAGAAACTGTAAAGGGTGCCGTAGATGCTGTAAAAGAAATGAATGTACACATCAAACTGGTTGGCTTGGAAAGTGCAATTCGTACAGAATTGGAAAAATATACATATCCGCAGGAAAAAATAGAAATCATTGCTGCATCAGAAGTCATTTCTACAGATGAAGTACCTACTATGGCAATTCGCAAAAAAAAGGATTCCTCCATGGTCATTGGTATGCAGCTTGTCAAAAACAAAGAGGCAGATGCTTTCGTTTCTGCTGGAAGCACAGGGGCATTATTGACAGGATCTTTATTGATTGTTGGTCGCTTACCTGGTGTAGAACGTCCAGTACTTGGTACCTGCCTACCTACACAAAAAGGATTTACATTCTTGGTAGATAGTGGTGCCAATGTAGACTGTAAAGCGAAATACCTTGAGCAATTCGGTAAAATGGGCTCTGTATATGTAGAAAATGTATTTGGCAAAAAAAATCCCTCTGTTGCATTGGTCAACATTGGTGCAGAAAAAGAAAAAGGCAATGCTTTGACAAAAGAAGCATACACCTTATTAGAAGAATCCTCACTGAATTTTGTTGGAAACATTGAGCCGAGAAATGTCCCATTCGGAGAGGCTGACGTGGTTGTATGTGATGGTTTTGTGGGAAATACCATATTAAAATTCGCAGAGGGGTTGAGCAAAACACTGGTAGGTATCATCAAAAAGGAAATCACAAAAGGTTTGTACAAAATCCCTGCTGCTATGCTCTTGAAGCCCTTTCAAAATGTCAAAAAATATTTTGATGCAGATGAGGTGGGTGGTGCACCTTTTATTGGACTAAAGGCACTCGTGGTCAAAGCACATGGCAGTTCCAATGCAAAAGCATTTAAGAATGCCATCAGACAATGTGTGTTGTTTAAACAAGCCGATATCATTGGAAAAATCCAAGATCGTCTATAATCCAACATATAGAATCGCTCTGTATCAGGCAGGCACCCATGGATACAGAGCGATTCTACTTTTTTCTATTTGTTTTATTTATAATTGCATCAATTTCTTTTCATTTGTTTTGCCTGAATCATAAAAATGTCACGACACAGCATGTCTTCCTGATTCTCCGTCATATTCCGAAAAACTGCACCATAAATATGCGGTTTTGTTATGTCTTGGCGACTTTCTTTGCGTTGAATGGTACAACGCAGTTCATAAGGATGCAGAGATGTTTCCAATCGCAGATTGGGAAAAATCACAGAATCTCCGATCCGAAAATTTTGGTCGCTGGAAAAACCAATACCAGACAAGCTAATGTCAAATAGTTGGCAGTCCATCATATCGCTCAAAGAAAGGATCCCTCCCAGACGATTCGTTTCCAAAACAAGCTGTACTTTTGTTTCCACATTTGTTTTTACACGAAAACTCCCTCTGTTTTCTTCATGAGTGATGATATTATTTAGTTCGATTCCCAAATAATCCTCTGCACAACGCAACACATGCCCGTAAAGAACCACAATTTGATTATGTAGCTTTTTTCCATGTACCAATAATTTCACGGGTGTATAATAAATCAAACCAGCCGTTCTCAGATTATCTTCCGCACGAGTATAGATATCCAATTCCTTTGATACAGTATCATATTTTTGAATGGTACCAAAATAGATCCACTCATTTTTTTCTGTTGTATATACCTCACAGGTTGCCCCTATGAAATATTCATACATATTTTCTATTATATCATCCATGATATCCTCACCTGTTTTCTATTATTTGATTTGCATATCACATCATTTTGTCTTTGGATATCGTTTGTTTTCATATCCATATACTATCGCACATAAATATTCTATTTACAGCAATTCCTGATAGCTCTGAATATATCGATCTGCTGTCTGCTCAATGCGTTCTTTTTCACTTGCAGCAGATTCATCTGCTATAGCATATACCTGAAAACCACCACTTTTTGCCCCTTGAATCGCATAATAGGCGTCTTCAAAAACAATGGTATTTTCTATGGTTCCACCCAGACGTTTCATCATACGCTCGAATACATCCGAATCATGTTTGTTGCCTCCAACCTCTGTGCAAGTAGCAACAAAATCGAAATACGGTAAAATATTCAGGCGCTCCAATGCACCATGAATATATCCTGCCTCTGATGCAGTCAAAATACACATTTTTGTTCCTTTTTTTTGTTCCATCTCCAAATATTCACGTGCATATGGTTTCAATGGTATGTGATGCGCATATTGATCCGATACATGCGCAATGATCTCATCACAAATTTCCTGTACACTTTGTGTCGCACCTAACTTTGTACGGAAATATTGCGCTGTTTCAGGTAATGTCTGTTTTTTTAATGTGGAGATTAAATCATCTGGTACAGGCAGATGGTGCTTTTCCAAATAGCTTTTGCCCGTGCCACGCCAAACCGGCATAGAATCGAGCAATGTGCCATCCAAATCAAATATAATACATTTTTCCATATGTTTTTCCTCATTTATTAAATTTATCAATTTTATCATGGATGGTCAACACACCACTTGGGTTATGAAACACCTTGATATATGTTTTTGTAGAAGGCGCACCTTCTTCAATGGGAATTTCCTGACAACGTTTGGCAATCTGCATCAAACCTTCCAAATCGCCCTCTATGGTTGTTTCAAATGGTCCCACCACATAGTGGTATCCTGTACTATCAATATATGCAATGACCTTATCCACAATGGCAACAACACGGTTGATATCCATTTCATCAGGCAAAACCTGTATTGCAATACTTGTTGTATACATCAAAAAAACCTCCTTTGATACGATTTGCATGATACAATCATTCTGTTTTAGTTTAGCATGATTTACATAAAATTACAAGAACCTTGCTTTCATAATCAAGGATCCATTTCTTACATCTGATTTCAGTTCATGACAAAATTTCATCATTCTCGGCAAAAAATACTACAAATCATTTCTTCTTGTCTTTGTATTGACAAAAAAATAGAACTTTATCAGAGTGTGCATACCTCTATCCAAATAAATATATATCCAGCCATCCTTCAGCTATCTTAAAATCAAATAACCAGCCATTTGCAATGCCTCACAGATCTCATCCAATGTTTGTATATCATCTGCCGCAATGGTGTGTGTATGCACACCATTCGTCAGTTCCAGTAAAGGCATACAACCCGTTTGTTCTGTTTTCTCCAAAAACTGACGAATATCTTTCCTGCTTTTGATATGCAGAGATTCCCCCACATTTCCGTAAATTGGATGATCCACATGCGTATTGAGAATATACCCACCCAAATCCACAATACATCTTAATTCATCTTCAATCTGATCCTTGGTATGGCATACCCGAATTTCACGACGATACCAAGTATCTGTATGTTTTTGTAAGAGATATCCTCTCGCAGTAGACAGGATTGCATACCCACTTGCTTTGATGATACCAATATCCTTTACAATGACCTGACGTGTCACACCAAATTGCTCTGCCAATGCACTTCCACTGACTGCTCCTGAACTTGCTTCTAAATATGCTATGATTTTTTGACGTCTTTGCTCACTATTCACATCAGGCCCTCCTTTTTGGTATCCTTTTGGATACAATTTTATTTTCATGTATGTTTTATATTATCACAGAACATTCGGATTGAAAAGTATTCTCTATATATTTGAAAAATATTTCAATCCGCTTTCCAATACAGATGACATTATGAAACATATTTTTATTTTTTCTTTTTATTTTTTTCTACTTTTTGATCTCTCTGCAATACAATGGGAATGAGCGAGGATGCAAGTTTTCCCTTTCCTCTCGTTTTCACATAGAAAAACCCAATCACAGCAAATATAACAGCGCCAATAAAATTTACGAATAAGTCCTTCATTGTATCAATCAGACCAATATCCACATAACCCCCTGGAAATTCCATCCAGTCCTTTCCATTGACAATTAAGCTTGTAATGGGTTCATGAACTACGATATTCCACTTAGATGGTTGCAGCAGTACAGAATTGATTTGTGTAATCAAAAAGTCCTTTTGCATATCGGTAGCAAAAAAATAATCCATACCAAATTCAAAAAATTCCCATAATACACCAATTGTCATAGAAAAACAAAATGCTACTACAGCCAAGAAGAAAGGGGATAGCTTAAAAGTCATTCTTTCGCTACGGTTAAATAAATCTACCAATGAAAAACCTACGGCAGCCATCAAAAAACCATTTAAGGTATGCAGCATGGTATCCCACCCCGGAATTCGTGTATAAAAGGAATTGATTTCTCCTAAAATTTCTGCCGCAAAAATAAAGCAGTATATCATTCCTTCCATCATTGGCGGTATATCAATAAAAAGATGCTTTTCCAAAAATACCGGTACGCAAAACAAGATGAGCGCTAAGGCGCACACAAAAATATTTTCATAATTTCCTGTAAATGCCGCACGAACAATAACCAATAAAATGAAAAAAGATAAAATACCTCTTACCGTCCATCTGCATTTTCGATTATACATTTGTGACATGTCGCAAATCCTCCTTTATCTTTTCTCTTTATTATACAATATTTTTACAAAAAAAGAAGTCCAAATGATTTGGACTTCTTGAAATGGATTCCGGCGACCATCTACTCTCCCAGGCAGCTGCCCGCCAAGTACCATCGAC
>JAHHTW010000006.1 GCA_020024265.1 Anaerotignum sp. | reverse complement strand
TAAGGCAACGGATTCTGATTCCGTCATTCGCAGGTTCGAATCCTGCTACCCTAGTGCAAAAGAGAATCTGAGCAATCAGGTTCTCTTTTTTATATGTTTTTATATGATTGCATCTGTTTTGTATAGAAATCCATACAAAGCAATCTGCGGATACCCATACAATGCTCAATATTTCCTATCAAATGATTTCTTTTTATAAATACTGTGAAAATACTGTAATTTTTTAGCCAAAATGGTATACTAAGAAAATGAAACAACATTTCATTTTTTGCTCTGTTTGAAATCAAAGTTGAAATCAAAACAAAAGATTTGATACAAAAATAATATCTGTGGCCAAGGAGGAAAGAACCATGGAAAATGAAAAATTTAATATATTGATTTGTGATGATGATAGAAGCATTGTAGATGCCATTGAGATCTATCTAAAACAGGAAAATTACAATGTCATAAAAGCATACAACGGTATGGAGGCGCTTGAGGTTTTGGAACAAAACGAAATCCATTTGATTCTATTGGATATTATGATGCCAAAAATGGATGGATTGAATACAACCGTCAAAATTCGAGAAACGCTCAATATTCCGATTATTATATTATCTGCAAAATCAGAGGATACGGATAAAATTTTAGGATTGAATTTTGGTGCAGATGATTATATTACAAAACCGTTTAATCCACTGGAACTTTTGGCTCGTGTCAAAAGTCAAATGCGCCGTTACACCGCATTGGGCAGCATTGCAGAAAAAAGCAATGTCATCAAAATTGGTGACTTGGAGCTGGATAAAGACGCAAAGCAGGTGCGTGTAGGTGGGGAGCCGGTCAAACTGACAGCAACAGAATACGGGATCTTACAGCTTTTGATGGAAAATGCAGGAAAAGTGTTTTCCATTGATCAGATTTATGAAAAGGTGTGGAACGAATTATCCTTTGCACCAGAAAATACAGTGTCTGTACATATTCGCCGTATTCGTGAAAAAATAGAAATCAATCCGAAGGAACCCAAATATCTGAAGGTGGTGTGGGGCATTGGGTACAAAATCGAAAAAATCTAAGCTCTATCAAAATGGCCGGAAAATATTTGGCGTGATCTGTATATTTATCAGTGCGATGGTCACTTTTTTTTGTGCTGTCATTTATGGAAATGTATCGCATAACTGGGGTAAAAGTATATTAACGGAAGAAAATTTTTATAATACACCCGAATTTCAGCAATTATTTTACACGGTGCTGGATGATGCCATTGCTGTAGATGTGTTTTATCAAAATGAAAAAATGATAGAAACAGGAGAAAAATTAAATCGTGATGAACTGATTGCAGGATTCAAACGGTACTACGGTATTGTGGATGGCATCATTACAAGCAATACAAAAATCAATGATACATACAATGGAGTGATTGTAGATGGCATGATACCAGAGAGGCTACAGGCAAATTTTGAAGAGTATCAAAATTTGGTAGAAACACGTTTGCCACAATATCGTCAGATGTACATACAAGACCAGTTGGATGATTATCGCAATAGAGTGCGTTCTTTGGAAAGTGTACAAAATTTTCATTATATTGTAGAAAATGCTGATGGAAAGGTGGTTGCCGGAAATACAACACGTGCAGAAATCAACCAAAAAACGCATAACGTTCGTATTTCAGCAGAGTTTTCCAATGATAATCTGGGAGATAAAAAGCAGTTTGCATATTCCTCTCCCTACATGCAAAATAGTCCGTACAGCGTTTATGCGGCGATAGACGATCCTTTGACAAAGCAAGATGCGTTTTATACACTGTATCAGGAATTTAAGCTTGCTAAGGCAAGTATTCCATATTTATTTGTAACTTGCAGTGTGGCAATGTTCTGTTTTGGTGTGTGTCTGCTCTATTTGCTATGTGTGGCAGGGCAGAAGGAGCGTCATGGCAAGGTAACATATCTTTTTGTAGATAAAATTTATAATGAAGTGCATTTGATTCTTGTTTTGTTTGCAGGTATATGTTCCTTTTTCATTGCTTATGTTTTGCTGGATGTGATTTTGTACCGTAGTGTGGCATTCTGGTCGTATGTCAGCACGACACTTTTAGGGATTGTATATATGATTGATGTTGCAATTGGCTTGAGCTATGTACTTTCGATTT
This sequence comes from Anaerotignum sp., assembly GCA_020024265.1. GTDB lineage: Bacteria > Bacillota > Clostridia > Lachnospirales > Anaerotignaceae > Anaerotignum. The sequence continues at coordinate 87,053 of JAHHTW010000006.1, read as the reverse complement.
CCAGACAAATTAAGGGTAAAATCATTTTTAAGAATACATTGATTTCTGTATTTCTGCGACGTATTGCACGGCTGATGACAGATACCACATTCCGTGGCTGGCTGGTTTTGGTACTGTTGATTTATGGCATGGGCAATTGTATATTGACGTTTTTGATTTGTTGGTTCTGGGTGAGCAGATATCTGGTTGTATTTTTTGTTCTGCTGGTATTGTATAATGTGATTTGTCTATATTTGTTTTTGCGTGCTTTGCGTTCGCTGAAACGAATTATGATTTCCGCAAGAGAAACATCTCAGGGAAATTTGGCATATCAGTTGGATCTATCAGAAATTTCACCTTCGTTTTTGAATTTTGCAGAAGATATTGCAAATATACAGGAAGGTTTGAAAAAGGCAGTGGAAAACGCAATCAAGGGTGAGCGTATGAAAACGGAACTGATTACCAATGTATCGCATGATTTGAAAACGCCACTTACATCCATTATTACATATGCAGATTTGCTCAAACAGCATAACTTGGATGATCCGGTTGCACGGGAGTATGTAGAAGTGCTGCATGTCAAGTCCTATCGACTCAAGCAATTGATTGAGGACTTGATTGAAGCAAGCAAGGTATCTACAGGAAATATTACTGTGGAAAAAATGCGTATTGATTACCGACAGCTCTTTATGCAGGCTGTCGGAGAGATGGAAGAAAAAATTACAGATGCAAAGTTGGATTTGAAGCTGCATGCTCCGGAGGAGGTCTTGATTGAGGCAGATGGCAGACATATGTGGCGCATATTGGAGAATATGCTTTCGAATGTTGTCAAATATTCTATGCATGCTTCCCGTGTTTATGTGGATATTATGGTACAAGAAGATTTTGGTGTATTGATTATGAAAAATGTTTCGGCAACTGCCATTGATTTGGATCCTTCTCATTTGGCAGAACGTTTTGTACGTGGAGATAGTGCCAGAAGTACAGAAGGAAGCGGCTTGGGATTATCCATTGCACAAAGCCTTGCAGCGGCGCAAGGTGGCAGTTTTGAAATTCAAGTAGACGGTGACTTGTTTAAGGCGATTGTCAGCATTCCTCTATGGAAAAAGGATGAAATAGAGGAAGATACAACACAAACAAGCCAAGAGATAGAATAAACGGTAGAAGTATCGTTCTTGGTTTTTGGATGATTGTGGGGATGAGGGAAATCGTAAAGAAAACGATTTCCCTTATTTGTGCAGAAAAATACAGAAAAAGAATGGGAGGAAACGTACTTGTTTGAGCGGTTAGGCAGTTATTTGGACGGCGGAGGTCGTGGCATTTATATCTCTGTGATTTGGGTATTCATTGGTGCAATTGTGGGTGTGGCAGTGGGTGTGGTTGGGATAGCATTTCATCTGCTGTTGGAGCATGCAACGGCATTTCGTATGGAACACACTGGTATGCTGTATTTCTTACCATTTGCTGGGTTGCTGATTGTTTGGCTGTATCGCGTGATGCATATGGAAAATGATAAGGGTACCAATTTGATTTTAAGTGCGGTACGTACCAATGATTCCGTACCAACAAAAATGGCGCCGTTGATTTTTATCAGTACAGTATTGACACATTTATTTGGCGGTTCTGCTGGCAGAGAAGGAGCATCCTTGCAAATTGGAGGAAGTATTGCATCCGGAATTGGGCGAAAAATAAAGCTCAATGAAAAGGATGCACGTATTATTACCATGTGTGGTATGAGTGCAGGATTTGCGGCATTGTTTGGTACACCGGTAACAGCGGTCATTTTTTCTATGGAGGTAATTACGGTTGGGGTTATGCATTATTCCGCTATGGTACCCTGTATAGTAGCTGCATTGGTAGCCTCTGGTATGGCATCTTTCATAGGAATTACGCCTGCGTATTATACGGTGCATTGGTTTCCGAAGCTGCATGCATCCGGAGTTGGTTCTGTACTGCTTTTGGGGACATTGTGTGCAGGTGTCAGCATTGCATTTTGCATGATCATAGAGCAGACAGCCAAGCAATATCGAAAATACATTCCAAATACCTATATACGTATTTTTACAGGTGGCTGTATTGTGATTGCTGCGGCGCTGCTTTTGGGGACACGTGACTACAACGGTGCGGGGATGCATGTCATCGTACGGGCGATTTCAGGGCAAGCAGTTCCTTTTGCGTTTTTATGTAAAATGATATTGACAGCACTCACATTGGGTGCAGGCTTTAAGGGTGGGGAAATTGTACCATCATTTTTCGTTGGCGCAACATTTGGCTGTGTAGTAGGTCCATGGATTGGTTTGCCAGCTTCCTTTTCAGCAGCCTTGGGTATGGCGGCAGTATTTTGTGGTGTCACAAATTGTCCATTGGCTTCCATCATACTTTGTGTAGAACTCTTTGGCGCAGAAGGATTGGGATATTATGCACTGGTTTGTGCAATCAGCTATATGCTTTCTGGATATTTCGGATTGTACAAAGAGCAGAAAATCATGTATTCTAAGACAGAACCAGAATTTATCAATAAGAGTGTACATTGATGCAAAAAATATGAATAAAAATTTTTTATACATATTTTTATTCATATGTATTTACAGATAAAACACAAAGAAATGCCAGAAAATATCTCCAAAATACAGCGATTTCCTATTTTTTTATGTAAATTGCATAAAAAAATATTGGAAAAACTTCATTTATAGTAAAAAATATTTCTTGCATTTTATACAATTATTCGCTATAATCTCAAATATAAATCAAAGACAAAAAATAGACAGTTTTTCGGGAGGTAGAACACAATGAAAAAATATTTGAAAACCATTTTGGCAACTACAATGATTCTTTCTATGACAGCAGCTTTGGCTGGCTGTGGCGGAACAACGGACGAACAGGCAGATGGTGCTGATGCAACAGATAGCGGCGCAGAAACGCTGGTTATGGCTACCAGTGCTGATTTCCCTCCATATGAATTTTTTGAAGGTCAGGAAGTGGTAGGGATTGATGCTGATATTGCAAAAGCAATTGGTACAAAACTGGGCTGCGAAGTGAAGATCGAAGATATGAATTTTGATGCAATCATCCCTTCTTTGACAGCTGGTAAGGCAGATTTTGCTATGGCTGGTATGACAGTGACCAAAGATCGTTTGAAAAGCGTAGATTTCTCCGATAGCTATGCAACAGGCGTACAGGTTGTGATTGTAAAAGAAGATTCCACCATCAAATCTGTAGATGATTTGTTTGCAGAAGGTGCACAGCATACGGTTGGTGTACAGACAACAACAACTGGTGATCTCTATACAACCAAAGATATTGAAAAAAAGAATCTGGGTACAGTAGAACGTTATACCAAAGGTGCAGACGCAATCGCTGCTTTGACAACTGGCAAAATTGACTGTGTGGTTATTGACAAACAGCCTGCATTGAAATTTGTGGAAGCAAACGAAGGTCTGAAAATTCTGGAAACAGAATATGTAGCAGAAGATTATGCAATCGCTTTGGCAAAGGGCAGTGAATTGACAGAAAAAATCAATACAGCATTGCAGGAACTGATTGCAGATGGTACCATTCAGGGCATCATTGATACATATATCAAAGCAGAATAATTTTCTATAGCGTATTTGAATCAACAAAAAGCGGAGATGATAGGCAATACTGTATGATACAGCAGGAAAAATATGCTGTAAAAAGGTATTGTGGAGTATTGCCTATGGGTTGTCTCCGCTTTTTATGGCTGTATGCACTGGAGAGGAGGATTTGTTGTTGGAATGGTTTGAAGCAATACAAGCGCAGTTTTATGACAACTTTATAGAAGATAATCGCTGGAGGTACTTGGCAGATGGTTTGGTAACCACATTAGAGCTAACATTTTGTGCAGTATTGATCGGTATTGCCATTGGTGTACTGGTTGCTATGATACGCTCTACGCATGATAAAAATGTCAAAGAAATGCGACCGGGCTTTGGTAAGGTGATATTACAATTTTTCAATCTTTTGTCCAAAATCTATCTGACTGTGATTCGTGGTACACCTGTCGTGGTACAGCTGATGATTATTTATTATGTTATTTTGGCATCTTCCAAAAATAAGCTGATGGTAGGTATGATTGCATTCGGGATCAACTCAGGCGCATATGTAGCGGAAATTGTACGCAGTGGGATTATGTCTGTGGATAATGGGCAGTTTGAGGCAGGGCGCAGCTTGGGCTTTAATTATGTACAAACCATGCGTTATATCATCATTCCGCAGGCATTCAAAACAGTATTGCCAACGTTGGCAAATGAATTTATCGTACTGCTGAAGGAAACCTCTGTAGCAGGCTATATTGCCATGCAGGATTTGACAAAAGCCAGTGACATTATCACCGGCATTACATACAATAGATTCATGCCGCTCTTTGCAGTTGCATTGATTTATTTGGTTCTGGTAATGTTCTTTACCTTCCTGGTAAATAAGCTGGAAAGGAGATTGAGAAACAGTGAGCGATAATACAGCATTGATTCGAGTGGAAAAACTGGAAAAGCATTTCCGCAAAGGTACCATCAAAGCTTTGGACGGCATCAATACAGAAATCAAAAAAGGTGAGGTAGTCGTTGTAATTGGCCCATCCGGATCCGGAAAATCTACGTTTCTGCGTTGTTTGAACCTGTTGGAGGTACCCACAAGCGGGCATATTTATTTTGATGGTGTGGATATTACAGATGTCAAAACCAATATCAATATCCATAGACAGAGAATGGGTATGGTGTTTCAGCACTTTAATTTGTTCCCACATATGACCATATTGAAAAATATGATTATTGCACCTATGAAGCTACAGGGAAAGAGTGAAGCAGAAGCGACGGAAATGGCAATGTCTTTGTTAAAACGTGTGGGTTTGGAGGATCGTGCCAATGCATATCCTTCGCAGCTCTCCGGTGGGCAGAAGCAGCGTATTGCCATTGTGCGTGCGCTTTGTATGCAACCAGAGGTCATGCTCTTTGACGAACCCACATCTGCATTGGACCCGGAGATGGTTGGTGAAGTTCTGGAGGTTATGAAGCAGCTTGCAGATGAAAATATGACGATGGTGGTGGTAACGCATGAAATGGGCTTTGCCCGTGAGGTTGCCACACGTGTGATATTTATGGCAGATGGCAAGCAGATCGAAGAAGGTCTGCCGGAAGAAATTTTTACCAATCCCAAAAGTGAGCGTTTGCGTACATTTTTAGCAAAAGTGTTATAAAATACAAACACAGCAAAGGATAGCGGAGAAGCTATGGTTTGCTGTGTTTTTTTTGTTGCATATGTATTGCTAGCGTTTGCCCAAGAGTGTTTGTATATTTTCTTTGGAAAAACAACCCAGTAGGAATAAAAGCAATATGTATAAAATACCCATACCACACAAACATAAAATCAAAAACAATTCGGATGGTGTCCCAATTTGTATGATATAGCGTATGCATAATGCGGCTGCACCACCTGCCAAAAGAGGCTTGCAAAAACATTCGAAAAAGGGGAAGCGTACACCGGTACGCAGATATAAGCGGTGCAGGGAAAGTATGGTGTCCAGCAAAAGAGAACAAAACCATCCCACATAATAGGCATATAATCCGTATCGTGGAATCCCAAACCATACAAATACTATGGTGACAAGCGAAGTGAGAATATGACTCCAAAACAGGAAGAACTGTTCTCCTAAGCCACTCATCAGCCCGTTTAATGTTGTGTGTCCATAGAGCATGGGACAGAGGAAGGCAAGTGGCAATAGCATTTGTCCAAGAGATGCACGGTGATAAAAAATATAACAGATTTCACGAGGAAAGACTGCGAAAACACAGGCAGCCCCAATGCCGCATATGGAAGTAAAAAGCAATGTGACGGAAACGGTATGCCGGATATGATGGTTTTGACAGGCAGCACAGGCAGCCGAAATTTCCGGTACCAGAGAAACGGAGAATGCCATCAATAACACAGAGGGAAGCATCAAAAGTGGTAAAATCATACCAGTAAGCTCACCATATGCACTAAGGGCATCTGCGCTGCTATAGCCAAAGAGCAGCAAACGGCGTGGAATGAGTATGTTTTCAGCAGTAGAAAGCAAAGAGCCGGTAAGCTTGGAGGCGGTCAGAGGCAAAGCCATGGATACAATCAAAACCATACAGGAAAGCTGGGAGCGTGTGGGACGTTTGTTGCAAATGGATTGATGTTTGCGGTGTATATAGCTGGCATAGGTAAAGAAGAAAGAACCGGCTTCGCCCAATACCACACCACATACGGCAGCAAAACAGGCATATTCCAAGCCCTTTGGTACAAAGAGCGCTGCAAGCAGCCATATGCCTGCAATGCGTAGGACTTGCTCTAAGACCTGCGAAAAAGCCGGTACAAGCATTTGCTGTAATCCCATAAAATATCCACGCAGACAGGAGCCTGCAGCCATAAAAGGTATGGCAAAGGCAAGCAGACGCAAAGAAAGAGAGGTACGTGGCTCCTGTAAAACATATATGGCAATTTCATAGGAAAAGAAAAATAAAGCGCAGCTGATGAGTATGCTCAAAAACAGGCAGATACAGACAGCTTGTTTTACAATGCGGCGCATATTTCCACTTGCCTGATGCAGATTTTCCTGTGCAGTCAGACGAGAAATGGTTGTGGTAAAGCCAGAGGATGTAATGCTCCAAGCAAGTGTATAGAGCGGCATAATCAGCTGATACAAGCCGATGCCTTCTGAGCCAATCAATGACGAAAGGAATATACGATTGAAAAACCCCATACCTTTTGTCAGAAAATTTGCAGTGGCAAGAATCAATGTGCCGAAAAACAATTTTTTATGTTTCATGTTGCCTCCTGTAAGGATATGCTTACATACAATATATGTTTGTTTTGAAATGTTCATGTACGATGGATTTTGTCAGAGTTTTGTAAAGAAAAGGGGAATCTTGTTTTCGATATTTCATATAGGAATTGTAAAAAATAGAAAAAAATTCATTAAATAAAAAAAAGTAATTTTTTTATATTGACAAGTAAAAAATCATGATATATAATTTGCTCAGAAAATATCATATAGACCATATGAAGTGCAGGGGAGATTTGGACAAACCAAAACCGATGAAGCAATCTGTATCGAGCCGAAATGCAGAGAATCTTTCAGGTAAACAGACCATGCACGGATGGGACTCTGAAAAGAATTTTATACCAACGGTATAAAATCACCGTAGAAGTAAACCTTTCAGGTAAATGTGACAGGGATATGCAGGCATGGGGAGTGCTTGGCATATCCTTTTGTTTCTCAGAGCAGGCAGAAGCATGAAACACAAATCAAACAAAAGACAAGGAATAGAAGAAGGGTGAAGCGGTAGAGGAGAAGATATTACAAACAGAAAGGAAGGAAAGGTATGGAAAACAAACAGGGTTTGAAAAAGAACTTAGGGATTGCAACAGCAATGGCAACAGTTGTTGGGTGCGTAATTGGTTCGGGTGTATTCTTAAAGCCACAGGCAATCTACACAGCAACAGGTGGGGCGCCCGGTTTGGGCATGGTTGCATGGCTGATTACCGGATTGGTTTGTATTGCAGCAGCAATGACATTTGCTGAAGTTGCAATTATGATTCCCAAAACAGGTGGTATGGTTGCATATCTGGAAGAAGCTTTTGGGAAAAAGGTAGGTTTCTTGGCAGGTTGGATGCAGAGTGTATTATTCTATCCTGCAATGATTGCTGCTTTGGCAGTAGCATTTGCACAGCAGGCGGAGTTGTTTATTGGCGAAGGTAAGATTTTACCGGTAGCGATTGCAGCAATCCTGGTTGTAGTGATCTTAAATGGACTTGGCTCAGCTGTTGGTGGCGGTGCGCAGGTTGTTTTCACAATTTGCAAATTGATTCCGTTGATTCTTTTGATGGTTTTTGGTTTCATCAAAGGTGGCGGAAACCATCAGATTTTTTCTCCAATGCTGGGAGAAGGCTTAAATCCTGCTGTTGTACTTGGACAGCTGATGATTTCGGTATTATTTGCATTTGAAGGATGGACCAATGTAGGCGCTATTGCGGGTGAAATGAAAAATCCCGGAAAGGATTTGCCTATAGCAATTGTCGGTGGTGTATCCATGATTATGGCAGTTTATTTTGTAATCAATCTGGCGTATCTGTGGGTATTGCCGGCAGACCAGATGAAGGATATTGCGGTGCCTGCATCCGCAGTTGCCATTGCTATTTTTGGTGATATTGGCGGTAAAGCAATTTCCGTTGGTATTATGATTTCTGTATTGGGCGCCTGCAATGGCTTTGTGCTTTCCGGTTCTCGTGTATGTTATTCCTTGGCAGCAGAAGGTACACTGCCCGCAAGCAATACACTGAAGAAAATCAACAAAACACAGGTACCTATGAATGCAATTTTGGTAGTAAGCGTTTTGGGTGCGCTCTATGCAGTCAGCGGTCAGTTTAACCTGCTGACCAATCTGGCAGTATTTTCCTGTTGGATTTTCTATACGCTGACATTCTTAGCAGTCATCAAGCTGCGCAAAACACAGCCGGATCGTGAAAGAACCTATAAAGTTCCTTTGTATCCGATTACTCCCATCATTGCAATCGTCAGTGGTTTGTATGTGATTGTAAATCAGCTGTTTATGTCTGGCTTTACAACAACCATGCTTTCTGTGGCAAGTATTGTATTGACATTGATTGGTCTGCCCATATACATTGCAGTAACAAATAGAAACAGAAACATGTCTAACATGGAACAAGTAGAATATACAGAGTAAACGCTCATTCATAGGACGTTGATACCGGTTTCCGATAGGAAACCGGTATTTTTTGTCCAAAAATCAAATCTTTTTATTTCTGTGAATATACCAAACAATATCTGGCTTTGATACAAAAAAAGAAATAGATAGAATCCTTTATGATTTTATGATACAATTTATGCATCATTCATAGAAAATAGGGGTAAGGAGGGGTATTGTGGAGCGGAAACGATATGAAATATACAAACAGTTTGGTGGCTTATCCCCATACAACAATGGCTGGAGAAAAGAACTCAATATGGTTGTATGGGACAATCGAGAGCCTGTTTATGATATTAGAACATGGAATATGGCACACACAGAGTATGGAAAGGGTGTTACAATGACGGCTGCACAGATGCATGTTCTCAAAAATATGATCAATGAAATGACGATATTCTAAATGAAAGATTGCACATGGGAGGGATGGAAATTGCTGATTGGAAATCCGGATCGATTTGCCTTTTTGATCAAGGTTGTGCCACAATGGTGTGGCAATGGTTTTGTGAATGGGATATTTTAAGTGTATGTCAATGGAAATCTGTATCCGGATACATTAAGGACAACAACATTCCAAGATACACTTTCTTTCCTGTTTCGTCATGCGTCTTTGCCGGTTTCTCCCATGGATCAAACGCTTTCTTCTTTGGATGCAAAGGAGTTGTATGAGCAACTTTACAAAATTACCTTTCCGCAAGAGCCGGATATAGACAATGATGATTCGTATTTACTTCCGCTGCAAGAGCTTTCTGATGCGGGCTATTATTTTTTTGTTTTGGCAGAAGAAAAAGAAATCAGGATTTTGGTTGGGCGCTGTAAAGAAGGAGAGGACCCTACTTTTTTAGACGAAGTCGTTCTGGAACTGACAGAATACAGATGTATGAACGATCAATTGCAGAAGTTCTATCAAAATACCATACCGTGATATAGTGCAGAGCAATACCATCTGTACCCATATACAAGCAGCAAATTTCGTAAGGAAAGGCTGCTTTTTTTTGTTGTATCTGTATGTGATGTGGGAGCAATAGCGTATGCAAAACAAAGCAAAAATCGGGTCGAGGCACATGTGCATACAAAGACAATTGTATGCCGTTTACAGCATGGATTGATAAAGTTTTTACAAAAAAAAGAGCATTCTATGAAGAATGATTTTTATCTATATTGTATACCGTTTTTTGATATTTTGTATGTATGGATATGCATACATTTTTTTTGGAAACAAAATGATATGACGGAATAAAAAAATATGATAAAATCAAGCAATATTCATCTTGTATTACAACATAAAAAAAGGCAGGAAGTGGGAGTTTTGCTTGAAACAATCAGCTTTTGGCATATTATGAAAATTACTTGTATGCAAATGATATGAGTGTTTTTATATTATTTGCATAAAAAATAAAACAATTATGACATCATATCAAGCAAAATATATATAAAAAATACTGTGTTAAGAAAGTGTAAGGAAAAAATATGTTAGATAGCACTATGCTACTTGACATTTACTTTCGATTAAATCATAATAGAAGCATTGGGATATTGTGATCCTTTGATTTCTATAAGATTTTATGATATTTTTTTGTCGTATATCGTATCAAAGCATGGGACAGAAAAAATCATATCCGGCTGAAGCAAGTCAAACAATATGGGATAATAGGGAGTGATTGAACGATAGCAATAGGATAGAAGGAAAAAGCAGAAAAAGCTTGGCGCATGAGTGTGGAAGGAGAGGATGCAGCTATGCTGTTGGCATTGCTGATATTGTGGCTGATTTTCAATGGCAGAGTGACATTGGAAATCTTGATTTTTGGAATTGTGATTTGCAGTGGTTTGTACGTATTTATGGTAAAGTATATGGATTATAGCCCCAAGAAGGAAATCGGTGTACTCAAAAGAATTCCGCTCTTTATCAAGTATGGGATTACCTTGGTATGGGAGGTCATCAAGTCCAATCTTGCAGTTATGCGCATCATATTGTCGCCGGGATTGGAGGCAGAGCCGGGCTTTCGCAAATTTCGTGTGGATTTGAAATCTCCGGTATCTCGTGTAACGCTTGCCAACAGCATTACATTGACACCGGGTACGTATACGGTTTCTTTGGAGGAAGACGAATATGTCATCCATGCACTGGATCTGTCATTTACAGAAGGTGCAGAGGATTCTGTCTTTGTCAAACAGCTCAGAAGGTTGGAGGAATGAGTAATGGAAATATTGTTACATAAGGTCATGGAATGTGCCTTGCTGCTTTTGATGATTGGCATATTTTTTGCATTTGCACGTGCAGTACGTGGACCACGTTTTACCGACCGTATTGTTGCCATCAATATGATTGGTACAATGACATCGGCAAGTATCTGTATCCTCTCTGGATATTTGGGGCAAACTTCACTGGTCGATGTGGCATTGGTATACTCTCTGCTGAGTTTTTTGGCAGTTGTCATTCTTTCGCATGTGGTTACACTGCATCATAAGGGTAGAGTACTGAATTTGAAAAGACGTGAACAGCAGCAGGCAGAACAGGAGGAGAAGCTATGAGAGAAATTTTGGCAATCGTTTTTTTCATTGCAGGTATGGTGGTATTTCTGCTTTCCGTTTTGGGGATTTACCGTCTGAAATATGTGATGAATCGTATGCATGCGGCAGCAATGGGAGATACCCTCGGCTTGGGACTGATTGTCATTGGACTGATGATGATTGGACAGGATGGGTTTCATATTGCAAAGTATGTGCTGGTGATACTCTTTTTCTGGCTGTCCAGCCCGATTGCTTCCCATATGATTGGGAAAGTAGAAATGTTGACCAATAAGGATTATGACGAAAGGGTGCATGGAAAATGAATTTTGATTTGAGTACAATCATACAAATGCTGATGGTAGTATTTCTCATTGCATGTGCCATCGGTGTTTCTGTAACAAGCAATTTATTTATGGCAGTCATTATATTTATGGGATATAGCTCTATTATGGCAATTATTTGGGTATTCTTACAATCACCGGACTTGGCAATTACAGAGGCTGCCGTAGGTGCGGGTGTCAGCAGCGTTCTTTTCTTCCTCACGCTGAAAAAGGTACACGCACTCAAAGGCACACGAGAAGGATAATATGGAACGGAAAAACAGCTTTTGGAACAAACTACAAGCATGGGTAAATGGTGAGGAAGCATTGATTCATGCAGATGAGTTTATTGCAAAACAAAAACCATATGAACAAAGAAGGCATTTGTCTCCGCCAAAGGTGGAGGACATTAAGTCAAACAAAGGGCTGTATGGTTTTTTGTGTGTTTTGATTTCATTGGTATTTATTGTAGTGATGCTGCTTGTGGTATCTGAGCTGCCAACATTCGGTGAGGCGAACAATCCGGCGAACAATGAAGTGATGGAGCGATATTTGGAGGACGGCTTGAAAGAAACCGGTGCAACCAACTTTGTTGCGGGTATGATTTTGGATTATCGTGCATTTGATACCTTTGGGGAATCCAATGTGTTGTTCTTGGCAGTAATCAGCGTTTTGCTGCTTTTGCAAAGAGATAAAAAAAATATAGATGCCAGAGAGGACAAAGAGATCGCAGAAGATGAAGCCATGGACAGGGCGGATCATAAATGGATTTTGCAGATTGGCGCAAAATATCTTTCTCCGGTTATTATTTTGTATGGTATTTATGTCATATTAAACGGGCATCTTTCGCCCGGCGGCGGATTTTCCGGTGGCTCCATTATTGGCGGCGGATTGATTTTGTATGCAGCTGCGTATGGGCATGAGTGTGTACATCGCTTTTTGAATATTCGCAGCTTTACAATCATCAGTGTAGGTTGTCTTTTGACGTATTGTGCCTGCAAGAGCTATTCTTTCTTTACTGGCGCAAATCATGTGGGATACGAAATTCCGAAGGGAATTGCAGGGCATATACTGAGCGCTGGTTTTATACTGCCGCTGAATATCTGTGTTGGGCTGATTGTAGCCTGTACGATGTACGGATTTTATGCGCTGTTTACAAAAGGGGATATTTGATATGAGTCATTTATTGATCAATTATTATGAGGCAGCTTCGGTCATACTCTTTGGGATTGGCTTTATGAATTTGCTGCTGCAAAACAATCTAATCAAAAAATTTATAGGCTTAAATATCATGGATACCGCTGTGTATCTGTTTCTGGCAGCAAAGGGCTATATTACAGGTCGTGTTGCACCAATATTGACAAATGGTATTTTGGAGTCTGAATATTACATCAATCCGGTACCCGCTGGTTTGGTATTGACCGGTATTGTTGTATCTGTCAGCGTTACCGCTTTTTCGCTTGCGCTGGTACAGCGATTGTATAAGCACTATGGAACGCTGAATATGGATGAGATTATGCATCTTTCCAGAGAAAGGGAGGGTGAATGATGGATCACGTCAATTGGATACACAATATCCCTTTTTTCAGTATTTTTTTGGCAATGTTTTGTGGGATTATTACACCGCTGATCAAAAATGGATATACTGCATGGAAGGTACATACCACAATGCTGATGATCGTTTCTGTGATGTCCGTATTGCTGCTTGTCAATGTATATGAAAATAACGAAACATTTACATTTATGATGGGGCATTTTCCGGCGCCATGGGGAAATGAGCTGCGTGCAGGCCCTCTGGAGGCATTGATGGCTGTGACATTCAGCATCGTGATGCTGCTGACAACGGCAGGAGGTCGAGAATTTATATTCCATGATGTGGTAGCGGAAAAACAGAATTTGTATTTTATTATGCTCAATGCAATCTTTGGCGGTATGCTGGCTTTGGTATACACCAATGATATGTTTACAGCGTATGTATTTATCGAAATTCTGACGATTGTTTCCTGTGCAATGATTGCGGCAAAGGGGACTGCACAGTCAATGGTAAGCACCACACATTATTTGGTAATCAGCCTGCTTGGCTCAGGTCTGCTTTTGCTGGGTATGAGTATTCTTTACAGCATTACAGGACACTTGTTGTTTCCTCAGATGAAGGAAGCCATTGTCGCTCTGGCAGCAACAAAGGACTATACCTTTCCGCTTTTGGTGGTAAGTGGCTTTATGTTTATTGGTCTGGCAATCAAGAGCGCACTTTTTCCGTTTCACTCTATGCTGCCGGGGGCTTATCAGGCAGCCATTCCGACATCCAGTGGTATTCTTTCGGGCTTGGTGCTGAAAAGCTATATCATACTGGTCATCAAATTGGTTTATGCGGTATTTTCTCCGGATGTTATGCTCAAACTGAAAATTGTAGATATTCTGTTTGTTTTTGGTCTTGCGGGTATGGTGATGGGGTCTGTATATGCCATGTGTGAAACACGTATGAAGCGTATGCTGGCATATTCCTCTGTGGCGCAGATTGGATATATCTACATGGGGATTGGTTTGAACAGCCGTATTGGTATGGCAGCAGCATGCTTCCATATTTTGGCACATGCAATCACAAAAACAATGCTCTTTGTTTGCTGTGGGCAAATGGTGGAAGACAGTGGCGGCAAAGAACAGATTTTTTATTTGAAGGGCGCTGCACATAAAAATAAGCTGGCTGGAATCGGTTTTACCGTTGGGGCATTTTCTATGGTTGGGGTACCCTTGTTTGCGGGCTTTGTATCCAAGATGTATTTTGCGACTGCTTCGGTATATGCACCGGGTAAGATGGCAGCAGTACTGATTGTACTTGGAATTAGTATGGTGCTAAATGCATTATATTTTCTGCCGTCTGTTATTGCCATTTGGACACCTGTCAAAGAGCAGGAACGTACACAAAAAGAACCCATTTCCCCATTGTTTCGTTTTAGCGTAGTATTGTTTATTGTATTGAATATTACGTTGGGAATTTTCTATCGCCCTGTGATTGAGGTGATTGAAAAGGGTATCATCTTGTTACAGTAGCGACGGAAGCATGAGGGGATGGATGAAGGATGCAAATAAATAGTATGCTGTTGCTTCCCATAGTATTTCCGTTTGTAGCGGGGATCATCTGTGGGTTTCAAAAGCAGGAAAAACAGCGAAATATATTGGTTGTTTTGACATTGGTGATAGAGCTGGGACTTGTTTTGTGGATGTGTAGAGGGGAAAATGTATTTACTCTTTGGCAGATCACAGAGCATCTTTCCATATCATACCATACAGATGGCTTGGCAAAGTTTTTTGTATGTCTGATTTGTACCATCTGGCTGTTGGCAGGGATATTTTCATTGGAATATATGAAGCATGAACAAAAACCGGAACGTTTTTTTATGTTTTATATCATGTCCCTAGGGGCTTTGGTCAGTCTGTGTTTTTCAGCCAACATGATGACATTATATTTATCTTATGAATACATGACAATATTGACACTGCCTTTGGTATTACACACAGGCACGGTAGATGCAGTACGTGCAGCCATGAAATATTTGGGCTATTCCATATTCGGGGCAGGGCTTGGTTTGATGGGATTTTTCTTCCTCAATAGTTATTGTGATACCACAACATTTCTGCCGGGAGGCACGCTCAATGCGTTTCTTTCCGGAAATCATCATCTTCTGATGCAGATTGTATATCTGCTGACGATGATTGGTTTTGGCTGTAAGGCAGGTATGTTTCCACTGCATGCATGGCTGCCAACTGCGCATCCGGTAGCACCTTCTCCTGCTTCAGCAGTGCTTTCCGGGATTATCACAAAAGGTGGTGTCATTGCAATCATTCGTGTAACATTCTATTTGGTAGGGATTGACTTTATCCGTGGAACATGGGTACAGCATACCTTGCTGATTTTGAGTATGATTACAGTATTTATGGGATCTATGCTTGCGTATAAGGAAAAACTTTTGAAAAAGCGTTTGGCATATTCTACAGTCAGTCAGGTTTCTTATGTATTATTTGGTTTATTCTTGCTGCATCCCATTGGATTTTTGGGTGCATTGATGCAGGTGGTATTCCATGCAGTTGCCAAAAACATACTGTTCTTTGGTGCAGGCGCAATCATTTATAAAACAGGCAAAACATTTGTGTATGAATATCGTGGCTTGGGTAAGCAGATGCCCATTGTAATGTGGACGTTTGCGATTGCTTCGCTTTCGCTGATTGGGATTCCGCCTACGGCAGGCTTTGCCAGCAAGTGGTATCTTGCACAGGGGGGGCTTTCTCCGGAATATGGTACATTGGGACTGATCGGTGTTGCGGTATTGATGGTCAGCGCATTGCTGACGGCAGGATATCTGTTACCCATTGTACATGATGCATTTTTCCCGGGACGTGATTTTGATTATGCCAAGCTGGAAAAGAAAGAGCCAAACGGCTTGATGACAGTGCCACTTGTGGTTTTGGCAGCCGCAATACTGCTTTTGGGTATGTTCCCACAGAGTCTTATGACGTATATTACACAAATCAGCAGTACGATATTCTAAAGAAAGGGTGGAAATGATATGGGAGCATGGATTACACTTTTGCCGGTTGTCTTTCCAATCCTTGCAGGGATTTGTCTGCTGCCGGTGAAGTTTCAAGGAAGGAAACAAAGGGAAAGATGGGTATTGGTCATTACCATACTCAATGCCATATTTGCACTGTATGCGATGTATGGCAACGAAGCACAGAGCATCACATTATTTTATTTTGGCTCAAGACTTGCAGTAGAACTGCATATTGATGGCTTATCTCGTGTGTTTGGTACGATGGTATCCATATTGTGGATTCCAACGGTGATTTATGCATTTGAGTATATGACACACGAAGGACATGAGGATCGTTTTTTTGCGTTTTTTACCATGACATTTGGCGTGGTACTGGGGATTGCGTATGCAGCAAACTTCTTGACCATGTATCTGTTCTATGAATTTTTGACTTTGGTGACATTGCCTTTGGTCATGCATGCCATGGATAATAAAGCCAGACATGCGGGGAAAATGTATATTTTTTACATGATGTTTGGGGCATCACTTGCATTTATTGGCTTTGTATTTATTTTCTGCTATGGCTGGACGATGGACTTTGTACCGGGCGGTGTGCTGGATGCATCCAAGATTGTGGGTAAGGAAACCACGCTACAGTTGGTGTATTTGGTGGCATTCTTTGGCTTTGGCGTCAAAGCGGCTGTGTTTCCGCTGTATCGCTGGCTGCCCAAGGCATCTGTAGCACCTACGCCTGTAACGGCTTTGCTGCATGCGGTGGCAGTGGTAAAAAGCGGTGTGTTTGCAATCATTCGCTTGACTTACTATAGCTTTGGTGCAAACTTTATTTCGGGCACATGGGCACAGGATGTGATTTTGGTTATCACGGCAATTACGATCGTATTCGGTTCCATGGTGGCATTACGTACACCGCATATCAAAAGAAGATTTGCGTATTCTACGGTATCCAATCTGTCCTATATACTCTTTGGTGTTGCATTGATGACACCGGCAGGATTGGTGGCAGCGCTACTGCATATGATCTATCATGCAGTATTAAAGATTACATTGTTCTTTACTGCGGGTACGATTTTGTATAAGACACATCGAGAGTATCTATATGAAGTGGAGGGCTTTGGAAAATATATGCCGGTAACATTCCTTGCTTTGGCAATTGCCGGAATTGGACTTGTGGGGATTCCACCGTTTGCCGGATTCCATAGCAAATGGGCGCTTGCAA
This sequence comes from Anaerotignum sp., assembly GCA_020024265.1. GTDB lineage: Bacteria > Bacillota > Clostridia > Lachnospirales > Anaerotignaceae > Anaerotignum. Next base: position 69,733 of record JAHHTW010000006.1, on the reverse strand, counting down.
CAGCTGCGGTCACAACGGGCAACGCAGTTTCTTATATCGGCGTGTTTGCACTGATTATATCCGCACTATTGACGGCGTTGTATGTATTTTATATTCTGGTACGTGCATATTTCCCACGCAATCGAAAGTATCCAGATGGATATTATGACCATGTCGAAGATCCAAATTGGTATATGAAAGGACCTTTGCTTGTATTGGCAGCGATTTCGATTGTATTGGGATTGATTCCTGGAACGTTGCTGTCGTTTCTCGAAACAGCAATTGCAAGCTTGGTATAAAGGAGGGGAGAGCATATGGAAACCATATCGAACGTTGTTATACCGTTTCTGATTTTCTTCCCGATGCTGGGCAGTGTGATTGGCTATGTCATCGGTAAGAAAAATAAAAAAGCAAGAGATGTCTTTGCAATGCTTGTGACATTTCTGGTATTTGGTGCCTCACTGCTTTTGCTTACCGGTAAAACAGAGCCGTATCAAATGGCTGGTGTTTGTGGCTTGGGGCTGACAGCAATGGGCAGTGGTCTACAAATGATTTTCGCAATCATGACAGGCGGTATCTGGTTTTTGACAACGATATTTTCCAGAGAATATTTTTCGGATGAAAGAAATCGCAATCGGTATTATTTGTTTATGCTGCTGACAGAAGGCGCAACGATGGGTGTATTTCTTTCTATGGATTTGTTTACCACGTTGGTATTTTTTGAAGTCATGTCTATGACATCCTATGTATTGGTGGTACATGACGAAACGAAAGAAGCGCTCAGAGCAGGGCAAACCTATTTGGCAGTTGCAGTTTTGGGTGGTCTGGTAACATTGATGGGGCTTTTTATGCTGTATCAAAAAGCGGGCACACTGGACATGGATACATTACAGCAAAGCATTGGTATGCTTTCTGACAAATCAGAATACTATGGCATTGGTGTTTTGGTGCTGTTTGGCTTTGCGGCAAAGGCTGGTTTATTTCCGCTGCATATTTGGCTGCCCAATACATACACCTATGCACCAGCGCCGGCAAGTGCATTGCTTTCTTGTCTGCTGACAAAAACGGGTGTATTTGGGATTATGGTCATTACAGCGAAGCTGTTTTTGCACGATGCAGCATGGGGGCATTTTATGCTGCTTTTGGGCATGATTACCATGCTGATGGGGGCGGCATTGGCAGTATTTTCTGTCAACCTCAAACGTACCCTTGCATGCTCCTCTATGTCACAGATTGGATTCATTATGGTGGGTGTGGCAATGCAGGGGATCTTGGGTGAGCATAATGCATTGGCAGCCGCTGGTACATTGCTGCATTTCATCAATCACTCTTTGTTGAAATTGGCATTGTTCCTTTCCGCAGGTGTGGTGTTTATGAACCTGAAGGCATTGGATTTGAATGAAATTAAGGGCTATGGCAGAGATAAGCGTCTGTTGCAATTTGCATTTTTGATGGCATTGCTGGGGATTGGTGGTATTCCGCTTTGGAATGGATATATCAGTAAAACGCTGCTGCATGAAAGCATTGTGGAATATATCCATATATTGGAAGCAGCTGGACAATCCGTTATGCTGATGAAAACTGTGGAATATTTGTTCCTGTTTGCAGGTGGTTTGACATTGGCATACATGACAAAAATATTTGTGGCAGTTTGCATAGATCAAAATAGCAATCCCATACCGATCAAAAGACAAGGCCCTTATATCAGCAAAGTCAATGCATGTATATTGATTTTGTGTGCAGGGATACTACCCGTATTTGGGATACTGCCACATAGTCTGCAAGAACCCTTGGCAGCAATGGGACGTGACTTTTTGGCAGCACATGCACCCGAGCATGCTGTGCATTATTTCGCATGGGTGAATATGAAAGGTGCTGTGATTTCTATGATTATAGGTATGGTGGTATACTTCGGTTTTATTCGTACCGTACTGATGAAGCAGGATGAACACGGCGAAAATGTATATCTGGATTTGTGGCCAAAATGGTGTAATTTGGAGGAACGTGTATATCGTCCGCTTTTGCTGCATGTACTGCCGTTTATCGGTGCATTCTTCGCAAGAATTGCGGCAACACTGGCAGATGGTGTTGTATCCATACTGCGTATGGTGGTGTTCAATAGCGATAACCGTAAGGTGATTCCGCCGGAGGATAAATATTTCTCTGCATATACGGATATGGAAACAGATAAAATGGTGTATCGTGAGGGCTTTGCAAGAAGCCTGCTGATGATTGGCATTGGGCTTGCCATTGCGATGCTGTATATTCTGATTTAAGCATATCAAATCCTAGGAGAACAAGACGGGAAAGCGGGCTGCCTCTTTTACATACCATCACAAACGCTTACGCAGGATCAAAGAGGAGGGGAAATGATGGGAACAATCGAAATCCATGAAACAGAGGATACCAATGCTGTATGGAAGAAACGATTGGCAAAGCATCTGGCAGCGGCTTCGCAATTTGAGATACATTGTTGGAACGAGGAAACGCAAGAGATAGATATGGCATTGCAGTTTGGTACCATACAAAAGAGGGATTGGAACGATGGCAAAATCATCAGTGGCTGTGTGACACAGCGTTTTACTGAGTACCTGCTTTCTTTACCAAAGCCGACAGATTGTGAGATTTATGATAAGCAGACTCCGTTTTTTTCCATTTTCTTGGATGACGGATTTTCTTCGGAGCATTATGGTACAGAATGGTATCAAACAGAAAAGGCATGTGTGGATACACAAGAGAGCAATGTTCCATGATGCGTATCAGACGATGTAAAGATATACAAGTTGTATATGAAAAAAACGGCAGGCAGAGGTGTTCTCTGCCTGCCGTTTGCATGGTATGGGTATGCAGGGGCTGTCTGCTTGTTTGTGTCCGCTTTGTGCAGGCATGTATGGGGGTGTTGGATCAAATGGTATGTGCTGGTTATATGGATTTATTTTCCTTGGTTCGTTGAATGATGTAGTCTTTGAATTTTTCCACTGCCGGCGGAAGATACCGGTTGAGCGTATATGCCATATATACCATACGTTTGGAGTATGGTGTATCAAATTCCAGTTTTACAACATTGTGATTTTGTATGGATGGATTATCTGTAATGATGGAAATACCTTGATTTGCTGCGACAAGACCTGCCATAGAATTGACATCTTCAAATTGACATAGGATATTTGGCATGATTTGTGCTTTGACGAATAAATCGTCAATGATCCGTCGCATACCGCTTTCTTTTGTATAACAAATCAAAGGATAGGGACAGATATCTTGTATGGTTACTTTCTTTTTGTTTGCAAGTGGATGATGCTCTGGTACAATGACAACCAGTCCTTGCTCATACACCGGAATAAATTCCACATCTCGTTCGCTTTCTACCATAGAACAGAAAATCAAATCATATTTTTCACGTTTGAGATTATACAACAGTGTTTTTGTATTTCCCTCATAGCACGAAAAAGAAATGCTCTTGTTTTGTGGATCATTCAGAAAGCCTGCGATGATTTCTGGTACAAAGTTCGTCCCCAACGAGGTCATATATGCAAGTCCCACATGTCCGCCGCCTTCTGCGACCAAACGCTCGATCTGATTTTTTCCAAGCTCCAGCTGGGTAAGTGCATTTTCCACATAAAACAGATACACTCTGCCAAACTTTGTCAAAACAACATTTCGCCCCTGCTTTTCAAAAAGGAACGCCCCAAGCTCTTTTTCCATTGCAGCAACAGAATGACTGAGTGTGGGCTGGGAGATATTCAGCTTTTCGGCAGCTTTTGTATAATGTTCCAATTCTGCAAGGGTCTTAAAATAATACAATTGATTTAAATTCATAATCATACCCCTCTGTATTTTATGTCCATTGTTTTGATGATATCTATGATATATGTAAAATTGAAGATATCACAAATATATATAAATTCATAAAAAGCTGTAAAATTTCTTAATGCTAAATTTTACAGCTTTTTGCTTTTTTATTTTTTATATCATAGGATATAAAAATGATGCAAGAGCTACAATCAGTGGAATTTCCACAATAGAAAAGATGGTAGTCAAAAGTACAATATCAGACGATAGTTTTTCCCCATAGCCGAACTGCTCTACCATCATAGGCACGACAACAGCAGCCGGCAGCGCCGTAACAAGCAGGAATACAGATTTTGCAAGATTGCTTGCAGGTGCAAAAAATAGAAATACTATTGCAAGCAATGGCATAGCCACCATTTTTACAATACTGATTTCAAAAGCTGTTTTTTCACGCAGTAGCTTGGAAATTCCACTGCTTCCTGCCAATGCACCAATGTAAATCAGGGAAAGTGGTGTCGAAAGGTCACCGAGTTTTTGCAAAAATTCCACAAACGCATCTGGCAATGCATTTGTTGTAATGGTCAAAGCCAGCATCAAACCCAGTAAAATGGAGATACAGTTGGGATTGATGGCGCCTTTTAAGAAGGTTTTCTGTATTTCCGCAAAGGAGCCGCCTTGCTTGCCTTTGAGTACATATACGCCATAACTCCACAAATAGAGGTTCAGTCCCAGTACGCCGGCAGACATATACATAATACCGGCATCGCCATAAAAAATCATAACAATGGGTAGTCCCAAAAATCCGGTATTCAAAGAGCCGGTTGTAATATCCAACATGTCGAAAAGACGTTTGTCCAGCTTTCGCCATTTGGCATAAAGCCGCATCATAAAACCAAAAAGTACCATGGCAGTGGTTTGCGCCAGTACACTTAAGAAAAATCCAATCAATATATCGCCTGTGATTTGCAGAGAGCCGATGGTGGTGATCAGCATTGCAGGAATGGTCACTTGCATAACCATACTGCCCATATTTTTATTAACCTCTCTGGTCAGCCATCCACGCCGATTACAATAGTATCCGACGAAAATAAATGCAAAGAGTGCAAAAAATCTACTATACATAACGATATCCCATCAATAATGAATGACAGAGTGGATGGGATAGCCCTCCAATACAGATTTGCCATTCAAAAAATCCAATTCAATCAAAAAGTCCAGAGCCACCACCTCTGCACCAATGCTTTCCACCAGTTCGATGATTGCTTTGGCAGTACCACCCGTTGCAAGCAAATCATCGGCAATGACTACCTTTTGTCCTTTTTGTAAGGCGTCTTTGTGAATTTCAATGGTAGCGGTGCCATATTCCAAGTCATATTCCTTACTGATAACTTCTGCGGGCAGCTTACCTTTTTTTCTGACAGGGACAAAGCTTTTTTTCAGATTGTATGCCAAAGGCATACCAAAAAGAAAACCACGGGATTCCGGTCCAAGGATCACATCAAAATCTAAACCATCCAGATTTTTTTGCATAGCATCCATTGCAAGCGTCAAACCTTCTGGATTTTTGAGCAATGTGGTAATATCCCGAAACAATACGCCGGGCTCAGGAAAGTCAGGAATGGTGCGAATTTGACTTTTCAAAATTTCTTCGGTGTTTTGTGGTTGCATGTTTTTTCCTCCTTCAATTTGTTCCATGTGTTTTGGATACACGGAAATCTTTGATTTCCAGCTGTACAGATGTGTTTCCCTGATAGGAATTCAGCCCGATGGTATAGACAATATCCAATGGCATGGGTAGTTTCCCGCTTGACAATATTGTATCACAATCTTGATTTGGATACAATTCTTTCAAGAGCTTCTCCATATCAGAATATCCTTGAAAACTGATTGCATGCAAATAGGTTCCTGTTTTTTCTTCGAGTAGCTGCATTTGCATGATGTTTTTGTTTTTTCCAACCAAGCGCAGACGTGTGACCCATATCTGTATGGTTGCGAACATTGGCTTTGGATTTTCTTTGCCAAATGGAGCAAGCAGCTGCAGTTCTTCGGCAAGACCTTGATGAATTTCCGAAAAGGACAAAATTTGTTCGATGCGCAGTATGGGGATCATATCTTCCTGTGTCAAAGGGCAGTTTTCATTCAGACGTTTGCGCAAAAGTGCAATATTTTCCTTTGGCATGGAAAGTCCGGCTGCCATGGCATGTCCGCCAAAGCGTGTAAAGAGTTCCTTGCAGGAGCAAAGCGCTTCAAAGATATGATAGCCGGGAATACTGCGTGCAGAGCCTTTGATACCCTCGGATGCACCGGTCAGCATAATCGTAGGGTGGTAATACTTGTCCTTCATACGTCCTGCAACAATGCCTGCAATGCTTTCGTGTACATCTTCTTGAAAGAGTACCAGTACAGAGTCTAAGGGCTGATTCTGCTGTTCCAGCTGTGCAATGATTTGTGCAGATGCTTGATCGGTGAGTTCTTTGCGCTCGTTATTGAGTGTTACCAGATGCTCTGCGATTTTTGCAGCTCTTTGTGGATTGTCCGTACAAAATAGCTCCACTGCAATCTGTCCGCTTTCCAGTCTGCCTGTGGCATTGATACATGGCCCGATTTGGAAGCCGATATCCGTTTCCGTAATGGGCATATCATTTTTTTGTATGGCTTTGAGCAATGCTTGCAGACCAATATTTGTAGTATGCGGTATTTCACGCAGACCAAGCTGTACCAATGTACGGTTTTCTCCCAGAAGATCTACGATATCACATACCGTTGCCAATGTGGCAAGACAAAGAAGTTCCTTTTCCAGCCGTTCATCGTAATGTCCAAATTGATGTAAAAGCAGCAGTGCGAATTTATAAGAAATTCCGGCAGCACAAAGATAGGGAAAGGGGTAGTGGCATGCTTGCTGCTTATGGTCTACGATGGCATCGGCAGGGGGCAAAAGATCCACCCGTTCCTTTTTTGCATTTTCTATAAATCCTGGTTCATGGTGATCCAGCACCACAACCGTCATATGATTTTGCTTTGCCAAAGCGATTTCGTTTATGGCAGAAATTCCATTATCACAAGTCAAGAGCAGACCAATCCCATCTTCTGCCAGTTTTTTCACAGCCTGCATATTCAGACCATAGCCCTCATGCTGTCTATGAGGCACGTAATAGCATACATTGCCACCGCAGCGTGTAATGCTGCGTGTGAGTATGGAGCAGCTGGTGACACCATCTACATCATAATCGCCATATACGGCAATAGAAGTACCGTTTTGTATGGCAGCCATGAGCAGAGAAACGGCTTTCTCCATATCCTTTAATTGTGTTGCATCAATCAGGTTCTTTGCATCAGGCAGCATAAAACGGCGTGCATCCTGCTTGGAAACGAGATTGCGGTTTGCCAATACGGCAGCAGTTGCACGCTGTATCCCCAAATCTGCCGCTATGGCATGGATGTCTATTTTGCTTTGTTTCAAGTGCCAACGTTTCATAGCATAGCTCCTTTCCAATGAATAGAGCCTTCTCCCAAAAGAATCTGATCAAGTGGTTTGCTCGTACCATTTTTGGGAAATGCCCTGTTTTTCAGTATACCATATTTACAAAAAAAACGACAAGCACAGATATGAAAAAAATATCACACACAAATAAAAAAACAGCGTTTTTGGAGCAAATCGTATTGGAAGAAAAACTGGAAAAGCAGCGCATGCAGTGTTTCTGAGAAACACTGCATGCAAAAGAGGCATTAAAATTTTTATAAGAGAATAGGATTTGATTTTTGGTATTTTGTTTTATGAAATGGGATACTGTTTTTTGCATCGCAAGGAAGCCGTTTGTATATGTTATCCCGTTGGTTTATGGGCAAAAGAAGCAGTCCAAGCAATGTAACAATCTTCACAGATATCCAGCTGATGTGTTTCTCCATCGTGTTTGGAAAAATAGCCCCAGCTCTTTTCGATTTGCAGAAAGTCCTCTTTTGTTTTGTCAATTTCTCTGCCACAGCAGTCACAGAAAACTTGCTGTGGCTGCTGTACAGCCTGCATCACTGTTGTATATATACGCATGGGTGAACTCCTCCTGATATTGTTTTGTTTGACTTTTTTCGACCTGCCTGTATTGTAGCATAGGACAACAGCTGTGGCTAGTATCAAACGCTGGGAGAAATGCCAAAGCATGACAGGGCGGGGAGGGGGTATGAAAAAAATTTTTTATTGCAAGAAGAATATGATTATGATATGTTAAAATAACATGGAATCTGCCGTTTGGCAGCAGCCCAAGCAAAGCAGATAAATCGCAACAAAGGAGTGTGGGGAAATGGAGCAAAGCACCATAGAACAATTGCGTAGCTGTATGATTTGCCCACGGAAATGCGGGATTGACCGTATGGCAGGGCAGTATGGTTTTTGTCATGCGCCGCTGAAGCCGAAAATCGCTCTGGTTTCGGCGCATCAGTGGGAAGAACCTCCCATCAGTGGCAGCAAAGGCTCCGGAACCATATTTTTTTCACATTGTAATTTGCGTTGTGTATTTTGCCAAAATTATGAAATCAGTCAAGAGCAGTTCGGCGAGGAGGTTTCCATAGAACGATTGGCAGAAATTTTTTTGGAGCAGCAGCAAAGAGGTTTGCATAACATCAATCTGGTTTCTGCATCGCATTTTGTGCCTCAGGTGGCAGAAGCATTGTATCTTGCCAAGAAACAGGGACTTTCGGTTCCGGTGGTCTATAATTCCAATGGATATGAAGCAAGGGATGCACTGCGCTTGCTGGACGGACTGGTGGATATTTATTTACCTGATTTCAAGTATTGGGATGATACCCTTGCGCAAACATATTCCCATGCGCCCAATTATGCTCGGATTGCGGCAGCAGCCATATTGGAAATGCGCAGACAAATACCGGATGATGTATTGGATGCAGAGGGCTTGATGCGAAAAGGAATCATTGTAAGGCATTTGGTGCTTCCGGGGCATTATCGGGACAGCTTGTCTGTTTTGGATTGGATTTTACAATATTTGGGTAAGGATACATATGTTTCTTTGATGAATCAGTATACACCGATGTACCATGCCAAGGAGTATAAAAACCTTTCACGCAGATTGACAACATTTGAATACGAAAAGGTGACGGAATATTTTTTGAATATTGGTTTGCGGCATGGATTTGCTCAAAAGCGGTCATCCGCAACAGCTGAGTACACACCACACTTTGACCTGTCAGGTGTGAGAAAGTCATAAAAGAAAAGGGAGGAAATCAATATGGTAAAAAAAGAACGTGTTGTGCAGGTGGAAGGCTTAAAAGGTGGCAAGGGCATCATAGAAATACATCATTTTTTGAGCGAGGAAGAATTGCTGGGGCATGCGACATTGTATGCACGTGTGGTGATGAAACCCCATAGCTCCATTGGCTGGCATCAGCATGTGGGAACGACAGAGCCCTATGCAATATTGAAGGGGGAAGCGACGTTCGTGGATCATGACGGTTCCAAAACAACGGTACACCCCGGGGATGTTTGTTGGATTGATGTGGGACAATGGCATTCCATGGAAAACAATACAGATGAAGATATGGAAATGATTGCGATTGTGCTGAAGGATCAAATCAAAGAGGCATAACATACGGCATGTTGAGGGCATTTGATGCAAATGCCCTCAAAGCGTATATGATATTTTTCTATGTGATTTTGAAGCACAAAAGCGTATACGCCTGCAAACGATGCCAAAAGTCTTTTGTACATTTTTTGCAACAATTGCTGGAATAGTGCTTGACTTTCGTTTGGGATATGGTACAATGAACGTATTATCAGCAAATGGCTGTGAAGGTGAAAAGTAGGTAAAAAAATCGCCACAGAGAGAAAACGTCACCGGCTGTAAGCGTTTTTGGTCAGATGATTTTATTGAAGTTCCCACCGGAGCCGGTTTCCTGAATTGTGTAGTAGGGAAACTCGTTTCATACACGTTATCGTATGGAAAAGTGCCTGTGTATGCAGGAATTTGGGTGGTACCACGGAAGTCCTTCGTCCCTTTTGGGAAGAAGGATATTTTTTTGCACATAATTCGGTAAAGGAGAGAATCGAAATGAAAGAAAAATTAAAGACCATTGAACAAAAGGCAATGGCAGCTTTTCAGCAAGCGAAGGAAATCAAGGATATTGACGAGTTGAAAGTAAAATATCTGGGAAAAAAGGGTGAGCTGACAGCAATCTTAAAAGAAATGGGCAAGCTGAGTGCGCAAGAACGCCCTGTCATTGGACAGCTGGCAAACGATGTACGCCAGAATCTGGAGAAAACAATGGAAATTGCCAAAAACAGATTGCATGCAATCGAATTGGCACACCGTTTGGAAACAGAAAAGATTGACGTTACCATGCCCGGCAGACAGCGTGCAGAAGGGCATAAACATCCCATGAGTATTGTCATTGATGAAATCTGCAATATCTTTATGGGAATGGGGTATGAAGTCGCAGAAGGTCCGGAAATAGAAAAAGATTACTATAATTTTGAGGCGCTGAATATTCCAAAAAATCACCCTGCAAGGGATGAACAGGATACCTTCTATATCAACGGCGATATTCTGCTTCGTACACAGACTTCTCCGGTACAGGTGCGTTCTATGGAAAAAGGCAAGCTGCCGATCCGTATGGTATGCCCCGGTGCGGTATATCGCTCGGATGAAGTAGATGCGACACATTCTCCGGTGTTCCATCAGCTGGAAGGTTTGGTGATAGATAAGAATATTACCATGGGGGACTTAAAGGGCGCACTGGCTGTATTTGCCAAGGAATTGTTTGGTGAGAATACAAAGGTACGCTTCCGTCCACATCATTTTCCGTTTACAGAACCCAGTGCAGAAATGGATGTAACCTGCTTTGCATGTGGCGGAGAAGGCTGCCGTGTATGTAAGGGCGAAGGATATATTGAACTGCTTGGCTGTGGTATGGTACATCCGAAAGTACTGCAAATGAGTGGTATTGACCCAAATGAATACAGCGGTTTTGCATTCGGTATGGGTCTGGAACGTGTGGCAATGCAGCGTTATGGCATTACAGACCTGCGTTTGCTTTTTGAAAACGATATGAAATTCTTGAAACAGTTCTAAGCATATATCAGCATGTATCGTATCAGTGGATCATCGAAAGGAGAATGACAATCATGAATGTACCGATGTCATGGTTAAAGGAATACGCAGCCGTAACGGCACCCGTAAAGGAGTTTATAGAAGATATCACATTGACAGGCTCTAAAGTAGAGGGCGTAGAAACAATGTGCGGAGAATTGAAAAATATTGTAACAGGGCAAATCAAAGCAATTGAAAAGCACCCTGATGCAGACAAACTGGTGGTTTGTCAGATTGATATAGGACAAGAAAGACTGTTGACCATTGTTACAGGTGCCCCCAATGTAAAAGAAGGGGACTATGTACCCGTGGCACTGAATCATTCTGTTGTTGCAGGTGGTAAGGAAATCGTAACAGGCAGTCTGCGTGGTGTGGAATCTGAGGGTATGCTCTGCTCCATAGAGGAATTGGGCTGTGATCGTCATGACTTCCCCGAAGCGCCTGAGTATGGTATTTATATTTTTCCCGAACCCGTAGAGCTGGGAAAGTCCGTGGTAGATATCATGGATTTGCAGGATGATGTGGTAGAGTATGAAATCACATCCAACCGTCCCGATTGCTTCAGCGTTTTGGGGATTGCCAGAGAAGCAGCAGCAACATATCAAATTCCGTTCCAGCCTCCTGTCATTGAAGTCAAGGAAGAAGCGGATGGCAATGTTGCAGATTTGATTTCTGTAGAAATCAAAAACCCTGCGCTTTGCCCACGCTATGTTGCAAGAGCAATCAAAAATGTAAAAATTGAGCCATCCCCTCGTTGGATGCGTAAAAGACTGCGTGCAGCAGGTGTACGCCCCATCAATAACATCGTGGACATTACAAATTACGTTATGCTGGAAATGGGTCAGCCCATGCATGCATTTGATGTGGAAACCATCAAAGACCGCAAAATTATTGTGAGAAATGCAAACGAAGGCGAAAGCATTGTAACGCTGGACGGTGTAGAACGTCAGCTCAATCCCTCCATGCTCGTGATTGCAGATACGCAAAAGGCTGTTGCCATTGCGGGTGTCATGGGCGGCGAAAACTCTATGATCAGTGAAAGTGCGGAGGCAGTGCTGTTTGAGTCTGCAAACTTTGAAGGCTCCAATGTGCGTATCACAGCCAAAAAGGTTGGTCTGCGTACCGATGCTTCCAGCAAATTTGAAAAAGGTCTTGACCCAAATCTGGCTTTGGATGCCATCAATCGTGCCGTACAGCTTGTAGAGCTGCTGGGTTGCGGGGAAGTGGTGCCGGGTGTGGTAGACAACTATCCCAATCGGAGAGAAAGCTGGGAATTGTCCTATGATCCTGCTTGGATCAACCGCTTCTTGGGTACAGACATCTCTGAAAAACAGATGCAGGAAATTTTTGAACGCATTGGGCTTGAAGTAGATCCTGTCAACCATAAAGTTGTGGTACCCACATTCCGTCCCGACCTCGGCGCACAGGCAGATCTCGCAGAAGAAATTGCTCGTTTCTATGGCTATGACAAAATTGAACCTACACTGGCTGCCGGTACACCTACGGTAGGAAAAAAGACATATGCGCAGAACATTACCACATTGGTAAAAGATACGATGGTTGCAGAAGGTCTTTGCGAAGCGATGACATACAGCTTTGAAAGCCCGAAGGTATTTGATAAGCTGCTGATTGATCAGGACAGCAAGCTGCGTCAGACAGTTACCATTGCAAATCCTTTGGGTGAGGATTTCAGCGTGATGCGTACCGTATCCTTCCATGGTATTTTGAACGCTCTTTCCACCAATTATAATAGAAGGAACGAAAGTGCCGGTTTGTTTGAAGTGGCAAAGGTGTATATTCCAAAAGCACTGCCTGTGACAGAGCTGCCGGATGAAATCCCGACATTGACCATTGGTATGTATGGCAAAATGGATTTTTATGACATCAAGGGCGTTGTGGAACATTTGATGAGTGTATTGGGTATCGGGGCAAATGCAGAATATACCACAGAATGTACATTGCCTTGGATGCATCCCGGTCGTACCGCAGCAGTGAACATTCATGGAAACAATGTGGGCTATGTGGGAGAACTGCATCCTACGGTAGCAAAGAATTATGAAATCGGTACAAAGGCATACCTTGCTGTATTGAATATGAATGCATTGATTGCAGCATCCAATCTGGTCAATGTATATCAGCCTTTGCCCAAATTCCCTGCAATCACAAGAGATATTGCAATGCTGGTAAAAGAAGAAGTGACAGTCAAAGACATTGCAGACCAAATTCGCAAAAACGGCGGTGCATATCTGGAAGATGTGAAGCTCTTTGACGTATATCAAGGGGAACAAATCGAACAGGGCTGCAAATCGGTTGCATACTCCATTTCCTTCCGCAGTGCAGAACGTACATTGGCGGATACAGACGTTGCAGATGCCATGCAGAATATATTGGACGGTCTTGCAAAAGAACTGGGCGCACAACTGAGAGATAAATAAATAAAACACAACCACAAAAGCAATACAAAAGGATAAAGCCATTTTGGCCTTATCCTTTTGTGCTTTGCATCTGTTTTTTTCGACATTGCGGACAGATACCGGAAAATTCGAGTGTATGTCCGGTAATATGAAATCCTGTTTTTTGCTCCAAATCGTCCTCCAACTCTTTGAGGGGACAGGAATCCACAGGAATGACACGTTGACAAATTTTGCAGATTAAGCGATGATGGTGGTGGTGTGTTTCCCATGCGAAATAGGCTTTTCCATCCTTGCGTATGGTTTTGGTCAGTATACCTTTTTGTGCAAGTGCATTGAGTGTACGATATACGGTAGATGGGTTCATCCGCTGTATGGGTTTTGCTTTTTGCAAAAGCTCTGCGGCTGTCATAGGACGGTCTTCCTCTTGCAGTATAGATAGGAGCAAGCAACGCTTGCGTGTGGATTTCAAATCTGCATCCTTGAGTAGATTTTGTAACATGGTATATCCATCCTTTCTGGTTTATGATAGTATATAGAGGATGGCTTTGTCAATGAAAGGAGTATGGGACGATGACGAAAAAAGAAAAAGTCAATATTATATTGGATTTGCTATTACAGCATTATGGCCCAACAAAATGTTATCTCAATCATGAAAATCCATGGCAGCTGTTGATTGCTACCATGCTTTCTGCACAGTGTACGGATGATCGTGTCAATATTGTAACAAAGGACTTGTTTCAAAAATATACATCAATTGAGGATTTTGCAAATGCAGATCTGATTACGCTGGAACAGGATATTCATTCCACCGGCTTTTATCATAATAAAGCGAAGAATATCATTGCCTGCTGTCAAAAGCTGTTGTCGGAATATGGCGGAGAGGTACCGTCTGACATAGATGCATTGACAGCTTTGGCAGGTGTAGGCAGAAAAACAGCCAATGTTGTGCGGGGCAACTGGTATCATATTCCCAGTATTGTGGTAGATACACATGTCAAGAGAGTTTCCAATTTGTTGGGATTGACCAAGAATCAAGATCCGGTCAAAATTGAGTTTGATTTGATGAAGATTGTGCCAAAGGAACGCTGGATTGACGTCAATACGCAAATGATTGCCCATGGCAGAAAAATTTGTATTGCACGCCGTCCAAAATGTCAAGAATGTTTCCTCGTGGAATACTGTGTAGGCGCAAAGGCACTGCAAAAAGAAAAAAAGAAAAAATCATAATCATATCCAAGCGTGAAGAAGCTGATATTTGACGGCATTTTTCACAGTTCGGCATACTTGGACTCTATGCCATGTCAAAAACAAAAGTCTGCTGGATTTGCGATATCTTTTGTGAAATATGCTTGCAACAGGGGATAGAATTGTATTATAATTTTATAAAAGGGCAAAGGCTCTTGTAAAAATCAGCCCTTTGACAGAAATCGAAATCAGAAAAAGAGGTGTTTTGAAATGGCATTGGTAACAACAAAGGAAATGTTTGAAAAGGCATTTCAGGGCGGCTACGCCATTGGCGCATTTAATATCAATAATATGGAAATCGTGCAGGGGGTTGTGGCAGCGGCAAAGGCACAAAATTCCGCAGTCATTTTGCAGGTATCCAAAAGCGCATTGAAATATGCACATCCTGCATATTTGAAAGCAATGGTAGATGCGGCAATTGCAGAAACCGGTCTGGATATTGCACTGCATTTGGACCACGGTCCGGATTTTGAAACCTGTAAAGAGTGCATTGCCTGTGGCTTTACATCTGTCATGTTCGATGGCTCTCATCTGGACTACGAAGAAAACGTAGCAAAAACAAAAGAAGTGGTAGATTATGCACACGCACACGGCGTTGTCGTAGAAGCGGAACTCGGAAAGCTGGCAGGCGTAGAGGATGATGTCCATGTAGATGCTGCAAATGCGACATATACAGACCCAGACCAAGCAGTGGATTTTGTAAAACGTACAGGTGTGGATTCTTTGGCAATCGCAATTGGTACCAGCCATGGCGCTTATAAATTTAAGGGTGAAGCAAAACTGGACTTCGACCGTCTGGAAACCATTACAAAGAAATTGGAAGCAGCCGGCTTCCATAACTACCCTATTGTATTGCATGGTGCATCCTCTGTAGACCAAAAATGTGTTGCAATGTGCAATGCGTATGGTGGTAAAATTGATGGTGCAAAAGGGATTCCTACAGAAATGCTGAGAAAAGCATCCGCGATGGCAGTGTGCAAAATCAATATGGATACCGATTTACGCCTTGCGATGACAGCGGCAATCCGCAAATCCTTTGGGGAAAAACCGGAAGCATTTGACCCTCGTGGATATTTGGGCGATGGTAGAGCATTGATACAGGAATTGGTAGAAGGCAAAATCAAAGATGTCATTGGCTCTACGGACTCTATGAATTAAATCTGTAAAAAAAGAGCGTTTTTTTGGAAACGCTCTTTTTTTGCCTTTGTGCATCATCCATCAATTTACGTCAACAAAAGGTCAAGGGACAACGTCCCTTGTGGGGTGTTGGGGCAAAGCCGCAAGGTCTTGCCTGCTGAAAAATATCCTTCCTCTATAGAATTTGGTGTTTTTTGTTGACAATGTACCAATAAAAGCATTATCATATTAAACGATATGAGGCTGTTCTTGTATGACTGCATACCGATTTTTTGTGATGGGTGTGTAATCATATGACGAACAGCTTTGGATTTGTTTGGAAAAGAAGTATAGGAGAAAAGAGGGAAACGTATGTCTGCGGTAGAAACAAAAGAAAATAAAATGGGCGTCATGCCAATCAATCACTTATTGCTGTCTATGTCCTTGCCAATGATGATTGCCATGTTGGTGCAGGCGTTGTATAACATCGTAGATAGTATTTTTGTTGCACAGATCAACGAAAATGCATTGTCAGCAGTTTCTTTGGCATTTCCCATGCAGAACTTTATGATTGCTGTGGCAACCGGTACGGGTGTTGGGATCAATGCACTGCTCTCAAAGAGTCTGGGCGCAAAACGTATTCAGATTGCCAATAAAACGGCAAATGTCAGTTTGTTTTTGACAATTGCGAATTGGCTGGTGTTTTTGCTGGTTGGCTGGATTTTGGTCAGACCTTTTTTGGCAGGACAGACGGATGTAGCAGAAATCATTGACTATGGTACAACCTATTTGCGGGTGTGTTGTATGGCTTCCTTGGGTATTTTTAGTGAGATTATGCTGGAGCGTCTGCTACAAGCAACCGGATGTACCATATATACACTCATCACACAGGGTGTGGGGGCGATTGTCAATATCATACTTGATCCCATATTGATTTTCGGTTTGCTTGGTCTGCCAAGACTGGAGCTGCTGGGGGCAGCCTTGGCAACGGTCAGTGGGCAGTTTGTGGCAGCAGGTCTGGCATTATACTTTAATTTACGCAAAAACCATGAAATCAAATTCAATTATAAAAATATGATACCAACAAAATGGGTGTTGGATCAGGTATATCGTGTGGCGATTCCTTCTATTTTGATGGTATCCATTGGCTCTGTGATGATGTTCTTTATCAACCGTATTTTGGCAGTATTTACAACAACAGCAATTGCGGTATTTGGTGTATACTTTAAGCTGCAAAGCTTTATCTTTATGCCTATTTTTGGTATGAATAACGGTATGGTTCCCATTGTGGCATATAATTACGGAGCCAGAAAGCGAGAACGTATCATACAAACCATTCGGTGTGCTGCATTATATGCCAGTTTCATTATGTTGGCAGGTTTTCTTGTATTCCAAATTTTTCCGTCACATTTGCTGCATTGGTTTGAGGCATCCGATGTGATGATTGACATTGGTGTTCCGGCATTGCGTATCATATCATTCAGCTTTTTGGTGGCAGGGTTCAATATCATTTGCGCATCCGTCTATCAGGCATTGGGCAATGGTGTGTATAGTTTGACGGTTTCTGCGATTCGTCAGCTCATTCTTTTGGTACCTGTGGCATATCTGCTTTCCTATTTTCAGGTGCTGGATTATATTTGGCTGGCATTTCCGATTTCTGAAGTGTGTGGAAGCTTGCTTTGTATTTTCTTTTTGCGGAAAATACTCAAAAAGATGGATTTTTGATGGCATGATTTCAGAAAAAGTATGAGGTATTGTTTTGTCTGTAAAAGCAGAGCGCAGCTGTTTTGTATGCTGAAATAGTGCCGGTCTTAGCCCTTACATGCTCTGATCAAGAACAAAAAAACAGCTTTTGACCGTTTGAGCCATGTCAAGTGATCCCTTGCCATGGCTTTTTTGCTCAGATTATAGTATACTAACGAAGAAGCAAAGGAGGTTTCGTGATATGATGGTAACGGCAGTCGTACAGCAGAAAAGAAATCCGGAAAAACAGAATATATTTATTGATGGCACCTTTGCTTTTGCGCTGACCATGCAGGACGTACGATACTTTAAGCTCAAAGAAGGTGCTGTGATTGCGCAGGAAACATATGATTTTATACAAGAGAATTTGATTTATATACAGGCACAGGATACGGTGCTGCATTATTTGGGCTATAAAATGCGTACCGAAACAGAATTGCGCAGAAAATTGGAAACAAAAGAGTTTGCACCAGATGTCATTGCACGTGTGATGGAATTTCTCAAAAAATATGGCTATTGCAACGATCGAAAGTATGCAGAAAGCTATGTCAAGGAGCGCCTGCGTTTACAGCCAAGAAGTGCATACCTTTTGAAAATGGAATTGAAGCAAAAAGGTATTTCGGAGCAAATTGCACAAGAGGTGTTGGCAGAGAGCAATCTGGACGAAACAGCAGATGCCGTAAGATGGATTGTGAAAAAAACAAAGGGGAATTTGCAGCTGGATGAAAAACAGAAAAAGAAGCTGTATGGTTTTTTGCAACGCAAAGGATATCATTGGGATATTATAGAAGAAGCATTACGCAAAGCTGCGGAAGCTGAGGAGGTGTAGACAATGAGCTATATGCTGGAAATACGCAAGCTGCGTAAGCAGATGCAGCAGGCATATGCATCACGGGAATACAAAAAAGCCAGCCTGTTGGCACGTAAAATCATACAAATTTATTTGGAGCAGGATTCTTGTAAATCCATGGAGTATGCCGGTGATATGCATAATTTGGCAGTGACACTGGATACGCTGGGGATGAATGAAAGGGCATTGGAATACTATAAGCGTGCGGCAATGCTCAAAAAGACGATTGCAGGAGAAACGCTTTCTTACGCAGATACATTGAACAATCTGGCGATTACCTATACAGCAGCAGAGGATTTTGCACAGGCATTGGAATGTCACAAAGAGGTTTTGCAGATTCGCAAAAAGAAGCTGGGCGAGAACCATATAGATACCATACACAGCATATTGCATATCGGAAATGTGTATGCCGATCTCAAGGATTATGAAACAGCGCTCAAATACCATCAGCAGGCTTTGGATTTGGCAAGAAACACGAAGTCTGTACCATTTTTGGATCATGCGGATATTTTGGGTGAGCTGGGTGCAGACTATGATGGCATGGGAAATTATTGCAAGTCCATGAATGCTTATGAGAAAGCGTTGCAGCTCAATGAACGGGAAGCAGGTACTCAAAATTTTCCGGAGATGATATGGAAGCTGGCTTTGGCAGAAGTCTGTGAACAGGCTGGGCATTTTGAATGGGCAGTAGATTATTGCGAACAGGCGATTGCAGTACGTCACGCATTGATACAAGAGAGCCATTTGGATTATGCAAATAGCCTCAATGCATTGGCTCGCATGGCAGTCAAAGCAAAAATGCCGAAAAAAGCATTGGAATGTCATCATAAGGTATTGGAAATCGTAGAAGAAATATTGGGAAAAGAGCATTTGTTTTATATGGATACCCAAAGTCAAATTGGTGTAGACGAAGCGATGCTGGGAAATCCACAAAAGGGCATAGAACTTTGCACAGAGGCTTTACAGCAAAAACGTACATTGATGGGGTATGAGCATCCGCAAACAGCCGTATCCTTGATGCACCTTGGTTGGATCTACGAAACAACAGGTGATTACATGAAGGCATTGCAAGCATTTCGCTATGCTTTGACCATACGCAAAAATGCATTGGGGCGCTACCATCCGGTTTATGCGGATACATTGGAGAGCATCGCATATATTTTTGACCGTCAGGGAGCCTATGAAGCAGCGGCAAGCTATTTATCCGAAGCAATGCAGCTGCGCAGAGATGCCACAAATCAAGACGAGGCAGCATATATGCAAACCATTGCAATTTTGGCAAAGGTGCAGCAAAGGGCAGGAGAACATACGGCTGCCATCATGCTGTGCGAGGAGGGCTTGCAGATGCAAAAACAGCACCATGGTACACATCATCCACGATGTGCCGATGCAAGAATTGTTTTTGCAGATGTGCTGACTGCACAGGGACAGTACGAACAGGCAATGGAACAGTTGCAGCAGGCGGCACAGATACAAAAAGAAATGTTGGATGAGGATAGCCCCTTTTATTTGGATACATTGGAGAAGATGGCACAGGTATGCGTAAAGCAAGGGGATTTTCGTGCTGCAATCCATTATTTTCAGTCAAAGAATGATGGGAATTTTGAAGAAACACCAAAAGAGATTGCAAAGGCAGCGGAAACATTGCTCGCATTGGCTTGCTGCTATTGTATGCTGAAGGAACAAACCAAGGCGGAGGCTTATTACAAAGAAGCACAGGAGAAGATGGAGCGCAGCGGTATCGGGCAAACAGAATTGTATCAAACACGTTTGCGTGCATATCAAGCCTATATCCAAAAGGGAAAATCCCCCTTTGCACAGGTAAATACAGAAAACGGACGCAAGGAAAAACGCAGACTGCGCCATGCAGTCAAGATGTTTTCTGAAATATTTGCACAGCAGAGCAAGATGGAAGGATTTTCTCCACAGGAATTTTCCAGAAATGCCATGTTTATGGGCGATGTACTGCATCGCTTGGGCAAGCTGGAGGATGCGTTGTCTTGGTATGAAAAGGCTGAGAAGGAAGCAGAGGGCATGCAGTATGTATTGGTGAGCCATCGCATGGGCAAAATTTGTATGATGCTTACAGATTGGAAAAGAGCCTATCAAAAGCTTACCAATGCCAAAAAATATATCGAAGAATACGACAGTGTGAAAACAGAGCTGTATTGTCAGATTCTAGGTGATCTGGGCGATTGCTGTGATGGTATGCAACGCATAAAAGAAACCCGTCGCTGCTATCAGCCGTATTATCGTTTGTACAGAGAATTACATTTGCCAAAAGATCAATGCTATATCAAAAGGGTTGAGCGTGTATCCCAGATTTTGAAGGATGAAAAACGTTATCGGGATGCAGCAGAATGTTACAGCGAACTTGCGTTGGTCATTCGGCAAACGCAAGGGGAAAACGAACGTTTTTCAAAGCTGTTGCTGCAAACAGCAGCCTGCCATACCGCACAGGGCAATCAAAAAGAAGCCGAAACGCTTCTGGATCGTGCGCTGCTTTTGGGCAGTCAGGCAGGCAGAAAAACGCTTGCCTATGGGAAGCTGTGCGACAAAATTGGCAGAATGTATGCAAAAAATGAAAGCTGGAGCAGAGCGGCAGATGCATTGGCAGCAGCATATGATTTGACACTTCTGGGAGAAAAATGCCTGACAAGAGCTGGACGCATGGCGCTGCTCAAAGCATTGCAAAATCTGGAGGATATGCCACGCTATGAGGCAGTCAAAGAAGGAAGAAAAATGCAAGAAAATGCTTGACAGCCTGTTTTCGCTATGCTAATATAATGTAGTATGTCAGCCGCATGGAGAGGTTTTGGAAAATCGAAGAAGGCTTCGATTACCGTATCCAGCGAGTAAAATTGCGAGGAGGTGTTCAGATGTACGCAATTATCGAAACTGGTGGTAAACAGTACAAAGTAGCAGAAGGCGACATCATCACAGTGGAAAAACTGGGTGTGGAAGCTGGTCAGGAATATACATTTGACAAAGTTTTGGTACTGTCTAAAGACGGCAATGTTCAGGTAGGCGCACCCTATGTAGCAGGTGCAACAGTTACTGCATCCGTAATTGGTGACGGCAAGGCAAAGAAAGTTATCGTTTACAAGTACAAACCCAAAAAAGGTTTCCACAAGAAAAACGGTCACAGACAGCCTTTCACAAAGTTGCAGATCAAATCCATCTGATTTTTTGGGATGAAGTTATGATTTGTGCAACACTTTACAAAAAAAAGAATCAAATCTGTGCTTTTGAGATTTCCGGGCATGCAGGCTATGCACCGGCAGGAGAAGACATTGTTTGTGCGGCAGTCACGATACTGGCGCTGAATACCGTAAATGCCATTGAAGCATTTACCGACATCCCATTTCAGGCGCAAGCCGATGAGAAAAAAGGCGGATATCTCAAAGTTACGTTTCCCATAGAGGGAATGCAGGACGAGAAAGTACAGCTGCTCTTGCAGACATTGGCGCTTGGCTTGTCCGATATTGAAACGGAATATCAGAAATATATGACTTTAAATATTGAGGAGGTGTAAGTATGTTCAGATTAAACCTTCAGTTCTTCGCGCACCATAAAGGCGGCGGTTCCACAAAGAACGGTCGTGACTCCAATGCAAAAAGACTTGGTGCAAAACGTGCAGACGGTCAGTTCGTTCTGGCTGGCAATATTTTATACACACAGCGTGGTACAAAGATTCATCCCGGTGTGAACGTAGGCAAGGGCGGCAACGATACACTGTTTGCTCTGGTAGACGGTCGTGTAAAATATGAAAGAAAAGGCAGAGATAAAAAGCAGGTTTCCGTATATCCTGTTGAAATTGCTGAATAAAAATGTGGAAGGCTTCAAATGATACCATTTGAAGCCTTTTTCGTGAAAAACAAACAATTCGGTTTGTTTCTGACGAAAGAGGCAAAAGGATAGAAATGAGGTGTCAATAATGTTTGTAGACAGAGTGAAAATACACGTCAAAGGCGGTAATGGCGGCAATGGTATGGTATCTTTTTTCCGTGCAAAATATATCACACATGGCGGTCCCGATGGTGGGGATGGCGGTCGTGGTGGCGATGTCATTTTCGTTGGTGATGAAAGCATGGGTACACTGATGGATTTTCGCTATAAAAGAATGTTTAAGGCAAGCAATGGACAAGATGGCGGCAAGCGTAACTGTTTTGGGAAAGATGGTGAAAGTGTTGTCATCAAGGTACCTGTTGGTACGGTAATCCGTGAAGCGCAAAGCGGAAAGGTTATGGCAGATATTACAAAGCATGGGGAAGAAAAAATACTCATTCATGGTGGGAAAGGCGGAAAGGGCAATCAGCACTTTGCAACACCCACAAGACAAGCTCCCAGATATGCAGAGCAGGGACGCATTGCAAAAGAATATGATGTCATACTGGAATTGAAATTGATTGCAGATGTTGGTTTGATCGGTTTTCCCAATGTCGGAAAATCCACACTGCTATCTATGGTAACCAATGCAAATCCTAAGATTGCAAATTATCACTTTACCACACTTGCTCCCAATTTGGGTGTGGTAGAAGGCAGATATGGCGATACATTTGTACTTGCGGATATACCCGGATTGGTAGAGGGCGCAAGCGAGGGCGTTGGTTTGGGACATGCATTTTTGCGCCACGTAGAACGAACAAAGGTATTTATCCATGTGGTAGATGCGGCAGGCGTAGAGGGTGACGATCCTGTAGAAAATGTGCGTAAAATCAATGACGAATTGGCAGCGTATAATCCGGAGCTGATGAAACGTCCACAGGTGATTGCAGCAAACAAAACGGATATTCCCGGTTCAGAAGAAAATGTACAGCGATTGAAGGATGCCTATGAAAAGGATGGTCTTACGGTATTTCCGATTTCTGCGGCAACCAATCAAGGGCTGGACGAGCTTTTGACAAAGGTAGGGGAGATACTCAAAAACTATCCGGAAGATATTGTATTTGAAGAAGAATACGAAGAATATGATGAAGTGCGTATCGACCAAGAGCCTTTCACCATCGAGATCGAAGACGATGTTTATGTGGTGCGTGGTGTTGGCGTAGAAAAGATGATTGGCTATACCAATATTGATACGGAAAAGGGCTTTGCTTTCTTCCAGCGTTATTTGAAGGAAAAAGGCATCATAGAGGCTTTGGAGGAAAAAGGCATAGAAGAAGGCGATATTGTGCGTATTTACGATATGGAATTTGAATTCTGGAAATAAAAAAAATGGAGCGTATGCTCCATTTTTTTTATTGTGCAAAATCAATCTGCCCATAATGCTGTATGATGTGTGCAGTGCAAGGTTTTGATGAATCTTTTTCAAAAGATTGCGGGTTTCGGGGCAACGCCCCAAGGTCTTTCGCTCTTTCAGGTCTTTGATGTATGTTTTTCCTTTGAGTGTGAAAAACTATGCCTGAGGTGATGATAGATGATAGAAAGACAATCCTGTCGGATGTATACCATAGAAGGCAGTGTATTTCGTACCAATGCATATCTGGCATTGTATCGTGTGCCTGTGACAAAGGAACGGGCGACAAAGTTGGCATTGCTTGCAGAACTCTTGAAAAGCGGTGTACAACTCTTTCCGGATCACCCTGTAACCGAAATACAAAAAGCCGCAGAAGCACTCTACAATGCTTTGTGGGAAATCCAGATTGTACAAAAGGGTAACGAGGCATGGCTTTCTTTCTCTCTGGATGTGTTGCAGTGTGTATCGCAAAAGGATGCATTGCGCTTTTTGAGCGGTATGATGCAGGCAACGGTGTTTTCCGAAGAAATGCTCCAACGCCGCAAAGAAATATTGCAACATCGCTTGGAAGCACAAATAGACGATAAACGCAGCTTTGCATACAAACGCTGTCGGGAGTTGACAGCAAAAGAAATTGTGCTTGCAGATGGCGATGTGGAAGAACTGCCGAAGCTCACCGCAAATGAGATGACAGCGTTTTATCAGGAAATTCGCAGCCATGCGCCGTTATATCTCTTTTACTGCGGAGATGAACAGGGCAAACAAGGATTGCAGAATTGGAAAAAGCAATTGGACTTGCAGAGCGGAAAACCATGGATATGTCGAACCATACTCCCGGTGCCAAAGAAAGTGATTCAAGTTTGCGAGCGTACAAAAAGTATACAGCCACGTTTGGTTTTGGGCTTTGTTACAGAGATTTTACCGGATTCTCTGGATATGCTGGCATTGGAGGTTCTTTGTGAAATTTTGGGCGGTAATTATGGTCTGTTGTTTCAAGAAATACGGGAAAAGCAGGGGCTTTGCTACGATATATCCATGCATTGTGATTCCAGAACCGGTCTTGCTTTCATTCAAATGGGTGCAGAACAGGAACAAATCGCACATGCAGTGGTAGAGATTTGTCAAATGTTGCAGCATATACAAAAGCATAAAATCACACAAACCATGTTTGCACATGCAGTTTCAAATATATCCCAAAGCTATCAAAATATCCATGAAAATCAATGGCAGAGGATCAATTTTGTGGTAGAGCAGACCGTTTTTGAAACAGACTGTGATTTAGATATATTGCTGCGCAGGCTGTCTATCTTGGAAGTCGATGATATTTGCAGAGTGGCAAAAAAATTGTATTTGCAAACCATATATACGCAACGATGAGAGGGGGAAATACTGTGGGAGAAATGAAGTATATCGCAGGGACACAGATTTTTCGGGGAAGTACCAATTGCGGCATGCAGTGTATGCTGTATCCCAAAGCAAAATCAGAGGAAAGTATGGCAGCAATTGTGGTGCCATATGGCTCCAATGGGGTTGCGTGGCAGAAAAATGGGGAAACACAGAAAGAATGTTTTCCTCTGGGAATTGCGCATTTTATCGAGCATAAGCTGTTTGCACAGAAATGGGGCGATGCCTTTGCGCAGTTTGCGAAGCAGGGGGCACAAGCCAATGCTTTTACGGATCGGGAGCGTACCGTATATTATTTTCGTTGTCGTTCGCATTTTATGGAAAATTTACGTTTGCTGCTGGACTTTATACAGCATCCGTATTTCACACCGGAGAATGTAGAGCAGGAAAAAAATATCATACAAAGTGAAATCAAAATGTATGCCGATTGGGCAGATATGATGGTATATGAACAAATGCTGGCATTGCTCTATCCTGCACATACGGCACACAAACCGGTGGCAGGCACATTGGATAGTGTCGCACAAACAACGGCAGAGGATTTGCAGCATGTATATGATGTGTGCTATCTGCCACAGGATTTTACGCTGATCTGTAGCGGAAATATAGATACCACAGAGGTTATGGAGGCAGCAGAGGGCATGATGCGTAAAGAAAAGACGGGCGATGTGGTATATGCCCCCAAAACATGTACCATACAAAAAACATATCAAGAAAAAATACTTGGTTTGCGTCAAGCGGTTTTTCAAATCGGTTTTCAATTGGAGCCGCACAAACGAGAATTGAGGAAAAAGCTGTGTATGGATATTTTGCTGGATTTGCTTGCGGGAGAAAGCAGCCCGTTTTTTGCAGATGCCTATGCAAAGGGTTATTTGGATCAGCCTATGGGGCGTGGATATTTTGTGGGGGACGGATACAGCTATTGCACATTTTCCGGAAGTGGTGCAGATGTGAAGGCAATCGCTGCACTTTTGCTGTATCATTGGGATATCTTACAGAAAAAAGGCATTGCGGATTTGGATTTTGAAAGACTGCAAAAAAAGCAAATTGGACAAAGTATGCGTTTGTTTCAAAATGCAATCTCTTTGGCTATGGCGCAGATGGATTTTGTGCTGTATGATGCGGATTTGGCTGATGTATTTCGTATGTGCAAAGAAGTCAAAAAATTTGATGTAGAAAAATTGTTGCAAAATACCATGATGCAAGATAAAATGGTGCTATCGGTTGTGCGATAGATGGAAAGTCTTTCTTCTGTTTGGCGTACAAGCGGCAAAAGAGAAGAAAGAAGGGATGATATGCCTGAAATTTGGTTTCCGCATTTGGGAATTATGATTGAAAAGCTGGATCGTGCAGCATTTACGTTTTTTGGGCGTGATGTGTATTGGTATGGGATTTTTATTGGCATGGGGGTTGTTTTGGGAGTATTGCTTGCCATGCATGAGGCAAAGCGTACCGGACAAAGCAAGGATACGTATTTGGACTTTACACTCTATGCAATGATATTTTCCGTCATTGGCGCAAGATTGTATTATGTATTGTTCTCGTGGGATTATTACAGTCAGCATCCGGAAAAGATTTTTGCAATTCGTGAGGGTGGCTTGGCGATTTATGGCGGTGTGATTGCCGGCGTTTTGACAGCGATGGTATATTGCAAAAAAAAGAAACTCAATTTTTGGCAGTTTACAGATACCGTTGCACCTTCTCTCATTTTGGGACAAGCAATTGGGCGTTGGGGCAATTTCTTTAATCGAGAGGCTTTTGGCAGATACACAGATGGGCTGTTTGCCATGCGCTATCAGCTCTCTCAGGTACGACAGTCAGATGTAACGGCGGATATTTTGCAAAATCTGGTGCATGTGGATGGTGTGGATTACATTCAGGTACACCCAACATTTCTGTATGAGTCATTTTGGAGTATATGTGTGATGCTGCTTTTGTTGTGGTTGCAACGACATAAGAAATTTGATGGTCAGGTATGTGCAGTGTATTTCTTTGGTTATGCGTTGGGACGTGTATGGATTGAGGGACTGCGTACCGATCAACTGCAAATAGGCGGCTTTGCGGTATCACAGGTGCTATCGGCAGCGTTGATTTTGGCATCTTTGGGTTTGTATTGGTATCGGAAAAAACAGTCCTTCATACCACATCATATACAGGATGATGAAACATAAGAGGCATACGGCGAAAAAGCAGACAAGTCCTTTCTGTGACTTGTCTGCTTTTGATACATCAGAAAGGAAAAGGCAAAAGTATGGTATTATTGACAGCGGAAAATATAAGAAAAAGCTATGGAACCAGAGTGATTTTTGATGATATTTCTTTTAGTATACATGAGGGGGATAAAATCGGTGTTGTAGGTGTCAATGGCACAGGAAAATCCACATTGTTGAAGATCGTTGCAGGGGTAGGGCAGGCAGACAGTGGTGAAATGGTTACCATGAATGGTATGCGTATCGGATATTTGCCACAAGATCCTGTTTTCCAAGAAGGTACGACCGTATTGGAACAGGTATTTTACACAGATAATCCAATCATGACATTGGTACGGGATTATGAAAGTGTGATGAAGGCGCTGGATGTGCATCCTACGGACGAGGGATTGCTCAAACAAGCGGCAATTTTGACAGAGAAAATGGAAAAGGCAGAAGCTTGGTCTTTGGAGAGCGAAGCAAAAACCATATTGACACGTTTGGGCATTGCAGACTTTACACAGAAGGTGGAAACGCTGTCAGGAGGACAAAGAAAGCGTGTGGCTATGGCAGCAGCATTGATTGCACCTGTGGATTTGTTGATTTTGGATGAGCCAACCAATCATATTGATCATGATACGGTGGAATGGTTGGAAAAATATCTGGAAAAATATAATAAATCACTGCTGATGGTCACACACGACCGTTATTTTTTGGATCGTGTAGCCAACCGCATGCTGGAATTGGAGCATGGGAAAATTTATTCGTATCAGGCGAATTTTACAAAATATTTGGAAATGAAAGCAGAGCGGGAAGAAATGCTGGTTTCGGCAGAGCGCAAGCGCCAAAATTTTCTGCGTAATGAATTGGAATGGGTACGCCGAGGTGCGCAGGCTCGTTCCACAAAACAAAAGGCAAGATTACAGCGTTTTGAAGAAATATCTGCAATGCGTGCGCCGGAGGAGAAGCAGAGTGTTGCGCTATCCTCTGTGCAGAGCCGTTTGGGAAAGAAAACCATTGTACTGGAGCATGTAAGCAAATCATATGCAGGAAAGACCTATATCCATGATTTTAGTTATATCATATTACGGCATGATCGTGTGGGGATTACCGGAAACAATGGATGTGGAAAAACAACACTTTTGAAAATGATGTCCGGACAACTGGAGCCGGACAGCGGTAGTGTGACGATGGGCGAAACCGTAAAAATCGGTGTTTTTGCACAAGAGAATGAGGCATGGGACGAAAGCCAACGTGTACTGGATTATATTCGGGATGTTGCAGAATATGTGCCAACAGTAGATGGAAAACTTTCTGCGTCACAACTTTTGGAGAAATTTCTCTTTCCGGTATCCATGCAGCGAGGACCCATTTCGATGCTCTCCGGTGGAGAAAAACGACGTTTGTATTTGGCAAGGGTTTTGATGGAAGCTCCGAATATCTTATTTTTGGACGAGCCTACAAACGATCTGGACATTGAAACACTCATGATTTTGGAGGATTATTTGGATCAGTTCCCCGGTGCGGTGGTGGCAGTATCGCATGATCGTTATTTTCTGGATAAAACGATGGGACGCATCTTTGCATTTTTGGGAGATGGTGTCATTCGACAGTATGAGGGCAGCTACAGCGATTTTCGCAAGGTATATCTCAAGCAGGTTTCTGCGCAGAAAGATACAGCAGAAAAAAAGAAAAACACACCAACAGAAAAAACAGAACAGCCATCAGACCATAAGCGGTTGAAAATGACATATAAGGATCAAAGAGAATATGATGGCATTGGGGACGAGATTGCTGCGTTGGAAAAAAGAATTGCAGCTTTGGATACAGAAATGGCAGGCTGTACCACAGATTATATGCGATTACAGGAACTTTCCGAGGAGAAAACAGAGGCAGAAGCCAAGCTGGAGGAACGCATGGAGCGTTGGATGGAATTGAGCGAGCTGGCAGAAGAAATTGCACGCAATAAGCAGGAACAGAAAAAACAATGAGCCATCATTCCCGCTTTTGCAGTGTCTGTCGATTTCTTTATCGAGCAAATAATGGCTTTTGGCAGAGGTTGCAAAAAACACACAGCCAGGAACTGTGGCGAAATATGACAATCTCTGTTATAATATAAAATGGGTAGCATGTACGAATATTTTCTGTAGGAAATAGACAGCTTGCATATAGAGAAAGAAAAAGGAGTGTGGTTTTTGTGGATGCTGGCAGTTCGTTGTTGATTGGGATTTTGGTGGTGCTGGTGATAGGATCAGGCTTTTTTTCGGCATCAGAAACAGCATTGACTTCACTGAGCAGGATTCGTTTGCGGAATATGGTGGATGAAAAGGTAAAGCATGCAGATAAAATACAAAAGCTTTTGGATAATCCGAGTAAACTGCTTAGTACAATCTTGGTAGGAAACAACTTGGTCAACAATGGCGCTTCTGCACTGACAACGGCTTTGGCAATTGATCTTTTTGATGGCAATGCAGGAAGCGGAGCCGGTGCAGCAACAGCAATCATTACCATTATTATATTGATTTTTGGTGAAATTACACCCAAAACCATTGCTGCACAGAAAGCGGAAAAGGTTGCATTGGTTGTGGTAAATATCATTGCTTTTTGTGATTGGCTTTTTACACCCATTGTGGCAGTACTCAATGTGGTTACAGGCGCTTTTGTACGATTGGTGGGATGTGATGCAAAGCAGAATCGCCCCACCATTACCGAAGCAGAACTGAGAACCATATTAAATGTCAGTCATGAAGAAGGCGTTTTGGAAAAAGAAGAACGTACCATGATAGACAATGTATTCAACTTTGGCGATTTTAAGGCAAAGGATGCTATGACACCCAGAACGG
This sequence comes from Anaerotignum sp., assembly GCA_020024265.1. Lineage (GTDB taxonomy): Bacteria > Bacillota > Clostridia > Lachnospirales > Anaerotignaceae > Anaerotignum. Next base: position 39,825 of record JAHHTW010000006.1, on the reverse strand, counting down.
ATATTATGGCAGTCAGCACAGAAGCAACGTATGAGGAATTTTGTGCGGTGGTGCGTGAAGAACGCTTTTCCCGTATTCCGGTATATGAGGAAGATTTGGACAATATCGTTGGGATTTTATATGTTAAGGATGTATTTTTGGGTGGGGCTGAAGGCTTTACACCACAAAAATACATGCGTGAACCGTTTTTTACTTATGAAAGCAAATCGCTTGCAAAGCTGTTTGCACAAATGCGAGCGGATCGTCTTGCGATTTCCATTGTACTGGATGAATATGGCGGTACTGCCGGATTGATTACCATGGAAGATATGGTAGAAGAAATCGTAGGAGAAATTGAGGACGAATTTGATGACGAGGCGGACGATATTGAAATTGTCAAAGAAGATGAATTTGTGGTAGACGGCAGTACCAGACTAGAGGATTTTAACGAAATGGTAGGCTGTGCACTCGAAAGCGAGGAAGTGGATACCATTGCGGGGTATATTCTGCTGATTTTGGGAGATTTCCCAAAAGGAGGAGAGGAAATCGAAATCGAACATCTACGCTTAAAGGTAGAAAGTATGGATAAGAACCGTATCGAAAAGCTGCGTGTCTATAAAACGGCAAAGAGTGCAGAAGATATGGCAGATGCATAAGTATCCATACAAGGAGGTTGTCCGAAAATAATCAAAAAGGAAAAGGGTGTCAATATGGTAGACACCCTTTTTTGTTGGTCTGAAAAGAAAAATGATGCAATGTTTGCAGCCATATGGCATTACAGAAATACCAAAGCACATAGATTAAGGAATATATTGTTCGGAGATATAAAAAATTTCTCCATCTTCTATGGCAATATGATAAGGTGTTGCGGTAGCGATTTCTGCATTTGTCTTGAATTGTTCTTCATAATGCTGCAAAAAATCAGAAATATCCGTTTCTATGGGTTCAAAGTTGTTTTCGTAATCCAAATACACGCATTGTGCCATGTCCGAAAAAGAAGCTTCCACCAATTCGTCTGTTTCGTTGTATATATAAAATCCATTGGGAAAATCAGTATCTGCATCCAGATTCAGCTCCTGCAATCTGTCGGTTTCTTCCGGTGTAATCCATGCAATCTCATCCAGAGTCAATGTATGGGATTGTGTATTTGCTGATACAATATAGTATAGCTTTGTAGGGATTTGTGTAGCACTGCTGATATCAGAAACTTCTATTTGCGTATCGTCTGTGACATTACCAAGCGTATCCTCTGCTGGAGGTGCATCCTGATTGGTGGTACAGCCGACCATAAGCCCTGCCAGTAGCATCATGCATAAGCCAAACCATTTCTTTTTCATAATACATGCTCCTTTCTATGATGAGATTGCATGACGGAGAAAACAACCACTCATTTTGCTGTGCAGAAAACATATGCGTTATTCAGCGATTTCTTTTGTATCCGCTGCCTGCTGTTCCTCTGTGTCTTTTGCTTGCCCCGAGATTCCCTGCAATACCTGCATGGTGGTGGCAAGATAGGTATCGGCAGTCTGTTTGCCTTCTATTTTGGTATCCAATATTTTGCCATCCTTGTCAACAAAAATTGTGGTAGGCAGCCCCTGTAAATTGCCTAAAATCCAGTTTGCCATGGTAACATCGGGCTTTACACCGGTAAATGTGATTTGATGTTCTTGATATGCCGCCTTCATTTTTTCTTCTGCTGCATCTGCCGGAGTATCAATGACAACCTGAAGGAAGTTTACATTGGGATGTTCCTTTTTCAGTGTCTGATATAATTTTTCCAGCTCTGCAAGCTCATTGATATCCGGATAGCTATAGGATGCATAGAAGTTTACAACAGTCAAATCATAGTCTGCAAATACGGCGCTGGTAATTTCTTTGTTATACAAATCGGTAGAGTGGAAAGAAAGCATGGAATTTTGCTTCTGTGCTTTCTGTGCAAGTGCAGCCTCATCTGGTACAAATGTTTCGATGCTTTCAGAAAAAGCGGGTAAATCCGCTAAGAGCTTTTCGTAAATTGCTTTGGATTTGGAAGAAAGCGCACCAGTGCCGACAACGGCGTCGGTCAGATAATAATACTGGAAGCCTGTCTGAGCAGGAAGTTCTTCTTTGGACGCAAATTTTGCAAATTCATCCTGTACCAATGTATCCGATTCTTTGCCCTCACGTATGACCAAAAGCTCTGCAAGAGGCGGCATCAGCGGTGCAGTTTTGTCTGCGTCATCACCTGCCGCTGCAATCGCTTCCAGATTGTCGTCCGGTGCAAAGTCATAGCGTACCACTGCATACAGACTGCCTTCGGGCTTTGCGTATGAAGTGGGAATCACGCTGAAGCCATCCATGGTTGTCCAGCTTGTGGGTACCTTGTAGGCAAGACCACAGGTATCCAGACGCACTTCTGTTGGAGCCTGTTGCGGAGTTTCATCAGTCTGTTTGCCGCATGCTGCAAGCATAGATGCTGTCAACAACAGCGTCAGAAAAAGAGATAGTACACGTTTCATAAAATAAGTTCCTCCTAAGGGTTGATATTTGTTTTCGCAAACGATATTTCGTTTTTATATCCCTATTATAACAGAATTTTGACAAGAAAGTATGTATTTTTTATGAATACATTTTAATAATATTTTAATACGCTACGCACAGACTATTTTTGAAATTTGGTTTATAATAAAAAAGTATCATGGAACTGTGCGGGCATAGAACAATAGAAGGTGATCATATGGAAAGAAAAAAAGTAATATTGATTGAGGATGAAGTCAAGCTGGCACGTTTTGTAGAATTGGAGCTGCGATACGAAGGCTATGATGTGACCGTATGCCATGATGGGCGTGAAGGATTACAAAAAATTATAGATGGCGATTTTGATATGGTGCTTTTGGATTTGATGCTTCCGGGGCTGACGGGGATTGAGATTTGTCGCAGAGTTCGGAAAACCTCTAATATTTTGATTATTATGCTGACGGCAAAGGATGAAACCATGGATAAGGTAGCGGGGCTGGATAGCGGCGCAGACGATTATCTGACAAAGCCTTTTGCCATTGAAGAACTGCTGGCAAGAATGCGTGTTGCCTTTAAGCATGCACATCCAAATGTGCAAAAGAAAGTTCTTTTGGAAACAAATGGTTTGCAGATTGATACAGATAAGCGTATGGTAACAGTAGACGGGACTGTGGTGGATTTGACGAAAAAAGAATATGAGCTTTTGTTGTATCTTGTGCAGAACAAAAATATCGTACACTCCCGTGAACAGATTCTCAACGAGGTTTGGGGCTACAGCTATATAGGAGAAACCAATGTGGTAGATGTATATATCCGCTATTTGCGTTCTAAGATTGATGAGGCATTCCATCGGAAATACATTCATACCATTCGAGGTGTTGGATATTATGTCAAAGACGAATAAACAAACATTGTACAAAAGGTTTGGCAATCATTTTGGAAATCTTGCAATCACACAACGCATTACATTGGTTTATGGTGGTATTTTTTCATTTTCGCTTTTGGTTTTGAGTTTGTTCTTTTTTCTGAATTTAACAATATTGGAACAAAACAATATCCACAAACAATTGGAAAAAACCATTGATAACATTGAGGGATTTTTGGAAACAGGAAAACCGCTGACAAATGAAACATTGCAGCATCTTTTGGATCATAAATATGTGGAAGTCAGTGTCTACAGTATATCCAAACAAGATAATTGTACAAGCTATGTGGGGGAGGTTCCGGAATTTCTAAAAGATATTCCATCGTCGGAGCAGTGCAATCAAACGGCGAAAAAGGATATGACTGCCAAAGAGGAATACTACCGTGTGCATTGGATCAAAGAGCTTGGTAGCAATACAAGAGAATTTTTATTGGAAAGCGCAAAAAATCAGAGAGTGCTTTTGATATCAGAAAAATTCCAAATGGGATCGGATACATATTTGATTCATGCTTTTAAGCAGCTCAATGGCAATCAATATTTGATGCATGCATTTTTGACCAAAATGATGATTGCCAATTTATTAGGGGTTTTTTGTGCATGTATTGCAGGGCGTTACATCAGCCACAAAATATTAAAGCCTGTGGAACGTATCCGCAGAACGGCAGAACAAATCAGCATTGAAGATTTGTCCAAGCGCATTACCATTGAAGGGCCAGACGATGAAATGAAAGAGCTTTCTTTGACATTCAATTCTATGATTGATCGTTTGGAAGATGCATTTCAGAGGCAGAATCAATTTGTATCAGATGCGTCGCATGAGCTGCGTACACCGATTTCTGTCATACAGGGCTATGCAAGTTTGATCAATCGCTGGGGCAAGAGTGATCCGGAGGTATTACAGGAGTCCATAGATTCCATTTTAAGTGAAACAGACCATATGAAAGAATTGATCCACAATCTGTTGTTTTTGGCAAAGAGCGATCAAAACCGTATTCATGCAAAAAAACAAAAGATATGCTTGAATGATGTTGCACAGGATATTGTCAAAGACCTTTCTCTGATTGCGGAAAACAGACAGGTGCGTTATGAGGGTGAGGAAACGGTAGAAGTCTTTGGCGACAATGATTTGCTCAAACAGCTTTTGTGGATTCATGGAGAAAATGCCTTAAAATACACATTGGATGGAGGGAAAATTGTCATCCGTGTATGGAAGGATCAGAAATATGCCTATGCCTGTGTATCAGATGATGGCATTGGTATTGCAAAAGAGGAACAAGGGAAAATCTTCAATCGTTTTTATCGTGAAGATAAGTCACGAAACAAAGAAATTACAGGAACTGGGCTTGGATTATCCATTGCAAAATGGATTGCAGACAGCCACGATGCTGTGATATTGGTAGAAAGCAAGCGAGGAGAGGGTACCACATTTATCGACCGTTTCCCGCTTTATGTAAAGCAAGAAGAAACAAAAAAATAAGTATGGTTCAAACGGCTTTTCGGTTAGGTGGGGAAGCCGTTTTTGCTGTGTTAAGGCATATCCACGCCATTGTGTCCATATATTGGAATACAGGAGGCGAGGGACAATGACAGATCAGCAACGGATGCGCAGGCGAGAAGAATTGCGTGAACAGGTATATGGAAAAAAACGTACTACATGTCGCACAAAAGAGGAACGTGCAAACAAGGCAGAGGGAAGGAAGGGAATGTTTTGGTTTCAGGTATACGTGATGATGATCGTATGTGGTGGCATCCTATTGCTGTCTTTTTTTCACACAGAAACCTCGGAGCATGTAACGAAAAAAATCAAAGAAGTGATTGCACAAGAGCTTCCGGCAGAGATGATGGAGCAAATCAAAACAAAGGTTACTGTATTTTGCGAACAGAATCAAATTGCATTGCCATATTGGCAGGAGGATGCTGCAAAGGAGCATGTATCTGCACCCTAGGTTGGTACAAGAGGTAGGCTGGATTTCCAAAACAGAGAAATTCTGTAATCCGGCAGAGGGAATCATTACATCTTCCTGTGGTGTGCGTAAAAGCCCCATTCTGAAAAAACAGGAATTTCATGAAGGGTTGGATATTGCACTGCCGGAAGGTACACCGGTGGTGGCGGTCAAAAGCGGTGTTGTGACAAGTGTGCGTCAATCGGAGAGTTTTGGTCTGATATTGGAATATCAAACAACGGATGGTTTTTCTGTGGTGTATGCGCATTTGCAGAAGGTACTTGTGGCAGAAGGGGAACAGATACAAAAGGGGCAGAATGTGGCAAAATCCGGAAACAGCGGATGGTCTACGGGACCACATCTGCATTATGGATTGAAAAAGGATGGAATGATTGTAGATCCGATGGATGTCGTGTCCTTGCCCCACACCAAAGAGGTAGAAGCAGAATATGCATATCGCAAAGAGAAAATGCCAAAAAAATAGCACGTGCAATACCATCTGTTTTCCTGTATGATATGTGAGAGAGAATGGAGGCGGAGATATGAAACGTGTGTTATTGGATATGGATCTCAATTTGTTTCGTCTGGCACTTCTTGAAGACGGAGAGCCGGTGGAATTTTATGTAGAAAGTAAAAGCGGGGAAAGTTTGGTAGGGAATATCTACGTAGGCAACATTGTCAATGTGATTCCGAATTTACAGGCAGCATTTATTGATATTGGAGTGGGAAAAAATGCGTATTGGTATTATGGTAACAGCCGGGCGACATCGGATACAACAAAGGAAAATCGACCAAAGACAGGAGAAAGCATTGTTGTACAGGTAGAAAAGGATGCTGTAGGGACAAAGGGCGCAGTATTGACACAGCAAATTTCGTTTGCGGGAAAGTTTCTGGTGCTTTTGCCGCAGGAGCCGGGAGAGATTGGCATTTCTCGAAAGATTACGCAGGAGCAGGAAAGAGCCAATATACGGGAGCTGATAAAAAGTATGTTGCCAGAAAGCTGTGGTGTGATTGTGCGTACCAATGGCGCAGGACGTACAGAAGCAGAATTTCGGAAGGAATTGACACAGCTGCTGCATAAATGGGAAGTGGTTTCTCAGGCAAAATACCGCAAAGCACCGGCATTGCTTTGGAAAGAAAACGAGCCAGCACTTAAGGCTGCAAGGGATTTTTATACCGCAGATGTGGATGTTTTTTCTGTTAACGATGCCGAAACCTATGCGCAGCTTAAGCAAACGGGGGATTTTGACGGAGAAAATCAACCATCCTTGGAACTGTACGAGGAACAAATCCCGCTGTTTTCCGCATATTATGCCGAAAGTAAGATGCAAAGAGCGCTCTCATCCAAGGTATGGCTCAAAAGCGGTGGATATTTGGTGATTGAAGAAACAGAGGCTTGTGTGGTGATAGATGTCAATTCCGCAAAGGCAGCAGGACGTGGGGATTTGGAAAAAGTCATATATAAAACGAATTTGGAAGCAGCAAAAGAAGCGGCAAGGCAGATGCGTTTGAGAAACTTGTCAGGCATTATTATTATTGATTTTATTGATATGGTGCAGGAGCGCCATCGCATAGAACTGACAAAAGAACTGACAGCAGCCGTTGCGAAAGATAGAATCAAAGTACAGGTTGTCGGAATGACAGAGCTGGGCTTGATGCAGGTGACACGCAAAAAAACAAGACCTTCTTTGCAAAAGCAGGTCACTGCAAAGTGCCGCAGCTGTGAAGGCAGTGGGCGGGTAATGTCCATAGATTGGATTGTGGCACAGATGCACAGGGAGGCAGAACAGATTTGTGCATCTTCTATTTGCAAAAAATTGACCGTTTTTGCAGATGAAAGATTATTGCATACTTTTGCAGGCGAAAAATGTATATTTATAACAAGAATTATGGAGAAATATGGCGTGGAAATTGTTCCGATGCCAGAGCAGAACAGTGCTTTTGGGTGGTATAAAATGGAAAGAGAAGCGTGACAACATCTCTTTTATATGACATTTTTTTGTATAACTTTGGTAATAAAGAGAGAAAAAGCACTGTATTTTTGGACTGTTTGCACGAATCGGAGCAGGGCAAAATGTGAAAACTGACTTGACAGGTATCCCAAAAAGCTATAAAATAGAAAGGGTGTTTATCGCATCACTTATGAGAAAAATCATAAGAAGAAAAAGAATGCAGATGAGAATAAAAGTAATGGTGTATGCGTGATTTTTGACCTAATATGGGGCGTAAGGAAGGCAATGACGTGAAACTGACATCTTTCATTTGCAGTTCTGGAAAATTTTAAGGGAGGTGTTTTTCATAGAACCGATAACGATTATCTGTGCTGTGATTGGACTCCTTCTGGGGATGATTGTCGGGATTTTTTACAGAAAGCGTATTGCAGAAGCAAAGGTTGGCGTGGCAGAAGAACGCGCTGAAAAGATTGTGGATGAGGCCGTAAAAGATGCAGAGGCAAGAAAGAAAGAAATCCTCCTGGAGGCCAAGGAAGACAGTATCAGAGCAAAGAATGAACTGGACAGAGAAGTACGTGACAGACGAAATGAGTTGCAAAGAAGCGAAAGGCGTTTGTTCCAAAAGGAAGAAGCACTGGATCGCAAAACAGAATCTTTGGAGCGCAAAGAAGAACAGATGAGCAGGAAGTTTGAGGAGCTGGAGAAGCAGAAAGAAGCTACAAAAGAGCTGCACGAAAAACAACTGCAAGAGCTGGAACGTATTTCCGGATTGACAACAGAAGAAGCGAAAAATCAAATTTTGACAATGGTAGAGGCTGATGTCAAGCATGAGGCAACACTCATGATTAAGGATATGGAAAGTAAAGCGAAAATGGAAGCGGACAAGCGTGCACGTGAAATCGTGGCAAATGCGATTCAAAGATGCGCGGTGGATCATGTGGCGGAAACCACGGTTTCTGTGGTACAGCTGCCAAATGATGAAATGAAGGGACGTATCATAGGTCGTGAAGGCAGAAATATCCGTGCGCTGGAAACATTGACAGGTATTGATCTGATCATTGATGATACACCGGAAGCAGTAATTTTGTCCGGCTTTGATCCAATTCGCAGAGAGATTGCAAGAATTGCACTGGAAAAATTGATTGTGGATGGTCGTGTGCATCCTTCTCGTATTGAGGAAATGGTGGAAAAGGCGAAAAAAGAAGTCGAAACCATCATTCGTGATGAGGGCGAAGCTGCAACATTTGATACGGGTGTCAATGGACTGCATCCGGAAATCATCCGTTTGCTGGGTAAGCTGAAATACAGAACAAGCTATGGACAAAATGTACTCAAACATTCCATAGAGGTATCTCATTTGGCTGGTTTGATGGCAGCGGAGCTGGGGGTAGATGTCAATATGGCAAAGCGTGCAGGCTTGCTGCATGATATTGGCAAGAGTATCGACCACGAAATGGAAGGCTCTCATATCAGCATTGGGGTAAGTCTTTTGAAGCGCTATAAAGAAAACAATATTATCATCAATGCTGTGGAAGCACATCATGGTGATGTGGAACCGCAAAGCATCATTGCGGTATTGGTACAGGCGGCAGATGCCATTTCCGCTGCAAGACCTGGTGCAAGACGAGAAACACTCGAATCCTACATCAAGCGTTTGCAAAAGCTGGAAGAAATTGCAGACAGCTTCAAGGGGGTAGAAAAATCCTTTGCCATTCAGGCAGGACGTGAACTGCGTATCGTGGTGGTACCGGAAGAAGTCAACGATGATGGCATGACACTGCTTGCACGTGATATTGCAAAGAGAATTGAAGAAGAACTCAAGTATCCCGGTCAGATTAAAGTCAATATGATTCGTGAAACAAGAGCAGTGGAATATGCGAAATAAAAAATAAAAATGGCGTTCAAAGGAAATTTTCTTTTGGACGCTTTTTTGTATCATCGATCAGAAGAAAGGGTGTCAGCAGTATGGAAGTGGAGTCTTTTTCATTTCGTTATGGGAAGCAGGATGGTTTTATGGCGTGGTATCGTTTGCAGCGCAATGTGCAGGCGGCAGATGTCATCATAGATTTTCAAAAATGCAGAGAGGATCTCCCCGTACATATAGAAAAAAGCATTGGTATGGATGCAGTACGGATTTTGGATACAAAATTACAGGAATACGAAATAGAAAAATGGGATGGATTTTGTGAGTTTGCAGCATGTTTGTGTGCAGGGGATGGCTGGGCATTGCATATCCGAAATACAGACAAAACAGAAGTACATGCAATGGGACATTCCGCTTATCCGGAAGGATTCTTTGCGTGCATGGATATGCTCCATCAATTTTTTGGCACGGTATAAGTCTTTCAGATATCGGTTGTTGCCCCATTGTCAAACCCCTTGGGATGTATTCCCAAGGGGTTTGATGTATGTGCGATTTGTGGGAGCGCAAGGCAAAAAAGCAAATTACTCGGATTTCATTTGATTTACTTTTTCTTCAGATGGTGTGACATATATGGTTTTGTTTGTGAGATAAATGACCATACCCGGCTTTGCCCCATTTGGTTTTTTGACATTTTTACGCTGTGTGTAGTCAATGGGTACCATACTGCTGTTTTTTGCTTTGCTGAACCATGCCGCAAGGTTTGCGGCTTCTTCCAATGTTGGGATGGGCACATCCGATTGTCCATTGGTGCGGATGATGACATGAGAACCGGGAATATCCTTGGTGTGTAGCCAAAGATCGGTTGCTTCTGCGGTGCGTAACGTAAGCTCGTCATTTTGCAGATTGCTTTTTCCGACCAGAATTTCATAGCCGTCTGAGGATATAAAATGCATCGGTTTTGCTTTCTTGGGTTTGTTTTGTCCTTTTTTCTGTGCTTGCCTGCGAAGGAAACCGCTGTCGGCAAGCTCGGTACGGATTTCGACAAGGTCTGCATCGTCTTTTACGGTGTCCAAAGCATTGAGTACACTCTCCAAATAAAGCAGTTCTTCGTCATTTTGTTTTTTCTGTATTTCCAATGCGGCAAGGGTACGTTTTGCTTTGTTGTATTTATTGAAATATTTTTGTGCATTTTCCGAAGGTGTTTTGGTTGGATCAAGCGGAATTTCGATTTCCGGCATATCTGTATCGTAAAAGTCGATGACCTTGCATTTGGTAGCACCTTGTGCAATGGCATAGATATTTGCAGTAATCAATGCGCCGCAACGTTTCCATTTGTCTTTTTCGGAAACATCCTGTAATGTTTTTTGCTGGATTTCTTTTTTCTTGATACAACGCTCAATATTTGTCACAACAAGACGGCGTGTGTCATGTGCCTTCTGTTTGATGTGGGCAGCATTGTCATGTTCGGTATAAAATGCTTCCAAAACTTCGGACACCGTATGGAAGGGTTTTGCATAGCATGTTCCGAATTGCGTCATGGGCAATACGGCAAAATCCAATATTTTGCCACCCTGTTTTTGATAGTAAATCTGCGGCTGAAACTGTGAGGATTTGACCGCATCCATAGCATGGGAGAAAGACTGAAAGAGCTGTGCTTCTCGCTGGGCAGTCATTTGTTGACAGGCATCGGAGCCGTCCTGATTGGCACGATAGCAGAACTCGGCTGCCATAATGGGGCTGATGCCGGTATATGATTTATAAAGAAAGTCCTGTATTTTCATACCTTCCTGTCTATGCAGCAAATGCCCAAACTCTGTTTCATTTAGGAACAGTGGATTTTTTTTGTTTTGTGAGGGCGGAAATACATAGGTTTTTCCGGGAAGTACCTCACGCACAGAGCTTTTGTCGTGAGATACACGCTTGATGGAATCCAGTATTTTGTGATTTTCATCTGTCAAAATGAGATTGCTGTGTTTTCCCATGATTTCCAAAATGAGGTTTTTGATGGTCAGATCTCCCATTTCATTGGACGATTCGATTTTCAGTATGATGATGCGTTCAAAATCCGGCTGATAGATATCAACGATTTTTCCACCTGCGATATGCTTGCGTAGTACCATACAAAACAATGGTGCAGTCATGGGATTTTCCCTGCTGGTTTTTGTGATATGCATTCTTGGGTGTGCGGTGTTGGCAGAAGCCAGCACTCTGTAATTTTCGCCCATGGAGCGTACAGAGAAACGGATTTCGTCTGCCAATGGCTGATGCACTTTGTCAATACGTCCACCCAGCAATTTATCTTTTAATTCGGATACGATGGCTGCGGTAGTAATGCCGTCCAGTGCCATAGAGCATCCCTCCTTTTATGGATTATGATGGTTGTCAAAAAAATAGTATATCATGGTTTCCTTGCATAGGGCAAGCAAGGCAAAAAAAGAAATATTAAAATCTGATTAAAAATAATGGATACAATTTGTGTTTTTTATTGCATATATGCCAAAAAGCAGATATAATATAACCCATTATAGCACGCATTGCAATGGTGTGAAACGAAAAAAGGGGAAAGAACATGTGTACAAATATTAGAAGTATGACAGGCTATGGCCGTGGGGAATATTTGACAGAGGATCGCCGCTTTGTGGTAGAAATCAAGTCCGTAAACCACCGCTACAATGATATGAATATCAAGCTTCCGAGGGCCTTGGTAAGCTTGGAGGACAAAATCAAAAAGCGTTTGCTGCAAGATATTTTTCGTGGAAAAACAGACGTATACATTACATTTGAGTCTTTTGCGGAGTCGGATGTGACGGTAAAGCTCAATACCGGTTTGGCACAGGCGTATGGTGCAAAACTCAGAGAGCTGGAAAATCTGCTGGCAGTCAATGGTGCAGATTTGCTTTCTTTGACAGCAAAATTTCCGGATGTGCTGACAGTAGAAAAAGCACAGCAGGAGGATGCGGTCGTTTGGGCAGCACTTTTGCCTGCGCTGGAAGCAGCAATTGCAGCGTTTGTACGGATGCGCAGCACAGAAGGCGAAAACCTGAAACAGGATATATTGAAAAAAGGCGCATATATCCGTGAACGGATAGAAGAAGTCAAGGAGTATGCACCCTTGGTCGTTCAGGAATATCAGGAAAAGCTGCAAAATCGTTTGACAGAGCTTTTGGGACAGCCCCAGATTGATGCACAGCGTGTGGCAATGGAAGTTGCAATATTTGCAGATAAGGGCTGTATTGATGAGGAACTGACAAGAATGGACAGCCATTTGTTGCAGCTGGATGAAATATTGGAGCATGGTGGTCAGGTGGGCAGAAAGCTGGACTTTCTTGTACAGGAAATGAACAGAGAATGCAATACCATGGCATCCAAGGCGAATGATATTCGTATTGTCAAAGCGACCATTGAACTGAAAAGCGAAATCGAAAAAATTCGGGAACAAATCCAAAATCTGGAGTGATTCTATGGATAAGATACAATTTTTAAATATTGGCTATGGGAACGTGGTTTCTGCAAACCGTATCATTGCGATCATCAGTCCGGAGTCTGCACCAATCAAGCGCATCATACAAGAGGCGAAGGAAAACAGCAGGCTCATTGATGCGACATATGGTAGAAAAACGAGATGTGTCATTGTGATGGATAATAGCAGTGTGGTGCTTTCACCCAATATGCCGGAAACCATAGGCAGCCGCCTTGCAGCAGAACAGAAGGGGAGTATAACATGAAAAAACAGGGACTTTTGGTGATCATTTCCGGTCCTTCCGGTTCAGGAAAGGGCACCATTGTGGGAGAGTTGACAAAGAAAGAAAATTTTTCTCTTTCCATATCAGCCACAACACGGGCACCAAGACCATATGAAGAAAATGGGGTGCATTATTTCTTTCGCACCAAAGAGGAATTTGAGGAAATGATTGCACATCAGGAGCTTTTGGAGTGGGCTGAATTTTGCGGAAATTGCTATGGAACCCCCAGAGCATATGTCACAGAACAGCTGCAAAAGGGGCAAAACGTCATTTTGGAAATCGAAGTGCAAGGCGCATTGCAAATCAAAAAGCTGTATCCGGAAGGTGTGCTGATTTTTCTGGTACCTCCCAATTTGGAAGAACTCGGCAGACGACTGACAAATAGAGGGACGGAAGATGAAGAAACCATCAATCGCCGTATTCATCGTGCCATTGAAGAAATGGAACTGGTACAGAAATATGACTATGTAGTCATCAACGATACCGTAGAACAGGCAACGGAGGATATATTGGATATTGTGCATGCCGAAACTATGAAATGCAGTAGGAACCAAGAAATTCAAAAGGTATTCAAAGGAGAGATTTGATTATGTTAAGACCATCTTATACAGACTTGCTGGAAGTGATTACAAAAAATGCAGAGGATATTACCATTGCCAGCAGATATACCATTGTTATTGCAGCTGCAAAGCGTGCAAGACAGCTGGTAGACCATGCGGAAATGCTGGTAAGTGATACAAAGGTGAATAAGCCGGTTTCCATTGCAGTCAATGAACTGTATCAAGGGAAAATCAAAGTGCGTCAGGGTTATACAGAAGAATTACAGACAGAGCAAGTGCAGGCAGATACAGAAGAAGCAGCTGCACAAGCAAGCGAAGCAACAGAGGGTTAAGCAGAAGCAGCACCATACAGGTTTTTCATCCATTGTATGGGCGTACTTGGAAGAGTCGGAGAATTTCTCCGACTTTTCTGACATTATAGATATGATAACGAATAGTCTTTGAGAGCTTGATGGAGGGAATATGTACGCACAGGTGATTATAGATGCAAATCATGCAAAGGTAGACCGCTTGTTTGACTACCTTGTGCCAAAGGCACTGGAGCAAAGCATTGCTGTGGGCGTGCGTGTGATGGTACCTTTTGGGCAGCGCAATGGCAAGAAGGAAGGTTATGTACTTGCTTTGACAAAAACAACGCAGGTGCCGGAAAATAAGGTCAAAGCGATTTTGGAAGTGCTGGATGAAGGCAAACCGATTTTTACACCCACCATGCTTACGCTGGCACAGTGGATGAAAAAAACGTATTTTTGTACACTCAATCAATGCTTTCAGGCAATTATGCCTGCCGGAATCCGTACCAAAAGCCTTTGGTATGCGGAGCTGAGAACGGATTTGCCAAGCAATTTGACAAAGAGTGAGCAGAAATTATTTGATTTTTTACAGGAGCATGGCGGTACCATGCCGATACAGGATTTGGAACGGGAATATGGCGGACGGGTGACACATGCATTACAATGTCTGAAAGAAAAGAAGGTGATTGCGCTCAGGCAAAAAACGCATCGCAGCACATATAAAAAAGAAATCAGGATATTCTCTTTGACAGAGGATGAGGAGCTTTTGCGGCAGGTACGACAAAAGGCAGAACGCAGCCAACGAATGGCAGGGCAATGTCGTGTGTTGGCTGTTTTGGAGCTGGAAGGCAAACAAAGTCTTGCAGATCTCAAGGAAAAAGCATCTGTAACCACTTCCACCATACAAACACTAACCAAAAAAGGTGCAATCATAGAATATCGGCAGGAAGAAAAACGCAATGTGTTTTGTGCAAAGGATTTTGAAAAATCCTTTCCGTTTGCCCCTACACCAGAGCAGGCAAGAGCGTTATCGCTGCTGTATGAGGAAATGGAGAAAACGGAGAAAAAACCGGTATTGCTGCATGGTGTGACAGGAAGCGGAAAAACAGAGATTTATATGCAGCTCATACAAAAAGTCATCACACAAGGCAAGCAGGCAATTGTGCTGGTACCGGAAATTTCTCTGACACCGCAAATCATGGAACGTTTTATTTCACGATTTGGCGCTGCGGTTTCTGTAACACACAGTCGGCTGTCTATGGGCGAGCGATTAGACCAGTGGAAAAAAGCACGGGATGGGGAAATATCAGTCATGATTGGCCCACGTTCTGCATTGTTTACGCCGTTTTCGGATGTGGGTGTCATCGTGATGGATGAGTCGCATGAGAGCAGCTATTATTCCGATATTACACCCAAATATCATACACGGGATGTTGCAGTGAAGCTTTCGGAATTGACAGGGGCATTGCTGGTGATGGGCAGCGCAACGCCGGATATGACAAGCTATTACCATGCACAACAGGGAGAATATCTCTTGTTGGAACTAAAGCAGCGTACCAAAGGCAGCCGTTTGCCGGATACGTACATTGTGGATATGCGTAAGGAATTGGAGGAGGGCAATCGTTCGCCCTTTAGCAGGCAATTGCAGCAGGCAGTAGAGGAAAATCTCAAAAATGGGCAGCAAACGATGCTGTTTTTGAACCGCAGAGGATATGCTACATTCATATCCTGTCGCAGCTGTGGAGAGGCATTGACCTGTCCGGAATGCAATATCACGTATACGTATCATGCCAAAGAAAACGCTCTGCTTTGCCATTATTGCGGCAGACAGGCAGAAATCCCAAAAAACTGCCCCTCCTGTGGTTCGCCATACATCCGCTATTTTGGTACGGGAACAGAGAAAATCGAGGAGGAAACGAAAAGACGCTTTCCGCAGGCACGTGTATTGCGTATGGATTTGGATACCACAATGCAAAAGGGCAGTCATGCACGTATTTTGGAGCAATTTGGAAATGGACAAGCAGATATACTGGTAGGCACACAGATGATTGCAAAGGGGCATGATTTTCCCAATGTCACCCTTGTGGGGATTATGGCAGCAGACTTGTCACTCAATACGGGTGGATATGCAGCAACAGAAACCTGCTTTCAGCTGATTACGCAGGCGGCAGGGCGTGCCGGCAGAGATGCACTGTCCGGCAGGGTGTATGTCCAGACATATCAGCCGGAAAGCCATGCCGTGCGTTTTGCGGCGGCACAGGATTATCATGGATTTTATGAGGCAGAAATTCGGCTGCGGGAGGCTATGGAATATCCGCCGTTTACGAATATTTTTTCGGTACTCATCAGTGGAGAAAAAGAACAGGAGGTTGTGGAAAGCATACGATATCTTGCTGCTGCGATGACATATTACAATCAGAAAACAGGGTTTACCATTGTTGGACCATCGCCGGCAGTATTGCAGAAATTTCGTGGAGAATACCGCTGGCAGATTTTTGTTAAGGCAAAGGATGCAGAGCGTTTGAAGGCATTTGTATTGTATTGTGTGGAAAAGGCAAAAAAAGAAAAACATGGAAAGGTGCGTTTTCATTTGTCTTTCAATCCACAAAATTGAGTTCTGATGAATTTCCAATCTCGTTTACTTGTATACAGGATATAAGTGTGATAGAATACAGGAGAAAAACAAAAAAAGCAGAAAAACGTTTGTGTTCTTACAAAGATAGAAGTGGCAAATTTGTCACATAGTAAGGAGGATGCAGTATGGCAATAAGACAAATCAGGATCAAAACAGATGAAGTTTTGCGTAAAAAATGTAAACAAGTACAGGAAATCACCCCCAATATCTGTACATTGCTGGATGATATGGCAGATACCATGTATGCAGCAAATGGTGTGGGTTTGGCAGCGCCGCAGGTAGGTATTTTGAAACGTGTGGTTGTGATTGACATTGGGGAGGGACTTGTGGAATTGATCAACCCTGTGATTGTAGAAGCAAGTGGCTCTCAGATTGATTATGAAGGCTGCCTGAGTGTACCAGGTGAAAGCGCAAGAGTGGATCGTCCTGCATATGTCAAGGTAGAGGCATGGAATCGTGCAGGGGAGCAAATCATCGTGGAAGGGGAAGAATTGATGGCAGTGGCACTGTGTCATGAGCTGGATCATCTGGACGGTATTTTATATATTGATAAGGCACTGCCGGATGAGGATGAAGAATAAGGAGGACAATCTATGCGCATTGTATTTATGGGAACTCCCGATTTTGCAGTACCTTCCTTGGCAGCGCTGATGGAAAAACATGATGTGATATTGGTGATCACGCAGCCGGACAAGCCAAAAGGCAGAGGAAAAAAGATGGTTTTTCCTCCTGTCAAAGCGTTTGCGGCAGAGCATGATATTCCGGTATTGCAGCCGGAAAAAGTAAGAGAGCATGAGTTTGTAGAAAAGCTGCGTGCATGTGCGCCGGATTTGATTGCGGTGGCAGCATTTGGTCAAATTTTACCGGAATCCATTTTACAGATACCCAAATATGGCTGTATCAATGTACATGGTTCTCTTTTGCCCAAATACCGTGGGGCTGCTCCGATGCAATGGGCGCTCATTGATGGAGAAAGCGTAACAGGCATCACAACCATGTATATGGCAAAAGGACTGGACAGCGGAGATATGCTGCTCAAAAAAGAGGTGGCAATTACGCCGGAGGATACATTTGCCACTTTGCATGATAAAATGGCTCAAACAGGTGCAGCACTGCTGTTAGAAACATTGGATGGCTTGGAGAAGGGAACCATTTCCCGCATCCAGCAAGATCATGATGCGGCAACCTATGCACCTATGATTACAAAGGAAACCGGTCACATTGATTGGAGCAAAAATGCTTTGGATATCATCCATTTGATGCATGGGTTAGATCCTGCACCGGCTGCATATACTATGTATGAAGATGAAGTACTCAAGCTTTATCAAGCAGAGAAAACAGAAATTGCACCAGCAAATGCAGCATTTGGGGAAATTGTTGCAGTGCTGAAAAAAGGCTTTGCGGTACGTTGCGGTGACGGATGTTTGCTGGTAACAGAGCTTCAGGCAAGGGGTGGAAAACGTATGGCAGCAGATGCATATCTGCGTGGGCATGCAATGAAAGAGGGCGTCCTTCTCAAATGAATTTTGGAAAATATGAAAGTGTTTTCCAGAGAATCACACAAGGAGGAATTACATGAGTTATTTTATGTATATGCTGTTGGCAATGATCATTGCCGGGACAGCGCAGGCAAGGGTATCTTCTGCTTTTAAGAAATATTCCAAGGTGTCAAACAAAAGAGGAATGACAGGCGCTGCTGTGGCACAGCAGATGCTGCATTTGGCAGGAATCACCAATGTACGGGTGGAGCGTGTGGCAGGGCATTTGACAGACCACTACGATCCCAGAACAATGACATTGCGCTTGTCTGCTTCGGTATATGATAGTACCAGCGTTGCGGCACTTGGTGTTGCGGCACACGAAACAGGGCATGCCATTCAGCATGATACGTCATATCCATTTTTGGTTCTGCGGAGCTTGATGGTGCCAATGGCAAACATTGGATCCACGCTTTCATTCCCATTGATTTTGATTGGTCTGTTCTTTGGTGGAGGAACCAATAGCTTTTTGGTTACACTTGGGATTTTATTCTATGCTGTGGCAGTATTGTTTACATTGATTACACTGCCTGTAGAATTTGATGCATCTTCCAGAGCAATTTCTATGCTCCAGAGCTATCACTTTTTGGATGATGATGAAATTGGTGGTGCAAAGCGTGTATTGTCTGCAGCAGCAATGACCTATGTGGCATCCGCAGCAGTTGCAATTTTGGAGCTGCTTCGCTTGCTTGCGATTTTTGGCAATCGTGACGATTAAAAAAAAATAAGTGTTTTTGGGGAATGGATAAAGTCATTGGGGCTTTGTCCATTTCTGTTTTTTGCGCCGACAGAACGGCAAGAACGCATATGGGGAATACAGGATTTACAAATCTTACAAAATTCAGCATATCGGCGAAAAATGCTGAAAAAGATTGAAGAAATACAGAAAATTTCGTATAATAACAAAGACAGTGCCAGCAGAATGTTTGGCAGGAGAACGTGAAAAGAAAACTGAGGAAAAGAGATTTGTTTTATGATACAGATAAACCCAAGAGAAATTGCGGCAGATGCAATGCTGCAAGTCATGGCGGAGGATGCCTATAACCATACCGCATTGCGCCGCCTGCTCCGACAAAATGGGGCAATGTCACAAAAAGATCGTGCCTTTGTAACAGAAATTGTCAATGGTACGCTGCGTAATTTGCAGTATATTGATTATGTAATTGATACATTCTCCAAAACCAAAACGGAGAAACTGAAACCATGGATTTTGGCTGTGCTGCGTACTGCGGTATATCAAATGATTTTTTTGAATGTACCGGATAATGCAGCATGCAATGAAGCAGTGAAATTGGCTGGTGTGCGTGGCTATCGTGCATTGTCCGGCTTTGTCAATGGGGTACTGCGTACCATTGGACGGGAGAAAGAGAAGATTGCATTGCCTGAACAAGGAACAGCAGCATATCTATCCATACGGTATTCCCATCCCCTGTGGCTTGTAAAAATGTGGATGGCATACTATGGCTATGCACAAACAGAACGCTTGTGTGATGCGGATAATACAGCGCCCGATGTCACCATCCGTGTCAATACACTGCGTACAGATGCACAAAAACTGAAAAAGCAGCTGATGGAGGCTGGTGTGGATGTCACAGATGGTGTGCTGTGGGAACACGCACTGCATTTGAGCCACACAGCGGATTTACAAAAGCTTCCGGCATTTATAGAAGGGCTGTTTCATGTACAGGATGAAAGCTCACAGACAGCAGTGGAAATTCTTGCACCAAAAGCAGGAGAGCGTATTTTGGATGTATGCGCTGCACCGGGAGGAAAATCCTTTACCATGGCGGAAATGATGCAGGACAAAGGTGAAATTTTATCCTGCGATATTTATCAACATAAGATTGATCTCATTATGCAAGGGGCAGAACGATTGGGCATTACAAGCGTGAGTCCCTGTTTGAGAGATGCAACCAAGGAATATCCAAAAGATGTCGCAAGATATGACAAGGTTTTGGTAGATGCACCCTGCTCCGGATTGGGGCTTTTACGCAAAAAGCCGGATATTCGATTGAAAAAAGATGGCAGCGAAATAGATACACTCATTGGCATACAGCAAAAAATTCTTTCTCATGCAGCAGCATATGTCAAAGAAGGCGGTGTTCTGGTATACAGCACATGCACATTGAGTCGCAAGGAAAATGAGAAAAACGTAGAATGGTTTTTGAAAAATCATACAGAGTTTGCTCTGGAGGATTTGACTCCATATTTGCCACAGCCCTTACAGGGAGCGGGGAAGGATGGTATGCTGACCATTTTTCCTGATATGAACAGAACAGACGGATTTTTTATTGCCCGTATGCGAAAGAAAGGAATGTGACAAATGGCAAAAGCAGATATAAAATCCATGACGCTGGCAGAGCTGCAACAGTTTTTGGCAGAACAGGGAGAACCGAAGTTTCGGGCAAAGCAGTTGTTTTCATGGCTGCATGAAAAACAGGTGGATACTTTTGCGGAAATGACAAACCTTTCGCAAAAGCTACGCCAAAGCCTAAGCGAGCAAGCCAAAATCGGCGGTGTGGAAATGGTAGAACGCTTTGTATCCAAAGAAGACGGTACCAGAAAATATCTTTTTGCGCTGGAAAATGGCTCCATTATCGAAAGTGTACTGATGCGGTATGAGTATGGAAATACGGTTTGTGTATCCACACAGGCGGGCTGTCGCATGGGCTGCCGTTTTTGCGCTTCTACGCTTGACGGTGTGGAACGCAGTCTGACCGCAGCAGAAATGCTGGCACAGGTGTATACCATACAAAAAGACTTGGGAGCGCATATTTCCGGTGTGGTGCTGATGGGCAGCGGCGAGCCTTTGGATAATTATGATCAAGTGCTGCGTTTTTTACATTTGATCAATGATGAAAATGGACAGAATATGGGGCAAAGGCATATTACACTCTCTACCTGTGGATTGGTGGAAAAAATGTATGCGCTTTCGGAGGAAAATCTGCAAATCACGCTGGCGGTATCTCTGCATGCGCCCAATGATGCGATTAGAAAACAGATTATGCCGGTGGCAAAGGCATATCCCATGGAACAGCTTTTGCGCACATGTGCGGACTATGTCGCACATACAAAACGGCGGATTACATTTGAATATGCAATGATGCAGGGGATCAATGACAGCGATGCTTGTGCAAGAGAGCTGGCAGAGCGTCTGCAAGGCATGCTTTGTCATGTCAATCTCATTCCCATGAATCCGGTAAAGGAGCGGGAATACACAAAAAGTTCCAAGGAAAGAGTGGCACGTTTTGCACATATTTTACAGCAACATGGCATAGAAACAACTGTGCGCAGAAGACTGGGCAGTGATATTGATGCAGCCTGCGGGCAGCTGCGCAGAAGATATATGCAGAAATAATACAGAAGGATCAAATGCAATGACAATACTGCACAATATACAGAAGGACACGATGGTGTGATGTTGTCATGTAAACAAGGGGGTGGAGCATTTGAAAGCAATTGGAATCAGCGATATTGGAAAATGTCGTAAAAATAATGAGGATGCTTATTATCTGGCAGACGAAACATCCCCACTGCGTACCTTATACATCGTAGCGGATGGTGTTGGTGGCAGCAATGCAGGAGAGGTTGCGAGCAATGGTGCAATTGCATCATTTTTGGAATACGTCAAGACACATAAAGATGTGCAGGAAGTGACAGATTTGATGGCAGGCGGATTTCAGGCAGCCAATCGTTTGGTATTTGAACAATCCAAAACTTCGGAAGCGCTTGCAGAAATGGGGACTACCATGGTGGCAGCAATCATTCAGAAGGGTAAGGTATATATTGCGCATGTGGGGGATAGTCGTGCATATCTGATGCAAAAGGAAATATTGAGTCAACTCACAACAGACCATTCTTATGTGATGGAGCTGGTCAAAAAAGGTGAAATTACCAGAGAACAGGCAGCTTCTCATCCGGAGCGAAACAGCATTATCAGAGCTGTTGGCATTGAGGAGCATGTGGAAACAGATCTTTCCGTTTTTCCGGTGGAAAAGGGGGATTTGCTCTTGCTTTGTACAGATGGGCTTTCGGATAGTTTGACAGAGGAAGAACTTGCACAAATGCTCAGAGAGAAAAAATCCATTCGCAAAAAAGCAAAGCAGCTGGTAGAAACAGCCAATCTGCGTGGTGGTTATGACAATATCACCTTAGTACTGGTTGAAATTTAGGAGGGAAACCGATGTTATTGAATCCGGGTACTGTCCTAGGGGACAGATATGAAATCGTGGAGAAAATCGGTTCGGGCGGTATGGCTATGGTCTATCGAGGAAAAGACCTCAAGCTCGAACGTTATGTAACCATAAAGGTATTGCGGGAAGAATATGTTGCAGATGAAGAATTCATTGCAAGATTTCGCTCGGAAGCCAGTGCAGCAGGCAGACTTTCACATCCCAATATTGTACGGGTGTATGATGTGGGAGAAGAAGGAGAAATTCAGTATATTGTCATGGAATATATCCACGGGGACACATTGAAAACCGCCATTAAGAAAAAAGCGCCGTTTGATTCTCGTTCAACAATCAATGTGGCAATACAGATCGCATCTGCACTTGCACAGGCGCATAAGGCGCATATTGTACATAGAGATATCAAACCGCAAAATATATTGGTTGGTACAGATGGTGTGGTGAAAGTAACGGATTTTGGTATTGCACGTGCAGCACATGCTTCTACCATGACTACTACAGCAAATGCGGCAGGATCGGTGCATTATTTTTCACCGGAGCAGGCACGGGGCGGTTATGTGGATGAAAAAAGTGATATTTATTCCTTGGGGATTACCATGTTTGAAATGATTACCGGTGCGCTTCCCTTTCAGGGGGATAACTCTGTAGCCATTGCCCTGAAGCATATCAATGAGGAGTTGCCGGATATTAAGCAGTATAATCCCAAATGTACACACTCTCTGGAAGGCATTATTCGCAAAGCTACGATGAAAAAAGCCGATGAGCGTTATGCAAGCATTGATTTGATGCTGGTGGACTTGGTGCGTGCGAGAAATGAAATTCATAGCAGCATGGGGGAAAAACAATCCGAGCATAATGGCGGAGCAGCCGCTGTGGTAGCAGCAACCACGGGTATGCGTATGAGCAGACGTGCCGAAGCAGCAATGCAGGAGCGTATCAGAGAAAGGACAAATACAAAGGAAAGCGGGAATATAGATCCGGAAGCTTCGCAAAGAGCGCAGATGCAGTCCATGCAGCAGGAAGCAACCACACAGCCGGCAGTGCATACCAATCCTCGGCATATACAGGGGCATACGATCCAAGAAGAAGCGCCGGCACAAGAGGGTGTGCAGACACGAATGGCAGACCCGCAGGAACTGGCATATATCCGTATGAAAAATCAAGAAAATGCAGACAATACGGATCAGGAACAAGCAGGTGAGGACGAAGGAGATATCCATACTCCTTTGGTGAGTTTTGAAAGGTATGGGAAAAAATTGAAGATTTCAAAAGATGATCAATATGAAGGAGAATATATGGCAACAGAGGGTGTCAGAAGAAGCAGACGACCCAATAAAAAACGCAGGAATCCCAGAAAAGAAGAAGGCTATGATAACGAGTATGATAGACATGCGGAGAAGAAGGTCATTGTTGCGGCAATCTTAACAGCCATTGTCATCATTGGTATCATCAGTGCCATAGGTATTCATACATTGGGCGGCTTTGGTGGCTTTGGCAGCAAAGAGAAAGATATTTCCGTACCCAGCTTTTTGGGTATGTCTTATGAAGAAGCTGTCAAGGAAGCAAAAAATCGTGGTTTGCAGATTGTAAAGGAAGGCGAAGATTACAGCAGCTACTATGATGCAGGCGATATTTTCTGGCAGGATATGCAAGAAGATACTTTGGTGGCAAAGAGAACAAAGATCGGGGTGAAAGTCAGCCTTGGTTTGACAGAACAGGAAATGCCCGATGTAGAAGGAGATTCTCAAAAATCCGCACAGGAAGCCATCGTCAAGTTGGTGGGTACAGCTCCGGATATTGAATATGAAAATAACAATGAAGTGAAGGCAGGACATGTCATATCTCAAACGCCAGAAAGCGGTACAAAGATTGATGCAAACAGCCATATTACATTGGTGATCAGCAAAGGCTCTGAGGGCAGTGATGTGGTAGTACCGGATGTACAAGGGGATAAAGAGCGTGCAGCAGTACAAAGTTTGGAAGCAGTAGGCTTGACTGTGGGCAATATCTCATATATTGAAAGCGATACGGTTGCAAAAGGTCTGGTGATCACACAGACACTTTCTCCCAATCAGGAAGTAGCAGCAGGCAGTGTGGTCAATCTGGTGATCAGCTCAGGTAAACCGGAAAAAGAAGAAAAAGATCCTGTACAACCAAAGCCAGAAGAACCGGAAGTACCGGAAACTCCGGAAACACCGGATGTAGTGCCAACACAACCGGAACCGGTAGAGCCACCGACACCACAGGTGCCAACAAGCAGTACACAATATTTTACCATCAATGCACCGGCAGGCGCTGGGGACTCTGTACATGTACAGGTGATCAAGGCAGATGCAAATGGCAGTTCAACGGTATTGGATGCAACAAAGAACCTTTCTGAGTTCCCCTTCAGTATTGCAGTAACCGGTACAGGCAATGGAACCGTTACCGCCTATGTGGATGGCAATGTTGGTTTCTCGGAAAATGTGAATTTCTCGGAATAAGGTGAAGCGATGTTAGATGGTGTAATCATCAAGGGAATTGGTGGATTTTATTATATTGATACCAAAGAAGGTGTATATGAATGTCGGGCAAGAGGCATTTTCCGAAGGGAGGGCATACGCCCGACGGTTGGAGATCATGTACAGATTTCTGTTTTGGATGAAACCAATCATAAGGGCAGTCTGGATGTGATAGAGGAAAGGCGAAATGAGCTGATTCGTCCACGTGTGGCAAATGTAGATCAGGCAGTGATTGTCTTTGCAGCAAAAAGCCCCAATATCAATCTGGACTTGCTGGATCGCTTCCTGCTTTTGGCAGAGGAACAAGAGCTGGAAATTGTGATTGTGATCAACAAAACAGATCGAGATAAAAAGAAACAGTATGAGGAAATTGCCATGCGCTATCGCACAGCAGGGTATTCGGTGCTTTGTACAAGTGCAGAAAAAGGCGAAGGTCTGGAGGAATTGCGCACAGCACTGGAGGGTAAAATTTCTGTGTTTGCAGGACCTTCCGGCGTAGGAAAAAGCAGTCTGATCAATGCAGCCTTTGGCGATCTGGGGCTGCAAACGGGAGAAATCAGTGAAAAAATACAACGTGGACGACATACCACACGTCATGCAGAGTTGATAGAAATTTCAGCGAAAAGCTATATTGTAGACTCTCCGGGATTTACTTCGCTGTCCTTACAGCATATTCCGTCAAACAATCTGCAATATTATTTCCGTGAATTTCAGCCGTATCTGCATCGTTGTTATTATTCGGGATGCCTGCATATCCATGAGCCGGACTGCGCAGTAAAGGCAGAACTGGATCAAACGATTGACAGAAGCAGATATGAACGATATTGTATGATATATGCAGAACTGGAAGAAATGGAAAAACGCTGATACCAAAAAAGAGGTATCTGATATGAGGGTGAGTGAAAGGAGAATGAGAAATGGCAGTTTGTTTGGCGCCTTCTATGTTATCAATTGATTTTACAAAAGTGGGGGAACAGCTTGCGCTGATAGAACAGGCAGGTGTACCATACTTGCATTTGGATGTGATGGATGGTGTGTTTGTACCCAATATTTCGTTCGGTATGCCGGTCATAAAGGGGATTCGCAAAGCAAGTCATATGGTGTTTGATGCGCATTTGATGATTGTAGATCCGGAGCGTTACATCGAGGATGTGCGTAAGGCAGGCGCAGATATTATCAATTTCCATGTGGAAGCAACAAAGGATGCAGCAGGCTGTATTGCCAAAATCAAAGAAAGCGGTGCAAAGGTTGGTATTACGATAAAGCCTGCAACGCCTGTGGATGCCATTGTACCATATCTTGCAGATATTGATATGGTGCTTGTGATGACAGTGGAACCCGGCTTTGGCGGACAAAAATTTATGGCAGAACAGATGCAAAAGGTAGAACAGCTGGCAGCACGCAAAAAAGAATACGGCTATACGTATGACATTGAAGTAGATGGTGGTGTGACACTGGACAATGTACGCACTGTTTTGGATGCAGGTGCCAATATTATTGTTGCGGGTTCAGCAGTATTTGGCAAAGAAGATATTGTCAAGGCTGCCAGTGATTTTATGGCAATCTGTAAGGAGTATGAACAAGCATGAATATCGTATTATTTGCAGGTGCAGCCATTGCGGATTATGGCTTCTGTACCCCTTATATACAAAAAGCAGACATCATCATATGCTGCGATGCCGGCATGCATCATACAAAAGCATTGGGGATTCGTCCAAATTACATCGTAGGAGATTTCGATTCTGTTTCTCCTGAGGTGTTGGACGAATATCGCAAAGAGGGGATTGCGATACAGCAATTTCCGACACATAAAGATGAAACAGATATGCAGCTGGGGATACAGCTGGCAGAGGATTTGGGTGCAGATGATCTGATACTCATAGGTGGGATTGGCGATCGACTGGATCATACCATGGCAAATGCACATCTGTTGTTTCACCTATGCAAAAGAGGTATCCATGCGGTATTGGTAAACGAGAAAAATCGTGTGGAGCTGATTGACCATGAAACAAAGCTTTTTGGCAAAGCAGGTGACTTGGTATCCATCATTCCGCTAAGTATGGTGGTAAAGGGTGTTACATTGGAGGGGCTGGAATATCCTTTGACGGATTATGATTTACATTTGGATGATCCCGTCATTGCAGTGAGCAATGTGATGCTTGGGGATCAGGCAAGCGTGCGGATCAAAGAAGGTTATCTTTTTGTGATGCAGACAAAAGATTGAATGGAATTGCAGGATATGCCATTTGGTATATGTCATATACAGAAGTTTTATCAAAAGACGATGTTGCTTTTTGTTGCACATGTAAAAAGCCGCTACCGGAGTATGTTTCCAATATGGATCTGGTGCAGTAAGCTTGACATTTGCTTTGACCAATGCGATGCTGATATTGAAGAAAAGAAAAATACAACTTGTTTTATGGAATATATACGGAATATGGAGGGATGAATGTGGATAAGAAAACAAAGAAATTGTTGACCATATTTTATATCATCAGCTTTCTTCCGATGATATTGCCACAGTATGGCGGATGTAGAGGCGTGGACGATGTGCGTGGCATCATCAATCTATGCAATCCAATTGGGATACTCTCTGTGATACTGTTTTATATCGGTGTATGGATTCCGAACAAGAAACAGCGCATGATGAAGCTTATGGGGCTTTTGGGATGTATGGGTATTGTGCTATCTGAGATGTTTGAATTTTTGACATGGCATTATATGACAATTACCCAAGAAGTGAGCATACAAAATAGTATCAGCTATGCGTTTCCGGAATTTTATGTAGGACTGGGAATTTCCCTGCTGATGATCCTGTTATATGCATATGTTGCTTTTTTCAAAAAAGATGCAAGGTATGGGTATGAAGAAAAATGGACATGATTTGATGAATCGAAATGGAGTGTATTCAATTTGAATATGCTCCTTTTTTTGTAAAGGTATGGTTGTCCATCAAAATATGTCAGCAGAAAACAAGCACATTGCCAAGCATTTGCACATATCATAAAAACACGGAGGGGGTGCAGCATCATGAAGCGACATTGTCCATCCAATTGGAAAAAACGCAGCTGTGGTATCCTACTATTGGCTTTTGGTGCAGGGATGCTTTTTGCAATTTTTTTGCCAAATTGCGCTTTTTTATTGGCAGCAGGCTGTATCTGTTGTGGTGCATGGTTGCTGCATATTGGTGGCTGTTGAAGGGAAAACCCCCTATCTGCAAAAGAGATATCTTTTGCAAATGGGGGTTCTTTTTTATCCTTCAGATGTGATGGGGCAGAGATTAGATGCTCTTACCTTCTGCCATCATTTTTTCTTGCGCTTCGATCATTTTCTTTACCATATAACCGCCAACATAGCCGTTCTGTGCAGAAGTCAAATCGCCATTGTAGCCTTTTTTCAGAGGTACACCGATTTCGTTTGCAACCTCATATTTGAACTGTTCCAGCGCTGCTCTTGCTTCAGGTACATTTGTTTTATTGCTTGTAGAAGATGTGTTTGTCATAGTAATAGCCTCCCTAAAAATATACTGTGTTTTGGTGGTGCAATATTAGTATGACACAGTAAGCTGTGTTTATGTGAGGTACATATTGGCAGGTTTTTTTGCAGAATATAGCAAAAAGATGTAAGCTGCAATCGAAAAAAGATATTTGTATACACTGTTCTATATGTTGAGGACATCGCATAGAATAATCAAAAACGACAGGAGTTGCAGAATATGCAAAACCCACGAATCAAATATTTAAAAACGGCAACGGGATATTTTGCGGTATTTTATATGGAACAAAATCGCATCTATTGCCGTAGAGAAACGATGGAAGGTTGGGATGCACCAAAATGCATTGCAGAGGGTGTAGCAGCATTTTCGCTTTGTACATATGAAGGCTATACATATTTGCTTTATCCGACCACAGATGGCAGACTGCTTTTATCTGCCTCTGCCGATTTATTGAGATGGAACATACGAACGCTTTGGAATGAGGGTGGCAGACAATGGCAGCAGGATGGTTGTTTTATGATTCCGAAGAAGGATATGCTGCATGTCATTTATCCGCAAAAAGATGAAATCAATGGTACAGCTGCATTACAGTATGCAGTATTTCATGAAGGAAAATGGCAAATGCCATATCGTATGGATGGCATTTTGACATTACCCGGTACGCCGTTTCTGGCAAAACGGCTGGGGGAAAATCATATCATACTATATTATCGTTCCCAACGAAATACCATCAGCGCAAGAGAGCTTTTGCTTTCGCCCTTTACATTGGGTAGTGTGATCCCATTGATTCAGGCAAATGGGCAGTGTGTGGATTTTTCTATTTTAGAGGATGCGCAAAGATTGCATATTTTATACGTTGTGCGTACATTTTTTGGTACACAGGTGGTGTATCGGTATCGGGAAGGCAATACACTGAGTCGTCCCTTTGTGCTGTGGGAGGGCAATCATTGTGATATGTGTTTGCTGTATCGTGAAAATGGCAGTATGATGATGCTTTGGTCAGCAGCCGGACAGCCGATTTGTTGCAGATGCGAAAATGGATTGCCGGGAAGATTGGAGCAGGGCAGATTTCCATTTCCATTGCAATGCTGTAAGGGTGAGTTGGTTTGCGCAGGAGAAAATGATTTTGGTGCGGAGATGATCGGAGATCGACAAAATGGATATATACCAATGATGTTTTCGGAAAGCAGCAAAGAAAGAATATCTGCGGAAGATCAGAAACCGGATACCGCAGAACTGTATGCAGCATCTGCATCCCATGTGCGAGAGGCAGATCTGGAGGAGATAGAAGAATTGCGAGAGCTTTTGGCACAGCGGAGTGAAGAAATTACACAAATCAATGCAAAATGGAAAGCACAGGTGGATGTACTACAGGAGCAGCTGGAGGTATATGAGCAGAAAATAGGGGAATTGACACAAAAATTGGAACAGAAAGAAGAAGAATGACAATCCAAAGAGCCATGATTACAGAAAAAGAGGACAAAACAACCGTCCTCTTTTTTTGCTGTAAGGTTTGGTAAGTATGGGTGTGCGATAGATGCGGGCAAAGATTTTTTTGTTTCCGAAATGGCTTATTCGGATTGTATGTGTTTTTGCAAAAGCTCCGCAATTTTTCCAATCAAAGCAGTACAATTTTCTTTTCCATAGGAAAGTGCAGGGCAATCCAATGCACCATACATATTGTAAAATTCCAATAGAAAAAACAGACGTTTGCGTTTGGCTTCTTCTGCATCAAATAAAATTCCGAGTACCATGATGGCAGCAATCAATGTGGCACACATACCGCCAATGCCAAAACCGCCATTGATTGCGCCACAGCTCTGCTTCATTTCTGCGGAAAGCGGAAAACCATATACATCATGTGCAGCATGTAAAAGAGCAAGGGAACAATTTTCACCCTGTTGACAATAAAAAATCGCTTTTTCTTTCATAGAAAGCCCTCCTTTGTCCCACCTTGCTTTTATGGTATGATGCAAAGTAAAAAAAGGTGAAAAAAAGCGATTCTATTTTGAAAATAGAATCGCTTTGATACGATGTGTTAAGCACCACACATTTCGTCGTCTTCTGTTGTCAATCTGGTAGCCATAGGACGGTATTTTCCGCTTTCCCAGCGTGTATTCTGGCTATGAATCCAAAGATAGCAAACGCCGGTAAAAATCAGACCAACCAAGAAAGAAACCAATGCTTCATGCAGGAAAGGCATGAAGGGGGCAATTACAAAATAGCCCAATACAATACCAATTACCAGTCCGATGAATGGAATACCATACATAATCAATACAGCATGCATAAAAGCATTATCCTGTAACTCCAATTCCACCCAATCGCCAATCTCTGCATCACAGAGATTCTTTGCTTCAATATCCATATCGGTTTCCATCATACCACTCAAGCAAGCACGGCATTGACCACATGCTTCTTTACGTACGATATGCACGGTAATGAGATTATTTTTGCTTTCAGTCACTAAACCTTTCATCATATCTTACCACCTTTCTATAAAAGTACAGATGTGGAAATACAAAAACAATATGTTTTTTGTGAACATAGTATCACATATTGTTTTTTGGTATGAGCAGCAGATCTGTTTCTGATTTGTAGAATGTTGAAAAATCAAAAAAACAGTTTTTTTGCAATACCACAGCTGTCTGGTGTATATATTTTATATAACGGTGACATTATATCATATTTACAAAAAAAACAAAAGTAATTTTTTCAGGTAATTCCGGTAATGGGAAAAGAGAAAATGCAGAGGTATGCTGGACTATATATGTGGAGATTGCTTTGATTTTTGTTTTTCGTACAGAAGGAAAAACACCTCTTTGCTCAAAGCGCCCATAGGGACGGCAAAGAGCAGACCCCAAAATCCGAAAAAACCACCAAATATGGCAAGCGAAAACAGCACCAATACCGGATGCAGAGAAACCCGTTTGCCAATCAGCTTTGGTACAATGACTGCACTGTCCAGCTGTTGCAGGAGCAATATGCTGATGGCAGCATAGAGTGCACGTGCGGGATACGGAGAAAGCAGACCAGACAGCACTGCAAGAAAAAATGCGACAATTGCACCAAAGTACGGGATGAGGTTGGAAAAACCGGAAATGAATCCAATCACGATCCCATAGGGAATCCCAATGATTTGAAATGTGGCAGCAAATAATACGCCCATGATACAGGCATCCAAGAACTGGCCGGAGAGATAGCCAATCCAAATACGATAGATTTCGGAACAGCATGTGCAGAGTATCTGTGTGGTTTTGACACCGCAAAAAACAGTTCCTGTTTGTTTGAGAAACTGTTGTATGCGCTCCTTTTCGCAAAGGAAATAAAAGGCAGCAACAAATCCAATCAATACATGGAGCAGTTGCCCACCCAATGCAGAGAGCAGTCCTGCAAACTGGGGGACAAACTGCTTGATATGCATAGAAAGCGTAGATGTCAGTTGTAGGAAAATGCCTTCTATATTTTGTAAAAGACCATATTCCGATAATTTTAATTGCAAAAGAATCAGCCAATCGCTACAGAACTGTATGAAGGCTTCCATCTGTGCAGCGATGCTCTCAAAATTGGTTGTATGAATGAAGTATGCACAGAGTGTGCCGCAAACAGTGATAAAAAGAACAACCGAAAGATAGGCAAGCGTTGTTCCCATACGCCGATTTTTCGGTTTTTGTTTTTTGCAAAAATGTAATTCATATTGTTTTTGGAGCAGATGTACGAATGGCTCCAATACAATTGCAATGCCAATCGCCCAAAAGACGGGAGTAAATACGGATAAAATCTGCTGCAATGCTTGCAGTATGACATTTTTCGCAGATTTGATGTGAAAAAGAAGTGCGCCAAAGAATACCAAAAGTCCGGCTGTCAGTATGACATGAAATGCGATTTCCAGATATTTTTTATTCCATGGCAGGCGCATAGGCACACTTCCTCTCACAAAAAGATTATTTCATTCTACGCAGTGCTTCTTTCAAAAATTCCCATACACGAATGGTAGAGGAAATGGACAGGCGTTCCTGCGGTGTATGCACATCGTACATATCTGGCCCCATAGATACCATATCCAGCCAAGGCATCTTTTCTGCAAATAATCCACATTCTACGCCGGCATGTATGGCAGTCAGAGAGGATGCTTTCCCTGTGATTTCAGCATAGGCAGCCTGCAAAACAGGTGTCAGCTTTGCATCTTCACGGTTGATCCATCCGGGATAATCATTCAGACCTTCGACAGTAGCGCCACACAAAGAGGCGATGACGGATATTTTTTGACAAAGTGCTTCCTTGCGACTGGCTACAGAGCTGCGTACTGCATTATCAAAATGGATGCAGTCTGCATCGGTGCGTACCACGCCGATGTTGCTGGAGCTTTCTACCAAATCGGGGATGTCCAAACTCATGCTTTCTACACCAAAAGGAATGAGCATCAAAATGGAAATCGTATTTTTTTTGGTTTCTTCTGTCAAAACCATATCTACGGCATCGGAATGTTTTTCCAATGATAGTATCATATCCACATCTGTATGGCGATATTCATCTTTCAAGAGCCTTTCCATATCTTTGATGATATTTTCTGCCTGTACGGCTATTTTTGCATCCAAAGTCAATACAGCACTGGTTTCTCTGCAAATGGCATTGTCCATAGTACCGCCATTGACACTGGCAAGGCAATACGGAATATGTGCTTCTGTCAATGCATACAACAATCTTCCCATGAGTTTGTTTGCATTGGCACGCCCCAAATGGATATCACTGCCGGAATGTCCGCCCAAAAGTCCCGTGATTTGCAACAGATAAGGGGTTTCGTTTTCCGGTTTTGGCCGATGTTTGGCAGGAAGGGAAATATGCATCCGTCTACCGCCACAGCAGCTGATGAGAAACTTGCCTTCTTCTTCGGAATCCATATTGATGAAATATTGACCTTCCAAATCGTTGACATCTAAAGCGTGTGCGCCGTCCATACCGGTTTCTTCCGCTGTTGTCAATACAATTTCCAAAGCGGGGTGTTCCAATGTATCCAAATCCAAAAGTGCCAATGCATAGGCAACAGCAATGCCATCATCTGCACCCAATGTGGTTCCCTCAGCACGAATGAAATCTCCGTCAATCACAAGAGAAATCGGATCTTTTGTAAAATCATGCCGGATCGCTCCAAGCTTTTCGCAAACCATATCCAGATGTCCCTGTATGATGACCGCAGGCGCTTGTTCATATCCGGTGCTTGCAGGTTTTTTGACAACGACATTGCCTGCTTCATCTGTGCGGGCATACAATCCCTTTTCTTTGGCAAAACGCAAGATATATTCTCCCAGAGCTTTTTCGTTTCCGCTGCCATGTGGAATTTTTGTAATTTCTTCAAAATAATAAAAGACACGATCTGTACCCAATGCATCCAATACTCCCATAGAGGTTCTCCTTTCGTTTATACGATGATAATTCAAAAATGCTCCAGTATCCTAAAAAGATGAGCGGAATGTGCAGTGGTGCCAATCATATACTGAAAGCCCCTGTCTGTTTTTTTGCAGCATAAAATATAGGAAAACAACAGATAAAATGCATTACATGCGATCTGTTGTTTTCTCTAAAAATAAGTTGTTTACAATTTTTCTACTTCATCCATCCAAATACGACTGTACGCATCTGTTGGCATACGCCAATCGCTGCGGGGCGACAAACAAACAGCACCAATCTTTGGACCATCCGGCAGACAGGAACGTTTGAACTGCTGCACAAAGAAACGGCGGTAGAAATTTTTGAGCCATTTGCACAGTGTTTCTCTGTCATACACGCCTGCAAAGGCGATTTCGGCAAGGAAAAGAACCTTTGCGGGACGGAAGCCGAAACGCAGAATATAGAACAAGAAAAAGTCATGCAGTTCATAAGGACCTACGAGATCTTCTGTTTTCTGATTGATGTTTCCGCTTTCATCCGGAGGGAGTAACTCAGGGCTAATGGGAGTATCCAGTACATCCAGCAATATCGCAGAAGCAGTTTGATCGACTTGTGTAGAATGTGCCACCCAGTTGACCAATACGCGTACCAATGTTTTGGGAACACCGCCATTGACACCATACATAGACATATGATCTCCGTTATAGGTTGCCCACCCAAGCGCAAGCTCGGAAAGATCGCCTGTACCCACAACCAAACCATTGGTTTTGTTTGCCAAATCCATCAAAATCTGTGTACGCTCTCTCGCCTGTGTATTTTCATATGTGACATCATGTGTGGCAGGATCATGACCAATATCCTGAAAATGCTGCAATGCTGCATCCTTGATGGAGATTTCACGAATTTCGATACCCAAAGAGTGCATCAATTCCAGTGCATTGTGATAGGTGCGGTCTGTGGTACCGAAGCCGGGCATGGTAATGCCCAGTACCTGTTTGCGGGAAAGACCAAGATAGTCGCATGCTTTGACTGCAACCAGCAAAGCAAGTGTGGAATCCAGTCCGCCGGAAATACCAATGACCAATGTTTGAGCATGTGCATGCTCCATACGACGTGCCAGACCAACCACCTGTATCTGAAAAATATTTTGGCATCTAGCATCCAGTAAAGACGCATCAGGTATAAAAGGAGAAGCGGATACCGGGCGGTCGAGCTTTGTGATGGGTGCAGGTGACATATGAAATTTTACTTCACGATAGAAGCGTTGCGCTTCCGGTTTTGTAAGTTGTTCCATAAAGGTATCACGGCTACGACGTAGATGAACGAGTACCTCTAAGTCGATATCCGCATAGACCAGCTGATTGTCTTTTGCAAATGTTTTGGTTTCTGCAAGCAGGGTACCGTCTTCATAAATCATACCATGCCCACTGAATACAGCATCCTGTGTGGATTCACCAATTCCTGCGGATGTATACACATAGGCAGAGAGTGTGCGAGAGGACTGTTGTGCCACAAGCTGATGACGATATTCTGGCTTTCCAACCAAATCATTGCTTGCAGAGGGGTTCAAAATCAATGTTGCACCATACATGCTCTGATAGGAGCTGGGAGGGATTGGCACCCATAAATCCTCGCAGATTTCGATACCGATTTTCAAATCAGGGAAATCCTCTGCACAGAATAAAAGGTCTGCACCAATGGGTACTGTCTGACCTGCATAGGAAATTTCTTCTCGTACAAGGTCGTTTGCAGAACAGAACCAGCGTTTTTCGTAGAATTCACCATAGTTTGGAATAAACGTCTTGGGAACCAGACCCAATATGGCACCTTGGTACAGTACTGCTGCACAGTTGAACAGTTGGTTGTCCACGGCAACAGGTACACCAATGACAAGCAGCATAGGGAGTTCCTTTGTTTCCTTTGCAATTTCATACAATGCCTGTTCGGCTGCATGTAAAAGAGAGCGTTGGAAAAACAAATCCGCACAGGTATAGCCTGTCAGGGACAGCTCTGGAAATGTCAGCACCTGCACGCCATTTTGCTTTGCTTGTGCGATGATAGAAAGTATTTCTTCTTTATTGGCAATACAATCAGCCAAATGCAGACGGGGAATTGCCGTGCCTGCTTTTACAAAACCGTACATAATTTCACTCCTTAAAATTTTCTGAATAAACCGATGACCTTACCAAGGATCGTGACATCCCGTACCAAAATAGGGTTCATAGCCGGATTTTGCGGCTGCAAACGTATGAAATCTTTTTCACGATAAAATGTCTTTACGGTAGCATAGTCTTCGATCAATGCCACAACAATATCGCCGTTTTCTGCATTGCTTTGCTGACGAACCAAAATCAAATCCTTATCATAAATGCCAGCTTCGATCATACTTTCTCCACGTACCTTGAGCATAAATACGCTGTCATTATGCACATAATCGACAGGGATTGGAAAGGTATCCTCTACATTTTCCACTGCCAAAATGGGAGTTCCTGCTGTAATATTGCCTATAATGGGAACACGTACAGTTTCTCTGCTGGGATATTCTGCATCACCGGTTAATATTTCAATGGCACGTGGTTTGGTTGGATCTCTGCGGATCAGTCCTTTTTTTTCCAAGCGTGCAAGATGCCCATGTACCGTAGAGGTGGACTTTAGCCCAACAGCTGTACAAATTTCACGCACAGAAGGGGGATATCCCTTTTCACGCACTTCGGTTTTGACAAAATCTAATATTTGCTGCTGCTTTGCGGATAAATCATTCATCATTTGATCACTTCCTTAAAAATATCTCTTTTCGATATGATGGTAAAGCAATTCCGTATCCATACAGATGGATGGGAATGGTTACATATATCATGATTGGTATTGTCCATTGCTGTTCGAGAATATACATTAGTATACCATATTTATCGAACAAAATCAAACCTGTGTTCGCAAATTTTTATACATACAAAACCATAACTTGGGCAAGGTCTTGGAGAGATGGGGCAAATAGAAAAGGCAGCTGTTGGCAGGAGCAATGTTTTTTTGATATGGAAAAAAAGGAAGGCGATGCTGGCTGTCGGGAAATGTTTTGACAAACTGTTTTAAATATTTTTTAAGGATCTTTGTGTATGATGTACAAACGTATTTGTATATGATATAATATAAAAAAATCCATGTCAATTCGTATAGAAATACAAAGGAGAGAGGAATATGGCAATATGGTTGATACTGTTGGGTGCCATAGGTTTGATATTGGTGTTTGCAGAAATGCTGATGCCGGGCTTTGGCATATTTGGGATATTGGGGAGTATCTGTTTGCTGGGTGTGCTGTTTTTCGTAGGCAAATTTTATGGATTGGGCATATTTTTGATTGCGCTGCTGCTGATGGTACTGGTATTTGCATGTATGCTGGTATTTGGAAAAAAAAGCGGGCTGTACGAAAAAGTAGTGTTACGAGATCGGCAGGATACCAAGGATTTCGATGAAAGTACATTTGAAGGCTTGCTCAACCAAATCGGAACTGCAAAAACCATACTTCGTCCCTATGGCGTAGCTGATTTTCAAGGGAAACGAATGGATGTATGCTCCAATGGGGATTTTATCGATAAGGATACATTGGTGCGGGTGATTGCAATCCGAGGAAAAATAGTTATGGTAGAAAAATGTGAGCAGTAAGAGATGATATGTCCAAAAAAAGAAAGAATTAAAGGAGGTAATTTGATATGATTGGCTTGGAATGGTTCGGTTTTTTGATCCCCATACTGATATTGGTGGTGATTCTGATCATCTTTTTGGGTTTTGTGCCTTTGGGCTTGTGGGTATCTGCAATTTCCGCAGGGGTGAAGGTAAATATTTTTTCGTTGGTTGGTATGCGGTTGCGTCGTGTACGCCCAGATCATATCATCCGTCCGTTGATTAAGGCACAGAAAGCCGGTATGGATGTCAATGCAAATCAGCTGGAAAGCCATCTGCTTTCTGGTGGGCATGTGGATAATGTGGTAGATGCACTGATTGCAGCACACAGAGCAAATTTGGATCTTTCTTTTGAACGTGCGGCAGCCATTGATTTGGCAGGACGCAATGTTTTTGAAGCGGTGCGCATGAGCGTGACACCGAAAATTATTGAAACACCATGGATTTCAGCAGTAGCGATTGATGGTATTGAAGTCAAGGTCATTGCAAAGGTAACCGTAAGAGCAAATTTGGGAAGATTGGTCGGTGGTGCAGGGGAAGAAACCATCATTGCCAGAGTTGGGGAAGGTATCGTTACAACGGTAGGCTCTTCCAGCAGTCATAAGGGTGTACTGGAAAATCCGGATTCTATTTCCCGTACGGTATTGTCAAAGGGATTGGATAGCGGTACAGCGTTTGAAATTTTGTCTATTGATATTGCAGATGTAGATATTGGCAGAAACATTGGTGCGCATTTGCAGATTCAACAAGCAGAGGCAGACAAACAGATTGCACAGGCAAAAGCAGAAGAACGCCGTGCAACTGCAATTGCTATGGAACAGGAAATGAAGGCAGAAGTAGAACGCATGAAAGCAAAGGTTGTAGAAGCAGAGGCAGAAGTGCCTATGGCATTGGCAGATGCTTTGCGTAATGGCAATTTGGGTGTTATGGACTATTATCGTTTGCAAAATGTGCAGGCAGATACTGATATGAAGAAGAATTTTAGTACAGCGAATTTCAATGGTATATTGAAAAAAGAGGAACCAAAGGAAGAAAAATAAATCAGAAAAAAGCGTTTTTGAATCGTTTCAAAAACGCTTTTTCCTCAATAAGGAGTGTGCATGATGAATTCGGCAGTACAAAAGGAACTGGACAAGCTGATCCGAAAGGAAGAAAAGTATTTTCAGTCAACACAAAAAAAGTCTATACAAAAACAGGGGATTTTTGGAAAGATTGAAGATAAAATACCGGATGGGCTGCATCGACAGCTGGAGTTTGCGTTTTACAAAGCATTCTCTTTGGTATTTGAAAAAGGCAATGGCATTGTGGAAAAAACATTTTCCAAAGAAGATTTGGAACTGGAATTTCAGGTCAATGATTTTCGTATGGAGAAGCGTCCAAACAAAAAAACACTCAAGCAAGTAGATGCGTTGGCAAAAAAAGACAAATGGAAAAACTTGTGTATTACAACAGCAGAGGGAATTGGATTGGGAGCAGTCGGTGTGGGTTTGCCGGACATTCCGATTTTTATTGGTATGCTGATGAAGGGATTGTATGAAACAGCCATCAGCTATGGCTTTGAATATCAGACAGAGCCGGAAAGGGTGTTTCTATTGCGTCTGATTGTTGCAGCACTTGCATCGGAGCAGGAAAAACAAAAGGCAGATGCGGCAGTGGAAGCTTGGATGCAAACAAAAGAAAATACATATGCATTTGATGAGGAAAAGAAAGCGGCAGCAAACAGTATGGCAACGATGATGCTGACAGCAAAGTTTGTCCAAGGAATTCCTGTGCTTGGTATGGCAGGCGGCGTGGTGAACCCTATGATTTACCGTAAAGTCATGCGGTATGCAGCAATGAAGTATAAAAAAAGATATCTGCTGAACAAGCTTCGTACATAAAAACAGTATAAAAAGAAAATCTCTGTCCATACTACAGGATGCAGAAGAAAAAACACGATGGTTCCATAACGGATGTATCATGAATAATCAGATTGCTGTGCTTTTGGTGGAAAACAAAGATATATACAGTTATGGAAAAGTTGTGTGGTTCGGATGCAAAATGGAAAAAGAAAACGGAGGGTTTTCAATATGGATCAGAAAAATATGAAAAAACAGAATGAAACAAGAGTGGAACAAGGTCTGAACAGAACAGAATTTGCTCAGGAATACAGTCTGGAAGATACACATACTGAGCGCAAGAGCGGACAGGCTGGCAAACAGGGTAGAGCCAATAAGACGAAATAACGGATTGTAGCAGAAATAGGGGTGTTTTTATGCGGAAAATACCCCTATTTTCCTTTTTTTTTGGAAAAGAATAAAAAAAATGTAAAAAAAGTGTTGACAAAAGATAAAATTCATGTAAAATAAAATAGCACTACAGCACATCACGCAAATCAAAACAAAAAATCAAGCATTGTGAAATGAAATTTGATAAAGAAAAAAATGCTTGACAAACGAAATAGGTGATGGTAAAATATACAGGCGTCGCTCATAAGAGTGGTGAAAAACAACAAAATATCAAACAAAAATTCTGAAAAAGTCCTTAAAAAAGTACTTGACAGTAAAAAAGAAGTTTGGTAGAATGAAAAAGCTTTCGCTACAAAAGCGAAAGAAAAACAAGACTGATCCTTGAAAACGAAATAGCAGAAATAAACTTACAACCCATA
>JAHHTW010000050.1 GCA_020024265.1 Anaerotignum sp. | reverse complement strand
AGCATTTTGGTGCAGGTATCTCCATGCCTAAAATGCGTATATTCATGCAGCAAAATATAATACAGTTCTTCATCTGTATATTCTTTTTCTGGCAGCAGGATCATTTTTGTGAAAACACCCATGCCCATGGGAATGGAGATATAGGAATTTCTCCATACCTCTACACGGAGCTTCCGCTGTGATCCGGTGCGGATCTGTTCCAGCAGCTTGATGTCCTGTTCAGTCTGGCGGCAGTTTCTCTGCAAAAGTGTTCTTTTTGCATTCCTGTATTGTATGAACCACCGTGTCAAAAACCACAAAGAGCCAACTATCCAAACCACATCAAAAATGATTCTTCCTTTGATAACATGATCGCCAATCAAAAATATGTCTTTATGGATGAAGGCATAAAAAGGATTCAATAGCCATGGAAGCGGTATCCCCAGCTGCCAAGAAAATCCCAAAGGCACAAGCAGACGAATGACCGCAAGTAAATAGGCTGCCAAAACGAGCGGCGCACCAAATTTCTGTATGAAGCCATATTGTTTCCTACACGCATATAAAAACAGGATGGTGAGGCTGCTGCAAATAACTGCCATTCCCAAACCATAAATGGATAATTCCATCGTTTATCATTTCCCTTTCAATTCCTGCACCATGCTTTCTAGCTGCTTTACAAGCGCATCCTTGCTGCTTTCTTCCGATGCCTTTACCATCGCAACAGCGACCTTGGCGATCGCCTTTTCGTCGCGGATGCCAAGCTCACACATCACCTGTGCGGCATATTCTTCTCGTGTCATCGTCGGCTGAAAGGATCGGGCATACTGCTTGCCAGAAGCAACGACACCCTCTACCTTTATTATATTTTTTGCAAGCAGGGATTTGAGCAGCTTATGAATATAGCTGTCATTGAATTCGTCTGTCATCTCAGACAGCTGCATACTGGTCAGAGGCTCTGATGCATCCCAAAACAATTCCATCAAGGCTTCTTCTCCTTTTGTTAAAAGTTCATTTTTCTTTCTCATAGTATTTACCTCGTATATCTGATATACTAATCATATAATATATCCATAAAATATACAAGCATTTTGCTTCCTCGTATTCAGATAAATTCCCTTTGTGCGGTTGGCACATATAAAATATACTGCTATAATAGAAAA
>JAHHTW010000005.1 GCA_020024265.1 Anaerotignum sp. | reverse complement strand
AAAAACACAAGTGTACTCAATTTGTACTCAGCAGACATAAGAAAACCCCGAAAACCCGCATAAATGCAGGGTTTCCGGGGTTGTAATTTTTATTCCCACTCAATCGTTGCCGGTGGCTTTGAGGTAATATCATACACAATTCTATTGACATGCTTTACTTCATTGACAATTCTAACAGAAACCCTATCTAACACATCATAAGGAATTCTTGCCCAATCTGCTGTCATAAAATCTGTAGTTGTTACTCCTCTGAGTGCGATGGTATAGTCATAAGTTCTGAAATCACCCATAACACCTACAGAGCGTACATCTGTAATGACTGCAAAATACTGATTAATATTACGTTCCAAACCAGCATTTGCAATTTCTTCACGGAAAATTGCATCTGCATCACGCAAAATTTCCAATTTATCCTCTGTAACTTCACCAATGACACGAATACCAAGACCAGGTCCTGGGAAAGGCTGACGCCATACCAAGTGTTCTGGCAGCCCCAGTTCCATCCCCATTTGACGTACTTCATCTTTAAACAGCTGACGCAAAGGCTCAATTAATTCTTCAAAATCTACAACAGAGGGTAAACCGCCTACATTATGGTGCGATTTGATTACAGCAGAATCACCCAAGCCACTTTCAATGACATCGGGATAAATGGTACCCTGTACCAAAAAGTCTACTTTACCAATCTTCTTCGCTTCATCCTCAAATACACGAATAAATTCTTCACCAATGATTTTTCTCTTGCTTTCCGGATCAGTTATACCTTTGAGCTTATTCAGGAAGCGTTCCTGAGCATTTACTCTCACAAAATGCGCATCAAACATATTGGCAAATGCAGCTTCTACCTCATCACCTTCATTTTTACGCATCAGACCATGATCTACAAATACACATGTTAGCTGCTTGCCAATTGCCTTGGAAACCAGTGCTGCAACAACGCTGGAATCCACACCACCAGACAATGCACATAATGCCTTGCCATCGCCTACCTGTGCACGAATTTTCTGTATTTGGTCTTCAATATAATTGGTCATTGTCCAATCACCGCTACATCCGCATACTTCATACAAGAAGTTATAAATCATATTGCTACCCTTTGGTGTATGATTTACTTCCGGATGGAATTGTACACCATAAAATCCTTTATCCGGGCATTCAATTGCCGCTGCCGGACAAGTGCTTGTTTTACCAATAATGCGGAAACCTTCTGGCATATCTGTTACAAAGTCTGTATGACTCATCCAGCAGATTTCTTTTTCATCAATTCCCTGAAACAGTTTGCTGCTTGTATCAAATATAACCTCTGTTTTTCCGTACTCACTTTTTTCATTGGCATTACCAACCTTACCGCCCAGTGTATAAGCCATCAACTGACAGCCATAGCAAATACCCAATACAGGTATGCCTAATTCAAAAATAGCGGGGTCACAGTGTGGAGATTTTTCATCATACACGCTATTAGGACCGCCTGTGAATATAATACCCTTTGGATTTTTTGCTTTGATTTCTTCAATCGGCTTATTCCAAGGCATAATTTCACAATAAACGTGATGTTCTCTGACTCTACGTGCAATCAGCTGGTTATACTGACCACCAAAGTCCAGGATAATAATCATTTCACGGTTCATGGTACTCCTCCATATCTTTTCTTTACTTTTCTATACTTGCAAAACCATCATCACATGATACTCTTCATGAAAACATATTATCATAGCTCACAGTCCTTGACAAGTCAAAACAACGGATTCACTGGATCGTTTTCCAAAAAAGGCAGTTTGCTTTGGAATAGACACTACAGCGCCATCTGGTAAACGATCCACCATCTAAAGCCAGCGGGCTTATGGCAGCCTCATTGCAAAACCATCCTTCCATATTTTCTGAAATGCAGCCGGCAATGCATATTCCTCCGCTCGTTGTTCTGGTGTTACCCATATAAACGGCGTTTCTTTACGCTCTTTTACCAAAATATAATATCCATCCATATACCATTCAATATGTGTAAAAATATGTTTTCTGGTATGCATGGGTATTACTTCTGCCTGCATGATTCCCCACTCTGTCAATGCTGCTGGCAATGCGATAGACTTCGGAACATGTGGCAGCTCCCAAAGATTTGCCAAAAGTCCTTTATTGGGTCGCTTGCGCAAAGCAATCTCTCTCCCATCTGTGATAAAACATACAGATAAATATTCTTTGGTACGCGGTTTTTTTTCACTTTTCACCGGATACTGCATCACAGTATTTTTTTGATATGCGATACAAAGCGCGCGCAAGGGACATTGTTGGCATTTTGGCATACCATTTGGCACACATACCGTTGCTCCCAATTCCATTAATGCTTGATTGACTTCTCCTGCAATCTCTCCCGTCAATGCTTCATTGATTTCTATTTCCCATGCTTTTTTTGTTGTTTGCAGCATAATATCTCTGTCATCGGCATATACCCGTGACAGCACACGCAGTACATTACCATCCACTGCAGCAAATGGTAAATCAAATGCAATGGATGCAACAGCACCTGCCGTATAGTT
The DNA here is from genome assembly GCA_020024265.1 of Anaerotignum sp. Lineage (GTDB taxonomy): Bacteria > Bacillota > Clostridia > Lachnospirales > Anaerotignaceae > Anaerotignum. Next base: position 87,833 of record JAHHTW010000005.1, on the reverse strand, counting down.
TCCGATGCCCTTTAAGCCAAGCAATGCTTTGTGGTCTGCTGGCATATTGCCATGATAGTTTTCCATTACCTGCTTCGCTGCGGTCTGCATATTCCGTATACGGCTGTAATATCCCAGCCCCTCCCAAAGCTTTAATATTTGTTCTTCATCTGCCTCAGCCAAATCTTTAATGGTTGGCAGCTCTGATAAGAACCTTGTATAATAAGGCTTGACTGCTTCTACCCTTGTTTGTTGCAGCATAATTTCTGAAACCCAAATATGATATGGATCTTTGGTATTTCGCCAAGGCAGATCTCTTTTTTCCGTTTGATACCATTTTTGTAGCAACGTAAAAATCGATTGCATCTCTACATCGTGCATAAACAATTCCTTTCTGCATACTAAGATAAAAAGAAAGCCTTGTCTTGCAAGGCTTTCCATATGTAAGTCTGTTCGTTTTTCCAACTTAGGTTATCAGGAAAGCTCCCAAAAACACACTACTCCCTTATACGAAAACATTTCATATATAGCGGCAAAAGCATACCACCTATACTATTGCCCAATGTCATGACAACAATCCATACCAAGCAGTGCATATTCCAAGAATTTGACAGAGAGAAATAAAACATATTTGCAATGACATGTTCAAATCCACTGAGTATAAAAACCATCACTGGTACGAAAATACCTATGGTACGGATAGTAGATCCGGTTTGATTTTTGAAAACATCTACCGCAATAAACATCAAAAATCCACAAAAAATAGATAGTATCAAGATACTGAATACTCCATCATTTAATTTTATATCTGCAATCTCTTGTACCCGTCCTGCCAGAGCATCATAAATACGGCTCTGCTTCACCATCATTGCAACCAAATAAGTACCAAGCAGATTTCCAAGCCATGTAATCCCCAACTCAATCAAATAGATTGGTTTTTGCATGGGAAGATAGCCCACTTTTCCGGTAAACAGCTGTAGCTGAAAAATAACGATGGTAAATAAGCCAATGGCAAACAAAAAACTGCCTACCACAGGATTTTGTTGTGTTAAATAAACCGTTGCGCCCATACCAATCAGCCCACCTGCGATCATTGCAGAAATCAATTGTCTTGCACGTTCCATATATCCCCATCTCCCCAATGCACTGACTCCACTGTATTTCAATAGTATACTGTTTTTTGTGGTATCCTGTCAATACAACCACAAGAGTTTGTGATTTTTTCCATATGATTGCCCAATGCCACAACAAATTTTTTTTCATAAAAACATATCCTTCCAAAGACAGGAAATTTTTTTTATGCTATAATTCTATACAAGGTCAATACCTTTTGAAAAAGATCTTTATGCAAAATAGGAGGAATCTTTTATGGACAAAAGTTTTTGGAATCGTGTCAAGAACAAAGCATTATTAGAAGATGTAAGCAAAGGCAGGGAGGTCAACTGGATCAACGAAAATCTAAAGGATACAGAAACCGCAATGCAAGCGATCAATATCACAATGGCTGATATTGATGATGCGGAAGCCAGATTGATTCGGTTTGCTCCTTTTATTCAAAAAGTTTTCCCAGAAACCGCATCGCAAAATGGGTTGATTGAATCCCCCTTAACAGAAATACCCAAAATGCAAAAACAGCTGGAGGAAGTATACCATACAGCCATCCCCGGGCATTTGTTTCTCAAACAGGACAGCCATTTGGCAATTTCCGGATCTGTAAAGGCAAGAGGCGGGATATACGAGGTACTTAAGCATGCAGAAGATTTGGCTTTGGAGCATGGAAAAATAAAGCTCACAGATGATTATACCGTATTCGCATCTCCAAAATTCAAGGAATTTTTTGGTCAATTCAAAATTCAGGTCGGTTCGACCGGGAACCTTGGACTAAGTATCGGTATTATGAGTGCTGCTCTGGGCTTTCATGTTATCGTACATATGTCGGCAGATGCCAAACAGTGGAAAAAAGATCTGTTGCGTCAAAGGGGTGCTGAAGTCATTGAATATGCAGATGACTACAGCAAGGCGGTAGAAGTTGGCAGAAAAAATTCAGATGCAGACCCTATGAGTTATTTTGTAGATGATGAAAACTCTGTGACGCTATTTTTGGGTTATGCTGTAGCAGCAAAACGAATACAAAAACAATTTGCGGAAAATGGCATCGTTGTGGATGCAGACCATCCATTATTCGTATATATCCCTTGTGGTGTTGGTGGAGCACCCGGCGGTGTGACATTTGGATTCAAACAATTCTTTGGCGACAATGTACATGTCTTTTTCTTAGAACCAACACAAGCACCCTGCATGTTGGTAGGTATGGCTTCCGGTTTGCAAAACGAAATCTGCGTACAGGATTTTGGCTTGAGCGGGCAGACTCATGCAGATGGTTTGGCAGTAGGACGTGCCTCCGGTTTTGTAGGTGCTACCATCAATCATATTTTATCTGGTATTTTTTCTTTGGAAGATTATCATATTTATGATTTGATGCGTATGCTGGTAGACACAGAAGATATTTTTATCGAGCCTTCCGCATGCGCTTCCTTCTGGGGTCCGATACAGCTGAAAAGTCCAGAAATGCAAAAATACATAAAAGATAACGCTCTGACAGACAAAATGCAAAATGCCGTACATATTCCATGGGCAACAGGTGGCAGCTTGGTACCTGAGGAAATACGGAAAGAATACATGCAGACGTATCTCAAATAACATATACATTCTATGATATCAAACCAACAAAGGACTTTGGGCAAAAGCCCGCAGTCCTTTGTTTTTGTATGGATTGGTATCACACTGCCTATAAGCCCAGAAGCATGTCCGATCCAAGGTATGCCTCACACATGTTTTCCTCTCCTATGGATGATACCATTTACATTGCTGCATGCCACAAAATGGATACCCTTACCCATTTTATTCATTCTCAAGAATATATTGAAACGATGCAGAGCGCAGTGCATTCACATGCTCCAAACGACATAGACGCAAATCTACCTCTTTCAATTTTGGCATACGCAAAAGCAGCCGACAATCTGTGAAGTTTGTGTTATATACAGATAGTTTCTTCACCTCTTTACACTCTGTCAAAAACGAAAAATCATTGACACGCACACATGTAATCATAAGGTTTTTCAGATTTTTCATACGACCTATGGCTGACCAATCATCCAAACTGTAGTAAAACGGCTCAGGCAATGGATATTCATCTGGAGCCAGCAAATCCACCATACGCCCTTCGTCATCCCAACGGCGCACAGTACTGCTGTTTAACATCAGTGACAACTTCTTTATTTTTTCAAAGACCTTTTCCCAGTCGTAAGCAGTAGAAGGCAGACGATGAAATTGACTCCGGATTGCCAATGCAATCATAGGATGAATTGCAATCCCCTGTTGTGGCGGCTTTTGATCCAAAAACAGGTTCTTTTGGTCACAGGCGTTCAGGTTTACGATATACGGTCTTGGAAACCCAATTGCTTCACGTCTGATTGGCTCCTTCCAGATTTCCCTCCATGCCTCGCACGCCTTATTGTAAATGGTATTGTCCAGATTGCGACGTCTGGCTCGTGCCATCATTTCTGGATCATGATCATCTACATTCCATATCTGTTCTACAGCAAAGGCAAAATCCTTTTGAATATGGAAAAGTGCTTCCTTCAATCGTGCATCCTTTACTCTTGGTACTGTGATGATTGCCGTTTTCAACACTTCCCAATGATCCCGTTTTTCCAATTCCTCCAGCCAGATATCCAAATTTTCAGAAGCATCTGCAAAACAAGAGAAATCTCTTAACATTTCTGTTTTGTTTTTTATTTTCTTTGTTTTTTGCAATACCCAACTGACTTGTTTCAAGGATACTTTTTTACTGTGTTTCAAAAATTCTATTGCATGTTGCCATGTATCCTCTGAAACCAATGGTAATTTTTCCAATACCGCTTCATCCCATATGGATACAATTTTTTCACTTTCCTGATGCATATGCCATTGTGCATACCACAGTTCATTGAGTACGGTATCATATCGCTCTGTCTGCCAGCGCATTTCCAAAAAGCGATAGAAAAACTGGGGACTTATGCGATAAATCAGTTGCAACAAGCTTCGTGCATCCTCCACAGTGCTTTTTTCCAGCATGATATTTTCCAAAAAAGCAATTGTGCTTTTTGAAAATGTGGGAAATTTTTTCATACTTTCGAGAGCATATTGCCTTTCCTCATCTGTTTTTGCATTCTGATAATACTGTTTCAACTCCTCCTCATCGCCATCCAGATTTGTCGCAAACCACACATGATCGTTGTACCGATTGCAAACCTCACGCAACCATCGTTCATACCAGCATAAAAAATTCAGCTCTTTGGGGAAGAATACCCAGCTTCCCTCATATTCTATATAGACCACACGACCTCTATGTTCTCCTGTCACCATCAAGCCTGTGAAATAGGTGTCTCCCTGCTCTCCAATGGGAATACAGCCCCGTTTCCAATTTTCTTGTATGTACCACAATGTATCTTCATCCATTTCCGGATATATTATGGGAGTTTGTTCCGGCTCAACCTCCCATTGTAACCAATATTCCACATCCTTCAATGAAAACAAACCATAAAACGGCCCTGCACCCCCATCGCCTGCCAAAAGCAGAAAATCACGGTATTCTTTTGGAAGCGAGATACCTATTTTTTGTTCAAAACGCTCCAGCTCCTCCACAGAAACAGGTGCATTCCAAGTATATTGATGTCGCTTTGCACCAAAGCGTTTCAAATCACGATCCATTGCTTTGGCTTGTTTTAATTGCTGATGTAATGCTTCGATTGGAAAATATTTACTGTTCATTTTTTCTCCCTTCTATGGTTTGATGATTGGATTTCTTCTATCCATCATGCCAGAGCCCTTCTATTACCAAAAGCGATCCGTATGATGCAATTACGCTTCTGGTATCCTCCTTACAGGTCAATCAGTTTTTTATCCTACTGTAATTTCTATTTCAGTATAGCATAAAAATGCTATATCTGGTAAAAATTGACCGTCGCTATACATATTGGTATCTTACCATCGTTTTTATGACATACATAAAAAAGCCGAACAGCGCAATTTCTTCGTTGTTCGACTCTATATTTTTTATTTGCTTTTTCATAGGCTCACATCGTCATGTGATAGAAAATTGCTCCCTATTGCTTGCACAATGAGTACAATCAGCTTTCTTTTGCAGATACATTGTGTGGCAATTTACATTTAGAAAATATCCAAGCCCAAACAAATGCCATAACAATGCCAAAAACAGCACCAAACACATTGGTAATCAAACGCAATGTAATTGCTGTAGATGCTCCGAAGAGTGTATTTGCGGCAATCAATCCACCAAAGGCATTGTACATACTCTGCCAATCATATCTTGCACAAACGCCCAAACACAATCCGGAAATGATACCAAAAAATCCACGTTGTTCTGGCGGGCATACCATACAAAGCAACACAAACAACACACAGCCTGCAACCATACCTACCATTCTCTGCATCATTCTTTTATGTGGTATGGTACCATATGCGGTTAATGCAGCATTGCACGTAATCCCAATCCACATAATCCGTTCCAAACCAATCAATGCACCAAGCCACATTGCTGTGCTGACACCCAATACGCTGCGCAAACGCCACTGGCAATCCGGATCTGAAATATGGTAGCTTTGCAACATTTCACGGAAACGGCGTACCGGCAATCCCTTCTTGTGATTGCGATGCAATACCAGCAAGCACAGAAGGTATCCCATACCCATCTGTACCGCACGCAATGCAAGCAACTTCCCTGTAACAGGATTGCCAAACAACAGAATATAGCTGAAAAAGTAAATCAAAGCATTGCCGTTTCTAGGCTGGTCTGAAACCATCAGCATGATGCTTCCAAGACAAACAACATGAATCAAAAGCTGTATCAACGGCTTACTTATGGATGCTGCAAAGCTTCCGAAAGTCAGAATCAAAAATAGAATACCCATATTGAGTATGGTATCTTTTTTGCAGTATTCATAATGTACAAATCGCATACTCAATACCAAACAAAAAATCACAACACCCACAGGGCTGTTTTCCTTACCAAATACCGCACCACAGCCCATAATAAATGTCACTGCCAACAATACACAGAGTACATCTTTTAAGAGCAACGCACCAATACGTCTGCGCTTCTCCTTCCCTTCACTTTCATGAATCATTTTTTTCAGCTGTGCCACATCCAGCTGCATCAATGCATACGTACTCATTTTACAATTCCTCCTATATTTCCAAGCTGTTATTTACATCTGTGATGCATTCCAATACATGTGCAAACTTTTCCTCCCCCAACTGTCTGCGCAAACGATACATCGGTCTTAGGTATGCATCATAGCTTTCCTGCATTTGCCGTTCTCCTTCCTCTGTAATCGTAATCATATAGCTGCGCTTATCCATTGGATTTGGGCAGGTTGCAATCAGTCCAGCGATTTTCAATCCTTTGATCAAACGACTCAGATTGACCTGCTGCATCCCCATTGCCTTACTCAATCGAATGGGTGTGGATGGCTCTTTTGCCATCCATAGGCGTGAAAGCAGCTCCAATTCAGATGAAGTGAAATTATCATGATGGTGACTTGCAATCCGTCGCCCAAACTGCTTAAATTGCTGCATTGCATGTAACATTTCTAACCAATCGTCATTCATATTTATCTCCAATCATTATCAATGTATATATCATTGCTATATATTTTATCAAATGATATGGATTTGTCAAGTATTATTTTCAAAACGATACTATACAAAAAAGTGACATCATCCCCTATGACATCACTTTTTCTTTGTATATTCAATATATGCTTTGATGCTCTGTTTGCGAACCGCACAATGATACCACATCTATTTTTTACTGATATGCTTGGTCGGTATCAATGTCAATGGTTGCTGTGCTTTCCTCCCAAGTTACACCAAAATCTGCAAGCTTTGCAAGATCACGCAGCTTATAGTATGTATAATCATCAATGGTATATGCAGATACACTTTGTTTTTGTCCATTGACATACAGATTTGCCATAGACGGAATTGCTACAGTATCCTTTGCCTGTGTCTTTTTTCCTTCTGTTCCATTTACGGTATATGGAATCCCTGTCTGTAAATGGATTGTCTGATCTTTTTCCTGCCAAATGGTATCAAACTGCTTTGGTGTTCCAGTCATTTGATACGCCAAATCACGCAGTTTGAAATAGCTATAATCATCAATGATATACACATCCAATACCACCGGCTTGCCATCTACACGCAAATCTGTACGACCTGCATATGCTTTCTTTTTTGCATCCGGTTCACTGGGCTTAATCGGTTTTGTCTGTTCCGGTTTTGTTTCTGAAATCTGTGCCACATCTTTTTGCTTATAATATGTTTTGATGGCAGTTCCCGCTCCCTGACGATCACTCAATAAATCACGCAGACTGAAAAAGAAACTGGAGGATACTTCTGGATATTTTTCATTGATTTTCAGCTCTTTTGTAATTTCTGCTGCTACAGAATCCTTGTAAATGCCCTGTCCGATATAAAGCTTGACATCTGTACCACGTACCACATCGCTCCACCAATCTACCAATGTTTCATAGTCCGCAGCGGCATGCCCTGTTTCCCAATAAATCTGTGGCACGATATAATCTACCCAGCCTTTTTTTACCCATGTCTTTGCATCCCCAAAAACATTGTAATACCCCTCTGAGCCTTTTGTGGCAGAGCCTTCCGGATCAGAAGTGCTATTTTTCCAAATCCCCATTGGACTAATGCCAAATGCCACATCTTGATTCAGCTGTTTGATTTTTTTATCTACACGGGCAATTAAGTCATTGACATGCTCTCTGCGTGCATTGGCTGTTGGCCCCTCCGGTCCTTCGCTTTCTGGCAAGGGGTAATTGGAAGGATAAAAATAATCATCAAAATGGATACCGTCCACATCATAATTTTGTACCACTTCCGCTACGGTATTTACAATATACTCCTTGACATCCTCTCTTTCCGGATTGTAGTACATTGCGTTTTTATGCGTCAAAATCCAATCCGGGTGCTGTCTGGCCTGATTGTCCGCAGAAAGTGCTGCCAAATCTACACCTGATGTCGTAATACGATAAGGATTCATCCATGCATGAAATGCCATACCTCTTTTATGTGTTTCTTCAATCATGAATTGCATAGGATCATAACCCGGACTGCGTCCCTGCGTCCCTGTCAAAACATCGCTCCATGGATTGAGTGAGGATTCATAGAGTGCATCCCCCTTGGGACGGATCTGTACCACAACCGTATTGAGTCCCATCGCTTTGATTTGATCCAGCTTTTGTACAAATTCTTTTTTTTGTGCTTCTGCATCATTTTGTACCGACAAAAAATCCGCACGGTATACTGTGGAAATCCATACTGCACGCATCTCCTCCTCCGGATTTGGTGTTGCTGCCATAACGGGTGTTAAAAAAATACTTTGGCAACATACCACACAGCCAATCAAAAACGCTGTTATTTTTTTATAATATCGTTTCATCAGAAATTTCCTTCTTTCCAAAATATATTTCTTGATCTCTATTTTCCTTTTCATACCATTGTAACATATTTTAGGAAATAAAAAATTACAATTTTCTAACAAACAATATTGCAAATGGATACATATTGTATTAGCATAAGAGCCATACAACTGTAACGTTTCCTACACGAGAAGAATATGAGGTGATTTTATGCGCTATGGATTGATTGGAGAAAAACTCGGTCACAGCTTTTCCAAAATCATACATGAACAGCTTGCAGATTATACTTACGATTTGATTCCCATTGCAAAAATGGATTTTGATGATTTTATGACCAAAAAAAATTTTACCGCATTAAATGTGACCATACCTTATAAAGAATCGGTACTTCCCTATTTATATGAACTGGATACTGCTGCAAAAAAAATTGGTGCAGTCAATACCATTGTCAATCGCAATGGTAAGCTCTTTGGTTATAATACAGATTATTTCGGCTTTCGCTATATGTTGGAACATCATCGCATTGCGGTCTCAGGCAAAAAAGTATTGCTTCTTGGAAAAGGTGGCGCATCCAAAGCAGTATTTGCTGTATTGCAGGATTGCGGCGCAAAAGAAATCCTGACTGTATATTACAAACCCTCTACCGATACCATATCATATGAAACATGCTATGCACAGCATACAGATGCCCAAATCATAATCAATACCACACCTGTGGGGATGTATCCCCAAATCGCAGATACTCCCATTGATTTATCTGTTTTTACCCAACTCGAAGCGGTGATTGATGTGATATACAATCCCTTGCATACCCGTTTTCTGCTGGATGCCAAACAAAGGGGCATTCTCGCTGTTGGTGGTATGGAAATGCTGATTGCACAAGCAAAATATGCGGTTGAAATTTTCCTAAACAAAAAGATGGATGATGCAATGATTGATAAAATCTATCGGAATTTATGGAAAGAACGCTCTAATATCGTACTGATTGGTATGTCTGGCTGCGGAAAAAGTACCATTGGGCAAGCAGTTGCCAAGCAGCTTGGAAAAACATTGATAGATACAGATGCAGAAATCATCAAAAAAATCGGCATGCCCATTGCCGACTATTTTGCAAAATACGGAGAATCTGAATTTCGCAGGATCGAACATGCTGTAGTGCAGGAAATTGCTGCACAAAACAGTGCTGTCATCTCTACAGGGGGCGGAGTGATATTGAATCCGGAAAATATCACTGCATTACAACAAAACGGATATACCATATGGCTGCGCCGCAATGCTGATTTACTGGAAAGTGGAAACGGCCGACCCTTAGTACCTACTGCTGCTGCCACAATGGCACTTTACCAAAAACGTTTGCCACTCTATACAGCCTCTGCTCAGGCAGTGGTAGAAAACAATGGCAGTATTTTGCAGTGTACACAAGAAGTTCTGTCTGCTTATCGTATACTGCTTTCTCAAATATGAACCATACATATGGAACTGTCATATCCGTATGCTACCACGCTTTGACGGTTTTGGCATCTGTTTGCGTATCAAACAAACAGATACCCTCAACAGCACCAAACTCCTCCTAGCTTGGTTTGTATATGTTTCAAACCCAGCATGGTAAATGATTTGTTGCCTTTTGCAAATAAAAAACTGGCATATTGATTCAAATATGCCAGTCATACTTTTTTACTGCACCGTAATCTGGTACGCGCCGTTATGAAAATCTACAAGGAATGTGCTGCCTTGTGTGATATCACCTGCAATCATTTTTCTTGCCAGCAATGTTTCGATATCACGTTGCACCAGACGTTTCAAAGGTCTTGCACCAAACGCAGGATCATAACCGTTTTCTACAATCTCATCTTTTGCGCTTTCTGTCAGCTCACAATGAAGCTGTTGCTCTGCCAGACGACGGTTCAAATCTTTCATAATCAAATCAACGATATGTGTGATATTGCTCTTTGTCAAAGGTTTATAGAACACAATTTCATCCAAACGATTCAAAAATTCAGGTCTGAAGGAATGATGCAGCAATTCTTCTACATTGGCCCTTGCTTCAGACGTAATTTCCCCATCTTCGTTGATGCCTTCCAGCAAATAATGAGAGCCTAGGTTACTGGTCAAAATAATGACTGTATTCTTAAAATCTACGGTTCTTCCCTGAGAATCGGTAATACGTCCATCATCCAATACCTGCAGCAGTATATTAAATACATCCGGATGTGCCTTTTCCACTTCATCAAACAGTATAACAGAATATGGTTTTCTTCTCACTGCTTCTGTCAACTGGCCGCCTTCTTCATAACCAACATATCCGGGAGGTGCCCCGATCAATCTGGATACACTGAATTTTTCCATATATTCCGTCATATCAATACGCACCATATTTTTCTCGTCATCGAATAAGCATTCTGCCAATGTTTTTGCAAGCTCGGTTTTACCAACACCAGTTGGGCCAAGGAACAGGAATGAACCAATGGGACGATTTGCACTTTGAATGCCTGCTCGACTTCTTAAAATGGCTTCTGCGACCTTCTGTACCGCCTCATCTTGTCCAACCACTCTTTCGTGCAAAATATCCTCCAAATGCAACAGTTTTTCTCTCTCGCCTTCCATCAATTTGGAAACAGGGATTCCTGTCCACCGTTCTATGATTTTTGCAATTTCTTCTTCTGTTACTTTATCACGCAACAGTGTATTTGTTGATGTGCTTTCCTCTGCGGTCTTTTCTTTTTCCTCCAATTCCTTTTGCAGCTGTGGCAGTTTGCCATATTTTAATTCAGCCGCTTTATTCAAATCATATTTACGTTCTGCTGCCTCAATCTCTGCATTGATTTCTTCCATTTGTTCTCTTAATTTTTGTACAACACCAATTGCATTTTTTTCATTGTCCCATTTTGCTTTCAGTGTTGCAAATTCGCTGCGCATTTCCGCAAGCTCTTTTTGAATTTCTTCCAGATGCTCTTTGGAAAGCTTATCATCCTCTTTTTTCAGTGCAGCTTCCTCAATTTCATGCTGTATGATTTTTCTCTGGATGATATCCAATTCCATAGGCATGGAATCCATTTCCGTACGAATCATCGCACATGCTTCATCTACCAAGTCAATGGCTTTATCGGGAAGGAAACGGTCTGTGATATATCGGTTGGACAAAGTTGCGGCTGCTATGATGGCTTGGTCTTGTATTTTGACACCATGATATACCTCATAACGCTCTTTTAAGCCTCTGAGTATGGCAATGGTATCCTCTACCGTAGGCTCACTCACCAATACCGGCTGGAAACGACGTTCCAGTGCAGGGTCTTTTTCCACATACTGCTTATATTCATTTAATGTAGTTGCACCAATACAATGCAGTTCCCCTCTTGCAAGCATAGGCTTTAAGAGGTTGCCTGCATCCATTGCACCATCTGTTTTCCCTGCACCAACAATCGTATGCAGTTCATCAATAAACAGTATGATCTTACCCTCACTCTTTTTGACTTCATTCAATACCGCTTTTAGGCGCTCTTCAAATTCACCACGAAATTTTGCACCAGCAATCAATGCCCCCATATCCAGCGAGAATATGGTTTTATCCTTCAAGCTATTTGGAACATCTTCTTTGACGATCCGTTGTGCCAGACCTTCCGCGATGGCTGTTTTACCAACACCGGGTTCCCCAATCAAAACAGGATTATTCTTTGTCTTTCTGGACAAAATACGAATGACATTTCTGATTTCATCATCACGACCGATGACAGGATCCAATTTTTTGCTTCTTGCCTTCTCCACAAGGTCTGTACCATACTTTTTGAGTGCATCATATGTTGCTTCTGGTGCATCGCTGGTAACACGTGTGTTCCCTCTTACCGTTGCCAGAATTTTCATGAAATCATCTTTCTGCACTTGATATTGTTTGAAAATTTCTTTTACTGTAGCATTGGGCTGGTTGACCATAGCCATGAAAATATGTTCTACGGAAACATAATCATCCTTCATATTTTCTGCCATTCTTTCTGCTGCTGTCAATGTTCTCTCTAAATCAGAAGCAACATATGTTTGACCACCGGTTGCTCTGGGCAATTTTTGTACTGCATTTTCTGCTGCCTGCAACAGTCCATTGACATTGACATTCATTTTTTGCATCAGCTGAGGAATCAAACCATCCTCCTGTGTCAATAGTGCAGTCAAAATATGTTCTTGATCTATCTGCGGGTTGCCATATTCTATTGCCATAGATTGGGCGCTTTGAATGGCCTCGAGAGATTTTTGTGTAAATTTTTGTAAGTTCATAACCATTCCACCTTTCTCTGAATGTTTTTGTATTGGATTTGGTATTCTTGTTTTCCTTACAAAGCCTATTATAGTCTGTTAGCACTCACTTGTAAAGAGTGCTAACAGACTATTTTTACACAATCATTCGTACAAATTCGACGGATTTTTGTGCATTTTTTCAGAGAAATACAAAAAGCCTCTGTTTTCTATTTTTGAAAACAGAGGCGCAAATCAAATTTTATTCTTCTTCTGCCTGTGATGCTTTGAGAATTTCTTCATTGAAGCAGATTGCCAATTCATCCAACTGCTTTTGATCTACCACATTCGGGGCATCTGTCATCGGGCAAGAAGCATCCTTTACCTTCGGGAATGCGATGACATCACGGATACTAGCAGCACCTGTCATCAACATGATGATACGATCCAAGCCAAATGCAAGTCCACCATGAGGAGGCACACCATACTTGAAGGCATCCAAAAGAAAGCCAAAGCGTTCCTGTGCATCCTCTTGTGTAAAGCCAAGCAATTCAAACATTTTCTGCTGAATATCTCTGCGGTGAATTCTAATAGAACCACCACCCAATTCATAGCCATTGAGTACAATATCATATGCTTTCGCACGTACTGCACCGGGATCTGTATCCAGCAATGCAATATCCTCATCCATAGGTGCAGTAAACGGATGATGGACTGCAACAAAGCGATTTTCTTCTTCATCCCATTCCAGCATGGGGAATTCTGTAATCCATAAGAAACGGAAATCATCTGCTTTTGTCAATTCCAGCATTTTGGAAAGTTCCAAACGCAGCGCACCCAGAGAGTCAAATACTACTTTATCTTTGTCTGCACAAATCAAAATCAAATCGCCGGGCTTACCATCCATACGATCTACAATTTCCTGTAATTTTTCTGGTGTAAAGAATTTTGCAATTTGAGATTTCAAGGAGCCGTCTTCATTGACTACAATCCAAGCAAGTCCTTTTGCACGATATGTCTTTACAAATTCTACAAGAGAATCAATTTTCTTTCTGGGGAAAGAGCCACAACCCTTTGCGTTGATCGCACGTACACTGCCACCAGCTTCCAATGCCGATTTGAATACCACAAAATCTGTGCCATTTACCACATCAGAAATATTGACCAGTTCCATTCCAAAACGAACATCCGGCTTGTCGGAACCAAAGCGTTCCATAGCTTCTTTGTATGTCATACGTTGCAAAGGAAGCTGTACATCTACCTGCATAATATCCTGAAAGACCTTCTGCACCAATCTTTCATTGATATCCAGAATATCATCTACATCAATGAAAGATAACTCCATATCCAGCTGTGTAAATTCAGGCTGACGGTCTGCACGCAGATCTTCATCACGGAAGCATTTCGCAATTTGATAGTAACGATCCATGCCAGATACCATCAACAGCTGTTTATACAGCTGAGGAGACTGCGGTAATCCATAAAACAAGCCGGGATGTACACGGCTTGGCACAAGGTAATCTCTTGCACCTTCCGGTGTGGATTTACCAAGTATCGGTGTTTCGATTTCCAAGAAGCCTTCTTCATTCAAAAATGCTCGCAGTGCTTGTACCACCTGATGGCGCAGCACAATATTTTTCAGCTGAGAAGGACGTCTCAAATCAAGATATCTATATTTCAGACGCAAATCATCCTTAACGGTAATGTTGTCCTCAATCTGGAAAGGTGTGGTTTCAGATTCGGACAGCACACGAAATTCTGTTGCAACAATCTCAATCTTCCCCGTTTTCATATTTGGATTGATATTGCCTTCTGTTCTGGCGGTAACCGTACCACGTACTGCCAATGTATACTCACTCCGTACTGTTTCCGCTTTTTCAAAAATTTCCTTTGGCGCTGTGTTGCCATCTACAGCAATTTGTACCAAACCGGTTTTATCTCTCAGTGCAATAAAAATCAGCTGCCCTAAGTCACGACGACGCTGTACCCAGCCCATAACGGTTACTTCCTGACCAATCAGATTTTCGTTGACCTGACCACACAAATGGCTTCTCTTTAAGCCTGTAATTGATTCTCCCATGTCCAATCTCCTTACGTCAAAATATCGAAAGCCCTCTCGCTTTCCGATTGCATGTTATATGTGATGTTATCCTTCATATCATACCATTTTTACCGAAAAAGTAAAGACCATACTGCAAAACCTGAACATTCTGCAACAAGCAGTACCGTAGTGCAAAGACCTTTGGCAGGGCATCAGGTGGCATGATACCTATGACATTTTTCGTTTTATGGATAGATACGCTCACCATATATTCCATATATCTGTGAGCGCATCTCGATTTTTATTCTACTGTTACAGATTTTGCCAAATTACGTGGCATATCCACATCACAGCCCCTTGCAACTGCTGTATAATAAGAGAAAATCTGCATTGGGATGACATCCAAGGATGCTGTAAATTTATCATGGATCTGTGGTATGTAAATCACCTTGTCTGCCACTTTCTCGATTTCTGTATTGCCCTCTTTTGCCAATGCCAAAACATAAGCGCCTCTTGCCTTTACCTCCTTGACATTGCTTAACAGCTTTTCATACAATGCGTCCTGTGTTGCGATTGCAATAACCAGCGTGCCTTCTTCAATCAAAGAAATTGTGCCATGCTTCAGTTCCCCCGCAGCATAGGCTTCACTATGAATATAGGAAATTTCTTTCAATTTCAGTGAGCTTTCCAATGCCACTGCATAATCAATGCCACGTCCAATGACAAAAACATCTTTCGCATTTGCATTTGCATCTGCCAATGCTTTCAATTCATCCTGTAATGCTAAGAGTTGTTCGATTTTAGCAGGTATATTTTGTATTTCTTCTACCAGTGCATGTACCTGTCCATCGGAAAGTTTTCCTCTTGCCTGTGCAAATTTCAATGCAATCAAATACATCAAAGCAACTTGTGTAGAGTATCCCTTTGTGGTAGCAACGGCAATTTCCGGCCCTGCCCATGTATACAATACATCATCGCTCTCTCTTGCGATGGAACTACCCACTACATTGACAATAGAGAGAATACGGATTCCCTGTCTTTTTGCTTCTCTCAATGCTGCCAGTGTATCTGCGGTTTCCCCAGATTGACTGATGACAATACAAATATCATCTTTATCTAAAATAGGGTTTCTGTAGCGGAACTCAGAAGCCAAATCTACTTCTACCGGAATACGTGCATAGTCTTCTATAACATATTTCCCGACAATGGCTGCATGCCATGCGGAACCACAGGCCACCATATGAATACGATGAATCTTTTGAATATCTTCATCTGTATACTTGATGTCATCCAGATGAATTTCTCCATCCACAATACGTGGACTGATGGTAGCTTGGAAGGACTTTGGCTGTTCCATGATTTCTTTCATCATGAAATAATCATAACCGCCCTTTTCTGCTGCGGAAAGATCCCAAGTAACATGATATACTTCCTTCTGGATTTCATTTTTCTGCAAATCCAGTATCTTGATGCTATCCTTTTTCAATACAACAATTTCATTATCATTCAGCAAATAATAATCCTTGGTATATTCCAAAAGTGCCGGAATATCAGAAGCAATAAAATTACCTTCTTCACTCAATCCAACCAGCATCGGACTGTCCTTACGTACGGCAATCATTTCATCGGGTTTTTCACTACACAAAATACCAAGCGCATAAGACCCACGTATTTTACCAATTACCTGTATCAAGGTATCTACCATATCGCCATTGTAATAAGCATCAAAAAGTTGTGCAATCACTTCCGTATCGGTATCAGAAACAAAATGATATCCTTTTTCTTCCAATTCTGCTTTCAATGGCAAATAATTTTCAATGATACCATTGTGTACCACAGAAATTCTACCATTCATGCTGCTGTGTGGATGGGAATTGAGATCGCTAGGGGCACCATGGGTTGCCCATCTTGTATGACCAATGCCAACGCTGCCCTCTACACCGCCTACTTCATTTACTTTCTGCTCCAAATCAGCAAGACGGCCTTTTGTTTTGATTACACAAAGCCCATGATTCTGTACCGCAATTCCTGAGGAGTCATATCCTCTATATTCCAATTTTTTCAGCCCTTCAATCAAAATAGGAGCTGCCTGATTCTGTCCTATGTATCCTACAATACCACACATATTACTTTTCCTCCAAACTCATTTTATTAGCACGTTATCTTTTTTTTGTTCATCGCATTGCTGCGGTGCTTTGTAAAAGACCTGCGTCCCTGTGCTAACGGGCGGGAAGCATCCGCCGAAATTTCGATCACTTCCACCTCGTCAGCCGTTTTACGGCTCTGGCGCTTTTTTTGTACATTCTTTTTTGTATCTTTTGCATTATACCATTAATCCCATATATGGTAAAGATATTTTTATTTATGCCTATGCACAATGGCTTTTCCGACATGCACAAACTCCTGCAAACGGTATTTTGATGTCTTGCATCTCACAACTGCATCCACCAATGTCTGATTCCAGCACATCATATGAAACTACATTTTCCAGCATACCTGCATAAGAACAAAAATGTCCCTGCGAGAGTTCTCCTCACAAGGACAAGTTTTTTTATGCTTCACCATAAATACCCAGCTTGCGGAAACGTGCATACCGCTTTTCGGACAGCTCTTTTCCAGTGTACTGTACGAGTTCCTTCAAATCTGTATAAAGACGTTTTTTCAGATCCTCACACATAATATCGAAACATTCAAAATTTTCTACAATGATATCTTCTGCAACACCAAAACGTTTCATATCTGCTGCTGTAATCTTCAAGCACTCTGCGGCATCGGCGGCTTTTGTAGCATCCTCCCACAAAATACTTGCACAGCCCTCAGGTGAAATCACAGAAAATACTGCATTTTCCAGCATATACAAACGATTTGCCACAGATAGGCCCAAAGCACCACCACTACCGCCTTCGCCAATGACAATCGTAATGATTGGTGTTTGCAGTCCCATCATTTGTAAAAGATTGTCTGCAATCGCCTGTCCTTGGCCTCTTTTTTCTGCTTCCTCTCCGCAGTTTGCGCCCGAAGTATCTACGAAGCAAATCACAGGACGATGAAATTTCTCTGCTTGTTTCATCAGCCGCAGAGCTTTTCGGTATCCTTCCGGCATCGGGCAACCAAAATTGCAATGAATCCGTTCTTGTAAATCACGGCCACGCTCAATACCGATATAAGTAACAGCTATGCCATTCAATTCCCCAATTCCGGCAAGTATTGCTGCATCATCGGCATATTTGCGATCTCCATGCAGTTCTGTACGTTCGTCAAAAAGCATTTCGATATATGCACGAGAGGTTGGCCGATCCTGCGCTCTGGCAACAAGTAGTCTTTCGTACGCTGTCATCATACTCCCGACACCTCCTTACGATGCTGTCTGAGCAGTCGTTCCAATACAGTACGCAATTCTGTTCTGGGTACAATCGCATCTACAAAACCGCAGTCCTGCACAAATTCTGCTCTTTGGAAATTGTCCGGCAATTTTTTCTTTGTAGTCTGTTCAATCACACGCCGACCGGCAAAACCGATCAATGCATTTGGCTCAGAAAGAATAATATCTCCGAGCATTGCGAAGCTTGCTGTTACACCGCCGGTTGTCGGATCTGTCAAAACTGTGATATACAAGCCGCCATTTGCACCATGCAGTTGTACAGCGCCACTCGTTTTTGCCATCTGCATCAGAGACAATATCCCCTCCTGCATACGCGCACCACCGGATGCTGTAAAGCCCACAACAGGCAAGTTTTGTTTGTCTGCATACTCGAACAAACGTGTGATCTTTTCGCCTACAACAGAACCCATGCTACCCATCATAAACTGTGGATCCATGACAAAAATAGCGCATGGCTGTTGGCGAATGGTTGCTGTACCACATACCACACCTTCCGGCTGACCACAGGCCAAACGTGCGGATTCGATTTTATTTGCATATCCCGGAAACTGCAACGGATTTTCTGTCTGTAATTTCATATCCAACTCTACAAAACTGCCTTTGTCACATACAGACTTGATGCGCGTGCGTGCATTGATCCGATAATGGTAACCGCAAGAAGGGCAAACCATTTTGTTCTTTGCAACTGCACGTTTGATATCAATTGTTTTACAAATGGGACAACGAATTTTTTCTGCTACTTCCGGGGTGATGCCACCGCTTTCCAGCACATTTCTTGATTTTCGGAACATTCCAACAATATTATTCAAGCTCTGTTCCTCCTTCCGCCAACAATTCTGGCAAAATCAATGTATCGTACTCCCCTTTTTGAAATTTCGGATTGCGCACAAGCCGCAACTGATCCTCAATATTGGTATGAATACCATGAATTACCATTTCGCAGAGTGCAACCTCCATTTTACGTATGGCATCTTCTCTTGTCTTTGCATGGACAATCAATTTGCCAATCATCGAATCATAAAATGGGACAATCAGGCAATCTTGTACCAGTGCGGTATCGAAATGCAAACGAGAACCACCCGGAATATGGAGAAAATCCACCTGCCCCGTACTTCTGGCATTGATACGGCATTCTATCGCATGCCCATGCAAATGAATATCCTCTTGTGTAAAGTCCAGAGGAATCTGGCAAGCAATGCGGATTTGCCATTTTACAATATCCACATCACTGATTTCTTCTGTAATCGGGTGTTCTACCTGCAAACGTGTATTCATTTCAATAAAATAAAAATTTCCATCTGGTGCAAGCAAAAATTCTACAGTTCCTGCATTGACATAATTTGCGGCTTTTGCTGCCTTAATTGCCATTGCCATCATATTTTGACGAATTTCTTCTGTCATCACCGGACAAGGCGTTTCTTCCAATACCTTCTGCTTGTTGAGCTGTAATGAACAATCTCTTTCTCCCAAGCAGACAATATGCCCAAAAGCATCTGCCAATACCTGCATCTCTACATGACGAACCGATGTGAGATATTTTTCCAGAAAGACATCTCCGTTTCCAAAGGCATTTTTCGCTTCTTCGGAGGCAGAGACAAAAGCATTTTCCAAATCTTCCTCTTTTTCTACCACACGAATGCCTTTCCCACCGCCACCGGCAGTTGCTTTTACCAAAATCGGATAGCCAATTTGGGCAGCACATTTTTTTGCTTCTGTGATGTCGTGTAAAATTTCTGTACCAGGTACTACCGGCACACCAATTTCCTTCATCAACTGGCGTGAATTGTCTTTATCCCCCATCGCACGCAGAACCTTGCTGTCAGGTCCAATGAACACAATCCCCTTTTCTTCGCATAATGCAGCAAATTCAGGATTTTCCGACAGAAAGCCATAGCCCGGATGGATGGCTTCCGCATTGGAAGCCAGCGCCGCACTGATGATATTCTTCTGATTGAGGTAACTGTCTACGGCAGCGTTTCCTCCTACACAGATGCGTTCATCTGCCAGTGCAACAGGCAATGTATTTTGATCTGCTTCGGAATATACTGCAACCGTTTCGATGCCCATTTCTTTGCAGGCACGAATGATACGAACAGCCACTTCTCCTCTATTTGCAATGAGTATTTTTGAAAACATATCTGCTTACTCCTTCATCAATGCGAATGAAAATTCCGCACTGACACATAATTTCCCGTCCACAAAGCCTTTTCCGCTTGCCCAATAAAAAGGTCCTTTGTGTTTGATAATGGTACATTCCGTTTTCAAAACATCGCCGGGATGTACGGTATTTTTGAAACGCACCTTATCCAATCCTGTGAAATATGGTGTAGCGCCCTCTGCTTTTTCAGAAAGCAGTACACAGGTAGACTGCCCCAGAATTTCGCAGAGAATCACACCTGGAACGACCGGATTTCCGGGGAAATGCCCCTGTAAGAAAAATTCATCCGGATGTATGGTCTTTGTACCATATGCCACACCATCACGCAGTTCTGCCTCGTCGATGAGCAGCATATTATCACGATGTGGCAATATTTTTTTCAATTCTTCCTGATTCATTCAATTCCCTTCTTTCGATCAATCCTCACGGATGCGTACCAAAACCTGACCGTATTCTACAATCTGGCTATTGGATACACAGATCTCTTCTATGGTACCGCTACATTCTGCTGCGATTTCATTAAACATTTTCATGGATTCCACAATGCAGACAGTATCACCTGCTGCTATATGGTCACCCACCTGTACAAAAGGTGCTGCATCTACCTGTGGTGCCAAATATACTGTACCAACCAAAGGTGTTTTCTGTTCATAAATATCATCCAGATGCATACCTGCGCTTGGTGCAGATACTTCTTCAGATGTATCTTTTGCACTTTCCGATTCCGTGATTGGAGCAACGGCAACCGGTGGTGCAACAGCCACCGCCGGTGCAGCTTCCAGTACAATCCGTGTATCGGCTTCTTGTATTTCCAATTTCGTCAGTCCAGTTTGTTTTACGATATTTGCCAATTCGGCAATTGTTTTTGTATCCATAGAGATCATCCTTTATACTTTTTGAATGCAATGCAGGCATTATGCCCACCAAAGCCCAGAGATGTGGAAAGCACCGCATCCAGCTCTACTGCTTCTGCTACATTTGGTGTATAATGCAAATCGCATTTTTCATCCTGTTCCATGAGATTGATGGTAGGCGGAACCAAGCTGTGATTCATTGCATAAATCGCTGCAATTGCTTCTACTGCACCAGCAGCACCCAGCATATGACCTGTCATAGACTTTGTGGAGCTGATATGCACTTTCTGTGCATCTGTTTCCCCCAATGCGTTGCGAATCGCATATGTTTCTGTTGTATCATTCAGTGCAGTACCGGTACCATGTGCATTGATATAAATTTTTTCTGCCGGAACGTCTACAAGATCTGCCATCGCATCCTTGATCGCTTTTGCACTTGCGATTGCTCTTTCGTCCGGCGCTGTTACATGATGCGCATCACAAGTGGAACCATAACCGCACACCTCTGCATAAATCTTAGCGCCTCTTGCCTTTGCATGTTCATATTCTTCCAAAATCAAAGCGCCTGCACCTTCACCCATAACAAAACCACCTCTGCGTTTGTCAAAAGGCAAGGAAGCTGTATTTACATCTTCAGAAGCACTGAGCGCCATGCAAGAGCCGAAGCCAGCCACCGCCAATGGTGTAATTGCTGCCTCACTGCCACCACAAATCGCTGCTGTTGCATAGCCATGCAATACCGCACGATATCCTTCGCCAATACAGGTAGTACCAGTTGCACATGCCGTTGTCATGGATACACAAGCACCCTGCGCATTGAACTTGATTGCGATATTGCCTGCTGCAATATTGCTGATCATTTTAGGAATAAACAATGGAGAAACTCGTCTGGGACCTTTTTCCAGCATCATACGATAAGAATCTCCAAATGTTTCAAAGCCACCAATACCACTGCCATAGTACACCGCCATTTCTTCTGGTGCGATATTCTCTTCTACCACAAGACCGCTGTCTGCCATTGCTTCTGTTGCAGATGCAAGCGCAAATTGTGTAAAACGATCCAATTTCTTTGCAGTGAGTTTATCCATGCAGCATAGCGGATCGAAATCCTTTACTTCAGCTGCCAGCTTATATTTTGATTCGGATACATCGAAACGGGAAATCGTACCGATGCCGTTTTTTCCATTTTTTAAGCTTTCCCAAAAATCTGGTGCAGTATTACCGATTGGGGTTACAGCACCAATTCCTGTTACTACTACTCTTTTCATCCTAAACCTCCTACATGGCGAGACCGCCGTCAATGCGAATGACTTCACCTGTAATATAATCAGATTGGTCACTTGCCAAAAACAGTGCCAATTTTGCAATGTCTTCTGGCTGTGCAAAACGTTTCATGGGAATCGCATCCACCAATGCATTGTTCTCAGATAGATTTTCTGTCATATCTGTTGCAACAAAACCGGGAGCAATGGCATTGCAGCATACATTGCGGCTTGCCAGCTCTTTTGCAACAGATTTTGTCAGACCAATCAAACCTGCCTTGGATGCAGAATAGTTTGCCTGTCCGGGATTGCCCATCAGACCAGATACAGAGCTGATGTTGATAATCTTGCCACTTTTCTGTTTCATGAATACAGGATAAAGCTGTTTGATCATATAAAAAGCACCCTTCAGATTTGTATCCACAACACTGTCAAAATCGGGGATTTTCATCATGGGTACCAATTTGTCCTTAGTGATACCTGCGTTGTTTACCAGAATATCAGCTCCACCAAAATCTTTGATGATTTGTTTACATACAGCTGCTACCTGCTCTGCATCTGATACATTGCACTGGTACGCTTCTGCTTTGATCCCCATATTCAAAAGATCTGCTTTTGTTTCTTCCGCTTTTTGTGTATTGCCTGCATAGAGCAGTGCAATATTGGCGCCATTTTGAGCAAATAGTTTGCAGATTGCAGCACCAATCCCACGGGAACCACCTGTAACAACGGCTGTTTTTCCTTTTAACATTTTAGCGTACCTCCTCTGCTATCCGGCATGCTTCTTCCATATTGGATACCGCATAAGTCTTGCTTTCTGGCAAAATTCTGCGTATGAGCTTTTGTAAAGTAGTGCCTATGCCTACTTCAATAAATGTATCGAAGCCATCTGCCGCCATATTTTCGATGCTTTCCTGCCAACGCAAGGAATGGTTTATTTGTTTTTCCATCAAAGTACGTACGTCTTCTGTATACGGCTTTGTGGTATAGTTAGAATATACCGTCATTTCCGGCTTATGCACTGAAATTTTCTGCAACGCAGCCGCAAATTCCTCGGATGCCTCGTCCATAAAAGGAGAATGGAAGCCACCGCCAACTGCTACAGGCATACATCTGCCCCCCGCTTCCTTCACATCCTTACCAAAAGAATCTAGTTCGTCTTTTTTTCCTGCAACAACCAGCTGTCCCGGTCCATTGTAATTTACCGGATACACATTTGGGTATTTTTCTGCAAGTTCCTCTACCTTACTGTTTTCCATCTTCATAACCGCTACCATAGCAGCGGGATTTTTTGCATTCGCCTTTCCCATAGCCAACCCTCTGGCACATGCCAAAGAAAAGCCATCCATTGCGCTGTATGCGCCAGCAAACGCAAGTGCTGGAATTTCTCCCAACGAAAAGCCAGCCACGGCATCCGGTATGATGCCTGCCTGCTTCAGTGCCATAGCTGCTGCCAAATCTGTCAGATACAAGCATGGCTGTGTATTTTCTGTATTTTTCAATTCTTCTGCGGTTCCTTCAAAGCACTGCTGCAAAGTGCCGGGGCGAAGTTTCTCCGCCCCTGCAAACATTTCACGTATACTGTCATTATGATCGTAAAAATCTTTGCCCATACCGGCCTTTTGCGCACCTTGCCCTGAAAACACAAAGGCTATTTTACCCATTTTGCAGCCCCTTTCAGTAATTCATCGGCTTTTGTCGCAATTTCTTTTATGATTTCCGCAGCCGGCTGTTCTGCCTTTACCATACCGGAAATCTGGCCAGCTAAGAAGCAGCCACCTTTTGTATCACCTTCTACAGCTGCTTTACGCAGTGCGCCTACGCCCAGCTCCGCTACGTCCTCAGCAGTTGTTTCGGGTGCATACTCCACTTTCAAAAAGTCACGGCTAAACTGATTTTTCAGGCAACGACATGTGTTACCACCAAAACGCTTGCCAGTGATCACTGTAGAAATATCGGTTGCCTTGAGGATCATCGCCTTATAATTGGGATGTACGCCACATTCTTGTGCAAGCAGGAAACGTGTACCCATCTGTACGCCAACAGCGCCCAGCATGAATGCTGCTGCCATGCCACGACCATCGCCAATGCCACCAGCTGCCAATACAGGGATTTTCACTGCATCGCATACCTGCGGCACCAAAGGCATTGTTGTCATGTCCCCGATATGCCCGCCAGATTCGCCACCTTCTGCAATGACTGCATCCGCACCGGACTTTTCCATCATCTTTGCTGCTGCAACAGATGCGACAACTGGAATCACGATGATACCGGCTTCTTTCCACATTCCCATATATTTTTTTGGCATACCTGCGCCTGTTGTGACTACTGCCACTTTTTCTTCGGCAACAATTTGCGCCACTTCATCTACATGGGGACTCATCAGCATAATATTTACACCAAAGGGCTTGTCTGTCAGTTCTCTGGCAATACGAATCTGTTCACGCAAATAATCTCCGCCTGCATTCATTGCGGAAATGATGCCCAAGCCACCGCCATTGGAAACGGCAGCCGCCAGCTTTCCATCCGCAATCCAGGCCATCCCTCCCTGAAAAATAGGGTATTCAATGCCTATCATAGAGCAAATCGGTGAAACAATCATTTTATTACCTCCAAACAATTAGTTCTGCTTGCTTTCAATCATCTGAACCAGATCAGCAACACTTTCTACTTTGTTGTCGCCCATTTCAATTTCCATGTCCAGTTCTTCTTCCAAACTCATCAGCATTTCCATAACATCCAGAGAGTCGATACCCAGATCGCCAAACTTGGTTTCCATTGTGATTTCAGAAACTTCACATTCTAATTTTTCTGCCAACAAATTTGCAATTTTTTCAAATACCATTTTACATTCTCCTTTTCTCATCATAAATGTATCATTTTCATTTTTTATGGGGCGTTTTTTCGTCCCCGAATGCCTGCATCGCAGGCTTGTATATGAAGCCAAACGGCTCATTACCATCTTACAAGGCAAGCTGCACTTGCCAGTCCGCCGCCAAATGCGGGCATCAATACATAATCACCCTTTTGTAATTTCCCTGCTCGATTGAGTTCATCCAGTGCAATCGGAATGCTTGCAGAGGAAGTATTGCCCATACGATCAATGTTTGTATAAAACTTCTCTTTTGGCACATGCAAAAGTTCACTTGCAAAATCAATAATTCTTTGATTTGCCTGATGTGGTACAATATACTTGATATCTTCAAAACGCATACCACATTGCTTGATGACATATTTGCTGTCTTTACAAATTGCCTTGACGGCGAAGCGGAACGTATCCTGCCCCCGCATATGGATATAGGGCTTCTTTTGCTCCAATTCAAAAAAGGGGGATTTTCCAATCAACTGCGGAATATCAATGACATCATCTCCGCCCTTTACATGAAATACGGATTCCAGATAATCATCGCCTTCGCCAAGCACCAGCGCCCCTGCACCATCCCCAAAAATAACACAGGTATTGCGGTCTTCCCAATCTACAATACGGCTCAGACGTTCTGCACCGATCACAAGCACTTTCTTTACTCTTTTTCTAGCAAAGAAACCTGCTGCGGTATCTAGCATGAATACAAATGCAGAACAGGCTGCATTGATATCCATCGTCATACATTTGACACCCAGAATATTCTGTATCATACAAGAAACCGAGGGTGAGATAGACTCTCCACTCACACTTGCAGCTAAAATCAAATCGATTTCCTCTTTTTTCACACCGCTGTTTTCCAGCGCTGCCAATGCAGCTTTTGCCCCCATGTCTGCTGCTGTTTCATTGGTACTGATATGGCGTTGTCTGACACCAACACGCTGTCTGATCCATTCATCATTGGTATCCACCAGCTTTGCGATATCGTCATTTGTGACAATCTTCGGTGGTACATACATACCTGTTCCGAGTATTGAAAAACTCATTTTTTCTTCCTCCTACAATACACAATCTTTTGTGTTTTCGTTATTTAGTCCCTATTTTGCCAAAAAGGTTACACACAAAACAAAATTTTTTTCATCCGTTTTTAGGGAGGATATGTTCATTCTTTTGTTTTGAGTATGGATAAATACCCTTTGCTTCCCAAAAGGCATGACTATTTTTTCTGATACCACACTTTCCAGAAAATCAAAATCCATACAAAGCAGGAAAGACAGACATACGTCATCATTCCAGCCATTGTCCATATTCTTTTTTTTCGTATGCGTGCAGCAAGCAACGGAAAATCCCCAGCTGTATACTGTTCTGATGGAGCAGTGTGCAGCTGCGTTATATCTGTGCACAGATTCCGATACTGCTTGTATTCCATACGACACTTACAACAGTGCTGCAAATGTGCCGCAACCGCTTTTTTTGTTGCAGGACTAGCCAAACCATCATGGTATAACGCAATCAAATCCCTTACAATATCACAATGCAAGCTCATTTTGTAACACCTCCATCATTTTCTTTTTTGCACGAAAAAAAATCACCTTTGCAGAATTTTCGCTGATTTTTAAGGATATTGCGATTTCCGAAAACGGCAGCTGTGCATATGTACGCAGCAATACAACGTCCTGATATTTTTTCGGTAGCTGCCCAATCACACGACGTACTGCTGCCTGCATATATTGCTTTTGCATATACTCTGCGGGATCTTCTGTTTGCACGGCGTACATATCAATGTTGTCCTTTGCAGAAAACAGATGGTGCTTGTTGCGCCTGAGATGTTTGAAATATACATGCTTTCCGATAGAAGCAAGCCATGTGAAAACAGCGCATTCTCCACGAAATTGATGAAAGGACTGATATGCCTGCAAAAAAGTTTCTTGTGTCAAATCCTCTGCCAGTGAGCGATCTGCGCACATACGATATAAAAACGCATACATTCGGTCGTTATATACGGTATACAACTTCTCAAAAGTATCCATTCGCTCACCTCCAACCATATAATTCTTGACAGTATACCATAATTCAGGCAGAAAATCCATAGAAATTTCCTCTGTATTGCCAAAAGCCATCGACAAAATTTATTGTTTGAAAAAAAATACATTTTCGCTCTTGACAATTTATATAAAATGATGGAAAATATATCTGTTATCCACGGCGTGTGGCTCAGTTTGGTAGAGCGCTACGTTCGGGACGTAGAAGTCGCAGGTTCAAATCCTGTCACGCCGACTGAAGCTGCTGTTACATACAGCAGCTTTTTTATTGCATATTATAAAAAAAGCAGGAAAAATCCTGCTTTTTTATTCTTTATTCTTTCTCAAACGCTTCATAAATTTCATCCGCGGATTTCTTGTAAAATCCCGTGCAATCCTCAGATACCTTTTTGGCAATTTGTGAGCTGTAGTACAGGCGACAAGCCTCCTCTGCATCCATATGATGCTTTTTGGCTATACGGGCTACCACATCTTTTAACAATTCTGTTCTTTCCTGATAGTGTGTATACATTTTATCCTCTGCATCGCTTTCCAGAAAAATCATGCCATCTACCATACCTGCATAAAATTCTACGCCCATTTGCGGAAAGTTTTTTCTGCTTTCCAATATCATTTTTACAAGTCCATTTTTATCAAACGCCAGAAATACACGGTCTGACGGAATATTCTTCAGATACCCATAATATTCTACGCTTGAAATCACCGTTGTCAATTCATCCATATTGTTTTCTCCTTCCAAAAATCATATAAACATCATACTCGGTTTTTGTAAAAATTTCAAGAATTGGTTTTATTTTTCTTGACAAGCTGAAATTTTAAGGTATCTTAATCAGTGGAAAGCATTTTCCACAACCACGCAGAAGGATTTTGTTTCTGTCCTTCCACAAGCAATGAATCAATAGAACTGATGTATTTTTATTAAAACAAAGGAGGATTTCTGGTATGATTTCTGTTTGTATAGATGTAAGTATCCAAGAGCGTTGCCCTGATGCCGTTTTGGGGCTTTTGCAATGTAATGTACAAATCAGAAAGGATGATGCACAATTATTGGAGCTGTTCCACGAAAAAATCGCTGAGCTTTCTGAGGTAGATCTTGCCCACGCCAACAAAAGAGAATATATACAATCTACCCGTAAAGCGTACAAAGCATTGGGAAAAGATCCAAATCGCTATCGCTGCTCTGCGGAAGCAATGTGCCGCCGTATTGCAAAGGAACGAGGATTATATGATATCAACAACGTGGTAGATATCAACAACTACCTGTCCATATGCTCCGGCTACTCTATGGGGACTTATGATTTGGCTCATATAAACGGTCAGATTACCTGGATGCGTGCGCCAGAGGGTACAGCTTACCAAGGAATTGGCAAAGATGTATTAAACATCGAATTTTTGCCTGCACTCTTTGATGACAACGGACCTTTCGGCAATCCTACCAGCGACAATACACGTGCGATGATTACTGATGACACAAAAGAAATTTTGCTTGTATACTACACATTCAATGGTGGCGAGCGTTTGGAGGA
Organism: Anaerotignum sp.; assembly: GCA_020024265.1. Classification (GTDB taxonomy): domain Bacteria; phylum Bacillota; class Clostridia; order Lachnospirales; family Anaerotignaceae; genus Anaerotignum. The sequence goes on along the minus strand of JAHHTW010000005.1, from coordinate 59,007 downwards.
ATTGCTTGCCCTTGCACAGGATTTGCTTGCAAAATATGCAAGCGCAACAGACTTTGAAATCAAAATTTTGAAATAATATGACAAAAGCTTTCAGACCGGCATTTTTTCTTGGATTTTTCTTGACAGATGCCGGTCTTTCGGTTTATCATAAGAACGAAACATCGGCATTGACCGGGAATAGTAAAAAAGCTCCTTGTCTTTAGAGAATAGGCGGTCGCTGCAAGCCTTGACAAGACTTTTTGAACCTGCCCCGACAGCTCCGTAGGAAAAATACGGCGTATCTCCGGCGTTAACGGTTTTCGAGAGGACAGGATTTTTCTGTCAAAGAGGGTGGCACCGCCAAAGACCTTGGTCCCTTTGTATGGGACGAAGGCTTTTTTTATAGGCGGATTTCTTTATTTTGCCGATTTGTTGGATATATGTATGGATTGAAGGAGGAAATACCATGGCAAAAGACAAAAAATTTGTAGAATCTATTACGGATATGGAAAAAGACTTTCCACAGTGGTATACGGACGTAGTCAAAAAAGCTGACTTGACAGAATATTCTTCTTTGAAGGGCTGTATGATTATCCGTCCTTACGGCTACGCCATATGGGAATTGATCCAAAAACAACTGGATGAACGCTTCAAAGAAACCGGACATGAAAACGTATATATGCCTATGTTCATTCCGGAAAGTCTGCTGCAAAAAGAAAAAGACCATGTAGAAGGCTTTGCACCTGAAGTTGCCTGGGTAACACATGGCGGCGAAAAACAACTGGAGGAACGCATTTGTGTGCGTCCGACTTCCGAAACATTGTTCTGCGAGCATTATTCCAATATCATCCAGTCTTACCGTGATTTGCCAAAGCTGTACAATCAGTGGTGTTCTGTAGTACGTTGGGAAAAAACCACACGCCCTTTTTTACGTACTATGGAATTTTTATGGCAGGAAGGACATACCGCACATGCTACCGCAGAAGATGCACAGGAAGAAACCATCAAAATGCTGAATGTATATGCTGATTTCTGCCACAATGTATTGGCAATCCCTGTCATCAAAGGTGAAAAAACAGAAAAAGAACGTTTTGCAGGTGCCGCACATACCTACACCATCGAAAGTCTGATGCATGATGGAAAGGCTTTGCAGTCTGGTACGAGCCACAATTTTGGTGATGGATTTGCCAAAGCCTTCGAGATTCAGTACACAGATAAAGACAACAAACTGCAATATGTACACCAGACCAGCTGGGGTGTGACCACTCGTTTGATTGGTGCAATCATCATGGTTCATGGAGATAACAGCGGCTTGGTTCTGCCTCCTATGATTGCGCCCACACAGGTGATCATCATTCCCATTGCACAGCATAAGGAAGGTGTATTGGAGAAAGCAAACGAACTGAAAGCACAGCTCTCCAGCGTATGCCGCATCAAACTGGATGACAGCGACAAATCCGCTGGCTGGAAATTTAGCGAATACGAAATGAAGGGTGTACCTCTGCGTCTGGAAATCGGACCGAAGGATATCGAACAAAATCAGGCTGTTTTGGCAAGACGTGATACAGGAGAAAAGATCGTTGTTTCTCTGGACGAACTGGATACCAAGATTCCTGAATTGTTGAAAGAAATCCAATCAAACCTGCTGAAAAAAGCAACCGAGCGTAGAGATTCTAAAACATATGTTGCACATAATATGGAAGAATTTGAAAAGACCATCAATGAAACACCCGGTTTTATCAAAGCAATGTGGTGTGGCGATCAGGCATGCGAAGATGCCATCAAGGAAAAAACAGCGGCTACCAGCAGATGTATTCCTTTTGACCAAGAAAAGATCGACGATGTTTGCGTATGCTGTGGAAAACCCGCAAAGCATATGCTGTATTGGGGTAGAGCATACTAAGATACATCGTATATCAAGGTATGACAAAATATCTGAAGTATACAAAAGCCCATATCCTATGAAAGGATATGGGCTTTTCCCATGCTTTTATATACGTTTCTGTATGTATTTACTGCTCCTTAATCAAGCCGTTCTGATACGCATAGAGCAGTTTTTCCAGCTCATCAATGCTTTCCTGCAATTTTTTACCAATATCGGTATCCCTGACACGAATACGATCTTGCGTGTACTGCAATGCAACCGTAGAAGACAGAATATCCTTTTCCTCTGCAATCGCCACTTCTGTGGATACAAAAGGTTCATGGCTAACCAATACCATACCATGGGAATTGTAAATCAATGTATAGCCTGCAATGCCTGTCACCTTTTGATATGCTTTTGCAAAACCGCCATCAATGACAAAGAGCTTACCATTGGCTTTGATTGGACTTTCACCTTTGGAAACCTTTACAGGCACATGACCATTGATAATGTGTGAGGTATCTGGGTCTAGTCCAAAGGACTCCAATACATAGCGACAGGTACTTTCTTCGTTACGCAATGTATAATACGGATTGCTTACCTCTTTATGTGTCGTCTTATCATCAATGAAATATCTCTCAAATGTCGTCATTTTCTTTTTGCCAAACAGAGGAGAATCCTCACCACACCACAGATACCACATAATATCCATGCAAGCACGCTTTGCTTCTGAGTGCGGGGTATTGAAATATGCTTCTCTTGCTGTACGTTCTACAGCATCCAGATAATCCTTACCTTTATAGCGTTTGCCACGGAATGTTACTGTTTTCAGTGTTCCATCATCATTCATGGGGATGCCACCATGAAACAGCAGGTTGGAATTGACAATGTTGTACATTGCACCTTTGCTATAGAGCACACGCATATGTGCCTGTAATTTCTCACTGTTGACAAAAGAGGATTTTACCTTATCCATCACCTCTTGTTCTTCATCCGTCAGCGCATAAGGATCTTTGGGGTCTACGGTTGGAAAGTTCATATCATTCATTGGATACTCGGCACCATCAATATGGATGGTACCCTTTTCAAAATCAATCTTATCCAAGAGCAATCTGTTTTCCATATGAAATTCCGGATGACGCTTGATGATTTGTGCTTCCATCTTCCACTGCAATATGGAAATTGCTTTATGCATTTTTGCAATCAATCGGAAATCCTTGTCACTCAAAACGCCCTCTGTACCTTTGGGTGCAAACTGTGTACAAGGATCATCTGCATAGCAGTCCATTGCAAACGTTGCCAGAGGAATCAAATTGATCCCATAGTCCTCTTCGATGGTATCCAGATTGGCGTATCTGGTCTGAATACGCAGTACATTGCAAATAAGCGCTTGGCAGCCTGCTGCTGCACCCATCCATGCAATGTCATGATTGCCCCACTGAATATCTACAGAATGATAATTTGTGACAATATCCATAATTGCCGCTGCATTCGGGCCTCGATCATAGATATCTCCAATGATATGCAATGTATCAATGGACAGTCGCTGTATCAAGTGGCACAAAGCGATGATAAAACGATCCGCCTGCCCCAAATCAATGATGGTATGTATGATCTCATTATAATACATTTCTTTGTCACGACTGACATTTTCCTCATGCAGCAATTCCTCCAAAATATAGGAAAACTCTGGTGGAAGTGCTTTTCTTACCTTGGAACGTGTATATTTTGAGGATACGACCTTACAAATCGTCACCAGACGGTGCAATGTAATTTTGTACCAATCATTCATATCCTCCTCTGTATCTGCCATCTGCTCCAGCTTCTGCTCCGGATAATAAATCAATGTAGCCAATGCTTTCTTTTCGCTTTCTCTCAGGCTTGCACCAAATATGGCGCTGATATGATTTTTGATAACTCCAGAGGCATTGCGCAATACATGACTAAAGGATTCTACCTCCCCATGAATATCAGATACAAAGTGTTCTGTACCCTTTGGAAGGTTCAAAATCGCCTTAAGATTCATAATCTCAGTTGCTGTGCTATTGATGTTTTTATATTGATTGGATAACAAATGTAAATACTTTATTTCTTCTGCTGTAAAATTACTTTTACCAAAATACATATAGTTCACCTTCCATTTTCAGGATTTTATTTTACGAAAAATATTTCGGTTCTTATCATATCATATTTCTTTTCAGAAATCCATATCGTGTGACGCAAAATGTCCCATATGCATTTGATTTGTGCATTGTGTATAGGCAGAACCCCATATGCTCTCTATGGCTTCCAAAATCAGGAAACCCAAAAAGATCGCAATGTTACGCTCTGAAGTAGCCTCAAAAAGTTAGACAATATTTTGAAATAAAAACAGTGCAAGCTGCCAAAAGGCATGCTGTCTGTGCAAAGCAGGCAGCATGCCCTTTAACTTTGTCTTGATTTGTTTGTTGTTGTAGTAATCCATATATTAAATCAGTTTCTATTTGAAGTGTTCCATAGACTTAAATTCTTGCAGATAGAGTAGCTCACTTTTCAGCAGACCGAAAAAATTTTGAATTACAGCATTGTCCAGACAGCTTCCCTTGCGGCTTATACTCTGCCAAATCTGCTTGTCTTTGAAGATTTGCTGGTATTATTTGTGCTGGTACTGCCAGCCTTGTGCTGAGTGGAAAATCAAATTGGTTCCATTTGGTCTCCTTGTCCAGCATAGAGGTCACCATGCCAAGAACAGGTCTATCTGAAATCGTGTAGCTAACCAGATCGCTGCTACACAAATTTCATTTTATATGAGCCATCGTGGCTTGTCTATTTTTGATTCATTTTTGCGAACTTCATTGTACTCCGTCAAAATTTTTACATTGTCGGGTATGAATCAAGAGTCTATGAAACGTAACCATCAACCTTCGCAGATCTTGTCAGGCTGTCTCAAAAGTCAAAAGATTTTCGACAAACGAAGGGAGGGTTTGTCCACAATAGATCAAAACCTCCCTCTTATCTGTGTCTATTTTTCGTCCTAATGGACAAAATTCCGCTAATTGTCACATTCTATATGCCTATGTTACTTCATAATCAGGTTCATAAGACGCATCATCATCGCCGCAGCCTGCGCACGGGTCGCAGTCCCTTTTGGATTCAGGCTACCATTACCAGCACCCTGAATAATCCCAGACTGAACGGCCCAACGAAGAGCAGAATCTGCATAGTTACTTGCCTGATCCCAGTCCTGAAAGGACTCCTCCCTCTCTGTCACTTGGGGGCTTCCCACATAGCGATATAGGATTACCGCAAGATCCTCACGTGTGATATCTTGCTCTGGAGCAAAGCGATTGTTGCCAATCCCCTTTACAATGCCGGTTTCCACCGCCCACTGTACAGAATCATCAAACCAGTCCTTAGAAGCGACATCGGTAAATGGACGGTTCTGTACGACCTTTGGATTGTTTTCCAAATTGTGAAGCACCTTAACCAACATCCCACGGGTAAGGGCCTCATCCGGCGAAAATTCCGTTTCACTGGTTCCGCTATAAATCTCACGACTGCTCACAAAGTCAATTGCATCCTTTGCCCAATGTCCCTTCACATCGGAGAAAGCCTTGCTGCGCTCTTCCAGCATCACAGTTGCGCTTTTGTCCACTTCCAGAGTCACCCCAGTTCCTAGAACTGCGGATTTTCGAATAACCTGCTTGGTACCGTCAGGCTGTACAAGGACTGCAACAGTACCAGTCGTTGCTTTTTCAACCGGGATGGAAACCTTAATGTGAGAGTTGGTTTCTACCTTCACTTCCACAATAGGCGACTTATCTGCGGAAAGTGTTGGCACGGGAAGATGAATGGTCTTCCCATTCTGCGCAGCCTCCTCGCCAACATTGGCTGGGATAGATACTTGGGTATTTGTCTTTCCCTCTGCATCGATCTTTGTAATGGAAGAAACGCCGTCTGGTCTTGTCATTTCTATGACACTGGAACCATCCTCATTTGGGGTGGTTTTGATCACTGTGCCGTCAGACTGTTTTACGGTTTCTGTGGCATGAGTAGGCTTCTGCTGGGGATCTGGTTTCCCGCCACCGCCAGAAGAGCCTCCGCCACCGGAAGAGCCTCCACCGCCGGAAGAGCCTCCGCCACCGGAAGAGCCTCCACCGCCAGAAGAACCTCCATTGCCACCGCCGTTATCTCCTCCATTGTCGCCACCATTGGACGAGTCATCCTTTTTTTCAAAGATTGCACGGATGGATACCGGCATATCCGGCATAGTGAAGGTGTCATCTGTCAGAGTGAACTGACCTTCCAGAATGATCCACTCCTTAAACCGAAAGCCTTCCTTCGGTGTAGCAGTCAGCGTGATTTGTGTCCCCTGACTTGCAGAGTCATGGCTTGTAGACGCTTCCCCATTTCCGTCCGTGTCTACACAGATCGAATATACATCCTCAGATGAGGTTGTAGTATCTATGGTTACAATGGGGCTGGCAGTTGTATCATAGTTTTCATCTCCGCTGTATACAGCCTTGATTCGATGCTGTCCCTGGGGTACATTTGTCCAAATATAGACAGCGGTTCCATTTTGGACTGCAATGTTGGATGCCTCTGGAATCTCTGTATCTGTATCCTCAGTGCAATCCACAAATGTCACTGTACCAGCTTGGGGCATCTCGCCCTGTCCGACCTTTCCAATGGAAGCGGTCAGTGTAATGGTAGCTGTTCCGTTGTCATTTACAGTACTACCGCTCAGTGAAACAAGAGGAACAGCCTTATGGACTGTGACGTTAACCGTTCCAATACGCTCCTCAATCGGCTCATAATTCTGCTCAGTAGAGGAGCTAGGGATGAATTTTACTCTCTGCTCTGTACTGCCTACATGAGGAACCAATTCCGGGTTCTCCCATTCAAACCGTCCCAGATTCGTACTGCCTCCTACAAAGGTGCTTTCTGCCAAAGTTTGCCCATAGGACAAATTGGCTGCTGATGGATAGATGATATTCGGCGCATCTCCCTTGGACACATGAACCGTTGTAGTGGCAGATACACTATTGTACATTGCATCTCCCTGTTTGGTGGCTGTAAGATTGGCAATTCCTACCCCTGTAATGAGAGCTGTGTCCCCTTGAATCGAAATCACATCCGGCTGGTCACTGGAGTATAGGATTGCACCATTGCCACTTCCACCAGTGGCGGTAAGCCGGAAATTAGGATCTCCATACCTTTTTGCATCAATTGGGCCAAAGCTCAGGGGTAACTGATCCTTTTTGTGACATTCCACAGAAATAGGGTTGCTCTGTGTCCGTTTGTAGTTCCTAGAGATCTCATCTTTTGCTGGTGAAAATACGGCTGTAATCTGATATGAACATGAATCGGGATTTTCCCAACGGAATTTTCCGGTTCCATTTTGCAGCTCTACCTGTCCCAGTGTTCTTTCATTTTCCAGAAAGGAAACTGTACCATTGGGAATCTCTCCATTGATGCCTGTCACATTTGCAAGCAGTGTGATAACATTATTGGTCTCCAGCTCCTCCAGATTATATGTAACCTCTATCCCCACATTGGCTTCGCTGATGGTAAATTGCTGGGTATTGTTAGAGGGCAGCTTGTATTTTTTTTCATCCCTCCCTTGGATGGTTGCGGTAGCGGTATAGGTTCCAGCAGCGGTTTGAGCCCCAACAGAGGAAACTTGGACATCGTCATTTTCCTGCACTCCAAAGAAGGTAAGGTCTGGCTTCTGCGGGGTGCCATTATAGGTAAATTCTGTCTTACCCCATGTGAGTGTCAGGGGATATGTGGTAGTATTCAAATATTTCTCCCAGTACTCCTTTCCCTGAGAAAGGGTAACCAAGGCGTCGATCTGACTGCCCTGCTTTCCAGCCACATCCGTTGTGAGCAGCGTACGGCTTCCGTTTGGGACCACCCGATAACGGAACATGCCAATCTCTTTAGGATCATCCGAATCAGAAAGATACACTGCGCTGATCTTGCCGTTGAGATCAAATTCTGCCCCCCACATGGTAACAATATGGGCGGTTGCCCCTGTGGCATAGCTTACCATGACAATCTTGCCATCCAGCAAGGCATTCTTGATGTCATTGCTGATATTGTCATAGGATCCAACATAGTGACGGCTAGCCAGCGTATGGCGGCCAAAGACATCAAAGAAAAATCCAGAGTAGGGGTTCGGCTTGCTTTGCTCCAGCGCAGGGCCGTCAAACTCAGGGTCATTGGTGCCACCATTTTCTTTATAGGGGTACCCATTGATAAAGTTGTCCAGCAAGAGGTCAGACCAGTATCCATTTTTTCGATTGCCGAATTGGTCAATATAATGCTGAAAGACTTTGCTGGAATATTGGTTCGCAAAGGAGTTGAGAAACCCCTCTATCCTCTGCTTCTTTTGATCGTCTGGGCGTTTTTCCAGATATTGGCGGATATAGTTCTCATTCTGCTCTAACCACCAGTGCAGGCTATTGGAGGCAGTGGCGGCAAAGCACAGGAACGCATCCGCTCCGCCTGACTTGTTCACATCGTACCAGTGATTGTTTGGAAGATATGGTGCCTCATAGGTGATATAGGTCACATTTCCATAGGTCTTTTCCTGACGCACAAACGGACTATCGCTGTCCTCCATAGAGGGTGGGTTGATCCCCTTTACCCAAAGGATGGTTTTTTCCTTGTGATCATCCTGATTGATATAGCGCGTGACAGGATTCCCGTTTCGGGACAGTTCTTCTTTCAACGCATCCCATGCGCTTTGGTTGGCGCTCGCAATGGTATGCACCTCCTCCACAGGACTTGCCGCATATGTGGGTAGTCCACCCAGAGGGAAGGCAAGTACCAGAGAGAGTCCAGTGCATATACATCGAGATATGCCTCTAAACTTCATTGTCATCCTCCTTTTTCTAACTCTAATGACCGAACTGCGAATATATGCTTCTTCGAAATAGATCGCAGAGACATAAGCCCTGCTTTCCCCATTCTGGGGAGCAAAAAACGAAAATTCAGTATTTCAGCTACTTTTTTATTATAGCACAAAACATTTTAGAAAGAAATACAGAATTTCACCTCGGATTTCCAGTCATTGGAAACTGCTTTCCTTCTAGGATTTACATAATACCCCTTGAAGCTCGGCAATATTCAACCCCCAAAGCGCCAGAATCCTGAATTGACCACATGAAAAAACGAAAATGAACCCGAAACGCAGGGACAATTGATTTAATAAAGTTGCTGTTTTTATAGAAAGATAAAATCAGAACGTACTGTCTTATTCTATTAATCAATGATTTTATGCATAATCATATCAATGAAATTGATGCTCGTGAATTTAATGGTATTCTTGTTGAATATCAGATACGGGATATTGGTAGAATTTTTAGCGTATGCTTCTCTGATTTAGGGCTTGAGGATATTGAAATTGATTTCAAAGCATACACAGGCAAAAAGGGCATCCTCTGGATGTCCCCCATGCTTACATCTGTTGTTTTTACCTTTTGGCTTGTCTGGAGATTCCCAGTTCTTCCAGTTCCTTTTCCTGCTTGGGTCATAGCTCTCCATATCAGTTCTTGCAGTCAAACACATGACGTTCATGGATATGGGGTGTACCCCCTCCAAATACAGTGTCAAATCCAAAATGTGAATTTGAGAAGCGAAGTGCCCATTCAAACTCCTCATAAAATTCGCTAACGATGAGAGACAGCGTTTTCGGCGATACAGATTCTTCTATGGTGCCGATCTGGTAGATACTTTTCTCTGGACAGGTCTGGTTGTTTTTCAAGAGATCCCCCACCGTACGGTTTGGCTCGATATGACGGGTATTCCCGTTTCGGGTGTTCGGGGCATCTACATGGTCAGAGCAATGCTCGTAGTAATACATCTGCTCAAATTTCTCAAAGCTGAAATCTGGCTGTTCCGAGTTCTCCAGAAGTTCTGGGGTAGTGAAACTGCAGTACCAGTCCCAGTGCATATTTTTCTTTGCCCGTTGGGTATTCTGATGCATCAAAATGCCCCAAATTTACCGTTGAACCATCAAGTAGCGAAATGATTGTCGAACCAGAAGCGGAAGCCGGTTTCTCATTCCATGTTTCAAGATGAAGCGCACCCGCAATGATGCCACCATTAGTTAGAGACATTCATTTGGTAAAGTAATACCCTTCTTTCATTCATCATAGCAAATTGTTCCTGCCAGTTTTTATACAAACTATATACATCTTCCTGCATCCATGCACGACTCACATAGTTTCCATTGTCATCTTTGTAAAAGAAGGATTTGTTCTTCCTATCAGCGAACTTTTGATTTTGACTGCGTTGCTGTTCCATCCAATCCTCAACTTCTTCCATTTCCAAATAGTCGATCTGAATATCAGATTGAACGCTGGATAAGCATTTGTCATCAATATCCAAATGATTGGATGCTGTATCAAGCATATCTTGATTACTTGTTTTTGTTGCAGACCATTTATTCCCCCCAGAAGTACTTCATGTATTTGAGCAGTTATACCCGTCCCTTTGGTCGCTGGAGACAGTTGTACAAAACCTACTTCAAACAGTATCGCTCCATGCTCTACAATGACCTGCTTTTGTCGGACAAACTCCATCCTTGCCGTTCTGAATGAACAGGTGACAGAAAGGCTAAACTTGATTATCCAGCAGATGATGAAAGCTGAGGATGTGACTGAAGTCATGAAAGCCCAAAATCAGATGTTGGGGGTGCAGTCCATAAACTCCCATCTGCAACCAGACAAAGGAAATCATCAAGGCAGAGTTGATTTATGTTTGGAAAGAGACTGCCTGAGCAGATTTTGTTTGTGTGGTTCCATCGTTCAGTTGTAGATTTATTTACATGCTTATGTTAAAATTTATCATAGTAAAGTAGAGGAAAATTTCATATTATAGAGGTGTTTCATGAATAATAAGAAAGAACAAATTATCAAGTTATGGTTTGATATGTGGATCAAACAACAAGATTTTGGAATAGATGATATTTTTACCGAAGATATTATTTATACAGAAAGTTGGGGGCCTCAGTATACTGATCGGAAAACAGTAAAACACTGGTTCGAGGAATGGAATACTCGTGGAACAGTTCTCGTATGGGATACAAAACAATTTTTTCATGAGGGTGACTGGACTGTTGTGGTATGGTACTTCAAAAACAAAATGGATAACGGAAAAATTGAAGAATTTGATGGGATTTCTTTAATCGAATGGACACAAGATGATCGAATCAAATCCTTAAAGGAATTTGGGTGCAATCTTAATCATTATCATCCATATCAAAACAGTAATATTCCGGAATTTAGAGATGAAAAGGTTAGCTGGTTTTGATGAAGCAGTGTTTGTGTTTACAGATGAGCTACCAGCGTTATATGAGTAAACTTTATATATTATAAAGAATAGGTGTGAAAAGGTTGTGAAATAAAATGATAACGAGATTTAAGCAACACATAGATATTCCGTATAGCTTGCACGATATGGTTGTGCATAAGATTACCTGCCGAAATGATTCCGTTTATTTGGACTTTAGTTATGGATATGTTAGCACCAAAGCTCCTTATCCACAAGTAGATGGACATATTACGATTGAAGCTGTTGATATGGATTGTGCTTGTGTTTTGCTATTAAGCGAATTGGGGAAATATGGCGATTTTGAAGGCACAAAAATGTCATTGAAAGATTTCGTTGAGAAGTATGCCGAGTATTACTTTGAAATTTTAGATGAACTGTATGGGTTCAATCAAGTGGAATATATTGGCTATCTGCGTTCTCCTCAAAAAGACGAGTTATTTCAAATGTCACTCTCGATGTACTTTACCGGCGATATTATATATGAAACTGAAGAATGACATCAGGGTGAGTAACTTGAAGAAATATGGTGTGTCGCAGTTGTTGGCAAATATCTTTCTGTTCTATGGGACGGAATAATCCCTTAGAACTCTAAGAGCGCACTTCTATACTTTCCTGTCGGCAGTATTCGCGCGTCCTGCGGAGCTTCATTCTCTGTCAGTGGCAAAGACCGAGAATGCTCTGTCACTTTGTTCCGACAAGGTGGCTACCCCCTTTCGCCGCTTATGTGGCTATCTCATATGAACTCGTTGTCCATATACAGTTTTAAGAACTGTCCGCCGCCAACAAGCCGCAAGTATAAATACAATCATATAGAAAGGAGCGTAATTATGAAAAGGATATTGTCAAGTACCGTTATTTTTCTTCTTTCAATTTTTATGTTAACTGCCTGTGGTTCAAAAACTGCACAAGATACAGTGTATAAAGAACTTGGAATTGATGTATCCAGTGGAGAAGAAATTTCAAAGTATGATACCCATAGCGGAAATGGAGATGGAACCTCTTGTGTTGTTCTTAGTTTCAACAACGATACAGTTGTAGAAGAAATCAAATCTCATTCATCTTGGAAATCATTTCCCCTTGATGAGACTGTCGAAACATTGGTTTATGGAGTTTCAGATGAAACGAGCTCTATTGGACCATATTTGAACGATAACAATGGAAATGCCTTAATTCCGAAAATTGAAAACGGCTACTATTTATTGATTGATAGGCAAATTGAAAATGACAAATCATCAGGGGCGGATATTTTGCATAGGCTTTCTTTTAACTTTACTTTAGGGCTATATGACACGGATACAAATACTTTATATTTCTGCAAACTTGATACTTAATGACTGTAAAAAAATTGTAAAACTAAATACGGAATATCAGACCGTTGATCTACACCGCTGTGTGAAAAGTCAGCGGTCTTTTTTTATCCCTATTTTCAGAAAAAGAGGACATTTTTATGCCAGAGAAGAAAACACGCAACCATCTTCGTTCAAAGCAAGAACGGACAGAAATTCAGCTTCACAGGTACAGTGCAAACTACCCCGTTCACTCTTTTACAAATAAATATTAAACGGATACTCCTACTCAACAGTCTACTATATCAAACAAAATTATTTGTCCATTGTAAAACATCTTCCACTCCAATACCCTAAAATCTGCGAAAAAACTATCGCAATAACAACAGATTAATCCACAAAAACTACTTTTCATCGTTATTATTATACGGCATTTCATCTCTTATTGTCCATCGTCTTTATATAAAATGAAACATCGAAAATGTCTAAGTACTTCCAATATCTTTCTTTCTTAATTTTTATGTTTTTAGCAACTTTTTAAGCTTTTTTCAAAAAATAGTCATCATTTTCAAATACAGTTTTTTCTAATCTTTGAGCACAAAAAAGGCGATAAGATTTTTGCTTTCTCATCGCCTCAAATTTGTTTTTTTGATTACATTTGGCATGTCATGTATAAAAAAATCCTGCTTTTTTCAGGCTCAAAAAGTCCGATAAACACCTAATTTTTGTTCTTTTCAGCACACGTCATACTTTTTGGACCACTCATACCATCTTACCTAGACAAAAAGTATGCCTGATGAAGCCGGTTGTTTTATGGTGTAGAGTTATTTTTCCAAAAAAGTATTGCGTTTTATATAATCCAATAACGATACTCATACTCAACATATTATCGTTTTATCATGAGCATAGAAGATCTTATTTTCGGACTTTTCTTCATAGTCCATGTTCAAAGTAACCAATCTTTGAGTTGTTGTAAATCTGTTGCATCTGGGTGTGTCAACGCCATATCAAAATTATCCAGCAACATCTTTGCTTTTGTATCATTCGGATTTTGTTCCAGCATGGTTTTGTAGCGTTTGCGTACTGCCTGCGGCATTTTCCCCTGACACATAAATCCGCTATGTACCACATTATCCTCTGGTATCTCTGCCATAACATTTTGCAAAATTTTATCAAAATAAGATTTCGACTGCCCAAAACCTGCTGTCCCAAACAGATATACTGTTTTTTGATGTATGTTGGCTAAAAATGCCTTTGTCTGTGCATCACAACTGCCTTGATCTGTCCAAAAGCCGACATATAACACATCTGCTTGCAAAGCCTTTGTACTTGGCTCACCAAAATAGATACACGCTGCACTGCCTTTTTGTTTTTGAATTTGTTCTGCCAGCAAACGGGTATTGCCTGTTTTACTGGAATATACCACCGCATATTGCATTTGATTACTTCCTTCCTTCATAAATACAATGCACACCTTGATGTGCTTTCATACCGCCTATACATTTTTGATTACAACGCAAGCATTTGAAAATCTGTTGCACCTCTCCACGTTCTACCTTTCGTACCCAGTTGGGGTCTGCTATCAACTGTCGGCTCATGGCAACATAATCCATACGCCCTTGTTTGCATTGTTGCTCGATATAATCGGGATTTGTCAACCCACCCACGCCACAAACCGGTCGCTGGGTATACAATTTGACCATATCGCAAAATTTCAAGAAACACCCTTCTTCTGAAAAATATGGGTGATTCTTGGGTGGAATGGTATCGGATAATTCTCCATGATTTGCCAATGCCACATGAAAACAATCCACACCTGCGTTCTCCAAACGCCACACAACATCTTTCAATTCCTGCTCTGTAAATCCTGCCTTTCCATAACATGGATTTGTCTGACGCACAGCCAATTTGTATTCTATTGCCATATTGGGGACTGCTTTTTTGACTTCTGCAATACAATCCAATGCAAATTTCATACGATGTTCCAATGTACCACCAAAGACATCTTCTCTTTCATTCAATAATGCAGAGCTGAAACTGCCACACATACGATCCCCATGTATTTGTATCATATCAAAGCCTGCCGCCTCGATCAACAAAGCGGCATCTCCAAAGCCTGCAATGATTTTCTGTACTTTTTTGATGGGCATTTGATTGATATAACGTTTGGCTTCTTTGTTTACAATGACACGCAGTTCTTCCTCTGTGATTTTTTTGGTCAATACCGCAGGGATATATTTTATCATCGCTTTCAAATTTGTATCCGACATATGTAATTGTGCAGAAACCTTTGCACCATGTGCATGGATACGCTCCACCAGTTCTTTGTAATCTGCCATGCCTTTTTTTGTGTATAAAGAAGGTTTCAGTGAGGGCATGGCGTCCACATCACCAATGATGATAAGAGAAACACCGCCTTTTGCAATATCTTCCATTTTTTTGAAATATGCTTCTTTTTTTAAGCCCATGGTTGTGGGTGCAAATACCACTTTGTTTTTCAACTGCAAATGCCCCAATGTGATTGGCTCTAAAATGGTTTCATACATCTTATCACTCCTTTGTCTGCATGCGCATGGATTGTAGTTTTTCTTTACAATCTTCCCGCTCCTGTTCTGTCCAGCCTTTTGTAACACGCTCATCCCATTCTTGAAATAAACGGAAAATTCTCTCAAATGCCAGTGTGCCTTTTTCGGTTAGATATAGGCTTTTTTGTCTTTTATCCTGTTCATTCGGTTTTCTGACAACAAGCCCCAATTCTGATAATTGCATGATGGCACGGGTGGTGTATCCTGCATCTACTTGCAAAACTTGTGCAATCTCTTTTAATAAACACCCTGAGTGATTGCCAATATAAATAACAAAAAATAACAGTCCTCTGGAAATTCCCCATGGTTTCAACTCTTTCAAGCAATACTTTTGAAAATCTGCTTTCAAAAGCAATATCTCATATGCTAATGTATTCATATCCTCCTCCTAAATTAGTTGACTAAGTCAATTATATGGCAAATGAAAAATATGTCAAGGAAATCTTTTTGTTTCCTGATTGTATCAAAAAGACGATGAGATTTTTTCTCATCGTCCACAAATTAGAAAAGAAATTGATAAGTTATGTTTTATGTTTGTATATTTACAACACTACACGATTGTACCCCCATAGGCAAATGGGTTTCGTCAAAGACACACCGTCTGATCTCCAAGGTTTCAGACCGAACATCGTACCAAAACTCTGAAAAATCCCTTTTCTTATTATAAACAAATTTTACTTTTTACACATCCGTATGTCGAAAAATACAATCACACATACACATCTGTATCTCGACCATATTGGTCTTTTTTTTATCCGTATTTCATGGTCTGTATCATACTGTCTTTTGCATAAAATGCTGTTTTGTGAACTGCACAGATGGTTCTTACCATATATCCATCATCACAGTATCTATGCTTTTTTGTTTGCAGTCATACAGCTTTTGCCCATATGCCACCATATCCGACATGGTCAAATTGGTGACCACATGCCCTTTTGTTGCTTCCAATAGTGCAGGAATTTCTTTCAGATATGCGGGATTGCATTTTTGTTGGAATAGTTCTTTCAAAAAAGCCTGTTGCACCTCAATACGGCTCAAATCCCGCCGTGGATACCCCTTGCGATATTGTAACAATCCCACAGCATCTTTTCCGGACAGCCTCTGCTCTCCCGCTCGCAAATGAATGGAAAGGTTCTGCACATCGTCATCATAATCCATATCTTGCGGAACAGTAAATGTAACACCTCCCAAATGGTCTATAACCGTTTCTACTGCCGTCAAGTCCATACGGATATAATCTGCCACAGGTTGTGTTGTAATTTCCGAAACAGCTTGTATGAGTTTTGCATCACCATCTTCCTGCACAAGCAAACTAGAAATCTTTTGTCCTTCTGCCGTTTTGGTATCTCTGGGAATAGAAAGTATATCTGCCTTTCCATCTTCTTCTGATATATGATAGGTAAAAATGGTGTCTGCCATACCCCTGTTATCAGTACCAACAAAAAGCAATGTACCTTCTTCTGCCAGACCTGCAATACTCGTAGCAACTTCTGTTTTCGATTCCTTTGGTACATATGTTTCTTGCAATGTACAGCCTGTCAGCCAAGCGCCACCCAAAAGCATTGTTCCCACACAAACACTCAAAAAAATTTTTTTCTTTTTATATGGTTTTTGATTACGTATCATAGTAAATCTCCTTTGTAATTGTTTTTTTCCGCTTGCCATTTGTGTTGTGAAAATTTGTTTTTTCGACATGGTCGTTGCCAAAAGTGCCAAAATCACACGCATATAATCATCTCGCTTTTCCTGCTCCATAAACCTTACAACACACCAATCACAGGAAATCTCACACGCTTCTTGCATTTGTGCCACTGCCACATACACCATTGGCTGAAACCAATGGATAGACATTGCCAGAACTGCCAACCACCGCCAAAGCAAATCCCCTCTGCGATAATGTATCAATTCGTGACGCAATACATACTGCAAGCGGCTCTCCGACAACGCTTCTTCCGGCAAAATCAACATCGGATGCAAAATACCTGCCACCATAGGAGAAACTGCTTCTTTGGTTTGATACACCCGTAGACGCTTGGGCAATTGTGCATCTAAGTCTATGCGCACGCATGTCTTGCGTATCTGTTTGATCCACCGTCTATATCCCATCAAACGATACCCCAAACTGCCCAAAGCCCCTGTTA
The DNA here is from genome assembly GCA_020024265.1 of Anaerotignum sp. Lineage (GTDB taxonomy): Bacteria > Bacillota > Clostridia > Lachnospirales > Anaerotignaceae > Anaerotignum. Next base: position 41,831 of record JAHHTW010000005.1, on the reverse strand, counting down.
TCCAAACCAAAACCAATAAATCCCACCAAGAAAAAAGCGATGCACCTACTTCTTTTGTAATCGAAATATGTTCCTCCATATGCGGCTCTATGGTATGAAACGGTATTGCTACATGGGTTGTGGTCATATCTATGGATGTGAGTGGTGTGGTAAACGCTGTATGCTTTTGCAACATTGGTTGTATTGTGGGCATTTTCACAGAAATCGGTACCACCATCACCAACAGCACACCGATCCATAACACATATTCCCAAAGAGGCGGGAAATGTGTTCTCGTCCATTTTTTCAATACCAATAGTATCCCTGTCAGCGAACTGCCAATGACTGAAAGCAGTAAAAAAATCTGAAACCATTTTGTCACATTACCTTCCTCCTATCCGCACAAATATTATAGGTCAAACATTTTCCGAATATCTTCCAAGTCCTCTCTTGTCATTTCTCCTTGTTGGAATAAGGATACCGTAAGTTCTTTTGCAGAACCATGGTACAGTTTGTTGATGAGGTTTTCTGTTTGTTCTTTTTGATATGCTTTCTGCTCCCATATGGGGCGGTAATAAATGATGCGGTTCTTCTTCTCTGATGCCACTGCTCCCTTTTCTGCCATACGCAAAAGCAATGTACCAACCGTATTGTATTTCCATTTTTTGTTTTTTAGGAGATTGCAAACCTCTTGTATATTCAAAGGTTCTGTCGAATCCCAAAGTATTTGTAATACCTCCAATTCCGCTTCACTGATTTTCATTTTTTCCTCCATATTTTTCCTCCTTCCGCTTTCTCTTACTTTTGTAGTTTGATTATAACTTACAACTGTAAGAGCATTTTGTCAATATATTTTTTTCAAATTCTTAAAAAAATTCCACAAAATAGAAGATGGTATGTATTTCTCACAAAAAACGACACCTTACACCGATTCCTAAAATGAAAACACTGTTTCATATTCTAGCAATGTATCAAACTCCCCTTTTGGCTGTATGACAGCCTTTACTACATATACAGCAACTGTATCAGAGTTGAACTGGGGAATTTATCCTGCCTATTCGGTGCCAATAAATAAAAAATTCCGGAATCAGCATGTCTGCCATTCCGGAATTTTTTTGTTTCTCATCGAATAGAAATCACTATATTGCTTCTTGCCAAACGTGAAGTATTATGAAAGCATATGCCTGCTTCAAATATCAATATCATGCTTTTTCAACTCTGATACAACAAACGCTTTGCTTTCTCTGATTTCATCCATAATATACTGGATATCTTCTTCGGTTGCATGTTCCATATGATAATTCTTTACACAGTTATAAATATAAGATTTTTTTGCTTTTTCCAAATCATATTCTCTTGCTCTTATCATAGCAGGTTCTTCTGGGAATACCAATGTTTTTCCCGAAATTTCTGTATCAGGATCACCAAACATGACCTCTACACCATTTTGCTTTGCAAATGTCAGCTGAGGCATGGTATGTTTTCCGGCACCAGTATATTCTGTTTCTTGTACAATGATAATCTGATCCTGTTCCATCTGCTGTGCCAAGGCAAAAGCGGCGGTTAAAGAGGTATTTCCCGCAGGGCCCCTTTCATATCCTTCCAAAACTGCGAGCGCCTGCGTGATATAAAATACTTCACCTTGCTTTACCGTGACATAACGATCCATATAACGCAATGTTCTTGCCGCATTTCTAGGGCAATCCGATCGATCCGGCCATGTTACAAAAGGGATGGCAAAGCCTGTATGTCCTGTCGTACAGGATTTTTTGTTAAAATCATGGTTGGATGCCATATGCAATCCACTCAGATCAATGCTGGCGCCAATGATTTGTGTGTTTACCGCACCTGCCTTCAACAAGCCTCTGGCAGTTCCTGTCAAATTGCCACCACCTGCATTGGTGCATACAACAGCGTCGGGATCTTTTCCACAGCGTGTTCTGCACTGCAACGCCAATTCATAGCCCAGTGTTTCTACCCCTGCAATACCAAACGGTGTGTATAAAGAAGCATTAAAATAACCGGTTTCTTCTAATAATCCCAAAAATGTTGTAAACAATTCCGGACCAACCGTCAGTTGAACAACCTCTGCACCGTATGCTTCACAAATTCTTTGCTTTTCTAAAATTTCAGGCTGACCGATTTTCTGATCGTCGTAACATTCCTGTACAACGATACATTTCAGTCCATGCATTGCCGCTTGGGCAGCAACAGCTGCACCATAGTTTCCGCTTGTTGCAGCAATGACACCTTTATAGCCTAATTTTTTTGCCTGATGTACAGAAATTGCAGCACGTCTTGCCTTAAAGCTGCCGGAAGCATTGCAAGCCTCATCTTTGACAAAGATCCTTGCACCCTTTCCCTTTGGCGCATATTTTCTTGCCAATGCTGTCAAATTGCGTAATTCCAGCAATGGAGTGTCGCCTACACCATTTTCCAGCTGAATTTTTCGCATTTCTTCCATAGAATAACCAACTTCATGCATCATTCTTTCATAATCAAATCCAATACCTTCCAGTTCAAATGCTTCATAATTAATCTGCAACGCATCCTTCATAATTTGATTTTTTCTTTCGTTTAATGCTTCATAGGACATATCTTTTGCCATTATTGTTCACCCCCAAATAAGATCTCTTTCAACTGACGTTCAATTTTCAGTAATTCCGGCTGAAATTCACCATAATCATGGATATATCTGGGATTGATATCTACCAAATAGCCCTCTACCGTTCTTCCTGTTGTTGTCTTTACCTGTACCAATTCGCCTTCTTTGGCATCTTGCAGCACTTCACCCTTTACCCACATTTTCAAATCACATTTCTGTGTATCTTCCGGAACCTGTGGCGCTCTGTGACCGGCTGTAAGAACCACGTTTTCAATTTGTACCCAATCTCCTTTTTTTGCTTGTAACATTTTTTTCACTCCTTGTATGATATTGTCATAGCGATGCTCTTTTGGAAGCAGTTTCGCTATGCTCTTTACATGTATCCCAGATAAAAGCAAGTTGTCTATATAATATCTCAATCCTTACTTCGACGCTTGTTCATATTCTGCACATATCTCAGGGCTTAATTTATCCATATAATCATGACGACCGATCCCTAGAATCATACTGCCAAACATTACCACAATCATGATATAAGAATAAAATACACAAGGCATAATCTGTAATGCGGACAATGGCGCTGCACTATCTGCCGCAAAGCCCAATGTATAAATCATGGCAGGCGTCCAAGGCAAGCAATATACCAATGTGTTCGACTGTGCATCCATCAAGTTTGCTGCTCTATAAGGGCTGATTCCATGTTGTCTAGAAAGAGGCTTCGCAAAAGAAGCGCCAACTGCAAGAATTGCAGGTGCATTCAGACCCATCAATGCAGATAACACAATTACCATCAGAGAAATCGTCAATTCTGCACTAAAGGGGGTCTTGGCAACCTTGCCCAATGACTTCAAGAGCAGCACATCGCCTTGTCCTCTGCGCATGATATTAATTGATCCAAAGAGCAGCAGTGCCAAAATACATACCTGTAACATACTTGAAATACCTGTATAGATAACACCATCAACGGTTCGATCCAAGCCCTCGCCATGCACGGAAATAATTGCAGGTATTTCCGGATTTGGAACATCAATTTGAATCAAATCAAACAAGCCGGCACCGCAGGCTACGATGATACCGGTTACTGTACCGATGGTTGTGGCAATGATAATGTCACCTGTTTTAATCGCAATCACAATGGTAATGATAACAGGAATAAACATCAGTAATGTCAAAGGATTGTATGTATATGTTTCTGTAACTACACCGGTTCCGTCTGTCATCATGCCATAAATCAGGATACAAATAATGGTCAATCCACCTGCAAGCAATGCATACTTCAATCTGGAACGTACAACACCAGGGACATCTACGCCCTGAGAGGTAGCTGAACAAATGGTGGTATCTGAAACAGGCGCCAGATTATCACCAAATGCTGCACCGGAAATAATCGCACCAGCCAATAACGCAGGATTGCCACCCAATGCAATGCCCGCAGGATATAACACACCCATACCTGCCGCAATCGTACCAAAACCAGTACCTGAAGCAGTAGCCAAAACAGCAGAAGCAATGAAAGTAATGATGGCAAATGTGGTACTACCAACGCCAAAACCTGCTGCAATCCCTGCAACACCATCTGCCAAACCAGACATTCTTAAAATTCTCGAAAAAACGCCTGCAAAAATCCAACATACTACTGGTACAATGGCTTCTTTACTCGCCATTCCTTCAATGACAACTTCGGCATAATGTTTCTTGTCTTTTGCCAAAAAGAATGGCAACAGAATTGCCGAAAATGCCGGCACCCATAGCGCACCATCCGAAATAGAACCCCAAATGAATGTCGTTAAGACAATCAAACCGAGAAAAACAATAAACGGTAAAAACGATACCCATGTCCCCCCATAAAATTCCAACTTCTTGTTTGTTTCCATAAAAATTACCCACCTTTCGCTTATATAAAACTCATTTATCTGGACAATATATTATATAAGCAAAAAGCGTGCCAAACGGATATTGTACAAAAACCCACCATTTCTGCGCTCTGTTTCTGATTATGACGCAAAAAAATAGGAAATAAATTTCCACATAGAAATTTATTTCCCGGCAAAAAACAGCACTTATTTTTTTGTATTGATTTGGTATTCCGTAATTTTGTTGAACAGCTGTCTTCTGCTGATACCCATTTTTTCTGCTGTACGTGAAATATTATTTTCATACGCCAATAACATCTCTTGGATATAATGTATTTCAAATGCCTGTTTTGCTTCTTTATAAGAAAGTGCGGTATCCATATAATCGGTATCCACAATAGACTTGACTTTGGCAAACCCGTGATCTAAGCGTAAAACACCATCTCGAGATAAAATCACCAATCGTTCTATGATATTTTTCATCTCTCTTATATTTCCTTCATATTCATATTCCAATAAAAACCGTTCTGTTTCCGGAGAAATTTTTTCAATTCTTTTCCCGGTTTCCTTTTGAAATTTTTCCAAAAAAAATGTAATCAGATCAGGAATATCTTCCCTTCTTTCCCGAAGTGGCGGTATGCGGATTTCAATTGTATTCACACGATACAGAAAATCCTCACGAAAACGTCCTTCCTTTACCGCCTGATATAAATCCCGATTTGTTGCACTTACCAAACGAAAATCCACATCAATCAGACGATTGGAGCCAATGCGTTCAATCTGCTTTGTTTCCAAAACACGCAAAAGCGTGACCTGTGTGGAAAGCTCCATTTCACCAATTTCATCCAAAAAAATAGTACCCCCATTTCCTGATTCTATTTTTCCAATCCTTTTGGTAACCGCACCTGTAAAAGCGCCTTTTTCATGTCCAAACAATTCAGATTCAATCAATTTATCAGGGTAGTTTTGGCAATTAATCGGAATAAATAATTTATCTGCTCTATGGCTTTGTTGATGAATACGCTGTGCTACAATTTCTTTACCAACACCTGTTTCTCCCATAATCAATACATTGGCATTGCTCTTTGCCACTTCATCCACCATATCCCAGACTTCTTGCATTTTGGCATTTTTACTGTTCAGCAAAAACCGCCCTGCGTTGCCAAGCATTTGTTGCTGCTTTGTCTGCTTCAAATCCAACATGGTTTTGGCTTTTTTGATTTCCAGTAATAATTCCTCTGGATTATTTCCCTTGATAAAATATCCAAATGCTCCCATTTTAATTGTCTGTACCGCAGTTTCAATACTCCCGTATGCTGTCAGCATAATGACCTCGATTTCCTCTTTATAGATCGTTTTTATTTTTTGCAGAAAAGAAATCCCGTCTATGCCCGGCATCATAATATCGGTAATGACCAATGGGTAATATTCTTTCTCCAATGTATTCAATGCTTCTTGTGCAGAAGCAGCCACCGTCACGGAATATTTCGCACAAGAGAGCAGCATCTCCATGCTCTCTCTTGCTTCTGGTTCATCATCTACCACTAAAATTTTAAAATTCTCCTTGCTGCTCATATTTTATGCCTCCTCTATATCAGGCAAACGAATGGTAAAGCGTGTACCCTCTCCAACCCGACTATCCACTTTAATTTCACCGGATAGTTTTTCTACTTCCGAATATACTACAAACAATCCCAATCCGGTACCTTTTCCGGGATCTTTTGTCGTAAAGAACGGATGGAATAAATTTTCCAAATATTCTTCTTCGATTCCGATTCCATCATCTTCACAGATGATTTCAATTCCTTCTTCTGTTTTGCACCCACCCAACAGAAGCCTTCCATTCAAAGACATTGCATCTACTGCATTGGAAATGAGATTGACCAAAATATGTTTGAGAGATTCCTGGTTGCTAATAAAATCCAACTTTCTTTCACAATGAATGGTATATTGAATATTTTTCTTTTTCATGGCATTTTCATGTAATTCCAACATACTTTCCAAGCAATGGTACAGATTGATTTTTTCCATCTGATTTCCGGAAAGATGCCAAAAGTTCATCACATTATCTATAATACCACTTGCTTTTTGCGAACTCTCGTCAATAAATTGCAGAGAGCGTTTCTCCGCATCGTCCAATACCATATTTTCTTTCAAAATATATGTATGCATACGAATAATCGAAAGTGGATTTCTGATCTGGTGTGCCATACCGGCGGCAAGCTGCCCGATTGCCAGCATTTTCGAGGATTGCAACAACTGTTTTTTATTCACTTCATCCAATGTAATATTACGAATGGTCAATAGGATTTCCTGATCTGCCTTTTCCATATAATGCGTTTGTAGTTCAAATATATCCTTGCTACACTTAAATGTCTTTTTCTCTCCACCATTTTGCAGCACTTGCTCTACCAACGCCAACAGTTCATCCACCGGAAAGCGTTGTAATAAAACTTTGATCGGCTTTCCAATACAGTCTTCAATATTCATTCCCGAAAATGCCAATAGCCCTTTATTGGCATTTATGATATTGCGTTGACTATCCATAATTAGAATATATTCTGGTATGCTGTCAAAAATCGTCTGCAATTCATTTCTGCTGCTCTCTAATTCTCTTGTTCGTATACGCACAACCGTTTTCAGCGATTTATTATTCCATAAAATAATACTGACAATCGTCAACAAAACAATAATTCCAAAGAGAAAAAAACGAATGTACTTTGATTCTGTTTTGGGTTGAAGCAAGGGCGTGGAAATACCAAACCATTTTTGTTGAATTTTTTCTAATTGTCCCTGATTGTTTACATTGCGGATTGCACGATTCAAAATCGGTATGATACTTTCGTGTCCTTTTGGCATCGCCAGCACAACAGGCTCCTCATAAAGTGCAGTATTGATCATCCGAAACTCAGATTCTTGTCCAAATTCAGTAATATAATATGAAAGAATGGGTTCATCCCCAATCACAGCATCTACTTTTCCCTCCGCCAATAAATACATTCCTTCTTCTACATCCGAAACATACAGCAAGTCTGCCATCGGAAAATTTTTCTGCATATAATAATTGGCATAATCTCCCTCCTCAGTTGCAATACACATATGGCTGATATCATCAAATGTAAATTTTGAATCGGCTTGTACTGCCAAGCCTGTTCGCAATGTATAGATCGGGTCTGTAAACACATAATCCTTACTTCTTTCTTCATTGATGAACATATCACACAAATCGGTTTCACCATTTTTTAAATGTTCCAAAGCAATTTCCCATTCATATGGCTCAACACGGATTTCTACGCCCAGTTCCAAAGCCAACAAGGACATATAATCAACCACTACCCCTTTGTAAACGCCATCAGAGTCCAAAAAACGTAAGGGAGGCGCATTGATATTTGCTCCATAAACAAGGTAATCTTTGTCTGTTAAATATTTATTTAATACATAAAATTGTTCCTCTTCCTCTACCTTATTGATTGCATAAAATACCAAAACACATACAATCATACAGATCCCTACGATACTGATGAAAAAAATAGCAAATTTTTTATTTTGTTCATGCAAATATTTTTTCCAATCATCTTTTCTTCTGCTCATATTACGCCTCATATTCTCTGTTCTGTCCGTCCAGCGTCATCCTATTTTTCGTTTTCATATCAGATCAGGAGGCAGCTTTTCAAATATGTGATGTATTCGTTTCTCTGACATTCCCACATTGTTGTATGAATCTTTTCATTCTTCTTGGCAAACCATGCACCCCCACATATCATTATGCTCATTTTATCACAAACACCATACTTAAGCAATCAAACCATGGCTTCCTGCGTTCTTGCTGCACTTTCAGATTGGCATACCACTTTTATTTTTATTCCATCATTCCGTAAACCGATTTGCGACCTATCATTTCGTGACAAACAAAAAATATCCGCAGCCAAGATCCGATCTATGACAAAGCAAATAGCATAGATACAGGGCTGCTTTTTTGTAATGCTGCCGGTTATTGATTGGGTAAGCAGATATGTGCTGTCTGCTGTTGACATGCTTATGTGCAGCTGGGATAGATAAAACAAAGGTGAAATACCTATTCTGAAGATATTTCACCTTTGGATATCCATTCACGATTATAGAAGAATCTTGTTTACAGAGGATTTTTCAAATCCTCACATTTTTTTACCAAACCACAACTTTATTTATTCGGTATATGGATTGCCTTTTTTTCTGTTGCCAGAGCTGCTTCTCTGATAGCCTCTGTTACTGTAGGATGTGCATGAATGGTTGCAATAATATCTTCTACAGTTGCTTCCATACCAATTGCCAATGCACACTCTCCAATCAAATCTGTCGCTCTTGGACCAAGAATGTGTACACCCAATACTTCCTTATATTCTTTGCCAATGATAAACTTTATGCTGCCTATTCCACCATTCATAATCAAAGATTTGCCATTTGCAATCAAAGGGAATTTTCCTACCTCATAGGCAATGCCACTTTCTTTTGCTTTTTCTTCTGTGAAACCAACACCTGCAAATTCAGGGTCCGTGTATACACAAGAAGGATTGGTTTCTCCATGATATACTGCATTGTGACCAAGTGCATTTTCTGCTGCTACTTCTCCCTGCACAGAAGCAACATGTGCGAGCATTACTTTGCCTAAGCAATCACCAATTGCATATACATTTTCCACACTGGTTTCCATTTTATCATTGACGCTGATTCTGCCTCTGTCATTTTCAATCCCAACCGCATCCAAATTGAGTGCTTGTGTATCTGTTCTTCTGCCTACAGCTACCAACACTTTTTCCGCTTCAAAAGCAACCGCCCTTCCGTCAAATGCAACATTTACTTTCGCACCTACGGCAGCAGGTTCTACAGATTGCACCTTGGCTTCCGTCAAGATTTGGATTCCCTTGGCTTCCATCATTTTACGCAACTGTACTGTCAATTCTCCATCCATCAAGGGTAATAACTTTGGCATCGCTTCTAGCAGTGTCACTTTTGTACCAAACTTTGCATATGCTGTTGCCAGTTCCATTCCAATGACACCACCACCAATGACAATCATACTCTGGGGCACTGTGTCAAAAGACAATGCACCTGTTGAATCTACGCAATTTTCATTTTCTTTTACACCCGGAATCGGAGGAATTGCAGGCACAGATCCAGTAGCAATGATTATTTTATCAAATGTTGCATTTTCTTTTGTACCATCATTTTTTACAATTTCCAAAGTATCCTTTGACACAAAGGATGCAGTCCCTTCCATCACCTGAATTTTATTTGCTTTCATCAATCCCGTTACACCACTTACCAATTGTTCGGTAATCGCTGTTTTTTTCTTTTGTACCTTATTCCAGTCAACATGCGTCCCTTCCACATGAATCCCATATTCTTCCATTTCTTGTACTTGTGTCAAAGATTCTGCTGCATGTAAAATTGCTTTGGTGGGGATACAGCCTACATTTAGACAAGTACCACCCAGCTTGTTTTTTTCTATCAACGTCACTTTCGCACCCAGCTGTGCGGCTCTGATGGCAGCAACATATCCACCCGGTCCACCGCCAATGACTGCTACTGTTGTTTCACCCATTGGTTTTTGGGGCGGCGGTGTTGGTGATTGTATTGGACTGTCTGCCTTTTTGTCAATCTTTTCATCAGAATCTCCAATATATGCCAATACACCTTTTACAGGGATATCCTCCCCTTCCTGTGCTACAATCTGAATCAATACGCCTTCTGCTTCTGCTGTAACTTCACTGGTCAGCTTATCTGTTGTAATTTCTAACAAAACATCTCCCACTTTTACAGCATCCCCTTCTTGCTTGAACCATTTGGAAACAGTACCTTCCTCCATAGTCAAACCAAGCTGAGGCATCTTTACCTCTACTGCCATATGCGATTCCTCCTGTCTGTTTCGGTTATTTTTCGTTTGTCATATTGTGGTTTTGTCTCCTTTTTGGTTTTCCACAAGATCTGTGGCACAACGAGATTGCTGCATTTGAGCGATATAGCAATCTTATGCTCATGCAATATTGCACCATGGATTCTTTGGCACCATGGATCATACATTTGTATTCCATTTTGAAACACGCTCTGATATATTCCAAAAAACGAATATATAACATGGCAAAACTTTGCAAAAATACTACCTATCACGTGATATTACCTTATAGCAATTCATCATAATTCTGCCATAATTTACAGCAGAATCTGCATCGGATTTTCCAAAAGTTCCTTGATTGCCAATTGGAATTTTGCCGCTGTTGCGCCATCTACCAATCTATGATCCAATGTATAAGAAATACGCATTACCTGTCTTTTGGTAATGTTGCCTTCTGCATCCATGACCAACTCATCATTGACTGCACAGACACCCAAAATACCAGCATCCGGCTGATTGATAATGGGATCAAAGGTTTCAATACCGAACATTCCCAAATTAGAAATGGAGAATGTAGAGCCCTTGTATTCATCCATATTCAGCTTATTGCTTCTTGCACGTTCTGCGAGATCTTTTGCTTTTTCAGAAATCTCACCCAAACTCATACGATCTGCATCTTTGATCACAGGCACAATCAAGCCATCATCCAACGCAACTGCCATACCAATGTTCACATGTGCCCGTTTGATGATTTTGTCACCATCCAAACTTACCAACATATGCTTGTTGTTTTTCAACGCCTTTGCAGTTGCTTTTAAGATGTAATCATTGAGCGAGTATTTGACACCCAAATCCTGATTGATTTTTTTACGCAACGCCATTAAATTTGTTACATCAATCTTCATATTCTGTGTAACAGTAGGAATCTGCTGAGCGGATTTTGTCATTCTTTCTGCAACCACTTTTCTCATACCGGAAAGCGTAACCACTTCATCACCTTCCATCAATTCTAATGCTGATGGAATCGTATTTTTCTGCGGCATCGGTGGTGTTGGCAAACCGGATGGATGTATTTCTGCTTTTTTCTCTGATGCTGTCAGGATATCCTTCTGTATAATACGTCCCATGGGGCCAGATCCCACAAGAGCTGTATAATCCACACCCAATTTTGCGGCTGTTTTCTTTGCCAGTGGAGAAATTCTGATCCGACCACCTGTCTGTTGTACTGGTACCGGTGTAGGTACAGGTGCTTCTCCTGCGGATACTGCCTGTACTGCGGCGGATGCCTCGCTGCTTTCCACCTGTTCACCGGATTCACCAATATATGCCAAAATACCTTTTACAGGAATATCTTCGCCCTCCTGTGCTACAATCTTGAGTAATATACCGGTATATTCACTTTCTACTTCACTGGTCAATTTATCTGTTGTAATCTCCAGAAGGACTTCTCCTGTCTTAACAGTATCCCCTTCGTGTTTTAGCCATTTGCTAACCGTACCTTCTTCCATTGTCAGACCAAGCTGAGGCATTTTTACTTCAAAAGCCATAATTTCCCCTCCTTATTTATTCAGAACTTTTTTCACTGCTTTGACAATATCTGCGGGATGAGGGAAGTTTTCATCTTCCAATGTTGGACTGAAGGGAGAAACGATATTCAGTCCGCAAACACGCTCTACCGGTGCGTCTAATTCATCAAACAATTCCTCTGCAATCTGGGCAGAAATTTCAGATGCATAGCTTCCACGTTTTACTTCTTCAGAAAGCACAATGACATGATGTGTTTTGGAAACAGATTTTACAATGGAATCCCAATCCAGAGGAACCAATGTACGCAAGTCCAAAATTTCTATATGAATACCTTCCTTTTCCAGTTCTTCTGCTGCTTCCAGAGCAAAGTATACCTGACGGCTCCATGTGATCACCGTCAAATCTGAGCCTTCTTTCTTTACATCCGCAACGCCCAATGCAATGGTATATTCTCCTTCCGGAACCTGTTCTTTTTTTGCATACAATAATTTATGCTCCATAAAAATCACTGGGTCTTGATCACGAATTGCTGATTTCAAAAGACCTTTTGCATCTTCTGCCGTAGAAGGTGCCACAACTTTCAAACCTGGTGTATGACAAAACATATTTTCCAAGCATTGGGAATGTTGACCTGCATTTCGTCTGCCTGCACCCATAGGCAATCGCAACACCATGGGAACTGTTGCTTGTCCACCTGTCATATATCTCATTTTTGCTGCCTGATTCAAAATCGGATCAGCGGCTACCGTAATAAAATCATCATACATCAGCTCTACAACAGGACGAATGCCTCTCATGGCTGCCCCTACTGCCATACCACAAAAACCGGATTCCGAAATAGGTGTATCGTATACACGGTGCATACCAAATTCCTCTTGGAAACCAACTGTAATGCCGAAAACATTGCCCATCTTCCCCATATCTTCGCCCATAATGATTACTTTTTCATCTCTTACCATTTCTTCATGCAATGCTTCACCGATGGCTTTGCTGATACTCATTTTCTTGCTCATCTTACAACGCTCCTTTCATTGTCGGAAAAATACACTTCTGTAGTTGCTTCAGAAGGATCGGGATATTCAGATTCGTTTGCAAATACATAAGCTTCTTCCAATTCATCATGCGCTGCCTGATCCATTGCAGTAATTTCCTCTTGACTTACGCCATTTTTCAGAAGAACTTTTTTCATTTTTTCAATACAGTCATTTGCCATACCTTCCTCCAGATATTCTTTTGGACGATATACCGCAGGATCTCCGCAATAATGCCCCTGATATCGAAATACCTTACACTCTACAATGGAGGGGCCATTGCCTGCTCTGGCATAATCCACTGCTTCTTTCACTGCTTCATATACGATTCTGGGGTCTGTGCCATCTACGGTTTTACCCGGAATACCATATGCTTTTGCACGAATAGAAAGATTTTCTGTATTGATTACACTATGAATATTTGTAGAAACACCATAGCTGTTATTTTCGATAAAGAATACAACCGGAAGCTTCCATGCTGCTGCCATATTGATTGCTTCATGGAAGGTGCCCTGATTGGAAGCACTATCTCCAAACATACATACCGTAACATGACGATCACCATAAATTTTAGAAGCCAATGCAGACCCTGTTGCAATGGGAATACCTGCACCTACAATCCCATTTGCACCCAAGCTGTGCAGGCCATCAACATCTGCAATATGCATGGAACCACCTTTTCCTTTGCAATAGCCCGTTTTTTTACCAAACAGCTCTGCCAACATTTTTTTGGTATCTCCACCCTTAGCCACACAATGTCCATGACCACGATGTGTTGTTGCCATATAATCCTCTTGTTCCATCGCTGCCATTGCGCCTGCTGCTGCTGCCTCTTGACCAATACACAGATGAATATTTCCCGCCAGCATACCCTTTGTAAAACATTCCGCTGCTTTTGTTTCAAACGCTCTAATCCGTACCATTGTGCTGTAAAAATTTTTCAGCATATCCTTGGAATATTCTTTTGAAGCCATTTTGTTCACACCTTTCCTTTAGAAAACCTTTTATTTGTCCTTTTTTTGAAAACCATTCTATAATTTGACATGCGTTGTTTTCACCATTTCTTTTGGTTTGGGCAATCGTGCTTGCAAAGCAAGCACGATCCAACCAAACGAACTGTTCAACAAACTCACAAAAATAGGAAAAGGCAATTGCCTTGTGTCATCTTACTTCTGTCTTGGAGCAAAGAGTGGAACATCCAACTCTTTGTCAAATCTTCTGCCCATCACCAAACCATCCAATTGCGCAATGACAAAATCTGCTGTCAATAATACCTTTGTACCTTCAATTAAATGTCCGCCATGTCCTGTACCATGCTGATCACTCATACTCATATGTATATGAAGCAAAATATTTCCATCATCATCGTGACAAATCATACCCGCTGCTGCGGTCAACTCAATGGGGCCATATAGCACCGTTGGCGCACCATAACCATAACCTGCTTTTTTATCCTTCATAGGAACAGGATTGCAAAATACAGCGCCATTCAAACTACCAATTCCACTGAGAATGACACCATTTTGGATATTTTCTCTGTGACACATTTCTTCAATTCCATTGAGTACATCCATTCCCGGTTGCAAACGAAATGCAACCACTCGTTTGATATTGCCAGACGCATATTCTATGGATTTCATCATTTGTATCTCCCTTCGTTTATTTGTATTCATTATTTTTATTTTGTATTCAAATTTTAACATTAGAGTTTTTTATTGTCAATATGAGAAATATGATTTTTTCTTTTTTGTCATATTATACAAATTGTATTTTTTCTTTTTATCAATAATATATAATCTGATTTTTGTATTCTATATCATATTTCCAATCATGTTGCACCTACTTTTGCTATCTTTTTTCTGTATCATTCATTCTATATTTCATACCAATCCCAAAAAGTGATTTGATCGGATTCTCTCTGAAATCATACAAAAAAATTGGCATCCTCCATCCAAGCTGTCTCAACAGAAAACAACACTGTTATCAAAAATATGCATACAAAATATATAACGAATGGTATATCACATCTACCATCCTTGGATTCTTCTTCTGGATACCTTCTAATAAAATTTACCATATAAAATCTCTTTACATCTCTCCTATGCTCCTTATATCCATCCCAGCTCTTTTAGCAGGAATATCATAAGAAATATCGTGATCACGGAAAACAACAAAGAGTATACTGTAATATCTCCTGCTAATTTTGTATCTGCCGCATATTGTTCTGCCAACTGATATGTTGTGATCGCTGTAGGCGCAGAAACAAAGATCAGTACTGGTATCAACTCTATTTGACTCATATCTAGTACAAAATAGCAAAACGGTATACAAAGCATTGGTAATATGCAAAGCTTAAACAACAGAATCCAAACAAGTATCTTTCGATTTTTCTCTATGAAGCGAAAATAAAACCTTCCACCTAAAATCAGAAATGCAAGCGGCGTTGCTGTTCTTGCCAATTCAGACAATGTATTTTCTATCATTTTTGGAATTTGCATATTTGTCTTTTGAAAAACCAGCCCCAAACATACCCCCCATATGATTGGATTTTTCAAAATTTTTTCAAATATTACTTTCCATCCCATCTTTTCTTTTCCTTCGTAATAAACAAACTGGAAAATTGCCACAGCATTGAATACCGGCAGCGTTGCAGCAGTCAGTGCAGTTGCCAGCATCCATGCGTCTTTTCCTCCCAACACTTCAGAAAACGGTAGCCCATAAAGCATAAAATTTCCTCGATATAACGACTGAATCACAACCGGAATACGTCCTCGATCTTCAACCATTTTGGGCACGAGCCACATACCAATCCCACAACCTGCAAAAATCATACCATATGCAAACAGAATGACCTTTCCATACTGTCCATAGGAAATATATCTTGTATGATCTTGATAAATATTCCAAAATACCAGAATTGGAAATAGAAACGAAAAGCACAACCGATCTCCTTGGTACAAAAATTCTTTTGAAAAAACCTTTTTTTGCTTTAATGCATATCCACAGAACAACATACAGGACGTGGGAAACACAGCTTGTATTGCGGCAAAAAAATGTTCCATATAATCCCCTCCGTTTTCTGACAAAAATTTTATCGTATACATTTTTCAAAACATCGAGGCTTCAGAAAAAACTTGATTGGTCAGCTGAACCTGATTCGATCTCTTGACATCTAAAAAAAACATGTTTGTCCTTCCTCCAAAAAATAGATAACATTTCGTTTTTTCTCTTTTTCTGTACGCCATTTCTGCTCTGCCATTTTACGTATCTGCATGGAATCATCCTGTGCAAAAGGGATATGATATACCACCTCCTTCTTTGCTTGCAAAACGCCATGATCCAGCAATTTTCTTCCCTCCTTGCTACAGCTCATCAGCGGATTGACAAACACTGCATCTATGGAAACACCTTCACATTGTGAAAAGGACTCATACGAAAAATCCACATCACTGGTAAAGAGCAGATTTTTTTTCCCAAATCCCATCAGATAACAGAAATGTGGTACATTCCAATATTTTTTATCCAAATGTCTTGTTTGAAATGCTTGGATACAAATATCCTTTTCCGGCTTGAATATCGTTTTTCTGCAAATAGATTCCTGTAATAATGCACAAGGAATCTTTTTTTCTGCAATACTTCTGCTCAGCTGTTGCAATGACTTCGATCCATACATAGGCATAAAAATTGCCTTTGGGGTTTGAAATGTTAAATACTCTATGACCCTTTGCGGTGAAAAATGATCCCCATGCTCATGGGTGAACAATAAATAATCAATACAAGAAAATTCCCCTTCTCCATGCTTCAATTTCTCCCATTGTGCTGGAGAAAGATTGCTAAAACAATGTCCATTTTGATCGTAAATCCCGTCAATCAGCAGCTTGGTTCCCTGATACTCCAATAAAACCGCTGTATTCACTAAAAATGTCACTTTCATTTTTTCTTCCATTTTTTCTTTTCCTCCATAAAAAATGCTGTATGCTCCATTCAAAGCATACAGCATTTATGCAATTTCTATTTGATTCCAATCAGCACAACAACAAAATCTCTAGAACCGCTTTGTTATCTGTGGCATTTTTGTCATTTACTTCATCAATTGTGGCAAAAATGTGGTTACTTGTGGAATATACGTAACCATCATCAACACAATCAAACCAATGATCAGCATCGGCAAAACGGATTTTAACGTCTGAACAAAGCTGGCTTCTGCGGTTTGGTTCGTCATCAACAAACAAATACCTACTGGTGGTGTAATCAAACCAATGCACAAGTTGAAACTCATCATAATACCAAACTGCAATGGATCAATCCCAAAAGCACTGAGCAACGGAAGCAAAATAGGTGTCATCATGATAATTGCTGCATTGGCTTCCATAAGCATACCAATCATTAAGAACAAGAGATTCAGCAATAACAAAATGACAATCTTGCTATCTGTGAAAGAACTAAATACCTCCAATACTTGCTGTGGCAAACCGGAGGTTGTAATAACATACCCCGAAGATTTAGAAATACCAACCAGCATTAAAATCGTTGCTGTAGAAATTGCTCCCTCTACAAATACAGAAGGAATATCTTTGCATGTCATATCTTTATATACAAACAAGCTGATAAACAAGGAATATACTACGGCAACAGCAGCAGATTCTGTTGGTGTGAAAATACCACCAAAGATACCGCCTAAAATAATCACCGGCATCAGCAATGCCCAAATACCATCTTTAAAAATGAGAGCAGCTTCTTTCGCTGTCTTTTTTTTGTGTGCTGGCAAATCGTTTTTCTTCCCATAGAATAATGCATAAAGAATCAGACCCCCTGCCATCAAAATACCCGGAATGACAGAGCCAACAAACAACTTAGATACAGACAAATCTGTGATGCTTGCATATACAATCAGCGTAATCGAAGGAGGAATGATCGGACCCAAAATGGAGCTAATCCCAGAAATTGCTGCTGCAAAATGATTCGGATATCCTTCTTCTTTCATTGCCGGAATTGTGGTGCCGCCAACTGCAGAGGCTGTAGCCACACCAGAGCCGGAAATGGCGCCAAAAAGTGCAGAGGACACTACCGTAACTACTGCTAAGGAACCCTTGATCCAACCAATCAATGCATTGGAAATATCAATCAATTTCCCAGTAATGCTACGAGACATGATATTTCCGGCAAGCATAAAAAACGGAATTGCGAGCAAGGAACTTGAATTCATCCCTGCAAAAAGCTTTTGTGGTAAGACAATAAATGGCATATCCGCCATGTTCAGCGCAACCAATGTACCAATACCCAGCGATAGATAAATCGGAATTCCCAAAATAGATAACACCAGCAATGCAATAATAACAATCAAACCTGCACTCATGGATTACCCCTCCCCTCTGTTGATTTTTCCTATTTTTTCAAATTGCTTCAGAATCACTTCAATCGAAGTTAAAATCATCAATGCTGCACCTATTGGCATACATGCATAAGGAATTGACATGGGAATTTTCAAACCTGCCGAAATATTATCTGCTGCTGCCTGACACAAAACCAAGGAATATCCCAGCAAAAACGCAAGAAATACAATCCCAACTGCAGTGGCTACAATCGTATACACAGCCTTTGTTTTTGGCTTTAACATATTGATAAATGCATCAATTTGTAAATGACTGTTTTTTCTGGTTGCAATTGCTGCTGCAATCATAACATCATAAATGAACAAATATCTTGCCAATTCTTCACTCCATGCATTAGATGCTGCAAAAACATATCGCAATATTACCTGATATACAATCACAATAATCATAACCGCAACGGTTCCCATCAAAAACAGTTTTTCTACTTTTTCAATGCCATCTAGTACCTTTTTATATCCTTTCATCATATTCACCTCGATTTCATGATAATCTCCAATTATTCTTCTATCCCAACAGCACGTATACGCTCAGCCCAATCAGACAAATATGGGAATTTTTCATCTGCGAAATCTTCAAAATATGCAATAAATGCTTCTATATCTACTTCCCGTACTGTACAACCCTTATCAATCAGTTCCTGTTCCGCATCCTGCTCATTTTCAAGCTGTTGTTTACTAATGACTTGACCAGCATATTCTGCTGCCTGTGCGACAGCATTTTGAATATCCTCCGGTAAACGATTGAAGTATTCTCGATCCATGATAATCACATTGCTGCTATATACATGATTTGTTTTAATCCAATATTTACATACTTCATCAAATGCATAGTTCATTGAATCTGTCATAGGATTTTCCTGACCCTCAACGGTATTTTGCTGCAAAGCGGTATATGTTTCTGTAATTGCAAGAGGTGTTGGTGCTGCATGCATCCATTTCCATGTTTCCAAATACATTTCCAAACCGGGTGCACGCAACTTAAATCCTTTGAAATCTTCGATATTCTGCATATCCTTTGTTGCAGTTACAATTCTCGGTCCACGATATGTACCACCCAACAGTTTGAATCCTGTTTCTTCTCCAACTGTCTCTCTGATTTCCGTGCCAATTTCCCCTGCCCATGTTTGCATGAAGTGATCATAATCACGGAACAGATATGGCATCGCATCAATATTTGCCATGGGAGTAAATGTTGAAAGTGTACCTACTGATTCACACATAACATTGGCAACTCCAAATTTCATCCCTTCTAAGATTTCAGAGGTAGTACCCAAACTGCCACCCCCATAAATAACAACCTCTACACGACCATTTGTCAATTCTTCTACTTTTTGTGCAAAGGCTGCACCTGTATCATATGCATTATCCCCTTCTGTGGAGTTCAATGCCAATTTCCATGTATACGTACCATCATCATTGATACCCAGACCATTGTTACAACCTGTTAATCCCAATGCGAGCAGAATTGCAGATATTGTGATTACAAAAAATCTTTTTTTCATGGGTTTTCCTCCTTATTTGTTTCCGAATCATCAGCCATCCATTGTAACGCCACCATCTGCATCACTGATTTCACCTGTCACAAAGCTAGCCAAGTCTGATGCATAAAATAAAACCATATTTGCAATTTCTCTCGGCTCTGCGCCTCTGCCAAGCGGAATCGTAGCAAGGATTTTATTTTTCTTTTCTTCGCCCATACTTGCTGTCATTGGTGTCAATGTCAAACTGGGGCAAACACCATTGCAGGCTACCCCATAAGGCGCACCTTCTCTGGCAATCGCTTTTGTCAACCCAATCACACCTGCTTTGGAAGCTGCATATGCACTGGTACCTAACAATCCACCGCCTCTTTTTGCAGCTACAGATGCTACATTAACAATTCTACCATAACCATTTGCTTTCATGGAAGGATATATCGCACTCATTGCTGCATATACACCAGTCAAATTAATGGAAATTACTTTATCCCATTCTTCCTGTGTCACTTCATCAAACGGCATTGTACTCACAATCCCTGCATTGTTAATCAGTACATGTATCTGTGTAAAATCCTGAACAATCTGGGAAAAAACCATTCGGATTTCTGCACTATCTGCAAGATTCACTTTATAAGCAGAAGTATGTTCCATACCCAATTCGCTTCTCACCTTTTCTGCTGCATCCATGTTCAAGTCCACAATGATTGCATGACCACCACCTTCTACGACCCCAGTTACAATTGCTTTTCCAATACCACTTGCACCACCTGTTACAATGACATTCTTACCCTTGAAATCCATACAATGCCCTCCTTTTGTATTTTTGATATTAATTTTGTATTCAATTTTTGTATTTTGAATTTATAAAAAAACTTTAACATTCATTTTTTTATAAGTCAATTCTTTTTTTGTCAAATTTTTCTTTTTTTACATTTTTGTTGATTATTCCAAAAAAGCTTTTTTCCTCTTTGTTAAAAAAAAATGATGAAAAAAGAAAGCCGTTTTATGAATATTGCATATTTTACGACAAGAATTGACGGTATGAAAAACAATGTCACATTTTTTTGTATACCAATATTTTTTTCTATAGTATAATAACTGTGGTTGTTTCATTGAAATTTGAAAATACAAAAGCTATGTGATACAATGCCATACAGGGTATTCCAATAGACCAGATGGATGTTTTGCTAATATACCATCTGATTTTTCAATTTGTATTTATTTTGCATGATCGCAACGCATCCAATTGGAATCTCCATATCCAATTTTATGAAATTATCGCAAATAGTAAAAAGATGAAAGAACAAAAACAATGTATTGGTTGTCTTATATGTTAGTTTAGGAGGGATTATATATGAAATCTTCAGAATCTTTACAGGATTTTGCCTACGAGGAAATCAAAAAACGCATACAGAACGGAGAGTATCCTCCAGGTACAAAATTGAATACACAGGAAATCTCAGATTCTCTTGGTATCAGTCGTTCTCCCGTTTTGGCAGCAATCAATCGCTTGATTGCTTTGGGTCTTGTAGAGGCAACCCCAAGAAAAGGTACAACCGTTGCACAATTATCTCCCACACAGCTTCGATACATCATTGAAGCACGCCAAATGATAGAGCTGTTTTGTGTAAAGCTCTCCATAAAAAATGTGGACTATCATCCATTGGTAATCAAAGAAATGGAATCTATCGTACAAGCATTTGAAACCGCTTTAGAGGCAGGATATCCTGCTGCTGCAGAACTGGAAACAAGATTCCATACACTGTATATTTCTCTTTGCGGCAATCCGCAAATCATGAAATTTTATGATTCTAATTGGAGTGTTGGGACTATGTTTTATCTCTATAGCAGTACAAACATGCCTTTATCCCATCACCAAACATCTTTCAGTCATCATAAAGAAATCTTGAATTCTCTAAAAAGTAAGGATGAAGTTGCACTAAAAGCAGCCATTGATACACATATGAGTATCATTTACGAAACACTGGAATGGTATACACAAACCTTCCATCAATAAATCTAGTGAAAATCTACGTATACCTTTGTAGATGAAGAACGTACATAATATGACAACATTTCGATCTATACGAAAAAAACACCTGCGAGAAACAAGGAGATACCGGTTTGAGAAACGAAGCATTGTTTCATGCAAATCCGCAGCCGTTTCACATTTATGATCAGAAAAAAACAGAAGTGTAAAGGCTTTTTTTGCCCTTACAGCTTCTGCTTCAAACTTCTTGTTTGTATTGTCTTTTATGGTTTTGATACCAGTCTATCATCATCTGTTTTTCCGCTGTTTAGATCTCTTTTTCTGATCCTCCATCGACACATCGTCTTTTTCTGATGAAAAAGCAAAACCACCCGTAAAACGGGTGGTTTGAACATATCTCATACATGTCTATCTTTTGTGCTTGTCACCTGCTTTATGCAGAAAACAAGTCTTTTTGATCGCTTAAACAGTTTTTGATACAAACATTTTCCATATGGATTAAGGTCGCTTCCATAATATAGCGGCATCTTTCCAAAAACAAACTCAAAACGCCACCTTCATAAACAGTGCCACGCAACACAAAACAATCGCAAATGGTACATAAACATATCTTCCTACTGCATACCATATTTTTGTATTGTGTGGTTTTGCACATCCCTTATTCAGTTCTCTGAAAATTTCATCTTTCTTCATAACCCAGAACCAAGAAATTGCACCCAATGTTGCACCAATGGGAATGATGTAAATAGATACCAAATCCATCCAAGGTCCCCACTGGAAAATCGCTTCCATATTGATACCAAAGCCCAAGCAAATCAGACACAATATCACCAATACAGCCTTTCTGCTCAGTTTTGGAAATTTATGTAGGAGAGATTCCCCTACCGCTTCAAACATATTCTGTAAGGAGCTGACACCTGCAAAAATCATAGCAAGATATAGTATAATTGAAAAGATCTGCCCAAACGGAATATCCTGCAAAATGGTTGGCAGTGTTACAAACAATAGACCGGGGCCTGCACCCACATCCAAATCATAGGAAAAGCAGGCAGGAATGATTACCAGCGCCGCTACCACTGCCGCAATGGTATCAAAAATTGCCGTATGGCGAGAAACAGAAACAACATCCTCGTTTTCATCCAAATAAGAACCATATACAATCATACCACTGCCTGTGATAGATAATGAGAAAAACGCCTGCCCCATTGCCCAGATCCATACCATCGGATCTTTCAACGCTTCCCAACGAGGAATGAACATAAACAGGTATCCTTCTAAAGATCCCGGCAGCATTGCTACCCGCACAGCCAAAATGATGAATATGATAAAAAATACCGGCATCATAATCTTATTGGTCTTTTCGATGCTTTTTGCACCCAAAAATAACGTAAGCAATGTTCCCACTACCACAATGATATGGTAAGGAATCACAGAATGCGGTGTCATAGAAAAAGATTCAAACCAAGTACCCGCATTCACCGTCATCAATGTACCTGACAAAGATTGTACAAGCGCACGCAATACATATGCTACAATGACTGCATAGCCAATGGCAATACACATAGACCCAGCCAAAGGCAACCATCCCAAAAGCCCACCTGCTGTTCCGGCATTTTTTCCTCTTGTTTTCCATGCATTTTCATAAGATCCAAGTGTACCTGTACGTGCACGCCGACCAATTGCAAATTCTGCTGGCAAGCCTACATAACTGAATATAAAAATAAACAGCAAATAAATGAGTAAAAATGCTCCCCCACCATTTGATCCCATTTTATTGGGAAACCCCCATACATTTGCCATACCCACCGCCGAACCAACAGACGCCAGAATGAATCCCCAGCGGCTGCCAAAACCTTTGTGCTTTTTTTGCTTTTCCATCTCAAACGCTCCTTTTATGTTCCTACTTGTTCTATACCGCACTTTACACACTCCTATGATGCAGGCAATAAAAAAATCCTCTGTCCCAAAAATAGGACAGAGGACGAATTGATTCGTGATACCACCTCTGATTCGGGCATACTTCACAGTATCCCCCTTACAGTGTACAAACATACACCTGCGCAATATCGGGCGCTCCCGTCCTCCCCTACACAATGTTCTTCAGGCAGGCTGCTCCAGAATGTATTCAAATGGAGGGTTTTACATCCTTTCACCAACCGGATGCTCTCTGAAAAAACGGATTCCATTCTACTTGCTTCCTTCTCCGCATTAAAGCATGTGTGCGATGAATTAACTGTAACACATTGTATGATATAAGTCAAGTGTACATTTGTATTTTTTCCAAAAACATCATATCCAAAATACAAATATCCTCAGAACGGCTGATATTTCCATATGATACTCGACAAGTAAAAAAATACAGCCTCATATTCGTTCAAAGAGGCTGTATATCGTATATACCCATCTATCGTATGGCGTTACTGCTTTGTATTTTTTGTTTTTTTCTTTTTCATTTGTTTGGAAAACTCCACCAAATCATATTTCTTTAATGCACGTTCCAAAAGCTCCGGTAATTTTTCGGGCGTACATGCAAAGCATGGAATTTCCATGGCAGAAATCCTTTGTGCTGTGGTTTCATCGTAATAAGGGCGCCCTCCGTCTGCAACCGCAAGCAGTACAATGACTGTAACGCCGCTTTCTTTCATTTCACGCAGATGCTGCAAAAGCCCTGCACGATTGCCTCCTTCTTCCAAGTCGGAAATCAAGAAGAATATCGTTTTGGATGGTGACTCAATATAATTTTTGCAATATGCCAACGATTTTGCAATATTGGTTCCACCGCCCATTTGAAAGCCAAAAAGCAAGTCTACAGGGTCTTGGCATAATTCTGTCAAATCCATAATCTCTGTATCAAATGCCACTACATTTGTTTTGACCGATGACATAGATGCTAAAATACATGCCATAATAGACGAATAGATGATAGACTCTCCCATTGATCCGCTTTGGTCGATGTCCAATATGACATTCCATTTGTTGACTTTACTTGCTCTGTCAAAGAAGTATACTCTCTCCGGAATGATGGTCTTGAGATCTTGGTTGTAATTTTTCAGATTGCGTGCAATGGTATAGCGAAAATCAATGGCAGAAGCAGATGGTAAGGGAGAATGTTCCCGCTTATTCAAAGCTGCTGTGACTGCTCTTTGCAGATTGCTTGCCATTTTTTTGTTGATTTCATCTACAATCCTCTGTATAAATTTTCGTGCAGATTCTTTTGACTTTTTGGGGATTTGGTCTTTGAGCATCAACAGTGTCGATGCCATATTGAGATCCGGCTCCAAATTTTCCAAAAGCTCCGGCTCCAAAAGCAGTTGCTTGAGTCCCTTTCGTTCAATGGCATCATTTTGTACAATGGCTACCATATCCGGATCAAACAGACTGCGAATGTCTCCCAGCCATTTACTGATTTTGGGTGCGGACTTGCCATTGCCACCACCTCCGCCAAAACCGCATTGTTCACCATTTCCGTATATTTCTGCAAGCGCACTATCCATCAAAAGCTGCTCCTTAGAAAGTGTCGTCATACCCATCTGATCAAAATTTTCTTGTGTTTCATTGCCCAAAATCAAACGCCATCTGGACATTTGCTCCTTTTGCATATAGAAAATCCCTCCTTTCCTGTGTATTCCAAAACATTTCTTTGAAAAATCATAGAACAACAGATTTTTTTCAATACTTCCTAAATATCATCAAAGTCAAAATCATCCAATCCTTGTAAAAATTCATCTTCCTGCTCGGTTGTGGGACGCATCAGTACATCCGCTGCCTGCTCCGGCTCTACACCCCAAATTTCACCCAAATTTTCAGCAATATCACTTTTTTCATTCGCAGTAAAGTCCGCAAACGCCCTTCTTAAAAATACCAATGCCCGTTTGAAATCATTTTCATCCAGTTCCTGCAAGTAAGTATCCAGTTCCTTCCACAAAGAAAGCCGTACAATCAAGGAATACCGATTCTTTTTTGCCAAGCCTTCAAACCAACCTGCTGCCAAATCTGCCGGTACCCCCCTTGACAATCTTCTGGAAACTTCCATAGATAAAAATGCTTCATCTACCAATCCTCTTTCTATCAATGTTGCCATGGCAAAGCCTGAGCATTTTGTATTCAAATCATCCCGATCTGCAATGGACTGCAATACATCAATCCATCTGTTTTCATCCAAAAAGTCATGATGCAGCTGTACCTGATTGATACGCTCTATACTTTCCATCACCGCCTTGGATGCTTCCTCATCACAATTACAACCTTCCTCCATGGTAAGACAGGCACGCAAAAACAGCTGTTCCAATAACGGTATAATGGGTTTGGATGCAAATTGACGCAAGTCCCCATACCGAATAACGGAAGATAAATGCTCTGCTGTTTTTGCAACCTCCGCAACCGCAGCAGTATCAATTGAGATTTTTTGCAGTATCGAAAGTGCATACTTCGCCGCTTGCGGAATACCGCATAAAAACGCATCCTGAAATACCTCTGCTGCCTGTGCGATATCACTGCTTTGGTCTGCCTTTTCTTTCAGCGCAAAGGATGCCGCAGACGCTACCGTATCTCCCAGTAACGATGCTTCTATGATTTCAATTTCTGTTTCCGGTACCCAGCATACATTCCAATACTCTCCCCAATTTGCATTGGTTTGACGGCTTTGCATCTGTGTACCAAAATTGACATGTAATACACGCAAACGATGTAGAAAAAAAGAACGGTGTAAGTCCAAAAAAGCAGATTTTTCAGACTTTACTCTGATATTCTCTCTTATGTCCAAATGCAACTGCTGTACTTGTACAGATTTATATTTTTCCAAACGCAGCTCTTTGATCTGCCTGTAAAAGTCATCTTGTATAGATGTACGACTCACACCTTCAGGTAAAGCGCCAATCTTGGTACCCACCTCCACCTGTGCCGTGGATACGGAAATTTCAGAAAAATTACCATGTCCCATGCAGGTAATGGCAGCATCTCTCAAATCCTGCAATACAGGAAAACGCCCTAAGCGCATTTTGGAAAGCGCAATTGCCAGACGGGAGGCTTCTATCACTTCTGCTGATGATGTCATCTGCCCCTGTTTTCTTTGTTGTATGGCAATTTCTGTAAGATAGCGATAGGTTGCCTGCTCCAATTTGCCGTCACACATGGCATCCCACAAAAGTTCAAAATATGCAGGTGCTTGGTTGCCTGCTCCATAGCCGGAGCGCTGTGACAAACGATAATAAGAATATGGCATAAGCGTTGTATTCACCTGCACACGTGGCAGTTGTTTTTCCTCCGCATCTGTCAAAGGCACATTGTTCTGCAAACCCTCTACATGATATGCGCCACAAACACAAAATACCGTTTCAAAGCCTTCTTTTTGCGCCTGTACAATCACACGCTTCATATAGGCTTCTCTGATATGATTCTCAGCTGTACGATAGGGGGAATCTGTCGCCGTTTGTCTGAGCTGCTGCCCAAATGCGGCAGCTGCCTGCATGTATTCCTTGTCCAACTGCTCAAAATTCCGTTCCCAAAATGTATCATGAGATTCTCCCAAAAGCTCCTCCATCCTTTGATACACCTGCTCCGTAGTTGTTCCGGTTTCCTCTACATTTTCCCCATCAGTTTCCCCATCATTTTCTTCCGTTTCTTCCCAAATTGCCAAAAAAACATCCGATGGCAAATCCATAAACCGACAAGGCACATGATGTTCCTTTGCCCATAATATCGCCTGATATTCCGGAGAATACACGGCAAAAGGATAAAGTAATGTACGAATGGGGCTTTCTTGTGTATATGCAAGAATGGCAATCGGCAAAACGGTCTGCTCGTGGTAAATCCACTGCATTTGATGATTCAAGTCCGAAGGGCCTTCAATCAAAACAACATCCGGCTGTACCCGTTCCAGCTCCAAACGCACGTGATGGGCTGCTGCCGGCGAAAGGTGCCGCACTCCAAAATAAATCGGTGTTGCCATATTATCTCAGCTCCTTGCAGGCGTGATACAGTGGACGCCATTGTTCCCCTCGTTTTTTCATAACATTTTCCAAATATTCCTTCCAGCTGATACTGTCTTTGTCTTCATCTTTTATGACTGCTCCCTGCAATGCTGCCGCAAGATCTCTTGGCTCAATTCTTCCACTGCCAAAGCTGCCTGCCAAAGCCATGGAATTGGTCAAAAGAGAAATTGCCTCTGCTGTGGATAGTACACCACTCGTACTTTTGAGTTTTTGTTTTCCATCCAATGTCACACCATTGCGCAGTTCTCTGAAAATCGTAACCACCTGCTCAATGACATCGGTATCCGGTGTTTCCGCAAACAAATCCAAATTGGCGGATAGCTGCTGTACACGGCTTTCTACGATTTCCATTTCACTTTTCAATGTATTGGGCGCAGGCAAAACAACAATATTAAAACGACGCTTCAATGCTGCCGACATATCATTGACCCCTTTGTCCCTTGTATTTGCAGTAGCAATGACAGAAAATCCTTTTTGTGCAGGAACCTCCACCCCAAGCTCAGGTACTGCCACACGCTTTTCGGACAATATGGATATCAAAGCATCCTGTACTTCGCTTGCACAACGTGAAATTTCCTCCACACGTGCAATCGCACCTTGCTCCATGGCATGATACACAGGGCTTTTTACCATCGCTTCCGGACAGGGACCTTTTGCAATCAGCATAGCATAATTCCAAGAATAACGGATATGTTCCTCTGTTGTACCTGCCGTTCCTTGTACTACTTTTGTGGAATCTCCATTGATGGCTGCTGTCAAATGCTCACTCAACCATGATTTTGCAGTACCGGGCTCCCCAATTAGGAGCAACGCACGGTCTGTCACCAATGTTGCAATGCAAATCTCTACCAATCTCTGATTGCCTATGTATTTTGGTGTAATCTTTGTTTTGCCTGCCTTACCACCGCAAATATAGGTCAGTACAGACCTTGGTGACATTTGCCACCCGGTTGGAATCGGGTCTTTTTCCGCAGCAATCAATGCAGCGATTTCATTTTTGAATAACTCCTCCGCAGGCAGTCTTTGTATGGTTTGCATTTTCATATTCCCTCCTCTGTTGTAAATCTTACTTCAAAAATCCATGTTCCATAAATTTTTCTTTGAGTGTATCTGCGATATTGACTGTATTTCCGGATTGTTTCTGATAATATGCCAAAATATGCTCTGCTTCTGCGGATAATGTATCTGCATCTACGCATTGTCGATATGCTTCCAGTAAAACAATCACATTCCACTGTTGCAGACCGGTATATTTTTTACACTGCATCCATATGATATCCTTCCATTCTTTCCAGCCTAATTTGTGCAGCATATGTAAGCGACCTAATACCAGATTGTGATCATATTTTTTCTTCTTTTCCGTTTCGGTCAGCTTTTGATAAAAATATTGTCCAACCTTTGCGCAAACTTCCGGAAGGTGCAGAGGTGTCAGCTGTCCAAGTTCCTTCTCCCAATCATTTTTGATGAAAAAATCATACCACCGAACGTCAAGCGGCTCCTTAATTTTACGGCGGACAGACGTAGCATCTTCGTAATATGAATACCCAAACGCACCATAAAAAAACATCACAACATCTTGCACACCATCTTGATATACAATATTACATTCTATATTACTACGTTTCAGCTTCCTATTTGCCCATTTCTCATAAAACAGATTTGCAGGCATTGTCAAAATATCTGCCACATAGCATGCTGTCTGAAGCTGCTCCTGCTGGTTTTTATTTAGTCCATCCAGGAAATCAACCAATTTCTTTGGATAACCGGAAATCACCGTCTGTGCAATTCTTTCTTGCAGCAATCGCATGATATGGATGCTATATCGGGAGGTATGCCACACACGATTTTCCGGCAATTTTTTGTGATTGTCCAATATCCACTGATACAGCTGCAACATCTGATCGGATGTTTTGTTCACAGTTGCCTTCAATAATACACTCAGCTGATCGTACTGCTCTGATGTCATTTCTGTTTTGCCAACAACTTCTTCTAAAAGTGCTTTCAGCTTTTCTGCAATGATATCAGAAATGGTATCATCTGTAATTTGATTCAAATAGGATGCAGCCTTGATGCCCTTACGCAATTCTTCTGCCCAAAAATCCGTCACCTCCGGAATATCCCATTTACTCAGTGCCTTATAGATGGTTTCTTTGGATCTCGATTTCTTCACCAGTTCCAATAACAGCGGAATATTTTCTTTGGAATATCCAAGTGCAGTAATTGCTTCATCTCTCACACCCTTTGCAGAATGTTCAAGCAGAGAAATATACCAATCGTTTTCTTTTTCTTTTGCAATGATACCAACCAATGCAACTCTCTTTTCCATATCTCTCTTGCCATTTGGATCAAAGTCTTGCTTTAATTGTGCCACTAGGCATTTGGAATCTATTTGCGGCAAATAAAAATCCTGCAAATGATTGTGATAGAGATACTGATATCCTTCAGAAGATACATACTGCTTGATGGCTTCTCCTGTAGCCAATGCTTTCAAAACAGCAAATACCACTTCTGCCATTTCCCCATACGAATCTCCCAAATCTCCAATCAATGCACGCCGCACACGATAGTCTGTGAAATATTCTGGATGCTCTGCTATGGTATGATGCATGACTTCCAGACGACCAGAACCGGTATTGGTCAATGCATGCAGCAAGGGATAAATTTCACTGTAGCGCATTTGTATGATTTTTCCTGCCGTTTCCCTTTGCGGAAGCTCTATAAAATCGCCTTCTATACCCGTACCTGCCTGCGTATACAAAACAGCATCCATGATACCAAGCAAGTTCAAAAGCAATACGCTTTGCTGTTGCCGATCTGCATGCAGCAATGCTTGTGCATCTGTATAAATTTTTTGAAAAACAGGATTTTTCTTGGACAGTGGCTCCATTGCTTCGATTGCTTTTTTGAGTCTAAAATCTTCTGCAATCAGCTGTATCCCTGCTACAGAAATATATACCAGACGTTCCTTTAATTCTGATAATGGATTCATATATGATTACCCCCTTTTAATACTGCAAGCGGAAAATTTGTTCTTTTGTAATGATGCTATATGGCTGCATGCAAAGGCGTGCATCCTTGGAATCATAAAACATGAAACCAAATAACACCTGATTTTCTTTTTGCTCCATATCGGGCAACCATTCCAAATTTCTTACAGAAGCATGATCCTCACCATCTGCCACACGATCTCTCAGTATGATTCGTTCTCCCTTTTGATTCTCTAGCACAAGCTCATCCTGAACTTTGCCGATTTTATGAAACCCAATGGCAACTGCCAAATATTTCTCTGATAATGTATTTTTGATTTCATTTTTGACCTGTTTGATCACCTGTGCCCAATCTGTTTGTGCAAACTGTATTACCTTCTCCAACGTCCGGCTGTCCATTGGCTCCATGGTACAGCCATCCCAACGCACACGCTGGTTGCCGCTGCCCGGATAATAAAATAATTTTGGCACATGTACCACCTCAAAGCAAGTATCCTCTGCCTTGATATATTTCAAAGCCTTGATCGGACGGTAATTGCATGTTTGATAAATATTACCATTGTCCAAATTCATCCAATACCCTCTATCGATATATTCCTTTTTGGCATCATCAAACAAAACATCAAAGGATAGCTGTACCAACTGGGCATCTTCTTGAAAGGAACCGATTTTTTCCAATTCATCCAGCTTCCATATCCCGCCCAATGCTTCGTACAGGAGATTGTCCTCCATATCATATTCTTTTTTATCCAATTTCTCCTGCAAAAAAGCTTTTGATTTTTGCAGCATGGCATTCAACCGGATCAAAATACGTATGGCTTCCTGATAATCTGTTTTTTCCGTATTTTTTTGTATCTTTTCTACTTCATTTGCCAATCGTATAAAGGCAGTTTGCGCCCCTACCAGATAGTAGCTCCCCAAATCCTTTGCCAGCTTTTCATAGCTTTTGGCAGAGGAACCGGTCAATGTACCCAAACCATGAAACAGTAAGTCGGATACCATTTGTTCTGCCTTTTCCAGTCCCTCCAGCTGCTTTTTGATTTTTTTGACCTTTGCAGCATTGTTGGTACGTTTGGGCTTTTCGGGGGTTTGGGCTTCCTTCTCTTTTTTGGCAACCTTGGCTGC
The DNA here is from genome assembly GCA_020024265.1 of Anaerotignum sp. GTDB lineage: Bacteria > Bacillota > Clostridia > Lachnospirales > Anaerotignaceae > Anaerotignum. Next base: position 10,002 of record JAHHTW010000005.1, on the reverse strand, counting down.
CTGTTTTGCTCTTTTTTCTGCCAAGTCATCCGGCACTTGTGCAACAGCAAAGGGCTTTTGTGCCAATATTTCAAACATCAATCCAACTGCATGCTTACAGGGAAATTGCCTGCTTGGACAAGAGCATCTACAGGTAGGTGTATCTTCATTCGTAAAATCAATAGAGGTATGGTATGGATTTTTACCGCTTCCTGCACACTCCGCCCAAAATAATAATGCATCTTCCGTTCTTCCCAATTGAGAAAAGCTGCCCTTTTGAGAAAGCTTCCTTCCATTTTGTACGGCAGTGGCATTGGGTGCCTGCGCCACAATCCAATCTTCTGTAATTTTCATCGCAATATCATCCTCTCCATCATACATTCTGCATCATACAACCATATCATGCAGTGGTTGTTGGTTCTTATTTTTTGAATACATTGTAACAGATGTCCCTACCAGACAAACATTTTTCTTTCATTATACGCTATTTTACGAACGCTCACAAGATTTTATATCACATTACGACATATAAAAACAATTTTTTCCAATCCTTTTTACTTGAAGTATATTCATCATGTTACCATCTATTTTTTCTCAGGTTCTTTGCAACAGAAAAAGAGCCGAAAGCCTTCCCATCGACCTTCAGCTCATCTGTACAGACTCCTGCGAGTATACTGGATTTTATGTCTTTTTTATAATATGCGCTTCTTTCTTCTCTGGCGTAAACTGCTCTGCAATTCCTTCTGTAATGTATATTTCCCCATCATCAGTCACAAGAATTGCCTCAAATTGATCCGAATGCGCCTTCCAAAACTGTTCTGCTTTTTCTTTTCCCATAACAAACAAAGAGGTGGAAAGACCATCTGCCAAAGCACCATCTTCACTGACAATTGTAACAGAAATCAAACCGTTTTTCGCTGTTCTTCCTGTTGCCGGATCTAAAATATGATGATACACTTCTCCATCTTGTTCAAAATATCTTTCATATCCTCCAGAAGTGATCACCGCTTTATTCTGCACTGCCAGAATCCCCAACATTTCTCCCAAATTTTTCGGATCTTGAATACCAACACGCCAATCCATGCCATCTGTCTTTGTTCCCTTTACCTGAACATTTCCACCAAGATTGACCATAGCACTTTGGATATTGTAATCATCAAATATATTCATAACCTTAGTCGATGTATAGCCTTTTGCAATACCACCAAAATCTATCTTCATTCCATCCTGCAAGAACTTGACCTCTTTTGTCTTGGAATCATATGTCACCTTGGAAATATCTGTCAGAGGCAACAATGCCTCCAAGGTTTCTTGTGACGGTACTGTATAGTCTTTACTGATAAAGCCCCATTCTTCTAGTATCGGATAAATCATGACATTAAAGGCGCCATTTGTATTGCGATGCAATTCTAAGGAACGTTCCATCAGATATGCAGTGTCTTCGGAACAGACCCCACCGCCATTTTGATTGATTTTTCCTACCTCTCCTTCTGCATTTCCTGCGGAAAACAAACCATCCAAGCGACTGATTTCACTTTGTGCGGCATCTACTGCTTCCTGTGCCTGTGGGCCATATGCTGTAATTGTCATAAAGGTGTCCATAGCAAATATATCCGCTTCTGCCTTCATTTCTTCTGCGGCATTTCCGCTATTGGACATTTTTATCGTTTCTTGTGCATCGGTACATCCGGTAAGCGCCATCATACCCACCACACAACAGCATATCATTGTCTTTATTTTTTTATATTTCATCCATGCTACCTGCTTTCTTTTGCTTAAAAACAATATTTTCGTATGTAAATAAGGTGTAAGAAAAAGTCATCATTCCTCCATTACATCATACGTTAGTCAAGACTAACTTAAGGTTACCATACACATTTTATCATGTCAAGACAAATTTACAGCTTATCCGTACCATAAAGCCCTCGGATCAAGCAATCGTATCAAAAATACCCCACACACAAATTTTCATTGTGTGCAGGGCATTGCTTCCCTGAATTATAGAGTAGCTTCCTTCTGTTCTGTAGGTTCTGTACCAGCTGTGCCTTCTGATTGATCTGTATGTTCTGTCGATGTTTCTTGGCTTTGTACTGGTTCTTCCGCCGATTCAGATTTTTCTGTTTCTTCAGGATTTACCGCATCCTCTGTGGAGGCTTGCGCATCATTCTTTCCTTCTTCCTGTTTTGTTTCTTCCTCTTGATCCGGTGTCTTGTCATCTGCTTCCGGTACTGTCTGTGAAGCATCTGGCGCCTCTACTTCTGCTTTATGTTCATTTTCCTGATTTTCCGGTACTACTGGTTCCATAGTTTCTGTTGCAGCTTCTTCTACCGGTGGATCAGTTTCTCTCACAGTAATCATAAACGTTGTCTGCAAACGATTCAGCGAATAATTTACATGACGGATATAAACTTGTATTTCTCCAGCATTATATAATGTGTTTCCATTCTCTGGATAAATATCGGTTATGCCATATTCTGAGAAATTTTCCAAAGGAATCACTTTTTTTATTCCATTGAAATCAGTCGCTGTAATTTCTAAGCCTGTTAAATCCAGCTTTTCATTTTTGTCATACGTTGTCTTATTTGGCTGTTTTGTAACCTCAATCTTTTCAATTCGATCTGGATTGAATTTCTCTTTATTTACCATATGTATGTAAATAAATTCATATGCATACTCCGTCTTTACAGGATCTGTTGGCAAAGGTCTCTTTACTTGCTGAATCTGAAGAATTAGCTGTATTTCTGTTTCAGTAGGGAACAATTCTACACTTTTCAGTGGTGTCTCTACTTCATTTTGATCCAAATCCAATTCAATCACTTTCAAAGCATCCAGACTATCTGCCGGATCTCCATACGGATCAATGGCTTTTTTCAGTGTCTGAAATTCAGCATCGGTCAATGCAACTTCATAGTTAAATGCATCTTTCAGCGGAACGGAAAATTGCTTATCCAGCGCCTTCAATTTATAGTCAATACGAATCGGCTGTTTTTTGACTTTCTTTCTGTTTGCTTGGCAATTGTATACAGTTTTACTTGTTGAATTTGGATCTTCAATCTTCAGTTCAAAATTCTTTTCTTCAGAGTAATCGTTGTTATCCGGCTTTGGGATATATTCCATAGGCACGCTGCACTTGATTCCATATTTTTCAGCATCTTTCAAAGCCACTGTTTCTTTTCTTTGCTGATCTAAATATGTGATTTCCATCTGAACATTACTGAAATCAACAGGGAATTCATAGTAAATCTCCTTTGGAATTGTATCGTACAGTAAGCGCAGAGAACGAATTTCTTGTGACACACCATCTTTTTTGAATTTTGCAGAACGGCTCAATGCATCATTGATGGCATTTGCATAGCCTCTTGCACCATTTGTTGCACCAGAAACTGCATCAAAGATTGGATCTTTACGATCCTGTGTTGCAAAAATTTCTAACAGCTTACCTAAGCCTTGATGCTCCACAATATGATCCTCAATCAAGTCGTATGCCTCGTCCTTTGGCTTATAACCCTCATCATCACCGTAGTATACCAATTCTACTTTTGTAATTTTTCCTTCTTCTACCGTGACAGCTGCTTCTGTTGCCGTCTTGAAAATACTTTGCCCGCTCGTGGTATCTATATGGTCATATGTATTATAACCACGTCCCTGACCATACCATGTGCCGTCTGCATATTCCATTTTTTCCTGCTTGATGGATAATGCATTTTCAACGGCTGCCAACAATCCTTTGGATGTAGACGTTGCATTGGAGATGGTATCTACCTTTGTACTGTTTTCTCTCACAATATCTTTCAAAATCACTTTTGCTCTTTCATAATAGCTTGGTGTTTCTTTGTGAGAATCTACACGCACATTGGCAATTTTACCACTTTGTATGGTAACAGTTACAACAATGGGACCACCATAACCAATGGCTTTCCCCTGATATTCTCCATCCAAAAGGCTACCCTCTTGATACTCATTGCCTTGAGGCTGTGTTGGCTTTTTGCCCTTACTGCTGCTTTCCATCACTTCTGCAGCTGCTTCGGTTTCACCGGCTTCTTCTGTAAGTCCAACAGCCTGAGACATGGCATCCTTTACTGCATTGATGATCGCCTTACTGCTTATTGTTGCGCCGGAAAGCGTATCAACACCATCTACGCCGCCTTTTTCAATAATCTGCTTGATGACTCTTTGTACCGCATCAAAGTAGGAAGATGTTTCACTGTGTTCTACCACCTTCAAGTCAACCAGCTTGCCATCTTTGATTTCGATTTCTACACGCAGCTTACCACCGTAGCCGTTGCTGATACCTTCATATGTGCCATCCTTCAGGTTTTTGTATTTCTGTGCTGCTTCACTTTCGCCCGGCTTTGCAGTTATTTTTGTGGATTGTGCAATCGCATCTTTTACTGCATTGAGGAAACCTTCGCTGTTGATGGTTTTGTCATTGCCAATTTCAATACCTTCAAATGTACCGGCTTTTACGACCTTTTTCAGCAGCTTCTGTATTTTTTCCAAAGCTTCCGGTTTTTCTTTGTGTTCCAGTATGGAAATGTTTTTGATCTTACCGTCTGCAATTTCCACATTGATTTTGATGGGGCCGTTTTCACCCTGTGCAACACCGATAAAAATGCCGTCATTCCACACCAAATCTCCTGCAATTTCTACTTTTTCATTTTCTTTGATGATAGAACCTGTTACCTTGGCATTACCCAAATCCACGGAATGAACCTCTGCACCCAGTGTCAAATCTCCTTTGATGACTGCATTTTTGATGGATACATCATTGGCAAGGATTTTGACATTTCTTGCTTCTGTAATATGATACTTGCCCGGATAGTAGAATACCCTATCTTCGTTTTTCAGATTTTCCAGCAATGTTATGGCATCTGCTTTTGTTGTCTGTTTTGTAGGATTTAATTTGAAATCTGCATCTGCCAGAACATACCCATTGAGAATTGCCTGTTCAATCCCCTGTTTTGCCCAGCTTGCAATATCTGTCTGGTCAGGTACGTCTTTCAGTTGAATTTCCCCTTCTTCCTTTGCGGTAATGCGTGTCAGGATTGCATACATTTCCTGATTGGTGATCTGATCCAAAGGACTCATTTTATCCTGATCTGTGCCATAAATATATTGCGCCTCAAGCGCTTTTGCTACATCATGGTAGTACCATGCATCTGCTGCGATATCTTGATATTTCTTTACGTCATCACTTTCTTTCGTAAAGCCCATCATACGGTTTACCAAAGCCATAAATTCTGCTCTGGTCAGTGGTTCGTTTTGCTCCACATTGTCTGTTTTCTGACCTGACATCAGAGATACCTCTGCCAATTTTTTCATGGTTTCGTCTTCCCATGCCATTGCAGAGTATGGAAAACTACTCAATGCCACTGTAGATGCCACAAATGCTGCACTGCATTTTTTCAAAATGTTCTTCAACCTTCATATCCCCCTTATCTCTATAAACGAAAAATTCCTTTGATATGATTCCTTTTTTGTCATATCCATAACCATTTACATGAAAATATGATAGCAAAGCTTCTTTCAAAACTTTTGTGCCAACTTGAGGAACAGGAAAATCCTGCCCCTTGATGCCATTTAATTTCATATCGTTTGAAAACAACATCATACAAGTATACAAAGCTCTTTGCTCATAATTTATAAAATCCTTATCCTCCCCCTTTCTGCTATTTGTATCAGAATTCTAATTTCTGTTGTTTTAGCCAACTTTTATTAGATATAGCTAACTTATATAGAATGATATCTCAATCAATCATATCATGCATGAGATGTATTATTTGAAATTCTATATATTTGCACCCATATTATTGGGTGATAGATTGTATTTCGTTTTTGGTTAACACAAGACGATTTTAGAGCATTGTCTTTCATTTATTCTGCCAAAAAATATATATGGAACAAAATTGATTGACGTGCATTACCAAGCCAAGTACAAAAGAAAAATCCCATTGATGCATATACATCAACAGGGTTTTTCTTTGTTTGGGAATGTACTTATTGACACAGTTTTGATTAGTTTTGGGCACTACTCAAAGCTGCTGCAACCGCCTGTTTGATACCACTGGAGCTATATGTAGCACCGCTGACAGTATTTACATTTGTACTTTGTGCAGACATAATGCTGCCGATGATTGCCTGTGCATCCGCCCAGAATAACTCATCTTCACTATGAGATACTACGGAAATACCCGTGATTACGTCATTTTGTATGGATACACTAACTGTAATATTGCCATTGTACCCACTACCACTTCCTGTAAATGTACCGTTTTGGTACTTATATGTAACTGCAGGAGGCTCTGGTGCAGGAGGTTCCGGTGCCGGTGCTGGAGGTTTCTCCGCAGGAGGCTCTGATGCTGCCGCACCGGTAGAAACGGGTGCTGCTGCTGCAGGTTCTTTCTTAGGCTGACTCTGCTGTGCGGGTGTTTCTTTCTTTTCCTGTTTTGGTTCTGATGCCTTCTGAGCTTCTTTGGACTGATCGGCATGCTTTTGTGCATCTTCTTTTTTATCTGTTTCCGATTCTTTTTCCGATGACTTTTCATCGTCCTTTGTTGTATCTTCTTTGGTTTCGTTTTCAGACTCTTTGTCTTTTTCTTCTTCCTTTGTCATTGCTTGTTCATCTTCGGTTTGTTTGTTCTGATCTTCACTATTTGCAGCTTCTTCCTGCATCACATTTTCTGCGGACAGTTCATTGACATCCATGTTTGTATTGTTCTTAGGCATACTCATCACAGATACTGCTGCACAAATCACCACTGCTGCTGCAACAGGTACAGCTTTTATTGCAACTGTGCTGTTTTTCATGGCTTTTCTGATACGCATTACGCCATATACCAAGAAAATCACACTGAATACAGCAACATTTACGATTGCTTTTGTATTGCCCATTTGTGCTTTTGGAACATACAGCAGCAAAACATGAATATAGATCAATGCATAGAATGCATATGCAAATCTTTGCAGCTTCTTCCAGTTTCTTGCCTGCATTTTACGTCTCACCTTCGGGAAAGATGTAATGAACAAAGGCAACATAATGCAAAGCATGAGCAATGTGCAAATGGTTGCCCACAGCAATGATCCCTGTAATTTGGATGGTTCTGTAAAAAGGTAGACAAAATAGGTCTGTCCAGCAGAAAGGTTATGTCCCAATGTCAAAATGGATGCAATGATGGACAATTCCGCACGAATCGGCATCCATTTTCTTTGTGCCACAGAGCCCTGCTGTACAGCACCTGCGTACATAACGACTACAAAGATTGCACTTGCAAAGCCGCCCCATGCAAATGGTTCCCATAATATATTACGTACCATAAGCGGCATACGCCCAGCAACATTCATCGCTGTTCCGGCAATTACCCCCAAAGCAACCAATGTCGATGCTGCATACAATATATTTGCGTGTTTTTTAATAAACTGATTACATGTAAAAGATAAAAATACTACAATTATCAAACAAATTGCAAAATTCATTTTTTCACCCCATTCTTTTTTCTCCAATGGAATACCCCGCTCACAATGTTTCATTGTGTGCAGGGTATCTATTGTGAGCTCCCAATGCGTTATTTATAACAACTTATTTTTCCTGTGTGGCTTGTCCATTGCTTTCTGGAGCTGCTGCTTCAGATTCTGATACTTCCGGAGCTGCTTCGGATTCTGTTGCTTCCGGAGCTGTTTCGGATTCTGTTGCTTCCGGATCAGTTTGCGGTGCAGCCTCCGCTTCTGGTTCTGTCGTATCAGGTGATACAGCATCTGGTGTATCTACATCTGGCTCTGTTGTTTCCTGTTCTGTTGTTTCCTGTTCTGTTGTCTCACCATCTGTTGCTTCACCTTCTGTTGCTTCACCTTCTGTTGTTTCACCTTCTGGTACTGCCGGTACTGATACTTCCGGTGTTGGCGCTTCCGTACCTGCGTTTCCTGCACTACTTTCGGGTGCCGGTGTTGTAGGTATTGCTTCCTGTTTTTCTACTTTTTCTACTTCCTCTTCTTTATCATAGTTGAATACCACCATAATACTTGGTTTACCGCCAAACAATCCTGCTTGTTCCCGCTTAAATTCAACTCTGATAAATCTTGCTGCATATCCATATCCTTCTGGCTCTAATTCTTTTCCTGCACTATTATACAATTTCACAACGAAGTTTTCTTTTGGCACACCACCATTTTGTGTTTCGTATTTCTTAGGAACCGATACATTGTAAATAGTACTGGATTGATCCATATTCAGCTTTGCTGAACCAATCTCTACGTCTGTCGCTTTATCAAATACTTTCACATGATCTGGTTGATTTGCCAAATCCTGCTTATCATTGACGATCAAAGGAATCTCACATGTTGTTCCGTTTGTATGACGAATTGTAACCTTGGTATGTTCTTTCGTCAATGCTGTACCATTTGTAATATCCGTTGAAAGTTTGTACTGTGCCAGCTGATCAAATTTCACATTTGCCTTAGCATAATGATCGTCCATCACTTCAAGAACCAAACCTTGCAACTCTAAGGTATCCCCAACATTGTATTCATATTTTGTGGGCATATTGATCACAGTAATTTTGTTGATTTTTTCTGGTGTCAAATTCTTTGTAATCGTAAAGTGTACGTTGTATGCAGGCACTTCATTATCCACATGTGTAATGTTTTCCGGTGCCACAGGAACATCCTTCATATTTACAGTCAATTTGATACCATATTTGGTGGACATATCATGTCCTTTCACTTCCATCAGTTGATCATCCTGATCATATACTTTGATTTCTCGAATGTTGCCCAAGCCTTCTACATTTACATACCACTGGCTTGCTTTATTGGGGTTCGGATCTTTTGTAGGTTCAATGGTGCCTTCATCCGTAATAATTTCCATTCTTTTTGCAGATCTGAATGTTGTTTTTCTATCCACATGGAAGTCTACTTTTGTACTACTTGTAGAAATCGGATCTGTTACCACAAGATCATAGATTCGTTGCAGATTGTAGTGCTTGTCCTTTGGCGGCTGTGCATAGAATTCCATATCCAGATTGCATTTTAGTCCGTAATCTTTTAATTCTGATAATTTAATATCTTTGACTGTGCCGTCAACATATCTTATTTGTATTGGAAGTTCTCTCAAATCCACCTTTTCATCATAATAATAAGTCTTACCTTCAAAAGGATTGCGAGTAAATGCCAGTGAGCGAATCTTCTGTTCCTGCTTATCCTTACCAAATTTTGCAGAACGCTGCAATGCATCTTCTATTGCATGTACATAACCTCTTGCACTATTTGTTGCACCAGAAACTGCATCATAAATCGGCTGATCTTTGTCCTTGCTTGCAAGAATTTCCATTAGGCCCTCTGTACCATTGTGCTGAATGATATATTCTTTCATCAAAGGATCTCTTTTTTCTCTTCTGCAAGTTACGTCATCACCATGGTATTCCAAATTGACATCAACGATCTTACCATCTTTGATTTCAACAGATGCTTCTGTTGCTGTTTTCCAACCATCGGCTGTTCGACCATCTTGAGTATACTGACCACGCCCCTGACCATACCATTTGCCGTCTGCATATTCTAATGGTTCTTTCTCTTTACCCAGTGCATTTTCAACAGCAGACAATATCGCTTTGGATGTGGAAGTAGCGCTGGATATGGTATCAATTGCCGTACTGTTTTTCTCAACGATCTGCCCTAAAATTACTTCTGCTCTTTCATAATAACTTGGTGTTTCCTTATGAGAATCCACAACAACATTCGCAATCTTACCACTGGATACCGTAACAGTTACTTTCAAAATACCACCGTAACCAACCGCTTGCCCATGATATATACCATTTACCAATGTACCATCAGAATAATCATTGCCCTGAGGCTGTGTTGGTTTTTTGCCCTTACTGCTGCTTTCCATTACTTCTGCAGCTGCTTCGGTTTCACCGGCTTCTTCTGTAAGTCCAACGGCCTGAGACATGGCATCCTTTACTGCATTGATGATTGCCTTACTGCTTATTGTTGCGCCGGAAAGCGTATCAACACCATCTACGCCGCCTT
>JAHHTW010000049.1 GCA_020024265.1 Anaerotignum sp. | reverse complement strand
CAGCCTTTGCCAAATCAAAAAGGCTTTCGCTTTTTGAAATTCAAAAACCGAAAAAACCGTTGAAAACAGCGGGTTTGTAAGGTACGACCATCGGTCGTACCTGCGGCCCACGACACAAAAAAGAAAGGATGAACAATCGTTATGCACCAAGAAAATTATATGAATCTGATGGATCAGCTCACCAGCTCTTGTCAATCCGATCCGTACTATCAATCAGCCTGCTACCTGCTCTCTTATGATGATGATCTATACAACCTGGCTCAACCATATGTTGGGCTGCATGATGGCAAAGGGATCGACTTTGATTCGATTGCAGCCAAAATCTCAGATCATTTTGGTTCATCTGCTCCTGAAGAAAAGATCGTGGATCTTGCTCACAATCTTTTTACGGCAGGCCGCCATCCCTCCCATGTTACCCTCCAGCAAATGTCCGAGTTGAGCTGCCCATGGCCCGAGCTGATTACCAATTCCATGTTTATTGCCAAAGAACAGGCTCAAATCGTTTCCAGCGCAAACGGACTATCCGTTGACTTCTCCCGTTACCAGCACATCAAAAGCATGTATATGTCAATGTAAAGGAGTTTTTTAATGAGCAAAAATTTACAGCTGCGTACAGCCTGGCAAAAAGCCCGGCAGCAACAGCAGCTGCGTGACACCTACGGTGTGACCAACCCTAATACAGTGGTGGTAGAGCGCAAAAATGTGCTCACGAACACACTGCGGGTCCTGCTGCAAGCGCTGGCAAAAGTGGTGCAGGTATCAGCCAGCATTGCCATTGCAGCCCTGGCTTTGATCGGCCTTGCAGCCCTGGCCTATCCCGGCCCACGAGAATTGCTGTTTGAGATCCTGCTGCAAACCTTTCAGCAATTTTTTTAAACCGCATAGCCGTAAAAATCAAAGCACCAACTCTGCATAAAGCCAGCAAATTCAAGGGTTTAAGAGGTACGACCATCGGTCGTACCTCTTAAACAACACTAAGCAGGAGGCCCTTATTATGGCAAACACTAATTTACCCTATACACTTTTAAAAGATTACAACACAAACGTATCAATCAATTTACTTCAAAGAACACTGTTTAAAAAATTTTCATCCAGTCAAATCGAATTAGATGCAGAAAAAGAATATTCACTTATCAAAGATTCTTTTGCTCAAGGTCAAATTTGACAAAATCAAAAAGAGTATACTTGTTATTTCCAAGAAGTATTTCCAACTGTCTGTGCTGTGGATCGTTTAACAGAAAATTGCATTCTAGCAGAAATGCGTACAGTACCCGCTCAAATACCCCCATAATTGAAAAATATGAGATTGCTACATCAAAATACAACCCTCGCAATTTTGTGTTTGATTTTTTGCTTGCAGCTATCCGATGATTTCCATCTACAATCAGCAGGTCACGCCCATTCGCATCCGGAAAATAT
>JAHHTW010000048.1 GCA_020024265.1 Anaerotignum sp. | reverse complement strand
CAGACTGTAAATCTGTTGCGATAGCTTCGAAGGTTCGAATCCTTCTCCGCCCATTCCAATGAACAAGTATCTTCGGATGCTTGTTTTTTTGTGCAGTCCAATCATGCAAGGCTATGCAATAGCATAGCCTTCACTTTCAGTAAGGCGATAGGGGGGATGTGAGATAATTGTCTGCTATTCCCAATCTAAGATTCCTTTGTCATTCTATGAGGCACTCTTACGGTTTTGTCCAAATCCCCACAAGATTTGGAACATGCAGGATCTTGCAAAACTTTTCCTGATTTCGCAAATGGGATGTTGTACAAGAATGAGGAAATTTCAGAAATGTGATGGATGCCCTGTTCATGGCAATGCTATAGGCAGTGCAGGAGCAGTGTGCTTTATACATGGGTAGGCACAGAAAATAAACTTCTCGAATTGGGGCTGGCAAACCGGTTGTTTCGCCGATATTCTTGCATGAAAAACAATACAGGGAAATTACAAATAAATTACAAAAGCTGCAATGCTATAGACAATTGTTTTTTTTAGGTGGTATAATGAGCGAAATAAATATTGTAAGATTATTCCAATAAAAAAGGAGGAATTAGTATGAAAAAGTATATAGCAATTGCAGTATCAACGATGCTGATCGGGAGTTTCGCATGTCCTGTTATGGCAAGCAGCCACACAGAAGTGAAGGCAATGTCGGCAGTTGTAAAAAATGTAAATAGAACCAGACAGGCATATATACGTGGTGATATTTCCATTATGCTGGGAGAAAATGAAGTACATTTCAAGACATCCTCTGGTAAGGCGGTATATCCGATTATTTATCAGAATCGCACATATCTGCCTTTGCGTGCCATTGGTGAATTGATGGGCAAAAATGTAAATTGGGATGCAAGTACAAAAACCATTACCATTGCTGGCAACAGAACAAGCACATCTTCCAATAAACCAAATCCAAGTGTTGGAAAGCAATCCATTATGGTAGAAGAACGTGCAGACTTTACCATCATCGTCGGTGATACCGTACAACAGTTTACCGGAGCTTTTGGTGAAACATTAAATCCACTGCTGTATGAAGGCAGCACATATCTGCCTTTGCGTGCAATCAGTGAAATCATGGGCAGCGATATCCAGTGGGATGGCAGAAATCTGAAAGTGATCATCCAAGCAGATGGTTTGGTAACAGATGCAGACAGCTTCAAACCGGATGAAAATCAGATGTATATTACAAGAGAAAAAGCAAAAGAAATTGCGCTGGACGATGCAGCGAAAAAAGCCTCAGACGTTGCTTTTACCAAAGCAAAAATGGAAACAGAAGATGGCAAGGTAATTTATCAGATTGAATTCTATAGTGCCAAGATAAAATATGAGTATGAAATTGATGCGACAAATGGAAAAATTTTGAGCAAGGATTTGTCTGTGGATGATCCCAACATAGATGGCAATGAACTGTATATCACAAGAGAAAAAGCAAAAGAAATTGCGCTGGACGATGCAGGAAAAAAAGCCTCAGAAGTTACTTTTACCAAAGCAAAGGTGGATACAGAAGGTGGCAAGGTAATTTATGAAATCAAATTCTATAGTGGCAAGATAGAATATGAGTATGAAATTGATGCGACAAACGGAAAAATTCTGAGCAAGGATGTGGATACAAAGGATGCTAAGCCGGATTCCAAACCGGACAAGGGGATCAGTCTGGAGGAAGCAAAGAAGCTTGCGTTGAAGCATGCCGGAGTATCTGAAAAGGATGTAATATTTACAAAAGCAAATGTAGACTATGACGATGGGAAACAAAAATATGAATTTGAATTTATTCAAGGAAAGATGCAATATGAATGTGATGTAGATGCACAGACAGGAAAAATTCTGGAATATGATACGGAATATGACGATTGATTCCCCTCGCAGGATCAAATGGTATACATGCATATGGATGGGTAAGCCGATATGGCTTGCCCATTTTTGATTTTGGGATGTGATAAAATCGGAACAGGCAAAAAAAATCAACGAAACAATACCAATGCAACAAAATAGGTGGGATGTTTTTATAAGAAAGCAATAAAAAAGCAAAGCATAAATGCTTTGCATCAAGAAGGCGCCACCCGGATTTGAACCGGGGATAGAGGTGTTGCAGACCTTTGCCTTAC
>JAHHTW010000047.1 GCA_020024265.1 Anaerotignum sp. | reverse complement strand
TTTGCCAATGCCATTAAATATTGGTTGATCCCTTGAATAATGTAATCAACATTAGTACCGGTTGGCTGCAAAGAATTTTCTAATGCACGTTTATAGACATCGGTATTGATATGTGGCTCTTTCAAAAAAAACAAATCGATACCATCATAGAATAATTTCTCATACATTGAAAATCCTTCTTCTGCATTTCTGGACATTCTTGATACACTATCAAATATAATACAATCTCCTTTTTTTATGATGCGTAGTAATTTATCCAATTCTTTTCGACCATGTATTTTTGTTCCGGTAAATATTTCTTTTACGATGAGCGCATTGGGATAGTTTGTTTTTATATTTCTGATTTGTCTTTCAATATTTTGCTGGGGTGTACTAATACGTACATAACCATATTCCATAAAAATCTCCTTTCCAATTATAAATCTAACAAACGAACGTCGCTTTTTTATGGCAAAACAGGCTTGTTGTATCTCATGCAATGATACCAATTGCATGAGTTTGTGACATAAAAACATAGACAATTCGTTGTCATTCCTTCCTGATGGGGTTTTGGGCTTTGTCCAAAAATGAGTCAAGGGACAAAGCCCCCATGGTCTTTAAGTCTTGCTTTTTTCCGTTTTGAGGAAGTACGCTACCTTGTAGTAAGGGATGGCAAAGCCCATGCCTTCCAGAGCGTGCGCAATTTTTCTCGGCCCCATGCCGGCCTCATGCTGCTTTCGTATGAAGTCCGCAATCTGGGGCGAAATTTTGTTGTTTGGCTTGCAATGGATGGGAGAAGCTTCCGCCTGTACCATCTTGGGCAGTTCGGTTGCCTCAAAGGGGATATGCTCCATACCCACAATGGTGGTGATTTCCGTTTTTTCTCCAATATCTTCAATCAAGGGTGAGGAGGCATCAATGCTGTAGTTTATGACATCTCGCATCTGACGGATGTTTCTGGGGTATACCGCAGTGAGTATGGCTTGGTGTGCCTCCGGTGTAAATGTTACGTGATAGCGAATATGACGTGTTTCCCATACAGCATTTTCATAACGCTGTACAAAATGCAAAAATAGTTCTTCACGCTCCTCAATGGAACGCTCCCGCAGTGCAGGCAAATGCATTTCATATTGTGCAAGCCTTTGATAAAGCTCTGGTAAAAACACCTCATGTAAATTTTTGGTAGATGCCGCAATGACGATGACATTGATGTCTGTTTCTCGGGTATCGCCAATGCGGCGGATTTTACCGGATTCGATTGCCTTGAGCAATAAATTTTGATAGCTTTCAATGGTATGTGCTTCATCCAGAAATAAAATACCGCCGTTTGCCTGTTCAAAAAGTCCCTTTTTCTTTTTGGAACCCGTATATGCACCCTCCACCGAACCGAAAATTTCCATAGCAGCAATATCCGGATTTGTGAATTGGGCACAGTTGATTTCAATAAAGGGTGCATTTTTCTCAATGACACCAATCTGTTTGGCATAATTGTAAATCAAATTGGCAAGCATGGTTTTGCCGGTACCGCTTTCGCCGGTGATAATGGAGTGCCGAGGCCCGCCCAAGGAACCAACGATTTTTTTTGCCTGCTTGTAGATATTCTGCATAGTGCCTTGATGCACCACATGCTGAAAATCCGCTTCCGGCTTGGAAAGATTGATTTGCATTTCCAGATATTTGATCTTGCTGTTGAGCTGCTCGATTTCCTGTATGTTTTGGAATACAGAATATGCTCCAACAAATGTACCGTCAAAAAAAATAGGGTAGGAGTTGACGACGTATTTGTTTGGTGGTACAAGGTGCAATTTTTTATCCAGAATTGGGCGGTGGTTTTCCAATACGGTCAGAAGTATGGCTGCCGGATAAAATTCCGAAATATGTTTGCCGATCATAGCTTCGGGATGCAAATGCAAATAGTTGGCAGAAATTTCATTGACATATACCAAAGTACCCTCTGTATCAACCACATTGATTCCGCTGTTGGAATGATTGAGCACCTCATGTACAATATAGGAAGAAAAAAATATTTCTTTTGTCAATCTCATGGGAATCACCCCTTTCACATGTTAGAAAAAATGTTATAATGTAAGAAATATAATAACATTCTAACATATAATATTACAGAAGGCGAGAATGTTTTATAAAAAAATTACTGTTTTTGATGAAAAATTGGACATTTTATAAAATTGTATTGTTTGGCATGGTTTATGCTCATATTATATTTTGTTAGAATAATAACAAAATTTTATTGCTGATGTTAAGGAGGAACAAATTATGGAATTTGGCTATTCAAAGGAACAGGTACTGCTCAGAG
>JAHHTW010000046.1 GCA_020024265.1 Anaerotignum sp. | reverse complement strand
GCTGATGGTGGCAAGGCTCCGTTCTTGATGCTTTGTACCGATGAAAGGAACTCTATATGAACGCTGTCGATCTTCAGGCTGCGATAGATGCTGCCCGTTATATTCTCTATACACACTTTATTTGCATCATTGCTTGGCTTATTTCATATGGTACAGTCATTTATTATCTGGTTCAGTTAATTTATGTGGCTTATTGCCGATTAAGGAACCGTGAAATCAATCGTTCTTTGTTAAACGATTTTCCTTCCGCACTTAAAAGCACCAGCGGTGTTTGGATGCTAGTTTGGATGACGAAAATTGCTTTTCCTGCTTTCGGGGCATCAACGACATACAAACAACTTATGCTCAAAACTCTTTTATCGCTGTGCTGCTGTATGGTATGCTGTATACTACAAGAAATACTCATACAGAAAGGACTGGGACCAGTGGTGAATAAAGGCATCAGAACTTTTCTTTCTTTAAGTGAAAAGCTGCAACAAATGTTTATCAAGCTGCATTGTTTTTGGAGGGCGTTTCCCCCAAAAATGTACCTGCTGCTTTTTATATGCCTTATTGCTTGGTTCTTTTGTTTTCATCATGCTGCTTTTTCTGTTGAAATCCTGCTAATTTCAAATGTGTTTTTTATTATCACCTATTGCTTGCTACTTTCCATTTCATTAAATTCTTGCCGTCGGCTGGTTTTTCTTTTGACTGTTTTTACCACGATTTATTCACAGAAAGCTGCCCAGGTCCTTATCGTTTTGCTAAAAGAACTGTTTGGCATACAGAACAGTCTTCCTGAGTTTGTTTTGATTTTATTTTTCTATCTTTTTATGTGGATCTTCACTGCCATTGTTGCCGAAACCGAACCTATACAAATGGCATTCAAAATTATCAATACAATAACTACAATTGCTGCTGTTGTAGTGAATCTGTATATCCCTTACTGTGCAAAAGAGTGTTCCCCACAAACCTTACTTTCAGGATACAGCAATGATACGGTATTTTCTATTGGTTTTAATGCAATGATCCTGCCCTCGGTTATGGCTGGATATCTAGCCCAACTTGTCAAAGATTTTCAAATATACCTGCAAAAAAGGCTGGACGATCATTTCTACGACACATAGCGCAGCAAAAAGATTGATTGAAGCCTGCAAACCCGCAGAAATACTAGGTTTTTAAGGTACGACCATCGGTCGTACCTTATTTTTTTGAAAGGAATCTTTTATCATGGAAATGCCCCACTCTTTCGCTTCTGTTTTACAGCTGCGGTGGCTTTTTCTTCCTCACTGGATGTTTTGGCTCTGTATTTGCATTTCTGTATTGGCTGGTTTTGTGCAGACCATCCGGCGAAAAAAATACTCTATGTGGTTTACATTTTTTTCTGGATATGCCGAGCTTCTCATTTGGCAAAGTTTTACAAGCAAAGTTCTTGGCTTGCACACTTTGGTTCAGCTTTCCGGTTTGCGGATGAACGGCCTATTTTTCCCCGGCATGGTATTTTGTGCCATGCTTTTGTGTGCTATACTGAACAAAATTGTTTGTTTGGGGGGAATCAAGCGTACCATGTGCCATTTATTAAACGCTTATTTTAAATGGCTCGAAACTCTGCGTACCATTGTAATCAAGCTGGCACAATCTAAAATTTTTACTGCGACCCGATACATCTTATTAGGCATATATCTTTTTCTTTCCGTTATGTGCCTATATGATCCACCTTCAAGCGTTTGCGAAAAGGCAGAACTTAGCTTCTTGCTGGCATTTGTCTGGACGATTTGGTTTGCTCGGTTAGCGCTGCACTCGGCAAGAAAATTGCTCTGTGTTTGGATCATTGGTCTTCTGCCATTTTTTCTGTTTGGTATGCCCCAAAATAGCAGCTTTGATTTCCACACCTGGTTTTTGTACTGCGCCCTTGCTGCATTTGGTGTAGTATGGTCTATCATTATTTCTGGTATGGCCGACCCTGACCCCGTTCGCATGGCTTCACTAACGATCAGCACCTTCAGCGCTTTGATTGCCTTGATTGGAAATGTATTTTCTCCATTTATAAGTGAATGGCTTGCCAATACCACCGTTCTTTCTTATGAACGGTCTGACGCCGTATGCAGCGCTTTTCAACTTTTATTCAATATGTTCATGCTGCCATTGCTGCTTTCGGGGCTTTTGGCAGGGTTCGCAAAAGAGGTGCAGATCTATTGGAAAAATCCCGCCTCCAAGCCCGCAAACCCGCAGAAATACTAGGTTTGCAAGGTACGACCATCGGTCGTACCTTGCAGCGGAACAGCTTTAAAAAGACCGACTGAAAACCAGTCGGTCTTTTTCTTTTTGTTCCAAGCCTGCCTTTTGGCGGGCTTTTTTATATAGATGATTTTAAAAAAAAGGAGGAAAAACGTGAAAAAGAGCAAAAGTATGGAGCGCAAGGACCTGGTGGTAAATGGTGTGTCAGTGCGCCGGCATGAACGCTATCCCGCCTACATGGCCGAAGATGTGAAAAAGACTGGGCTGCCCATTTACAGCCGGAAAGATCGTTCCACAGGGGGAGCGGCGGCCCGTCTGCAAAGCATGAGCCAGCGCCGTAAAAGCGGCAAACCCGTGGAGGCAGAGGAAGAGGTCAAGGGCTGGTATCGTGTGCAGAATGGCTATGTGCCATTGTATGAGAGATAGGAGTGAGCCTGACAAAACAAAAGAACAAGAGCCTGCCAAGCCCCAAGGCCAGGACACCGCCGCCCAGGGCACTGGTACTGCCGCCCAG
>JAHHTW010000045.1 GCA_020024265.1 Anaerotignum sp. | reverse complement strand
GCATCGCCTTGCCAAGGCGAGGGTCGCGAGTTCGAATCTCGTCTCGCGCTTTTCTGTATATCATGCAGAGAGCAACATCAGAAAATCATAGATACCGTATGCGCGAGTGGCTCAGTGGTAGAGCATCGCCTTGCCAAGGCGAGGGTCGCGAGTTCGAATCTCGTCTCGCGCTTGTTTGGTATCATGTATTTTTTTTGAAAAAACACATATCGTATCATATGCGCGAGTGGCTCAGTGGTAGAGCATCGCCTTGCCAAGGCGAGGGTCGCGAGTTCGAATCTCGTCTCGCGCTTTTGAGAGTATCTGATTGCAGATACTCTTTTTTTCATAATATTCGGAAAATGCTACGCCGAAAAGGAGGTGTATTGGCATGTGCATCGGTACTTGTATTTTGACGTTCCATGCCCCATATGTGAATAGCTTAAAGGAAAAACGAATGATTCTCAAAAGCATCATAGAAAAAACAAAGCATAAATTCAATGTGTCTATCGCAGAGGTGGATACGCAGGATGTGCATCGGATCTTAACCATTGGATTTGCCTGTGTATCCAATGAAATGCGCCATGTGGAGCGTATGATGGAACAGATCGTAAACTTTATGCAGGAGCATACAGAGGCAGAATTGGTGGGTGTGGAAAAAGAACTGCTGTGATCGGATTTTGTGTCACAGCGCTTATTGCAAAGTGATTTTTCGGGCTTTTGATGGTGAAAAATTCTATTTAACTGTAGATTTTCCCATACTGCTATGGTATAATATATTTCGATTGTGCAGTTTTCTCGCCTGACTGCAAAAAGCGTAGAAAAATATCACTGCTGCAAGATATAGATCATTTTTTTAGGAGGAACGTTACATTATGATGAACGCAACATTGATTAACAAGGAAAAAACAGAAGTAAAATTCTCTTTTGAAGTAAGTCCCGAAGGATTGGAAACAGGCTTGGCTTTTGCTTACAATAAAAACAAAAACCAGATTTCCATTCCCGGTTTCAGAAAGGGGAAAGTGCCTAGAAAAGTAATCGAAGCACAGTATGGCGAAGGTTTCTTCTATGAAGAAGCAATCAACCACATTTTCCCTGATGAATATATGGAAGCAATCAAAGCACTGGATCTGGATGTTGTTTCCAAGCCTACACTGGATGTAGAATATATCAACAAAGAACAGGGCATCAAATTCCTCATTGATGTTACCGTAAAGCCTGAAGTAACATTGGGGCAGTACAAAGGGCTGTCCGTGGAAAAGGTTCCCGCAGAAGTAACGGAAGAAGATATTCAGGCAGAACTGAAGAAGGTGCAGAACCAGAATGCAAGAAGCTTTGAGGTAACAGACAGACCTGCACAGATGGGCGATGTGGTAAAGATTGCTTATGAAGGCAGTGTAGACGGCGTAGCTTTTGATGGCGGAAAAGCGGATGATCACGATTTGGAGCTGGGTTCTCATGCGTTCATTGAAGGCTTTGAAGAACAGATCGTAGGCCACAGCATCGGCGAAAAATTCGACATCCATGTAACATTCCCAGAAGTATACCATTCTGCTGATCTGGCTGGTAAGGCTGCTGTATTTGCAATCGACCTCAAAGGCATTACAGGCAAAGAACTGCCTGAGATCAACGATGCTTTTGCAGAAGATGTTTCCGAATTTTCCACACTTGATGAATACAAAGCAAGCATTGCGGGCAAACTGGCAGAGCAGAAAACAGAACATGCAAGACAGTTGCAGGGTGACAAGCTGCTGGATGCTGCTGTAGCAAACTGCACAATGGAAGTGCCTCAGGTGATGTATGATAACAAAATTGACAGTATGATGGAGGAGTTTGCTCAGAACATTACACAGCAGGGGCTGACAATGGATCTCTACTATCAGTATATGGGTACATCTGAAGCAGATATGCGTGCGCATTTCAAAGATACATGCATCAAGAGCGTAGATGCAAGACTGATGCTCGAAGCAATCGCAAAGGCAGAAAATTTGAGTATTTCCAAGGAAGATCTGGATGCGGAAATCATCAAATACGGTGAGAGCTATGGTCTGGATGGCAAGCTGACACTGGAAATGTTCCAGGAAGACAACAGAAAGGCGCTGGAAGCAGACATGCTGGTAAAAGCAGCAATGAAGCTGATTGAAGAAACAGCAGTTTTGACAGAGCCTGCAAAATAAGAACGTAAAGAAAACATATGGCAGAGAATTGTTGTATGTTCTATCATGTTTTGGAAGCGCCGATTTCATGCTCAAGGCAATGAGCGAAATTGGTGCTTCCTTTATCAAGTAAACAACAAGAGGAGGTATGCGGCATGAGTTTAGTCCCTATGGTTGTAGAACAAACCAACCGTGGTGAACGTTCGTATGATATTTATTCCAGACTGTTGAAGGATAGAATTATCTTTTTGGGTG
Source organism: Anaerotignum sp. (assembly GCA_020024265.1). Taxonomy (GTDB): domain Bacteria; phylum Bacillota; class Clostridia; order Lachnospirales; family Anaerotignaceae; genus Anaerotignum. The sequence continues at coordinate 2,126 of JAHHTW010000045.1, read as the reverse complement.
AAGAAGTGAATGATACAACAGCAAGCCTTGTTGTAGCACAGCTGCTGTTTTTGGCAGCAGAAGATCCGGATAAGGATATCAATTTGTATATCAACAGCCCTGGCGGTTCTGTAACAGCCGGTATGGCAATTTATGATACCATGCAATATGTACGACCGGATGTATCTACCATTTGTATCGGTATGGCTGCCAGCATGGGTGCATTCCTGCTTGCAGGAGGTGCAAAGGGCAAGCGTTATGCACTGCCCAATGCAGAAGTGATGATTCATCAACCAAGCGGTGGTGCAAGAGGGCAAGCAACTGATATACAGATTCATGCAGAAAATATTTTGCGCACCAAAAAGAAATTAAATGAGATTTTAGCTGCCAATACAGGCAAGACTTATGAAGAAGTGGCGCAGGATACAGAGCGTGACAACTTTATGACAGCAGAAGAAGCAAAGGCGTATGGGCTGATTGACGCTGTCATCACAAAGCCTCAAACGAAGGAGTGAGAAAAACATGGCAGGTAAAAATGATGATATGAATAAACTGCGTTGCTCTTTTTGCGGCAAAACACAGGATCAGGTAAAAAAGCTGATTGCAGGGCCAAATGTTTATATTTGTGATGAATGTATTGACCTTTGTGCAGATATCATTGACGAAGAATATGATACACTGGCGCAGGAGGACGAAGTACAGAAACTGCCAAAACCAAAGGAAATCAAAGAATTTTTGGATCAATATGTCATTGGACAGGATCGTGCAAAAAGAGCGCTTTCTGTAGCAGTGTACAATCATTATAAAAGAATTTTCCGCAATGCCGCACCGGGGGATGTAGAACTGCAAAAGAGCAACATCCTTTTGGTAGGGCCAACCGGTACAGGGAAAACATTGCTTGCTCAGACATTGGCAAAGGTACTGCGTGTACCATTTGCGGTGGCAGATGCGACTTCTTTGACAGAAGCGGGCTATGTTGGCGAGGATGTAGAGAATATACTTTTGAAATTGATACAGGCAGCGGATTATGATGTGGAGCGTGCAGAGCATGGCATCATTTATATTGATGAAATTGATAAAATCACAAAGAAATCCGAAAATGTATCCATCACACGTGATGTCAGTGGCGAAGGCGTACAGCAGGCACTTTTGAAAATTCTGGAGGGTACGGTTGCAAGTGTACCGCCACAAGGTGGCAGAAAGCATCCACATCAGGAATTTATACAGATTGACACCACAAACATTCTCTTTATTTGCGGTGGTGCATTCAGCGGTATTGAAAAAATGATTCAAAACCGTATGGGCAAAAAGGTGATTGGCTTTGGTGCAGAGGTCAAAAGTCATGCAAAACAAACCAATGACGAGCTTTTGCGCAGCCTGATGCCACAAGATTTGCAGAAGTTTGGTTTGATTCCTGAATTTATTGGACGTTTGCCCGTTGTGGTAACATTGGATAGTCTGGATGAAGAAGCCTTCATGCATATTTTGACAGAGCCAAAAAATGCACTGACAAAGCAGTATGAATATCTCTTTGAGCTGGATGATGTATTGCTGGAATTTCAAGAGAATGCACTCAAGGCGATTGCACATAAGGCGATGGAGCGTGAAACAGGCGCAAGAGGTCTGCGTTCCATTGTAGAGGAATTTATCAATCCCATTATGTATGAAATTCCAACACAAAGTACAGTGGAAAAGTGTATCATTACAAAAGAAGTGGTGGAGGAACAGGCAGAACCGCTTTACGAATACAACGAAAATCGGAAGCCGCTGCACCGCAATAAACCTGCATCCAAGAAAAAAGATCAGGGTGCAAGTGTATCCTAAAATAAGAAATGCAAAGGAGCGTATGACAACGTTTGTCATACACTCCTTTTTTGTATGATGCAAAAAGACAGTAAGACCTTGGGACGCTGTCCCAATCCCTGCAAGGGACGCTGTCCCTTGACCCATTTCTGGGGGCAAAGCCCCAAAGCCGGAAGGGATGGGGAGAGAAAAGGGAGGGGGCAAGACCTTGGGACGCCGTCCCAACCCCTGCAAGGGACGCCGTCCCTTGACCCATTTCTGGAGGCAAAGCCCCAAAGCCGGAAGGGGCGGGGAGAGAAAAGGGAGGGGGCAAGACCTTGGGACGCTGTCCCAATCCCTGCAAG
>JAHHTW010000044.1 GCA_020024265.1 Anaerotignum sp. | reverse complement strand
GGGGAGAGAAAAGGGAGGGGGCAAGACCTTGGGACGCTGTCCCAATCCCTGCAAGGGACGCCGTCCCTTGACCCATTTCTTATGGCGAAGCCCCAAAGCCGGAAGGGATGGGGAGAGAAAAGGGAGGGGGCAAGACCTTGGGACGCTGTCCCAATCCCTGCAAGGGACGCCGTCCCTTGATCCACGAATGATATTAAGCATCTTCGTTTTCTTCTTGGTCCACCAATGCATCCATATGTTGTTTTCTTTTTTTATAAATCAAGGATGTAATGCTGAGGCATATCATTACAAGCAGGCTACAGAATATGAACATGAATACAAATGTCATCAAAGAGGCAAAGAGCATATGGTATCTATAATAGCTGGTGACAAACCAAAAAGCACCAACAATACCACCTGTTCCCAAACTCAGATAGAGATTTGTTTTTTTGGTGGGCTGTAGTCTGCGATCCCAAATGCCGTTTTTGATACAGGCGATCAAGAGATAGATACTCAATACAAGGAGTATGATGCTTTCGCCCATCACCTGCCGGAATTGGTATTCACCGAGGGCGGTTTGCAGCATAATGGATATGGTCAATCCCCAAAAAGCGAGCCAACAGCCAACATGTTCAATTTTCAATAGCTTCATTTCTTGCATTTCGTCTAAATGATTTTTACATAGTTTCATTCTGTTCATCCTCCCAAAATAAATCGTCCAATCGTGTATCCAACGCCCAGCATATTTTCAAGCAAAGCTGTATGGTTGGGTTGTATTCGCCTTTTTCTATGGCATGTATGGTCTGCCGGGAAACACCAATTTTTTCTGCAAGCTCCTTTTGCGTCATATCTTTTTTGGTACGGGCAAGCTTCAGAGCGATATTTTTTGCCATGGCACTTCCTCCTTTCTGTTATCTGGATTGTAATATATATTTATTATAATGTCAAGTATATATTACTTAATATCAAATAAAAAGTACAAAAAATAGGCAATACCAATGTATTGCCTATTTCGGATCAGGGCAAAGATACCCGATTATTTCTGCGTTTTGGGTAAATAACGCAAGATCCATTGCAGGATATCCTGCATGATTTCCTCCTGACGTACATCCATGAGCGGTACATGACGTTGCCCATGATAAAGTTTCAGTGAAACTGTGCAGCAGTTTGCAGCCAGCAGTCTTTTTGCGAGTGTACGTATGCCTTTGCCATAGTTTCCGACAGGATCATCTTTGCCGGACAATAGGAGTATGGGGAGATTTTTTGGCAGGCGAAATGCCCAGTTTTTGTTGGATACCATCGCAAGCAGTAGCATAAGGTCACGATATCCGCCATATGTAAATTCTCTGCCACACAGAGGATCGAGGATAAAGCCATTGACCGCATCAGGATTGGTGGAAAGCCAATCGTGGTTGGTGCGTCTATGTGCAATCCGTTTGTTCATCATTTTTGTCATGATGGCACCCAACCGATTTGCAGGTGTTTTGATGCCGTAAATACTGCCCATATGCGCTGCAATACGTGCTGCACGCTCTGCCCATGGTCGTGGGCCGCTGGTACCAAGAAAGATTGCCATTGCATAGGATTTGCCGTATGTTGCAGCCAACAGGCGTGCGACAAAAGAACCCATGCTGTGTCCAATCAGTACCAAAGGCAAATCGGGATGCTCCGCTTTGGCATATTGTGTCAGTGTGTATTGATCGTCCAGTATATTTTTCCATCCTTCATATGGCCCGAAATACCCAAAATCACTTTCTTTGCGAATGGATTTTCCATGCCCCAAGTGATCAGAGGCATATACGATAAACCCATGCTCTGCCAAGAAACAGGCGAAGCGATCATAGCATTGCGCATACTCCTGCATACCATGTATGATTTGTACCATTGCTTTGGCATCTTTGCCAGGGGTTTTCCAGCTGTAAGCGGCAATCTCTCTGCCCTCCAGTGCGGAGGCAAATGTAAACTCTGTGCGAATCATCACATTATCACGCCTTTCTCCTTCGTTTTTGAATATCGTATATTTATCATACACCTTTTTTTCAAAAAAAGCATGATTTCTTTTGAGAATTCTTTGTATGGTGTCAGGTAATCGGTTTTGTCAGAAACATAAGAAAACAGGCTATGACCTGCGATGGTTTCTCGCAAAGACATAGCCTGTTTTTGAAAATTGTGATGTTTGATAAAACATACTTGGGGACGGAATCAAAAGATGTTGTATTACAGCACTTGGAAGCCCTTTGCTTCGATTGCTGCAATCATTTCGTCACAGTGCTGCTGATTTCTTGTTTCTGCAACGATATCTACAATACAGGTGCTTACTGCAATTTCCTGTACAATACGATCATGGTTGATGCTAAAGATGTTTGCGCCTGTTTCGGCAATGATGGACAACAGCTGTGTCATCTGACCGGGTTTATCCATCATCATTACGGAAAGCTTGGAAATTCTGCCGTTTGCCTGCAAAGCTTTGTCAATGATACGATCCAGAACTTTTACGTCTACGTTACCGCCGGAGATGACGCATACCACTTTTTTGCCTTTGATATCTACTTTGTTATACATAGCGGCTGCTACAGATACAGCGCCTGCGCCTTCTGCAATCATTTTGTGTTTTTCAATCAGCTTCAGGATTGCACATGCGATTTCGTCTTCGGATACTGTCACAACGCCATCTACATATTTCTGGCACATTGCAAATGTCAAATCACCGGGCTGTTTTACGGCGATACCATCTGCCATTGTGCTTACGGAAGCCAGAGCTTCTGCTTTCCCAACCTCCAGCGCATGCTGCATGGAGGGAGCGCCTGCTGCCTGTACACCATATACTTTACAATTTGGATTGTACTGTTTGATTGCGAAAGCAACACCGCTGATCAGACCGCCGCCGCCGATGGGAACCAATACCACTTCTGCGTCTTTTACCTGTTCCAGAATTTCCATACCTACGGTACCCTGACCTGCAATGACATATTCATCGTTGAAGGGATGCAGGAATGTGTAGCCTTTTTCTTTTTGCAGCGCAACTGCTTTTGCAGCAGCATCGTCATATACGCCGGGAACCAGTACAACTTCTGCACCATAGCTCTTTGTTGCTTCTACCTTTGCCATGGGTGCGGATTCAGGCATACAGATGACAGCAGGAATCCCCTTTTTTTGCGCAGCCAGAGCAACACCCTGTGCATGATTGCCTGCGGAGCAGGCGATGACACCCTTTTGTGCCTCCGCATCGGTCAGGCTTGCTGTTTTGAAATAAGCGCCTCTGAGTTTGAAAGAACCGGTTACCTGCATGTTTTCGCATTTGATATATACATCAGCATCCGGATTGATGTATGTGGAATGAAAAACGGGAGTTTTTCTTACAACACCTTCCAATACCTTCTGTGCATCCATCAGCATTTCTTTTGTCAGCTTGTCTGTCAACATAACATATCACTCCTATTGTATTTTTGTTTTTGTATCATAAACATTTGTATAAAAATGTCTGCCTCTCATGTACAGCTTTATTATAAGCAACAAAGTGTCATTCGTCAATAGAAAATTTGTATTGTATTACGATTTTTATATGAAAATTGTATATTTTTTGAAATTTCTTCCCTGTAAAATCATCTATCCGTCCGTGAAGAACGGTATTGTATACAAAGCGTATAAGAAATATATGGGAATTTTTGCTATATTTTAATCAAAATGTAAACTACAGCAGAGAAAGAAATATGGTATCTTGGGATGGGCAGGCTTGAAGCAGACAGCCCATTGGTTGTAGAAAATGGGTGTTATATAAAGCAGTATGCCCCAATGATGGTTGAAAATACTGCATCCAAATAAGAGAACAGATTGTTTGCGGGCATCAAAAAGAACATAGACCGCAGGGGGTTCTATGCTCCTTTTGATGTGAGAATATATTGTTTTTTTATGCTTCTGAGAGATGTTCTATTATGGTTTCTGCCAAAAGACTGCTGTTTTTTGCTGCAAGAAGCGTAAAGTCTGCAAAGGACATTTGTGCGGCTTCGTTTGCATCGTCCGAAATGGCACGCAATACCACAAAGGGGATGTCATTGAGATAGCAGGTATGTGCAATGGCTGCACCTTCCATTTCCGCACAGTCCCCGCCTACGGTATCCAAAATACGGTTTTTTGCCTCTTGGCTGTTGATGAACTGATCCCCACTTGCAACTCTGCCGGTGATGACACGACAGTCCAAATGACAAAGCTCTGCCGCTTTTTGCGCCAGTGTAATCAGCTTGGTGTCTGCCTGAAAATAGCGTATATCCATACGAGGGATGGTGCCAATGGCATCGCCAAAGGCGGATGTGTCCATATCATGCTGTACCAAATCTGTAGAAACCAAAATATCGCCAATGTGCAGCTCTTTGGAAAGAGAGCCTGCGACACCAATGTTGATGACATAGTCTATGTGATAACGGTCAATCATGGACTGCGTACAGATGGCAGCATTGACTTTGCCGATGCCGCTTCTCACCAGTATAATTTGATGCCCTGCAAAGCTCCCGATATAGAAACACAGATTCAATGCGTGTTCCGTTTTTTCTATTGTGATTTTTTCTTTTAAGGATGCAATTTCTTCTTCCATTGCACCAATGATTCCAATGGTAGCCATCGTTTCTTCACTCCGTTCTGTTTTTCAAATAAAACTGCCTTTTGTATGATACCATAGAAAAATGTGCCATTTCAAGTAAAGGAATAGAATAGGGTTACTTTTTTCTGAAATTTTTTTGATTGCTGCAAAGCCCCAAGGTCTTACTTCCGAGCTTGTACTTGCCAAGCCTTTGCCCATATCCCATAGACCTTGTCCGTAATCGGGTCAAGGG
>JAHHTW010000043.1 GCA_020024265.1 Anaerotignum sp. | reverse complement strand
CGGGAAAGGTAGGTACAAGGGATATGGCAGGAAAGCCCTTGGGACGCTGTCCCAAGCCCTGCAAGCTTTTGAAAAAGCTTGAGCAAAACTTTTTATAGCAGTGTTTCAAAGAAACACTGCATAAGAGGAAGCAGAGAAAGTGAGGGTACGGGAAAGGTAGGTACAAGGGATATGACGGGAAAGAATTTTGAAAAGCCGGAGTCAGACTTTGCGGTTATGTAAGCACAAACGTTGTGGCATCTTGTTTCTATTGTTACAGCCCTTAAGGCAATGCCTTAAGGGCTGTATTGGGTCAAGGGGCGAAGTCCCTTGCGGGGTGTTGGGGCAGCGCCCCAAGGTCTTACAAACGGGTCAAGGGGCGAAGTCCCTTGCAGGGTTTGGGGCAGCGCCCCAAGGTCTTATTACAGGTCAAGGGGCGAAGTCCCTTGCAGGGTTTGGGGCAGCGCCCCAAGGTCTTGATTTTATTGCAAAGGATTTTGTATGATGCCCCATGCAACATTTTGCGTGCCTTGTTCCGTTGTATATTCACAAGCCACCACAGCATAGCCATCTTGAAATGCTTCTGCGTAGTCAAACTCAGAGGAGATGATCCATTTCCCGTTATCATCCACATAGCCGTATTTTTTGTTGGTAGCATCTACAACGGGCGATAGCCCTTCTGCAAGGTCTTTTTTCCATAAATAGGTTTGATACGAGATTTCACCTGTTTCGTCAAACCAAGAAGAGATATGCTCATGTGCGCCATTTGGCAATTGTACGATTTCCTCTGTGCACAGAATGGAATTTTGGTTCTGTTTATTAGCATAAAATATCTCTTTGGCTTCTGTAATGCGTTTCAATCGTTCGCCTTTTGTATTGATGAGCCATACTTCGTGACTTTCGGGCAGCATGGCATAGGATGTACCGTTATGAAATGTACCAATCCGAAGGTATTGCAAATCAATGACCGTTTCCCCTTTTTGATTGATATACCCAAGTCCCTGTGCTGTTTTTACACCTGCAAGACCTTCATGGAAGGAATGACAGAAATCATATGTTGGTTCTATTACAAAATTCCCCTTTGTATCAATAAACCCATACTTGCCGTTTGGACCGGAAACGGCAGCCAGCCCTTCGGAAAATGGTGCAGCCTGTGTGAATTGCAGAGGGATTTGCAGTTCGCCTTTTGTATTGATATAGCCGTATTTGATGGTTTCATCTACCTTTTGTGCAACAAGGGATAAGCCATCAGAAAATTTCCCGATTTTTTGATAGGGTACATCAAATAGGGTTTCCCCTGTTTGATTCATGACAAATTTCTTTTTGAAATCAGCACTGATCGCATAAAAATAGCCTTCACCCAAAGAATCCATAAGGAATAATGTGTTTCTGTCAAAATGCAGCAATTCTTTGCCGGTGGCATCAATCACGGCATATGTATTTTCCGGACCGCCTGTTATGATGCCAAGACCAATATTCCCATCCGGATATTGTTGTGCCAGAAATAAGCCGTCGCCTATGGGAGAGAGTTCATCATATTTTTCTGTCAATGCCATGGTATAGATCGGAGGTTCCCCTTCGCCTGTAAATACAGGATCTTTGGGTTTGGAGGTTCGTACAATCGTAGTTTCGCCGACTTTGATAGTTGCCTGTTTTGTTTTGTCATTCCAAGTAATGTCAGACGGTGTAACGGCATAGCCACAGGCAGCGAGTATATTCCCCCAGTTTCTCAGCGGCACAAAAAGACGTCCTTCTTTGACAGTACATGTACCGGAAACTTTCAGAGGTTCGCCGTTGCGTGTAATGGTATTTTTGTTTGCGTCAAAAGTAATGATGCTTTCATCCATCATCACGGTAGCAGTTTTTGTTTTTGCATCCCAATCCATATCTGCATCTTTGTATACGGCGCAAAGGAATGTACGCATGGGCAGCATGACATAACCATCTTGAATGTCGATGGTGACATCCAATGGCTGCAAGACACCGTCTTTTGCAAAACGTGTGGTACCAATATCAGCGGTATAGATATGTACCGTTTCTTGCAGCTCAAAGTTTGCAGCGAATGCAGAGGTACTGCCTATGGATAGTATGGCACTCATGCACAAAGCAAAGATTTTCTTTTTCATATTTAGCATCCTCCTTTTCCAAGTACAATGTTTGCATTCAGTATATATAAAAATTGACCAAAAAACAATTGTACAGCAGTCAGGCTGTATCTATTGCACATTCATGCCCAATAAAGGCAGCAGCTCGATCAAGGCTGCAATTTCATATGTGGGTATGGCAATGGTGTCATTTGTGATTTGTTCTGCGTTCATCCAGCAGGTATCAATACCAGAGCGATTTCCGCCCAATATATCAGAAGAAAGGGAGTCCCCAACCAACAAAATATCCTTTGCTTGCAGATGTGGCAGCTGTGCAAGGCAATATGCGAAAAACGCTGTCATGGGCTTGCGATAGCCGATTTGCTCCGAAATAAAGATTTCGGAAAAATATGGTTTTAACCCCGAATCATACAGTCGTTTGTGCTGTGTTTGTGCGCTGCCATTGGTTACAATATACAACGGATATTGCGCAGAGAGTCTTTTCACAACCTCTTTGGCATTTGGCATAAGGTCATGCCCCAAGTTTAGCTCCTCGCGATAGATTTGCTCCATTTTCTGCCCGTCAAACGCAATGCCAAATTTGGAAAACAGATGGACAAAACGTGTGGAAAATACGGTATCCCTTGAGATTTCTCCACGCTCATAGCGTTCCCAAAGCTTACCGTTCATTTCCAGATAATAGCTGCGCATTTTTGGAGAAAAGGGGAGATTTGCCTTTGCAAAGGCACGGTCTAAGGCATAATGCTCTGTTTTGTGAAAATCCAATAATGTTTTATCGACATCAAAAAATATGGCTTTGTATGCCTTTGTATTCTGCATTAGAGCATACCTCCATCCAATGTGATGATTTGTCCGGTCAAAAAGGATGCCCCTTCCCCTGCCAGAGATACCGCAAGTGAAGCCACCTCCTCCGGCTTGCCAAAGCGCATCAATGCAATTTCATCTGCAAGTGCCGCACGCTCCTCCTTGTCAAAGCATTGGTTCATTTCCGTATCAATCACGCCACAGGCAATGGCATTGACACGGATGCCGGATGGTCCCAGCTCTTTTGCCATGGAACGTGTAAAGGCATGAATGCCGCCTTTGGATGCAGCATAAACCGCTTCACAGGAAGCACCGACGCTCCCCCACATAGAGGAAATATTGAGAATGACACCTGCTTTGCGATGCACCATTGCAGGGACTGCCAAATGAGTGCAGTTCAGCACAGAGCCCAGATTGACATCCAGCACACGTTGCCATTGTGCAGGCTGCAAATCAGAAAACAATGAGATTTGTGAAATCCCAGCATTGTTAATCAAAATATCGACATCGCCAAATGTTTCTTGGATTTTTGAAAACATCGTTTGACAGGCATTGTAGTCCGATACATCAGCAAGTATGGCAAGTGTATGGATGCCCATGGCATTCAGCTCCTGCTCTGTTTGCAGCAGCTGCTCTTTGCTGCGTGAGGCATTGAGTACCACACGACAGCCTGTTTTTCCAAATGCTGTGGCAATCGCTTTGCCAATGCCACGGGAGGAACCTGTTACCAGTACAGTCTTTGGTTGCATAACAGCACATCCTTTCTTTTTCGGTCGTACCAAATTCTGCTTTGGTATATAGTGTAACGAAAAAAGATATGTTTTACAATAGAATGGTACGTCAGGAAGCCGAAAGTGCAGGATTTTTGCGTATGAAGTTAAAATTTATGAAGATATGGATGAAAAATTCGAAAAATGTAGTATAATATGATACAATTATAAAAAGAAACATATAAACAATATGGTAGGGATACATGCTTGCACAAAGAAAGGATTAGATATTATGGAAAGAATCAAAGAGCTGGTATACAGCAGGGAATTGCGATGGAATGAGGTGTTATCGATTGGTATGACATTGTTTCATACCAATTTCAAAACCATTTTATGGGGGCTGGCTATGATTTGTCTTCCCATTAGTTTACTGGAAGCCGTGATACAGATGCGTCTTTTGAACATCAGTGATATCGTGCTTCAGGCAGGGGATATGCTAAGCATAGAGCAAGCACAGAACTATTTGACACAGATGGGGATCAACAACATATTGATTATGCTGATCAATGTATTGTTGATGCCAATTTTTATGATTGGTGTGGCAAAAGCGGCAAAATGGCGTTTGGAGGGCAGGCAGTTTGAGCCGGGCAATGCTTTTAGTCAGGCGATGCTTTGTGAGTCTACGGTAGTAAAGGTTGGTATTGTATATATGGTGCTTGTGGTATTGGGCAGCTTTTTGTTATTCATACCGGGGATTTATTTGAGTGTGGTATGGTGTCTATACCTGTACTGCATTGGCTTGGGACACAGACGTGGTTTGGATGCCTTGGGACATAGCCGCCTTTTGGTACGTGAAAGATGGTGGCGTACATTTGGCTTTCTGATTCTGCTGAACTTTGTCATGGTAGGCTGGTCAAGCTTTGTGGGCGTGTTATTTTTGCCGCTGCCTGACAATATTTATATGAATATTGTGATGAATTGTATCATACACCTTGGAGATGCATATGTGGTTTGCCAGATGACAGTGGTATTTTTGAACAGAGAATCCGGACTGTATGGCATGGCATCCTTACAAGAAGAACCGGAGGAAACACCGAAGGAAGAAATACATAGCATTACATCTCAGGCAGGCAATTTGGAACATACAGAAGAAGCTTTGTCAGAGCAGAAGGCAGAAGCAGAGCCGCAAAAAGAAACACAAGAGAACAAGGAACATACAGAGGTATAATAGAAAAACAAAACGGCAGGTGTTAGGCTTGCCGTTTTGTTTTGGAAGGAAAGACCTTGGGGCTTTGCCCCAATGCCCCACAAGGGACATCGTCCCTTGACCCTTTATGAAGCGCATTGGATTGCATCCAAAGCGCTTCTGACGATACATTTGAGCATAGTGCAAACATGGTGCAGCTCCTTCTTTGTATGATCTTGCAAAAGACACTGCCCTCGTGGATTGTTCTGTCCTCCTGCTTTTCCTTTCTTACAGAAGGAAAGACCTTGGGGCTTTGCCCCAATGCCCCACAAGGGACATCGTCCCTTG
>JAHHTW010000042.1 GCA_020024265.1 Anaerotignum sp. | reverse complement strand
ATCTTTGTGTTTTCGGCATCGCCCGTATCCTATGATCTGCGCCTGTAAACAAAAAACCTCCGCCCCCCTTCACGGTAATCCGTGAAGGGAAACAACGGGTCAAGGGGCGAAGTCCCTTGTGGGGTGTTGGGGCAAAGCCCCAAGGTCTTTTTTTTGAAAAAACTCTTTACAGCCCTGCGTTTTCCGTATAAACTGATACTGTTTATACCGATAGCAGGAAGAAAGGAAGATGGAACATGGAAATCAGAACCAGATTTGCACCCAGCCCCACAGGCTATATGCATATTGGGAACTTGAGAACAGCATTGTATGAATATTTGATTGCAAAGTCCCAAGGCGGCAAATTTATACTGCGTATTGAGGATACCGATCAGGAGCGTCTGGTGGATGGCGCAGTGGATGTGATTTATAACACCATGCGTATGACAGGTCTGAAGCATGACGAAGGCCCCGATGTTGGCGGGGATTACGGCCCCTATGTACAGAGCGAACGCATGGGTATGTATATGGATTATGCAAAGCAATTGGTGGAAAAAGGCGAGGCATACTACTGTTTCTGCACGAAGGAACGCTTGGAATCCCTGAAGGAAAGCAATGCAGAGGGTGCAGCATTCGCAAAGTATGACCGCCATTGCCTGCATTTGTCCCAAGACGATGTGCAGAAAAATTTGGATGCGGGTATGCCCTTTGTGATCCGCCAGAAAATGCCAGATACCGGTACGACCACATTCCATGATGTGGTATATGGCGAAATTACGGTAAACAATGACGAATTGGACGATCAGATCCTGATGAAGGCAGACGGTTTCCCGACCTATAACTTTGCCAATGTTGTAGACGATCATTTGATGCATATTACACATGTGGTACGTGGCAGTGAATATCTCTCCTCTACACCGAAGTACAACCTCTTGTATCAGGCGTTCGGCTGGGAAGCGCCGACCTATGTGCATCTGCCTGCCGTTATGCGTGATGCACAGCACAAACTCTCCAAACGCCATGGTGACAAATCCTTTGAAGACTTGGTGAATGAAGGATTTTTGGTAGAAGCCATTGTCAATTATATTGCACTGTTGGGCTGGAGCCCTGCGGACAACAGAGAGATTTTCTCCTTAAAGGAATTGGAGGAGACGTTTGATATGTCTGGCTTGAGCAAGTCACCCTCTATTTTCGACATCAAAAAGCTGACATGGATGAACGGGGAATACATCAAAGCAATGGACTTTGACAAGTATTATGCACTGGCAGAGCCAAGGCTGAAGGCGGCACTGCCCAATACAACGCTTGACTTAAAGAAGATTGCAGCATTATTGCAGAAGCGTTTGGAAACACTCAACGACATTCCAAGACTGGTGGATTTCTTCCAGACATTACCGGACTACAGCACAGAGCTTTACACACACAAGAAGATGAAAACGAATGACGAGATTGCATTATCCTCTTTGCTGGCAGCGATTCCTGTGTTGGAGGGCTTGACAGAGTGGACGGAGCATAGTATCCATGAGAGCATGATGGAGCTGGTGGGTACACTGGGAATGAAGAACGGGCAATTATTATGGCCGATACGTACTGCGTTATCCGGCGAGCCGACTTCGCCCGGTGGCGCCATTGAGCTGGCAGACATTTTGGGCAAGGAAGAAAGCCTAAGACGTTTGCGTATTGGTGTGGAAAAATTACAGAAATAACCATATATCTGAGGCTGCCTTTCGAGGTGGCCTCAAGAGATTTTTGGCAAAAACAAGACCTTGGGACTGTAAGACCTTGGGACTCCGTCCCAAACCCTGCAAGCTTTTGAAAAAGCTTGAGCAAAACTTTAGACGCAGTGTTTTTACAAAACACTGCTTAAGAAAAAGTAAGAAGTACAATGGCTTTGTTTCAGGCATATGCAAAAGGGAAATAAAACAATGCTTCATAGATAGAAGCAAAAGTGCAGCCTTATGTGCATTGCATTTTTTCGACTTCTTTTCCACCTTCTCCAAGCCATCCACCAACCCTTCACTGAGTATTCAGTGAAGGGAAATGATGGGTCAAGGGACGGTGTCCCTTGCAGGGTTTGGGACAGAGTCCCAAGGTTTTTATGATGGGTCAAGGGACGGTGTCCCTTGCAGGGTTTGGGACAGAGTCCCAAGGTTTTTATGATGGGTCAAGGGGCGAAGTCTCTTGTGGGGTGTTGGGGCAAAGCCCCAAGGTCTTTGATCTGTATAGAGGGAAGAACGATGAATGTAAAAGATTTTTCTGTCACACATTTTCAGTTGAAACTGCTTGCACTGTTTGGTATGCTGCTGGATCATAGCATGAAGCTGTTCCAGCAGCCGCTCTTGTATGGCTTGCAAAAGGTATGCGGTACCATTGGCAGCCATGTATTGTACTATGGTGTATTGTCCTTGGGCCGTATGGCAATGCTGATTTTCGCATTCCAGATTGCAGAAGGTCTGCGCCATACACATCATACCGCACAATACCTGTTGCGCCTGTGCCTGTTGGCTGTTGTGTCTGAAATCCCGTTTCAATGCGTGCATCACTTGATTGTGGGTACGCCCATACAAATGACATTTGCATTGACGAATGTGGTGGGTACATTGCTGTTGGGTGCTGTCGCTTGTATCGGCTATGCCTATGCATTGGCATACAATCGGCAGACCTATGCCCCTTGGATTGTAGTTGTGCTTGCCTTGCTTGCACAGATGCTGGGCATGGACTATGGCTGGTTTGGCGTAGTATATATCTTTTTTTGCTGCTATGGCAGTAGAAAACAACAAATACTGGTGACTGTCATATTCTATGGCATACAAATGCTGTTTCTGTTTGTGGGTGCATATGGTATGACATGGCTGTCGTTGTATATCGTGGGTATGAATTTGCTGATTGCCTGTGCGACGCTGTGGCTGCTGGGAAAATACCACGGTGTCATGGGAAAACGCCTGCCCAAGTGGATTGGCTATGGTTTTTACCCTGTGCATTTGGCGCTGCTTGCTGTTTGCGGTGTGCTGTGGCTGTAAAAAGCATTATGCTTGTAACATCGAAAAAGCTCCCTTCTGCCATTGGCAAAAGAGAGCTTTTCTGATGCAAGGGGAAAATAAGAAATCCGTAATGATGGCATGGGACTGCCGCATCATGTATGGGATACTTGTTTTTCGCCTTTGTTTTCTTCTTCTTCCTTTTCTTCTTTTTGCGTTGCTGTCAGCTCTTGATTCTGCTCCAGCTCGTTCTGTACCTGCTGCATATGCTGTGCAGCGGTGTCGGAAAGCACATCGACATTCTCTTGCAGCTCTTGTATATGTGCGGTTTTCTCTGCAATGGTTTGCCGCTCACGTGCAATCAAGTCATCGACCTTTGTCATGCCGTCCAATCCCTTAGACTCCAAATCCGTAATAAAACGCTCATTGCCCTTGATCTCGGCTTCTTCTATGCGGATTTCCTGTTCTTTGCCTTTTTGTAGGGTATATATTTTTTGTGCATTCTCTGTTTCCAAATCCGCAGCAGAAAGTGTGTGCAGCTGCTGCATTGCAGCCTCCTCTTTTGTTTTGGGCTTCTGCTTTGTATAGGTATTGTTTTTTTCCTTCTGTTGCTGTGCAATGCTCTGTGCCTGCTGCTCATATACCGCTGCAACCTGTTCGTCAATCTGTTTGAGCTGAGCCTCATAAAAAGAAAGCTGCTCCTTGATATCATTTAAGCTACCGCCACGATCCATGGTGCGTGTGATCAGGTCATTTTTCTGCTTGTTGATGCTTTCTTTCTGCTTAGCCAATGATTCCAGCACATTTGCCATCTGTCCCTGCGGGGAAAGACGGACATTGTCTACGCGATTGCCACGTGCTACAGCACCGAAATCTGTACCAATGCGTCTTTGCATACTGCGATTGATTGCCGCAGAGGGCAGGGGTGTTCTTTGTTGTAAAAAAGCATGTTGTACTTGCATAGATCCTTCTCCTCTCTTGGGATGCAGTTTTTGATAGATGCTGCTATGTTATATATATCGACATCAAATGGTTTTTCATAAGCCGATGCGGTAAGATCGGATCAACAAAAACAGAAGCTTGCGGGACAAAGAGAAACACTGCGATGCTGCCTGTATTTTTATTCGCAGGCATGGTAAGAAGCATAAAGGAAAAAATAAAAATAATATTTTTGTATAAAATGCTTTACGAATTTATGCAAAAAGGATACAATGAGACAAAAGGGGAAAGTTTCTATTTCCGGATAGGGGGTATTTGTATGAAGCGATTTTCTATCATCAAAGGAGATATTGTCAAGGCAAAAACAGATGCCATTGTCAATGCAGCCAATACATCCCTGCTGGGAGGCGGCGGTGTAGACGGTGCCATCCATCGTGCAGCAGGCAGAGAACTTTTGAAAGAATGTGAAACGCTGGGTGGCTGCAAGACAGGAGAAGCCAAAATCACACAGGGCTATAAGCTCAAAGCAAAGTATGTGATCCATACGCCCGGTCCCATATGGCGTGGCGGAAAATGGGACGAGGAGGAGCTTTTGGCAAATTGTTACCGCAATTGTCTGCGCTTAGCCAAGGAGTATGACATTCATAGCATAGCATTTCCGTCTATCAGTACCGGTGTCTATCGCTTTCCTGTGGATTTGGCAGCAAAAATCGCAGTACGTGAGATTATGCAGGGATTGCAGGATAATCCAGAGATTGAGCAAGTACAGATGATATGCTTTGACGACGATACCAAAGAGGCATATCTGAGCGCATGGGATGGATACCAGAAAAATGCCTGAGCGGTATTTTTGGGGTATACCGGAAAACGAAGGGAAAGCACCCCTTTTTGTTCCAAAGCAAAGCTTTATAGAGAATGTATACCGCTATGGTATGCGTTCTTTTTTTATAGATTGAAAAAAATGGAAGTCCCCAAAAAAGATGTGCTTTTTCATAGGTATGCTTGCAAAAAAACGCCTTCCCCCTCCATGAGGATACGAAAGCAACCTATGGTGTATGTCAAATATCGTGGACAAGTCTTTGAGTTATCCACATCGAAAAAGCTGAAAATATAAGTTATACACAGAGTTATCCACATTATCCACAGCAAATGCAGGTGGACAACTGCATGCATGTGGATAGAAAAACAGCAGAAAACAAGACGCAATATGGATCTTTCGCTATTCCGATGCGGCAATGCGAACAGGAATATGGCAGGCATGTGTGTTTCAAAAAAAAATATTTGTTTTTGTCGAAGGATAAAAAAATTTTTTCAGAAGGATTTTGCAAAAGGAAGTCGAATATAAAAAGCATAAGGAAAAAGTTTTTCCTTTGTCCTACGATTTATCGGAGGCAGAAGTATTGCTATTCCAATGTTAGAATAGCTTCGAAGGGAGTTGTTATTATGCGGTACAACATTATTGGTAAAAACATCGACGTTTGGGACAAAACCAAGGAAATGGTAGAAAAGAAGATGGAGAGAATTCAAAAGCTCTTTCCTACCGAAGCAGAAGCAACGATTACACTGAGCTTGGAAAAATTGGTTTCCACCGTTGAAGTGACGATTCCGCTCAATAAGCGTCTGATTCGTGCAGAAGTACAGGATGCAGACATGACTGCGGCAATGGATAAGGCTGTAGATATCCTCGAAAGTCAGATTGTACGGTATAAAAAGCGTATGCGTACCAAAGCAAGAAATGCTGAGAACTTCTTACAGGAATATCAATCCATTTTGGTACCGGAGGAAAATCTGGATGAAGAACCACTGTACAAAATCAAACGTGTGAAACGCTTTGAAGTAAAGCCTATGGATGCAGAAGAAGCGGTTATGGAAATGGAATTGATTGGACATAATTTCTTTGTATTCCGCAATGGCGATACAGACGAGGTGAATGTGGTTTACAAACGCAAAGACGGATCTTATGGTTTGATTGAACCTGAATATTAATATAGAGGACTACACGGGGCTTTCGCAAGAAAGCCCTTTTTTATAAGACCTTGGGACGCTGTCCCAAACCCTGCAAGGGAGATCCTCCCTTGACCCGTTACAAGACCTTGGGACGCCGTCCCAAACCCTGCAAGGGAGATCCTCCCTTGACC
>JAHHTW010000041.1 GCA_020024265.1 Anaerotignum sp. | reverse complement strand
ACGGGTCAAGGGAGGAACTCCCTTGTGGGGAATTGGGGCAAAGCCCCAAGGTCTTAAGGCAAAGCCCCAAGGTCTTAAAAACGTTCCAATAGCTTTGCCAATACAATACCGACAACGGTTGTGACAATCGTTGCCACAATTCCTGCTCCCATAATCTCCGCCGGCGCATGTGAGCCGTACTCGGCACGGTACGCCAGAATGTTTACCGTCACAAGCTGCAAAGAGGACATGTTTATCACAAGAAACATACACATGGCATTTGTGGCACATCCCTTTGTCTTTTGCAGCTTTGCCAGCTCTTGCATCGCCAAAAGCCCTGCCGGTGTTGCCGCCCAGCCAAGTCCCAGAAAGTTTGCAGCAAAATTCGCTGCGATGTATTTTCGTGCAGCATGCTGTTTGGGTACACTCGGAAAAAGAAAATTCAGAAACGGTGTCAAATGATGTGCCAGCGCATCAATCATACCCGCTTTTTCCGCAATCTTCAAAATTCCGGACCACGTACCAATGACACCTGCCATGGTAAAGGCAAGCGTAACGGCATTTTTACCGCCGGCAATGACGGCATTGGTTACGGCATCCATACGCCCCAAAAATGCGCCAACCAAAATGCCGCCCAGTAGAAAAAATCCCCAAATGATATTGAGCATCTCTCGTTCCCCTCCTTTGGGTAATGTATGCGGTATGGGCATGAAAGTATGCGTTCGATCTGCCATATCGTCAGTCAGCACAAAAGTTGACAAAATAGCGTTAAGATATGGAATATATGGTATCTTAACGCTATTTTAATTCAAATTTCGACGGCAGGGGCATATAATGGGAACAAAATCAGACCAAGTGGTCTGATGCCGAAAAGGGCGCAGTCAAATGGGGGTGAAGGATGCATGAAAACAGAAGAACATATCTTGCAGACAGCATTTTCTCTTTTTCTCCGTGCGGGTTTTGCAGATGTTTCGACAAATGAAATCATACGTAAGGCAGGTACCACAAAAGGCGGCTTTTATTACTGCTTCAAAAGCCGTGAGGACTTGGTGCATCAGGTGATTGCGGCATATATCATACCGTATTACCAAGAGCCTGTTGCAGCCATGCATCTGGCATGGGAAGCAAAGCGTCCGGATGTTTCCACCAAGAAATTACTGTGGGATGCATATTTTGCACCGCAGAGATTTATACAATATCAAAAACACATTGGTATGGACATTATATTTCGTGATTTTTATTTTCTGCTGTATGAAGGGATGAAAAAATTCCCGCAGGTGCAGCAGTGCTTTGCGGAAAATACCAGACAAAGAGAGGATTGTCTGCGCCGTATTTTGGAGCGTGGCAAAGAACGAAAGGAGATTACGGACGATTTGGATATATCCGCCTGCGTGATGATGACGCTGGCAATGCAGGATGGTATTTTGGCGCTGAAGGTATTGGATGAACATATTGATGATGAAGAAAAATACCGATACATCGAAGAACAAATTTGGAGAGAAATCGCCGTACAGGATTTATATATCAAATATTTACATGGGGGTGCAAACAATGCAGTATCGTAATAACAAAGCATACAAAATGGGTATTGACATCGGCTCTACCACAGTAAAGGTTGTACTGGCAGATGCGACGAACGAAATTGTATTCAGCCGTTATCGCAGACACTTTTCCGAGATCAAAAAAACCGTAAAAGAAATATTGGAAGAAGCAAGAGCAGAGCTGGGCGAGTGCAGCTTTTGCGCAATGATTACCGGCAGCGGCGGCGTTGCGCTTGCAAAGGCAGTCGGTGTGGAATTTATACAGGAGGTTGTGGCAACTGCAAATGCCATTGAAGCGACCATTCCGCAGACGGATGTTGCCATTGAACTGGGCGGCGAGGATGCCAAGATTATTTATTTCTCCGGCGGCAATGTAGAGCAGCGTATGAACGGCGTATGCGCCGGCGGTACCGGCTCCTTTATCGACCAGATGGCAAGCCTGTTGCAGACGGATGCCACCGGCTTGAATGAATATGCCAAAAAGCATGAAGTAATTTACCCCATTGCCTCTCGTTGTGGTGTATTTGCCAAAACGGATATTCAGCCGCTCATCAATGAAGGTGCAAAAAAAGAGGACTTGGCAGCTTCCATATTCCAAGCGGTTGTCAATCAGACCATTGCAGGCTTGGCATGTGGCAAGCCGATCCGTGGGCATGTGGCATTTTTGGGTGGCCCTTTGCACTTCCTTTCCCAGCTGCGTCAACGCTTTATAGAAACATTGCACTTGACAGAGGAAACTGCACTTTTGCCGGAAAATTCACATTTGTTCGCAGCATATGGCACAGCCGTATCCAACAAAGGTGCGGCAGAACTGGATTTTCATACATTGCTGCAACGCTTGGAGCATGGTGCAGAGCTTTCTGCGGAGGTAGAGCGTTTGCAGCCACTGTTCAAAAACATGGAGGAGTATACAAAATTCAAAGAACGCCATGAAAAAGACCGTGTCAAACGTCTGCCGCTTTCTACATATCGTGGGGATGCCTTCCTTGGCATTGATGCAGGCTCTACCACAACAAAGGTTGCGCTTGTCAGCGACAAAGGCGAGCTGTTGTATTCCTTCTATGCAGGCAATGAAGGGCATCCGCTGAAGGTAGTTATGAAAAGCCTCAATGAGATGTACGATCTCATGCCTGAGGGTGTAACCATACGCAATTCCTGTGTGACCGGCTATGGTGAAGGTCTGATTCAGGCAGCTTTGCGTATGGATTTGGGCTATATTGAAACCGTAGCACACTATAAAGCGGCACAGTTCTTTCAGCCGGATGTAGACTTTATATTGGATATTGGCGGACAGGATATGAAGTGTATCCGTATTCAGGATGGCGTGATTGACAGCGTACTGCTCAATGAGGCTTGCTCCTCCGGCTGCGGCTCCTTTATTGAAACATTTGCAAAATCCCTGAATTATACCGTAGCGGATTTTGCAAAGATTGCACTTTCTGCAAAAGCCCCCATTGATTTGGGTTCCCGTTGTACCGTATTTATGAACTCACGTGTCAAGCAGGCACAAAAGGAGGGCGCAGATGTTGCCGATATTTCTGCGGGCTTGGCGTATTCCGTCATCAAAAATGCACTTTTGAAGGTCATCAAGATTGCAGATCCCAAGGCAATGGGCAAATCCATGGTCGTACAGGGCGGTACCTTCTATAATGATGCTGTTTTGAAAAGCTTTGAAATGATCAGCGGCAGAGAAGCCATCAGACCGGATATCTCCGGAATTATGGGTGCATTTGGCGCAGGGCTGATTGCAAGAAGCAAGTATACACCGGGCTATCAAACCACGCTGCTCTCTCGTGAAGAAATGAATGCACTGCAAATACAGTCTACCATGGCAAGATGTCAGGGCTGCACCAATCATTGCCTCTTGACCATCAATCGTTTCGACAAAGACAGACGCTTTGTTACAGGCAACCGCTGTGAAAAAGGTCTGGGAAAGGAAAAGATTGAGAATCCGGCGCCCAATCTCTTTGAATACAAGCGTCATAGATTGTTTGATTATGTGCCGCTTACCGCAGAGCAGGCAACAAGAGGCACGGTGGGTATCCCACGTGTACTGAATATGTGGGAAAATTATCCGTTCTGGTATACATTCTTTACCAAACTTGGGTATCGTGTGGTACTCTCTCCATACTCCTCAAAGGCAATCTTTGAAAAA
This sequence comes from Anaerotignum sp., assembly GCA_020024265.1. Taxonomy (GTDB): domain Bacteria; phylum Bacillota; class Clostridia; order Lachnospirales; family Anaerotignaceae; genus Anaerotignum. The sequence continues at coordinate 2,698 of JAHHTW010000041.1, read as the reverse complement.
GGTATGGAATCCATCCCCAGCGAGTCTGTCTGCTATCCTGCAAAACTGGTGCATGGACATATTATGTATCTGATTGAACAGGGTGTAGATTTTATTTTCTATCCCGGTGTGGTATATGAAAGACGTGACAGTCAGGCAGCCGATGGCAATTACAACTGCCCGATTGTGGCGTCCTATAACGAGAATATCAAAAACAATGTGGAGGAGTTGCAGGAAAAAAATATCCGTTTTATGAATCCGTTTTTGGCACTGGATAAAATCGAAACCATCATACAGCGTTTGACAGAGGAATTTGTGCCTATGGGCTGCGATGCAAAGGAAATCGAAACCGCAGTCAAGGCAGGCTGGGCAGAATGGAGCGACTTCCGCCGTGATATGCGCAGAAAGGGCGAAGAAACCGTAGAATACCTGCGTAAAAATCATATGACAGGGATTGTATTGGGCGGCAGACCCTATCACGCAGATCCGGAAATCAATCATGGTATTCCGGAATTGATTGCAGGCTACCACATTGCAGTGCTGACAGAGGACAGCGTGGCACATATGGGCAATGTGGAACGTCCCACCGTGGTACGTGACCAATGGACATATCATTCCAGACTGTATGAAGCAGCTGCTTTTGTAAAAAAACAGAAAGACATAGAATATGTACAACTCAATTCCTTTGGCTGTGGCTTGGATGCCGTAACCACAGATGAGGTAAAGAGCATATTGACGGGCGCAGGAAAGATTTATACCGCACTGAAAATTGATGAAGTCAACAACCTTGGTGCGGCACGTATTCGTATTCGCTCACTCATTGCAGCCATTGAGGATCGGAAGGAAAAGCATATTGAGCCAAGAAAAAGCGATGTTTCCTTAAAGCGTGTACTCTTTACCAAACAGATGCGTAAGGATTACACCATACTTTGCCCACAGATGTCCCCCATCCATTTCGATATTTTGGAGCCTGCATTCCGTAAGTGTGGGTACAATCTGGAGGTTATGGCAGCAATGGATAAAAATGCCATTGATGCAGGGCTGAAGTATGTCAACAACGATGCATGCTATCCGGCATTGATTACCATTGGTCAGCTGATGAATGGTTTGCTATCCGGAAAGTATGATTTGAACCGCACCGCACTTTTGATTTCTCAGACAGGCGGTGGCTGCCGTGCAACAAACTATATTGCGTTTATTCGCAAAGCGTTGGAAAATGCGGGGATGCCCAATATTCCTGTCATATCCATCAATCCGGCAGGACTTGAGAAGAACCCCGGCTTCAAATGTGAACCAGCACTGCTGCATAGATTGCTGCAAGCAGTGGTATATGGCGATACCTTTATGCGTGTGCTATACCGTACAAGACCATATGAAGTGGAAAAAGGCTCAGCAAATGCGCTGTATGAAAAATGGAATGAAAAAGTCAAGCAGGACATTTGGCGTGCCGACCGTCGGACATTTGCGGAAAATCTATCCGGTATCATCCGTGACTTTGATGCATTGCCGCTAGATGAAACCATGCAGAAGCCCAGAGTTGGTATTGTTGGCGAAATATTGGTAAAATTCCATCCCACCGCAAACAATGATTTGGTAGGTCTGCTGGAGCGAGAGGGTGCAGAGGCAGTGGTGCCTGATCTGATGGCATTTGGTCTGTATAGCTGCTATAATGCAACGCAGAAGGAGAAATATCTGGGTGGCAGCAGAAAGGGACGCATTCTTGCCAATGCGGCAGCAAAAATCATTGAATGGTATCAAAAGCCCATGATGCAGGCATTGAAAAAGAGCAAACGCTTCGATTGCCCCGAAAGCATCCGTACACTGGGCGAATATGCAAAGAAAGTGGTTTCCCTGTGTAACCAGACAGGGGAAGGCTGGTTTTTGACAGCAGAAATGATTGAACTGATTCACAGCGGTGTACCGAATATCGTCTGCACACAGCCCTTCGGTTGTCTGCCCAACCATGTGGTAGGCAAAGGCGTTATCAAGGAATTGCGCAAACAATATCCCATTTCCAATATTGTGGCGATTGACTATGATCCTGGTGCAAGTGAAGTCAATCAGCTCAACCGTATCAAACTGATGCTCTCCTCCGCAGAAAAAAATCTTGCGGCAGGCAAGATTGGCGTACCAAAGGAGAAACACTCTGTAACACATGCGGCATTCTCTGTGAAAGGTGGAATGTAAAACGATGGCAAACAGCCTATATCCCAATCGGGGTATGGGCTGTTTTTGTTTGTGTCATATAAAATGCGTCCAGTCCCGCAAAAGACCTTGGGACGCTGTCCCAAACCCTGCAAGCTTTTGAAAAAGTTTGAACAAAACTTTGCTGTTATAAAGTCAGAAGTATCAAGCAGAGCCTTTGCTGTACGACAGCGGTAGATATCATCTGAAAAATGCTTGCAATGGGTCAAGGGAGGAACTCCCTTGTGGGGTGTTGGGGCAAAGCCCCAAGGTCTTACCAACCTGCATTTTTTCGTCATGCCCCCTGTTTTCACGCCCCTCCTTACGGGGCTTGGGGCAAAGCCCCAAAAAATGGGTCAAGGGAGGAACTCCCTTGTGGGGTGTTGGGGCAAAGCCCCAAGGTCTTACCAACCTGCATTTTTTCGTCATGCCCCCTGTTTTCACGCCCCTCCTTACGGGGCTTGGGGCAAAGCCCCAAAAAATGGGTCAAGGGAGGAACTCCCTTGTGGGGTGTTGGGGCAAAGCCCCAAGGTCT
>JAHHTW010000040.1 GCA_020024265.1 Anaerotignum sp. | reverse complement strand
TTACAAGACCTTGGGACGCCGTCCCAAACCCTGCAAGGGAGATCCTCCCTTGACCCGTTATAAGACCTTGGGACGCCGTCCCAAACTCTGTAAGGGAGTTTGCCCCTTGACCTGTTACAAGACCTTGGGACGCAGTCCCAAACCCTGTAAGGGAGTTCACCGCTTGATCTGTTATTCCCTCCACTCAATGGCGGAGGATTTCTTGAAAAACGTGGAAAAAAAGTATAGGATACACAGTCAGTAGGTGCATACGCTCTTGCTCGTTTTATAGGAACGAATGATTGGTTGATTGCTTGTTCTCCTTGTACACATGCCCAAAACCCATGCCATATACTTCTGACTTTTTCCTACACAGTGTTTTGGAAAAACACTGTGTATAAAAGTTTTGCTCAAGCTTTTTCAAAAGCTTGTGGGGTGTTGGGGCAAAGCCCCAAGGTCTGAAAAAAAAAGCACCCACTTTCGTGGGTGTGTTTTGGCAGTCATTATTTGCTTGCCAGATAGTTGTTGATGTCGGACAGCAGTTTGTTGATGTCCATGCCGTGTACCATGCTTGCTTCCTCCAGTGTTTCACCGGCAGCGGAAGGGCAGCCTACACAGTGCATACCGTTCTGCATCAATACAGCGCCAATACTTCTATCCATCATCATCAGTTCGCCGATTGTCATATCTTTTGTTACCTGCATGAAAATAGCCTCCTTGTTTGGGTTTGACAATGCAAGCGCATTGCCTTGTCTATTGTGCTTACATGTTTCATTATACCCGAAAAAGTCGGTAAAAAAAAGCAAAATTTCATATTTTTTTCGGAGGTGCTTATGCCTAATCTGGATTGCAACCCAATACTCTATGATATCTCATGCCCGCTTTCGGAGCAGACGCCGGTATACCTCGGCGATCCGCCGCTGACACGAGAATATATTGCAGACCATCATCAGGGGGATGGATATATGCTGACGCTCTGCCATATGAACAGCCATATCGGTACGCATATAGATGTTCCACGCCATTTCTTCGCAGATGGCAAAACGGCATCACAGTATGCCGTGACGGAGCTTTGCGGTATGTCGCAGGTGTTGACGCTGCCACCCGTATCTGGCATAACCAGAGCGATGCTCCAAGAACTTCCCATCACACAACGCTTTCTGCTGCTGCATACCACATATCCAAAAACCGTGCTTTGTGCAGATGCCGCACAATATCTGGCAGAGCTGGGTGTGCGTCTTTTGGGGATAGATCAAGATAGCCCGGAGGCTGAGGATGCGGATTTTCCGGTACATCATATCCTGCTGAAAAATGATGTGCTGATACTGGAAAATATCCGTTTGTCACATGTGCCTGATGGTGTGTATCGTCTGTATTGTTTTCCGGTGGTGCTTGTGGGCGGTGATGCAGGCTGGGTGCGTCCTGTGCTGGAATGTGTGACAAAATAATACAAAACAAGTGTGTATCTGTTGTTTTTTTGTTGTATTGGTTGACAGCAAAGCGGAAAATATAGTAAAATGCAAACATCAAGCGTAAGCGGGGCTGTTTGTTTCAAAAAAATCTACGAATGGATTGCTTTGAAGCAAAGCATCCCAAAGACAACAGCTGTGAAAAGGAGAGTACACGTTTTCGCAAATCCACAGAGAGCCTCGGCTGCTGAAAAGAGGTGTGATGCATACGTGGAAGATGGCCTTGGAGCTTCGTACCGACTGCCGATATTCGGCATTAGGCTGCGACGGTCTGCATCCGTTATCGTGTCAGGGTGGACTTCACCCATAGAGGTTTTTTTCGTGAGAAAAAAATAAATGAAGGTGGTAACACGGTCATACGCCGTCCTTTTGTATAAAGGGACGGCTTTTTTGTTTTCAAAGTTCAAAGGAAAAGGAGAGATATTTGTGGAAAAAGAAAAATTTTATATCACCACACCGATTTATTACCCCAGTGATAAACTGCATATTGGTCATTCCTACTGTACGGTAGCAACAGACACCATGGCACGTTATAAAAGACTGCGTGGGTATGATGTTATGTTTTTGACTGGTACAGATGAACATGGCCAGAAAATTGAGCGTATTGCTGCATCTCAAAATATGACGCCCAAGGCATACACCGATAAAATCGTGATAGGCATCAAAGAGCTTTGGCGTACGCTGTGTATTTCTTATGATAAATTCATTCGTACAACAGACGATTATCATGTAAAGACCGTACAGAAAATATTCAAGCAGCTCTATGATCAGGGCGATATTTATAAAAGCTCTTATGAAGGCTGGTATTGCACACCCTGTGAGTCCTTCTTCACAGAGCATCAGCTGGTAGATGGCAAATGCCCCGACTGCGGCAGAGATGTAGAGCTTTTGAAGGAAGAAAGCTATTTCTTCCGTCTTTCCAAATATCAGGATCGTATCATCAAATATATGGAAGAAAACCCTGAATTTTTGCAGCCCAATACCAGACAGAATGAGATGATCAACAATTTCCTCAAGCCCGGTCTGGAGGACTTGGCAGTTTCCCGTACTTCCTTTAAGTGGGGCGTACCTGTGGAATTTGATCCCGGGCATATCGTATATGTTTGGGTAGACGCATTGTCCAACTATATTTCCGCTCTGGGCTATGGCTCGGAGGATGATAGTCTGTTCCGTAAATATTGGCCGGCAGATGTACATGTAGTCGGCAAGGAGATTGTGCGTTTCCATTCCATCATATGGCCTGCAATGCTGATGGCATTGGATCTGCCTCTGCCCAAAAAGATTTTTGGACATGGCTGGCTGGTCATCAACGGCGGCAAGATGTCCAAGTCTGTGGGCAACGTGGTAGATCCCAATGTATTGGTGGACAAATACGGTGTAGATGCCATTCGTTATTTCCTGCTGCGTGAAATCGCATTCGGTCAGGATGGCAACTTCAACAATGAAGCGCTCATTCAGCGCATCAATTCCGATCTTGCAAACGATTTGGGCAATCTGGTTTCCAGAACCGTGGGTATGATTGAAAAATATTTCGGTGGTACACTGCCCCAAGCACGTACAGCAACCGCATTTGATGAAGACCTGAAAGCCATGGCGCTTTCCACAACAGAAAAAGTGGAAAATGCAATGGAAGACATGTTCTTCAGCGATGCATTGATTGAGATTTGGAATCTGGTACGCAGAACCAATAAATATATTGACGAAACACAGCCTTGGATACTGTGCAAGGACGAAGAAAAGAAAGCAGAGCTTGCCAATGCACTGTATCATGTAGCAGAAAGCATCCGTATCATATCTGTACTCATTGAGCCGTTCATGCCAAATACACCGCAGAAGATTTGGAAACAGCTGTGCATCACACCTGGCGATATGACTGCTTGGGACAGCACAAAGACATGGGGCGTGCTGCCTGCGGCATTGAAGGTGGAAAAAGGCGAAACGCTGTTCCCACGTATTGATATGAAAAAGGAGCTGGCTGAATTGGAGGCTGCAATCAAGGCTTCTCAGGCAACCAATCTGGCAAACCAGAGCAAGCAGCAGCAAGAAAAGAAGGAAGAAGCGCAAGAGGACGCATATCCGGCAGAAATCACCATTGATGATTTTTGTAAAGTACAGCTCAAAGTGGGCGAAGTCATCGAAAGCAATGCGGTAGAAGGCTCCAAAAAGCTGCTGCGCAATGTGGTAAAATTTGCAGAAGAAGAACGTGTGATTTTCTCTGGGATCAAAGGCACCTATGCCCCAGGCGAGCTGGTAGGCAAGCGTGTTGTGGTTGCGTATAACCTCAAGCCCAGAAAGATGATGGGTGAAATGTCCTACGGAATGATTCTGTGTGCCGAAGACGGAGACGGCAAACTGTCCATTCTGACAACAGACGACAAAGACTTTGCAAGTGGGAGCGGCATCAGCTGATGTATTTTGAATCCCATGCGCATTATGACGACAAGCGTTTTGGCAAAGACAGGGAGGAGCTGCTTGGGCTGCTCCCTGCGTGCGGTATAGACCATGTCGTCAATATTGGCTGTGATATCAAAAGCTCAAAGGACAGCATCCGTCTGGCAGAGAAATATGATTATATTTCCGCTGCGGTTGGCATCCATCCGCATGAGCTGTATGATATGTCGTCCAAAACCATCGAGCAGCTCCGTCAGCTTGCCAAGCATCCAAAGGTGGTTGCCATTGGAGAGATTGGTTTGGACTATTACTATGACACACATCCCAGAGAGTTTCAGCAGTTCTGGTTCCGCCAACAGCTGCGGCTTGCGCAGGAAGTAGACCTGCCCGTCATCATACATTCCCGTGAGGCTTCACAGGATACCTTTGATATCATACAAAGCAGTCCGGTGCGCCGTGGTGTCATCCATTGCTATTCCGGCGCATGGCAGATGGCAGAGGATTATATCGAAATGGGGTATTATATTGGCATCGGTGGTGTACTGACATTTTCCAATGCCAAAAAGCTGGTAGAGGTAGCGGAGCATATCCCCTTGGAACGTATTTTGATTGAAACGGATTGCCCCTACTTGGCACCCAATCCCAACCGTGGAAAGCGAAATGATTCACGAAATCTACAATATGTTGTGGAAAAATTAGCAGAAATTAAGCAAATATCAATAAGCGATGTCGCAAAAATTACGTCGGATAACGCAAAATCGTTGTTTTTTTAAGAAAGGGTTGCATAATTGTTACAAATGTGTTAATATATATCACGTAATCAAAATAAAGCTGTATCTTTATGGTATGGCTTTGTTTTTTTGCAGTTGTGAATTGATGAAACGATAAGGCTTTTTTTCAGAAAAATGGAATCTGTAACAAAGAAGCCGAAAGCGAAGGTGACGACCTTCCAGAGCGACTGCGATACTGCCGTTTTCGGCAGAGGCATATCATTCGAGAATGTCTATCATCAAAAACGGAGAGGAACAGGAGCATAGGCTGGCAGAAAACCCACAAGATGCAGCGTATGACACCCTGATTCAAGGAGGTAAAAAATGAAAAAACATTTTAGAGTACTGGCTATCGTGGTATCAACTTTGGCAATAGGCTGCGGCACAGCATCCGCATATAACAAAGAAAATATGAACAGTGTAATCTTGAATATGGACGGCGTCCCTCGTATGGTAACAACCGCACAAACCACAGTCGGCGATCTGATGAAGGATTTGGCAGAAACCGTAGATACCAAGTATGTGGTTTTGGATGCAAAAAATGAAACAATTTTGAAAGAAGATATGGAATTGACACTGACCGCAGTGACAGAAAAAGTGGTATCTACCACACAGACAGTAGCGTATGAAAGCATCACACGTGAAAACAAAGATATGGAAATCGGCAAGAGCCAGCAGGTGCAATCCGGTGTCAATGGGATCAAGACGGTAACGAACAAAGAGATTTATCATGGTGACAAATTGGTAGAAACCGTTTTGATAGAAGAAAAAGTAACCACAGAGCCAGTAGCGGAGATTATTGAGATTGGTACAAAACAGCCTGTGAACATGATTGACGGGCATCGTTATTCCAAAAAGATTGATGTAAGAGCAACCGCATATACGCCCTATGATCCAGGCTGCAACGGCATTACTGCAACCGGTGTACGTGCAGAAAAGGGCATTGTAGCGGTAGATCCTCGTGTCATTCCTTTGGGTTCTAAGGTATATGTACCCGGCTACGGTGTGGCTTTGGCAGCGGATACCGGCGGTGCAATCAAGGGCAACCGTCTGGATGTTTGCTACGGTTCTACTTCCGAAGCATATACATGGGGCGTGAAGCACGTGCCTGTATATATTTTGGAATAAAGGCAAAACGCATTGCAGTAGTATATGCCATCTCAAACAATCCCCATACAACAGATGGCATATGACAGGGTGCTTTGCTTGGAGGATGCGGGCAAAAAAACGGAGCTTTTATACACGGCGCTTTGTACAAATACTGTGTATAAAGGCTTTGTGCATTCTGCAAAAGTCCAAAGAAAGAACAGCCGTCTGACATGTTGGGCAATATGAAACATGCATTTGCCGACGGGTTTGAAAAATTGTTTTTTTGTAAAAAACGGTTGACAAATGAAAAGCTGTGTGATAAAATAATTTTCGCAGTCAGGAAACAGCAATGGAATATGCGCCCTTAGCTCAGTTGGTAGAGCAACTGACTCTTAATCAGTGGGTCCAGGGTTCGAGTCCCTGAGGGCGCAGGATACGAAGCAGTGTTTTTCGATGAAATCATCGGAAGGCGCTGTTTTTTTTATGCAAGAAAGAGAAAAGACCTTGGGGCGTTGCCCCAACACCCCACAATCTTTTGAAAAAGATTGATCAAAACTTTTATAAGCAGTGTTTTTACAAAACACTGCTTAGGGAGAAGTAAGGAGTGAGCAGGGTGCAGGGTAGGCATATACAAAAGAGGAGAGAGAAGGGCGAAGTGCAGGCATATGCAAAGGTGGGGAGAGCAAAGAGCAGAGTGCAGGCATATGAAAAAGGGGAGAGAGCAAAGAGCGGAGTGCAGGCATATGAAAAAGGGGAGAGAGCAAAGAGCAGAGTGCAGGCATATGCAAAAGGGGAGAGAGCAAAGAGCGGAGTGCAGGCATATGCAAAGGTGGAGAGAGCAAAGAGCGGAGTGCAGGCATATGCAAAGGGGGAGAGAGCGAAGGGC
>JAHHTW010000004.1 GCA_020024265.1 Anaerotignum sp. | reverse complement strand
AATTGGTATCATACCATAGCCCCACCCCTCTGTCAACAATTTTTTTCGTTTTTTTATATATTTTTTTATCAAACGACAAAGGGGTATCCCATACACTGAGATCCCCCGCTTTTTCCCTCCTTAAAGAGAAAAGGATATGGTACTGCCGGTATTACATTTTTCAATAATCAGTTTCTTTTCGATGCTTTCTTTCAGCTCTGTGACATGTGAAATGATGCCAACCATACGATTGCCACAAGTCAATTCCTGTAGCATATCAACCGCCTGTTCTCTGGAACGTTCATCCAATGCACCAAAGCCCTCATCAATAAACATAGATTGAATGTCAATACCACCCGCTGTTTGCTGAATCATATCCGAAAGTCCCAATGCCAAGCTCAAGGATGCTTGAAATGCTTCTCCGCCGGAAAGCGACTTCACTCCTCTGGCTTTTCCCGTAAAGAAATCTGCTACTTCCAATTCCAACCCCATCTGGCTACGTTTATCCGATGCCGTTTCCATACGACGCAAACAAAAGCGTCCATTGGTCATCTTTTCAAAGCGTAGATTTGCTGCTTCTACCACACGGTCAAAATAGAAACCTTGCAAAAAGACTTCAAAAGTCATTTTATCCCCCTGTACACTTTGCTGTCCATTTGCTGTTTTGGATAACTCTAAAATGGGAAGATATTCTTTTTCCACCGCTTGTCTGGTATTCCAATATTTCTGTGCTTGTGAAAATGCCCTTTGTTTTGCATCCAGTTGACTGTTCATACCATCTCTTTGTTTTTGTATATTCTTTTTTTCGGCATAAAGCTGCTCCAGCTCTGCCTGTAATTGTACAACATCCTGCTTTTCTTTGCCAATGGCATCCCGTTCTCTACTGTGCAGCAAAGCTGCATTTTTTTCCAACATCACAAAATATGCTTGATTTTCTTTTTCTCCATGCTCCAACTCCTTACGTGGCAGCAATAATACCGTATATGCTTCAAAATCTGTAAAGCCTTGTTCTTGCAAGGCTTGCATGAATTGTACTTTTGCATGTTGCACCTGTTGTTTTTGTGTTTCCAGATGTTCCTTTGTCTGACTTACTTTACTCTCTATTCTGGTCAAATTTTCTTTTGCTTCCTGCCATGCACCTTCTATGGTTTGTAATTGATTTTCTTTTTGCATGATTTTATATTCTGCCTTATGTAATGCTTCTTCTGCCTGTACCAAGGTATCCTTTCCCAAACGCTGGCACAATGCTTGATGCTCTCCCAAAAGCACATCTTTTTCTTTGCGTGCCTGTTCTATTGTTTGGTCCAGTTGTTTCAGATCTTCTTGGAATCGCTGTATTGTTTGCTCCGACAGAATGCGTTTTTGTGGAATTTCTGCAATCTTCTTCTGCTCCGTAGCAACAGCAGCTTGTTCCTGCTTCCAGCCTTGGACTTGTTTCTGTAAGTGCTGTTTTTCCTCCGTCAATGCTTCTACGGATGCAACGCCCAGCTTCTGCAAAACTGCCTCCTGCTCTTTTTGCATTTGCATACAGATGCCCCCAATTTTCTGTCCATCGCCAATCAATTTCTCCAGCTTCTGCCTTTCCTTTGCCTCCTGAGTACGCAAGTGGTTACACATTTCTTCTGTTGGTGCAGACTCAGATAAAACGGCTTTTTGGGGGTGATGCAAAGATCCGCAAACAGGACAAGGCATACCCTGTGTCAAATTTTTTGCCAAAACTCCTGCCTGCTCCATCAAATATTGTCTTTCTGCATTGTCCGCTTCTTGCTTTGCCTTTGTCCATATTCCATTTTGTGCTTTATATTGCATCCGCAATGATTGCAATTCTTTTTCTTTTTCTATATATTCTTTTTCATTTTGTTCCACTTGTGCAATGTCTGCAATTCTGTTTTGATGCCGTTGTAATTGCTGTTCCAAAACCTGAAGGCGTTGTTCCAGAACAGGAAGCTGTCCTTCTTGCTGTTTCATCGCTTCCAATATTTTTTCATCTTCTGAAATTCTGTTCTCCATTTGCTGTTTTTTCGTCTGAATGGTAAACAAAGCCTGTTCTTTTTCTGCAATTTGCTTTGCAAGCGTATCTCTGCGCTGATACTCTTGTAGCTGTTTTTGCATCTGCAATATCTGCGCTTTCTGTACTTGTATCTCCTCTCTTTGCACTTCCATCGCATTTTTGTCCTGTGTTTTTTGCGCAAAATGTTCTTTCTCATCCGCTTGCGTCTGCAACAATTGTTGCAATGCTTCTTCCAAATCTGCTGCTTGCCTTTCTTCCTTTTTCCAAAATTGCTCTACCGGCTGTACATAGTCTACTGCTTTACGTTGTTTGTTCAGCTTTTCTCGCTCTGCACTGCGTTGCTCCTGCAATTGTTGTAATGCTGCATACTGCTTTTTCGCTTCTTCCAATCGCTCTATGCTTGCATTGTCCTGTTTTGCTTTTTCCAAATTTATATTTTTCTGCTGTATGGTGGTTTCTTTATATTGCAGCTCTTTTTCCAATGCCAAGCAGCACTGCTCCTGTGTCTGAATTTCCGCCGCAATCTCTGTCAAACGTTCCGCAACATGGTACAATACCTCTTGGTTCGTTTCCACAACCCCGCACTGCCCGAGATACCATTGCAATCTGCTTCCACATTCTTCATACAGTGTTTTCTTCTCTTTTTCCAATTCCTTGAGTTGGTCTTGAAAACGGCGATATAAGTCTGTATGGAATACTTTGCGGAAAATATCCCCTCTTTCCTTACTATCTGCATAGAGCAACTTCAAAAATTCCCCCTGTGCAATCATGGCAATCTGCTTAAACTGTCTGTCATCTACGCCCAAAAGGCTCTCGATTGCCTGTGTCACTTTTCTTGCACCTGTTACCACAGTGCCATCTGCATCAGTAAATGTAGCATCTGCATTTTCTTTTATGACACCCTCTCCACGTTTTTTGATACGCATATATGCCGGCTTTCGCCAAATACGATATATATGCCCTCTATGTAAAAACTCCAACTGTACAAATGTTTCTGTTTCCGGCTTAGCAAAATCACTGCGCAGCCCATCCACCTCACGATTGGAACCGCTCACATCCCCAAATAGCGCAAAACAAATTGCATCAAATATGGTGGTTTTTCCTGCACCGGTATCTCCTGTAATTAAAAACAAGCCATTTTCACCCAATGCTTCAAATGGTATTTCTACCTGCTCCGCATAGGGGCCAAATGCCGAAATCTTCATTTTTATCGGTTTCATTCTCCCTCACCTCCTTTTTCGCATTGCTCCCATAGCTTTTGCACCAGAGCTTCCTGTTCCTGTGTCAAAGAATATTCATTTTGTTTTTCATAAAATTTTGTAAACAGTTCAAAGAAAGAAAATTCCTGTGGTTGTTCCTGCAATGCAAAGGAATCTTCTTTTTCGCTTCTCTGTATATGTCGCTCTACGGTCATCAAATTTGGATAATACTGTCTCAATTTTCCTACCGGATCAAGTACCGCATTGGCATCGGTCAGTACTGCACGTACATAGGACGTAGAACCGCCTGTATGCTCTGCCGCTTCTAACAGCTGTGACAATGTCCCCTTCAGTTCAATCATTTCATGCAGTGGTTGCAAGGGAAGAAATGTAATTTCCACATTTTCCTTTTCCTTCAGCTCTACCATAGTCAATCCCTTCTTCTGCCGTATTTCTGAAAAGGAATAGCATATTGGAGAACCTGCATAACGTATGAAATCCCGACCAATTTTTTGCGACCTGTGCAAATGCCCCAATGCTACATAGTCAAAATCAAAAAATAAGCTGGCATCCATTTCATCCACACCACCAAGAGATCTTGTTTCCGAATCACTCCTAAGCACCTCTCCCTTCCATGTCACAAACTGATGTGCCAGCAATACATTGCGCTTTGTCTTATCTATATGCACCTGCTCCAAGACATACTGCACCGCTTGCATATAGGACAGCGTTTTTTCTTCTTTTTGATAGGGAGATAGCATTGCCGGCTTCAAAAACGGAAGTAAATAAAAATGAATTTCTCCAAATATATCCTCTTGTTGTACATGATACAAAGCGCCACCAAATGCACCACAAATATATATCTGCTGTTGTTCCAATATACGGCTGCCAAAGTCCAAACGCCCTGCGGAATCGTGATTTCCGGAAATGAGATACACTGCAATATTCTGCGCTTTGCATTGTGTCAAAAAATCATCCAAAAGTGTAACTGCTTCCACCGGTGGTATGGATTTATCATACACATCACCCGAAATCAATATGCCATCCGGCTGGTATTCCTTTGCCAAATCCAGAATTTGCTGCAATATATATTTTTGGTCTTTCAGCATAGAAAATTCATATACACGTTTTCCCAAATGCAAATCGCTGATATGAAATAACTTCATGCAATCCCTCCTCGTATACAAAAATAACCGAAAAAGACTACTTGTCTCTTTCGGTTATTTTCTCATGTTTTGCTTGTATATGCAATACTCTGATCAGATATCCAAATATACCGCTTCAGGCGATTTTATAGTATTTTCAAAATATCCGTATACATAACGAAAACCATAAAACCAATCAAAAATACAAAGCCTGCAAATACAATTTTGCTTTCCGTTTCCGGATGCATCGGTTTTCTGCGCAGCAGTTCAAACAACAACAGCAAAATCCTTCCGCCATCCAGTCCCGGAATCGGGAAAAGATTCATCACTCCTAAATTGGCACTCAACACTGCGCCAATATATACCACATTTTGAATTGCCGCGGACATACTGTAAGACAATCCGGATTCATAGCTTTCCCCCACCACCTTCACAATGGAAATTGGGCCACCATATTCCTCCGGAGAGGCTTGCATGGTAAACACACGAAGCAGACCTTCTGCTGTCATTTTCACATAATGAATCATTGCATAATAACTATAGTACAGCGTATCGCCTACCGTAGCAGGTTCCAATGCTTCCTCTTTTTCTGTAAAAAGACCATACTTGAGTATTGGTGTGAATCCAATGACTGCTCTGCCTGTTTGTGCCTCCTGCTGCGGTGTAATTTCATAGGCATAAATCTGATCCTCACGCTTGATTTCCAGATCCAATGGCTGACTGCCGTTTTGCATCATAATCGCCTGCATTTCATCATAGATATGGATGCGTTTGCCATTGATGCGATAAATCTCATCCCCCGGCTGCAAACCAATCTGCTCCGCCACCGTACCCTCTGTTACAGATCCAACCTTTGGCTCTACAATGTAGCCTACCGCAGAGAGTCCAAAAATCAATATAATGGCAAGTATGAAATTCATCATAGGGCCTGCCGCCATAATTGCCATACGTACACCTACAGATTTGCTCAAAAAGGACCGTTCTGTAATTTCGCCATCCTCTGTTTCTGAGTGCATACGACAAAAGCCACCCAAGGGAAGCAAGCGTAAGCTGTATTCTGTGTCCCCGATTTGTTTTGATACAATTTTTTTGCCCATACCCACGGCAAATTCTTCTACCCATACCCCTGTTTTCTTTGCTACAATAAAATGCCCAAACTCATGAACGACCACCAGCACGCCAATGAGAATGATTGTAATCACAATAGAAGAAAATATAGAAATCACCTCCGATAAATTGATATATTATAATTCTGCTTCTGCCGCATATGCTCTTGCCCATGCATCCGCTTTTAACAAATCCTCTAAGCGCTCTGCCTGTTTTACAGTATATGCTTTCATGGTCTTTTCTATCAGTGCAGGAATATCCAAAAATCCAATTTTGCCATCCAAGAATTTTTCCACTGCAATTTCATTTGCTCCGTTGAGTACCGTTGGCATGGTTCCGCCAATTTCCAATGCACGATATGCCAGCGCCAGACAACGGAAGGTATCCAAATCTGGATACTCAAATGTCATTTGACTGCGTTTTGCAAAATCCACCTTTGGAAACGGATTGGCACTGCGTTTGGGATAGGTCAAAGCATACTGTATGGGTACACGCATATCCGGTTCCCCCATCTGCGCCATAATCGCACCATCTTCGTATTCTACCGCAGAATGCATGATGCTTTGCGGATGCACCAATACCTCAATTTGTGACGTTTCCACACCAAAGAGCCATTTTGCCTCCATCATTTCCAGCCCTTTGTTCATAAGGGTTGCCGAATCAATGGTAATTTTTTTGCCCATGCTCCAATTGGGATGACGCAATGCATCTGCTGCTGTGACATGGCGCAATTCCTCCAGCGTTTTTCCACGGAATGGACCACCGGATGCCGTAAGCAAAATACGACGAATGGGATTCCCCTCATTCCCCTGCAAAGACTGAAAGATTGCAGAATGTTCACTATCTACCGGATAAATGGAAATGCCCTTTTCTTTTGCCAAATCCATGACCAGCTGACCTGCGGAAACCAATGTTTCCTTATTGGCAAGTGCAATATTTTTTCCTGCTTCTATGGCTGCAAATGTTGGCTGCAACCCCACATTACCCACAACAGAAGTTACAACGGTATCTGCTTGAGGCAGTGTTGCTGCTTCAACAAATCCATCCATACCAGCAACCACACGACAGGATGTGTCTTTCAGATTATCTCGCAGTTGTTTTGCCTTCTTTGTGTCCATAACTGCTACAAGCGTTGGTTTGTATTTTCTGGCTTGTTCTTCTAACAAACGAATGTTATGATTGCCTGTAATCGCTCCAACTCGTATATCGTTGAGAATATCTACCACTTCCAATGTCTGTGTACCAATAGAACCGGTAGATCCTAAGATAGAGATTGTTTTCATTTTTCCATCTCCTTAATTGTTCACCAAAAACCACATGATATAATATACCACGGGTGCTGTCAAAATGACACTATCAAAGCGATCCAATACTCCGCCATGCCCCGGAATGAGATTGCCAAAATCTTTGATCCCTGTGTAGCGTTTCATTGCAGAAGCTGCCAAATCCCCAATCTGTGCCAAAAAAGAGCCAAAGAATCCGGTTAAGCCACACAAGAGCAAAATATTGACATCCTCAAGAATAAATGTACGCTGAATCCACCAGCCATAAATCAATGCCAAAATGGTCGCTGTTGCAATCCCGCCAATAGAGCCTTCTATGGTTTTTTTGGGGCTAAGTGTTGGAATGAGCTTATGCTTTCCGCAGCTTACCCCCACAAAATACGCTCCGGTATCGCAGCCAAATGCTGCAATAAATGCCAGCCAAATCAAAAGATTGCCGTGTGTATATTCTCTTGCCAAATATACATGGGACAGCAGAAAGCATGCATAGAAAAATCCGAAAAAGCCTGTCATGCCTTCCATCGCATTGGTATGATTATGGCACAGTACCGTATAAATCAACAGTACCACCAGAAAAACTGAAACAAATATATTAAAATAATTGTTCCTGTTGATAATCTGGTCAATAAATACCATATAAATTACCGCAAAAACATAACAAATGGTATGCAGTCCACGATTTTCTTTGGAAAACGCCTGATAAAATTCACGCATACCCACAAGGCCCAAAAATCCCACTGCCACTTGCAGCCAAATCCCACCGCTGACTACCAGAAAAATCAATACTGGTAAAAGAACAACGCCTGAAATAATTCGTGTTTTCATTCCAGTCACCTCATTTTCCAATTATCTTCCGCCAAAACGGCGTTCTCTATTCTGATAGTAATAGATGGCTTCTTCCAGCATCTTTCTGTCAAAGTCGGGCCATAGTGCATCTGTAAAATAAAACTCGGAATACGCAATCTGCCACAAAAGGAAATTGCTGATTCTTTCTTCTCCACTGGTTCTGATGACAAGCTCCGGATCCGGCGTACCTGCGGTATCCAAATAAGAAGCAATCACATCTTCTGTAATTTCCTCCGGTCTGAGTTTCCCATCTGCACTTTGCTCTGCAATTTTGCATACCGCACGACGCAGTTCATCTCTTCCACCATAATTCAGTGCGATATGTACACAAAAACCGTCCTTTTCCTTTGTCTGTTCTTCCAACTCCAAAATACGCTTTTGGATATCTTCATCCAAACGCTGGATATTGCCAATTACATCCAAACGAATATCATCCTTTAAGTATTTTGTAAAATATGTATTTAAGTACAAACGCAGCAAATCCATAATTCCGTCAATTTCTTCCTGTGAGCGTTTCCAGTTTTCTGTAGAAAATGCGTATACCGTCAAATGCTTTATCCCAAGTTCTCTGCAATCGTCAATGACACGTTCCAGCGCCTCTGCACCCGCTTTATGCCCTGCTTTGCGTGGCAGCAGCCTTTTCTTTGCCCAGCGTCCATTTCCATCCATAATGATTGCAATGTGTTTTGGAATATTTGCCATATCAATGACAAAAGACGTATTTTCCTTCTGTTGAAATAACATTTCTTTCCCTCCATACAAGAAAGCCCCTCTGCTGCGAGAGGGGCGGTTTTTCAAAAAAACCAATCCAAGTCAATCCACTGATTTTATGGACAAACCATGTATTTATCATCATATATCCATAGATATCCACATAAGCAGCGTACAAAATCAGTCGTATTGGAAATCAAACAGCCAAAATATCCTTACATTTTGCCTCACATTTTTTTTCAATGTCTGCAACATATTTATCTGTCATCTTCTGCATTTCATCTTCCAAATCCTTCAGGATATCTTCTGTGATTTCTTTTTTCTTTTCCTGCTTTTTGAATACATCAAGTGCATCACGGCGAATATTACGCAGTGCAACCTTAGATGCTTCTGCTTTTTTCTTTACATCCTTATTGAGTTCCTGTCTTCTTTCTTCGGAAAGTTCAGGGAAAATCAGGCGGATCACTTTACCATCATTTCCGGGATTGATACCAAGCTCAGAAGCATTGATTGCCTTTTCGATTGCTTTGAGCATACTTACATCCCAAGGCTGAATCTGGATCATACGGGGTTCTGGTACCGTGATATTGCCTACCTGATTGATGGGTGTGGGCGTACCATAATAATCCACCATAATTCTATCCAAAACGTGTGGATTGGCACGACCAGCACGGATGGTTGCGTATTCACTATCCAATGCGGCAAGTGTTTTTGTCATTTTTTCCTCATAAATCTTTGTTGCTTCAGATGCCATGTCAAGTCCTCCCTATAAATCAAATTAAGATACTGTTACCAATGTACCGATTTTTTCGCCTTTCACAGCACGCATAATACTGTTTTCTTCCTGCAAGCCGAAAATCACAACCGGAATTTTTCTTTCAAAGCAAAGCGCTGCTGCTGATGTATCAATGACCTTTAGATTCTTTTTCACAATATCCTCTGATGTAATGACATCAAATTTTTTGGCATTCGGATTTGTTGCCGGATCATCATCATATACACCATCAATATTTTTTGCAAAGAACAGACCGTCTACATCCAGCTCTGCACCTCGTAAAGCTGTGATGGTATCTGTAGAGAAGAAAGGATGCCCCAAGCCTGCGGCAAAAATCAAAACTCTGCCCTTTTCCAGATGTTCCACTGCACGATCCTTTGAGAACAGCTCTGTCATTGTACCAAATGCAATCGGCGTCTGTACAACAGCCCGAACGCCCTGCTGACGAAATGCATCTGCCAAATAGATTGCGTTCATCACCGTAGCCAGCATCCCGATCTGGTCTGCCTTTGTGCGATCCATACCGCTATCTGCACTTCTGCCTCTCCAGAAATTGCCGCCACCAACGACCAATGATACCTGTGTACCCATTTCCATCACTTCACAAATTTGTTTTACCAAAGCAGAAACCACAGTATCATCGAAGGACACACCTTCCTTGTCGCCTGCCAGTGCTTCACCACTGAGTTTCAGCACAATTCTTTTATACATCCAAACAGCCTCCTTATCAATAATGTATCATAAACCCATGAAAATTTCCAGATATATTTCCATAGACAAAACCATTCTTATATGCCAAGCATCGTAAGCCGGACTTTGCCACCGCTGATTATACCATACAACACGAATGCATTTCAACATCTGCATATGATACTTTCTCAAAAAATAAATATTTTTCGGATTATCTCAAAATACGATATGGTGAATTGGATTTGCGCACCGTTACATTGGTAATATCAAACCCAAAATGTCCCAGCATTTGAAATACATCCGAGGGATTGAGGCGACAGTTTGGACCAATCATAATTTCCTGTATCATATCATTGTGATGATGATTTCCACCGGAAAAATCCATATCCAAATAGGATATTATGTCATTGCCCATCACACGGAATTGCAATGCATTCGGGAACAAACGCTCCAAATGATTTGGAGAAGGATGATCTGTTCTGTTCCAGTTATAAATGGTTTGCCAGTTTTCTTCGCTCTTGATTATTTCATCTTTCAAAATCAGCCGCCATTCATTTTCTTCTGCAAAGGAACTGTCCTTATAAAAAAAGGAATCCTGCAACAGTGGTATAAACCACTGCCCCAGTTCTGATGCCATATATTCCCCACTA
Source organism: Anaerotignum sp. (assembly GCA_020024265.1). Taxonomy (GTDB): domain Bacteria; phylum Bacillota; class Clostridia; order Lachnospirales; family Anaerotignaceae; genus Anaerotignum. The sequence goes on along the minus strand of JAHHTW010000004.1, from coordinate 81,623 downwards.
AGAATTTGATTTGTCTGATTTTTCTCCATATATTCAAACAATGTTTCCACCAATTCTCTTGCATGAATGCTAATACTGACATCACAACTTTTGCTGCCACAATCAATCATATCCTGTTTGGACTCTATATAATTTACCTTGCGAAATTCCATTTGTCCCATAGGTATGGTAGAAACCAAATTACTGATTGCCTGTACATCAAAGCCTATCGCAACCCCTTTGCCATTGTCCCCATATCCACGCCATTGCCCCAAATAGTCATCGGACTCCGAAAAACAAGCAATATATGTCAGCAGGTCATGATACTGCTGCACCTGCTCGATCATCTGATCAATCAAATATACCAAAAATTCACGATATCCAAGCCCTGCCATGGTGTCCATGCCACGTTTTTCTCGCTCTAATATCATCTGTATCGAGCGATTTCTTGTAATATGCAGCAACGCCTTGCTTTCATTGCTGTCATTGAGTTTATTGATATCAGACAATCGAAGTGTTTTATTTTGCAGAATATTCAAAAGTGTATCCAAACTGCAATAATGATATACGATTTTTCTGACATTTTGTGTATCATACAGCTTACACATTTGCGTAGCACCTCGCAGTCGTTTTCTTTCATTATAAGCACTTTGCTTTTCCAGACGCAACTGTTTTTTCATAAATTGTATTTTTTTATCTGAAATATATAAAAAACCTCTGAAAATCTCATATTGGGATTTCCAGAGGTTTTACATGACACAATCTAAAAATTAGTTACCCATCTGTTTTGCAACTTCTTCTGCAAAATTTTCTTCTTTCTTTTCCAGACCTTCGCCTGTTTCAAAACGAATGAAGCGTGTGATTTCGATTGGTGCACCAACTTCTTTTGCTACGGAGTCAATATATTTCTGTACTGTCAGATCGCCATCTTTTACATAAGGCTGTTCTACCAAGCAGAATTCTTTCATTTCCTTTTTCAGTCTGCCTACGATCATCTTTTCGATGATGTTGTCAGGCTTACCTGCATTCTTTGGATCGTTCTTTGCCTGAGCTGTCAGAATTTCTGTTTCTTTTTCCACAAATTCCTGAGGAACGTCTTTCTCTGTGATGAATTTCGGGTTCAAAGCTGCAATCTGCATTGCAATATTTTTACCCATTTCTTCCAAAGCATCGCTGTCTTTGTCGCAAGCCAGTTCAATCAGAACACCAATTCTGCCGCCGCCATGGATATAGGAAACCAGTCTGCCGTTGCCAGAGAGCTGGAATTTTTCAAAACGTCTGATGTTCAGGTTTTCACCGATTACAGCTACCTGCTGGCTCAACGCTTCTTTTACTGTATACTGCGCATCCAGTTCCCACTTTTCAGCGAAGAATGCATCCATATCAGCAGCGGTTGTGTTTGCTGCTTGTTTTGCAACTGCTGCAACATAATCTCTGAATACCTGATTCTTTGCAACGAAGTCAGTTTCGGAGTTTACTTCTACGATTGCACCGACTTTGTTGTCATCGCTCAGGTATACTTCTACCATACCTTCAGAAGCGATACGACCAGCCTTCTTCGCAGAAGCAGCCAAACCTTTTTCTCTCAAAAGTTCTACTGCCTTTTCCATATCACCATCTGTTTCTGCCAGAGCTTTTTTGCAGTCCATCATACCTACGCCTGTCATTTCTCTGAGTTCTTTTACCATTGCTGCTGTAATTGCCATGTTTTTTCCCTCCGTAAATCGTATTTTTAGTAAATAGAAAGAGCTTCAGCCCGTACATCGGCTGAAGCTCGGGCAAATGCCTTAATCAATATTATTCAGCTGCTACTTCTTCTGTTTCTTCTGCGTTTTCCTGTTCGCCCTGTTTGGATTCCAGTACAGCATCAGCCACTTTAGAAGCAATCAGTTTTACTGCACGGATTGCGTCGTCGTTACCAGGGATTACATAATCAATTTCGTCAGGATCGCAGTTTGTATCTACGATAGCAACGATGGGAATACCCAGTGCATGTGCTTCCTGTACAGCGATTTTTTCTTTTCTTGTATCTACAACAAACATCAGGTCAGGAACCTTCTTCATTTCTTTGATACCGCCCAGGTTCTTTTCCAGCTTATCCATTTCATGCATCAAAGCTGCAACTTCCTTCTTAGGCAGAACATCAAAAATACCGTCTTCCTGCATTTGTTCCAATTCTTTCAGTCTTGCAATTCTTGTCTTGATTGTGTTGAAGTTGGTCAGCATACCACCCAGCCATCTCTGGTTTACATAGTACATACCGCATCTTGCTGCTTCTTCTTTGATGCATTCCTGTGCCTGTTTCTTTGTACCAACAAACAGCACTTCCCCACCATCTGCCACAATGTTGCAGATCTGTGCATAAGCTTCATCTACTTTTTTTACAGTTTTCTGTAAGTCGATGATGTAAATGCCATTTCTTTCTGCGAAGATGTATTCTGCCATTTTAGGGTTCCATCTTCTTGTCTGGTGACCAAAATGTACACCTGCTTCTAATAATTGTTTCATTGAAATTACGCCCATAGCGCACCTCCTGTGGTTTGTCCTCCGCATCATTTCCCGTATCACCGAATACCGCGGCACCCGATACAGGGTAACAAATGCGTGTGTTTTTTCGTTACCTTTGGGAGTATACCACACTTCTTTCAAAAAAACAACCATTACTTTTCAAAATCTGCAATTTTCACAATTTTTTTGAAAAGTAATGGCTTTTTATCCATTTATTCTTCTTCCGACTGCGGTTCTATTTCTTTGATATAGCCGCATTTTTCGTCTGCACATACAATTTTGGGATTCTTCTTGCCCTTTTCTACAAGATAGCCACCACATTTTGGACATTTCTCGCCTGTTGGTTTGTTCCATGACATAAAAGAACATTCCGGATTATTCTCACAGCCATAGTAGGTTCTGCCTTTTTTCGTTTTGCGAATCAGTACCTTGCTGCCACACTGCGGGCAGTTTACACCTGCTTCTTCAAAAAACGGCTTTGCATTTTGACAATCCGGAAATCCAGGGCAAGCCAAAAACTTACCGTAGCGTCCGTATTTGATGACCATATTTCTTCCGCATTTTTCACAGACAATATCGGTTTGCTCATCTTTGATTTCGATTTTTGCCAGTTGTTCTGCTGCATTTTCCACTGCTTCATGGAATCCGGGATAGAAATCACGCAAAATCTGCTTCCATTCCTCCTGTCCCATTTCCACTTCATCCAGACGTTCTTCCATATTTGCTGTAAAATCAATGTCTACAATATCCATAAAATATGTTTTCATAATATCATTGACCACTTCACCCAATTCTGTCGGGTACAGCACTTTTGCTTCCTTTGTCACATAATGACGTGCCTGAATGGTTGTCAAGGTAGGCGCATAGGTACTTGGTCTGCCAACACCGATTTCTTCCAAAGTCTTAATCAAAGACGCATCGGTATATCGTGCAGGCGGCTGTGTGAAATGCTGCTCTGGCAGTACTTCTTCTGCATGAAGGACATCCCCTTCCTGCAAATCAGGAATGGCAACCTCCGCTTCTTCCTCTCCCTTGCTGTATACCTCCAAAAATCCACGGAATGTCAAATGTGATCCGGAAGCACGGAATGTATATGCATCTGCTTTCATCTTCATTTGCAGTGTGTTGTAGAGGGCAGGCGCCATCTGACTTGCCACAAAACGATCCCAAATGAGCTTATACAGTTTGTATTGTTCTTTCGTCAAAGAATCCTTGATGCTATCCGGTGTACGTGTCACATTGGTCGGGCGGATGGCTTCGTGCGCATCCTGTGTTTTTCCCTTGGATTTATACACCACACGCTCCGGATTTACAAATTCCTGCCCAAAGGCATCTGTGATATATGCCACTGCTGCCTCATAGGCTTCATCCGAAATACGGAAGGAATCCGTACGGATATAGGATACCAGCCCCACATGGCCTTCTCCTTTGATATTGACGCCTTCGTATAGCTGCTGTGCAACCATCATTGTTTTTTGTGTTGCCATATTCAGATGCTTGCTTGCTTCCTGCTGCATGGTACTTGTGGTAAAAGGCGCTACCGGCTTTTTCTGTCTTGTACCTTTTTTAACTTCCTGTACCACAAAGTCCGCATTTTTGAGTGTTTCCACAATTGGCTGGACGATCTGTGCATCGGGCAGATCCATCCTTTCATCGCCTTTGCCATAAAATCTGGCTTCAAAGGACTTTTTCATCGCTTCGTTTTTCAGTTTGGCACCAATCGTCCAATATTCTACTGGGATAAATTCTCTGATTTCTTCTTCTCTATCACAAACAATGCGTAGTGCAACCGACTGTACACGTCCACCACTCAGACCTTTTTTGACTTTCTTCCATAATAAATCACTGACTGTATAGCCCACCATACGATCCAGTACACGACGTGCCTGCTGTGCATTCACCAAGTCCATATCAATCTCTCTCGCCTGTGTAATAGAGCGTTTGACAGCAGATTTTGTAATTTCATTGAATGTGATACGGCTGATATCTTTATCCTCGCCCAAATGCAGTGCCTGCATCAAATGCCAGCTGATTGCCTCTCCCTCTCGGTCAGGGTCAGTTGCGAGAAAGACCTTATCTGCAGCCTTTGCATCTCTTTTGATTTTGCTCAAAAGCTCGCCTTTGCCACGAATGGTAATATATTTGGGTTCAAAATCATGCTCAATGTCAATGCCCATCTGACTTTTGGGCAAATCTCGGATATGCCCCATAGATGCTGTAATCTTGTAATTACTGCCCAAAAATTTTCCAATGGTACTTGCCTTTGCCGGTGACTCTACAATGACCAAATACTTCTTAGTCCCTGCTTTTTTTTTGGTTGCTGTTTTCTTTTTCTCTTTTACTGTGGCTGTTTTTTCTGCCACATTGCCTGTTTCCTGCTTCATATGATTTCCACCTCATCTGCTTTGCTCCATCATTTACGGATATATCCGGCTTGTTGTAATTTTTGGATATGCCCTGATATCTCCAAAAGAGAAAGCACATATTGTATATCACGAATATCCTTTCCAATGCTGCGTGCAATTTCTTCTGCTGTGATTGGAGAATCCTCCGCAATATTTTTATAAATCTCCTGCTGCTCCGGTGTCATTTGCGAAAGCACCTTTTCATAAAACTGTTCTTTTTCTTGCTCCTGATAGGATATGCCAAGTTCAAACAAAATATCTCCCGATTCTGTGATAATCGGACAACCTTGCTTGATGAGATTATTGGTACCTTCGCTGAGTTTACTTGTCACATTTCCTGGCAGTACAAAAACCTCTCTGCCACTTTCCAATGCCAGATCTGCCGTAATCAATGTCCCGCTGCGCCGACCTGCTTCTATAACAACAATTATTTTACAAAGCCCGCTGATGATGCGGTTACGGCTCGGAAAGTGATGGGCAAGCGCTTTGACACCCGGTGGATATTCTGACAGCACACAACCATTTTGTATAATTTGCTGCATCAACGCTTCGTTTTCCGCAGGATAGCAAACGTCCACACCACAGCCCAATACCGCAATGGTTTTTCCTCTGCCGTCAATCGTACCACGATGTGCCACCGCATCAATGCCACGTGCCATTCCGCTGACCACAATCACATTGGTGTTGCCCAAGTCTTTTGTAATACGATATGCAACAGATGCACCATAAGACGAACAATTTCTTGCACCAATGATCCCCACCTTGTCGATGGCATCATCCGGTAACTCTCCCTTAACATAAATGCCAAGCGGCGGCCGATAAATCTGTTTGAGCAATTCCGGATACTGCGGATGAAAATAGGAATAAAAGCATATCCCCTTTTCTTCCAGCTCCACAATCCATTCGTCCAGCAAATCTGCTTTCCTCTGTTTTAGAACATAGTCTGCCAAGCGTGAAGCATTGCCTATTGCATGACGCAACTCCGCTGTTTCTGCATGAAAAATTGCCTCTGCGCTACCAAATCTTCCCAAAAGCGCAAATGCTTTTTGGTCATGATACAGCATCACTCGAGAGAGCCACATCATATAATATTCTTCCATGGATACTCCACCTCCTGACAACCTCAGCAGTTATGCAATCTACTATATATGCTTTCTGTGAAAAATTCAATGATTTTTTTTTGAAATTTTGAAATAATTGTGTATACCATTTCTCTGTTTCGTCAAATTCTCCAATTCGGATTGATTTTTTTTAGAAATATTGTTATGATCATTTTATAATATAAGCGATATACTTTTTGGAAAGAAATGAGGGTTTTGAATATGCTTGCAATGATACAAAGTGCCGCTCTTTTGGGGATTGATGCCTATCCTGTGCGTGTTGAAGTGGATTTGAGCAACGGCATTCCTTCCTTTGAAATTGTAGGGCTGCCTGACTCTGCTGTCAAAGAATCCCGAGAGCGTGTACGCACTGCCATCAAAAATTCAAATCTGATGTTTCCGGCAAAGCGTATCACAGTCAATCTTGCACCCGCAGATACAAAAAAAGAAGGTGCATCCTTTGATTTGCCAATTGCCTCAGGTATTTTAACGGCTATGGGAACATTGCCAAATGGTGCATTGGATGGTATTTTACTTGCAGGCGAGCTTTCCCTTGACGGCTCTTTACGTCCTGTAAACGGTATTTTGCCTATGGTACATCATGCCAAACAAACAGGGATTACAAAATGCATGATTCCCTTGGAAAATGCAGATGAAGCCGCACTCATTGAGGGTATGACCGTCTATCCCTTACACTCTCTCAGACAGATGATTGATTTTTTGCATGGTACGACAAAGATTACACCGCATACTGTAGATCTCACACGTATTTTTTCTGACTGTACGGATTATGAGCAATTGGATTTTGCACATGTCAAAGGGCAGGAAAATGCCAAGCGTGCTATGGAAATTGCTGCTGCCGGTGGGCATAATATACTGATGATTGGGCCACCCGGCTCCGGTAAAACCATGCTTGCCAAGCGTTTTCCTACCATATTACCTGACTTGAGCTTTTCGGAAAGCATTGAAATCACAAAAATTTACAGTGTAGCAGGGCTCTTAAAAAACAAAAGCGCACTCATTCATACAAGACCTTTTCGTGCGCCACACCATACCATCTCTGCTTCCGCACTCACCGGCGGTGGCCGTATCCCAAAGCCCGGAGAAATCTCACTGGCACACAATGGTGTATTGTTTCTGGATGAATTGCCGGAATTTCAGCGATCCGCTTTGGAAGTCATGCGTCAACCCATGGAGGATGGCAAAGTGACCATTTCCCGTGTCAACGGCACACTGACGTTTCCGTCTGATTTTATGCTGGTTGCCGCTATGAACCCCTGCCCTTGCGGATACCTCGGCGCAGGAGATGGAAAGTGCCATTGTACAACAAAGGAAATTTCAAAATATCAGAGTAAAATCAGCGGCCCTCTCTTAGACCGTATTGACTTAATGGTAGAAATGCCTGCGGTTGGCTATGCACAGCTGCAAAATGCCGCCCCCTCTGAAAGCTCCGCTACCATAAAAGAACGTGTGGTACAGGCACACCAAATACAGCTGAAACGCTATGCGAACGAAGGAATTTATTTTAATGCACAGCTTTCTGCTTCGCAGATAGAAACCTACTGCAAACTGGGCAGAGAGGAACAGACCCTTTTGCATACTGCTTTTACACAAATGGATTTGAGCGCAAGAGCCTATCATAAAATATTAAAGGTTGCCCGAACGGCTGCTGATTTGGACAACAGCCCTGATATCACCATACGCCATATTGCCGAAGTATTGCAATATCGTTCTTTGGATCGAAAATATTTGATGTAATTTAGGAGAAGAAAACATGAAATTACATACCAGTCAAATGTCCGATTCCTTCCGTATTGCAGCAATGCTTGCTGTTGTCGGAGGTTTTTTGGATGCTTACAGCTATCTGGTGCGTGGGCAGGTATTTGCCAATGCACAAACCGGAAACATTGTCTTAATGGGCATCCAGCTTGCAGAAGGACATTTTTCAAAAGCCTTTACATACTTCATTCCCATATTTGCTTTTTTTATCGGTGTGATTGTAGATGAAATCATACGCAAAAAATGCAATCATCATCTGTCACTGCATTGGCGGCAGGTTGTTTTGTTAATTGAAATGAGTATTTTGCTCATTGTTATGCTGCTGCCACACGGCAAAGGTGATTTTATTGCCAACGCACTGGTATCCTTTATCTGCTCCTTGCAGGTACAAAGCTTTCGTAAAGTACATGGCTTACCCTATGCTACAACAATGTGTACCGGAAATCTGCGCAGCGGCACCGAGCATTTTGTACGATACATGGAAACGAAAGACAAAAATCGAAGAAAAAACTTTTTATTTTATTATGGTATCATTGCATGCTTTGTTGCAGGTGCCGGCATCGGCGCTGTCTTTATCCGTTACTGGAGCAGTCCTTCTTTGATGTTTTGTTTTGTACTTTTGGGTATTTGTTTTTTGATGCTTTTTATACAGGCAGGGGAAGAAAAAAAGGTATGATGGATCGTATTTTTTACTGCAATTTTTCATAGCTTTGATTGACTTACATTTTCAAACAATGCTATAATAAATAAGATTTGTGGAAAATTTTTCCCCATTTCTATACCCATAGGCGGAAGAAAAAGAAAGAAGGTTATCATCATGTATAGAACCCTTTATGGTCCACAGGGTCCACGTATCAATCTGGATGGCAGAGAAATCATCAACATGGCATCCAATAACTATCTTGGCTTGGCAAACGACCCCGATCTCGTGGCTGCTGCAAAGGCAGCAATTGACCAGTATGGTGTTGGGCCCAGTGCTAGCAGAAACATTGTCGGTAACTTCGCCATTCATGACGAATTAGAAAAAGCGCTTGCAAAATTCAAAGGTGTGGAAGCTGTACTGGTATTCAACAGCGGTGTTGCAGCCAATACAGGTGTCATTCCTGTACTGGTAGGCAAGGGTGATGTAATTTTCAGCGATGAACTCAATCATGGCAGCATCATTGACGGTTGCCGTTTGTCTCGTGCAACCGTAAAAGTATATCCTCACATGGATCTCAAGCGTTTGGAAGAATTGCTGCAAGAGCCAACCGAAGGCAAAAAACTCCTTGTTGCAGATGCTGTATTCAGTATGGACGGCGACCTTGCACCACTGCCGGAAATGGCTGCACTCGCAGAAAAATATGGCGCTATGTTTATGGTAGATGATGCACATGGTGATGGTGTTATGGGGCCTTATGGCAAAGGTACGGTAGAGCACTTCCATCTGCGTGATAAAGTAACTGTAGAAACCGGTTCTCTTTCTAAGGCATTTGGCGCTGCCGGGGGTTTTGTTGCCGGTACCAAAGAATTTATTGACGAACTTCGTCCCAAAGCACGTAGTTTCATCTTTACCGCTTCCCCACTTGCGCCTTGCTTGACTGCTGCTGCATTGGCTGCCATCAACAAGATTGCAGATGATGATACTCTGGTAAAACGTCTATGGGAAAACAGAGAATACTTTGCAAAACGGATGCAGGATGCAGGTTTGAATACAGGCTCTACGGTAACACCTGTCATCCCTGTCATTGTTGGAGATGCAGAAAAAGCAGAAGAATTGAGCGCTCGTCTGTATGACATGGGAGTATATGCACAGGCAATCAAATTCCCCGTTGTACCCAGAAATACTGCCCGTCTGCGTATCATGATTTCCGCAGGACATAGCAGAGCAGATTTGGAAAAAGCAGCAGATGCCATCATTTCTCTGACAAAAGATATGGGTATTATATAATATAAAAAGAAGAAATTTGAAATTTCCTTTTGTATTCAAACAATACAAAATCCCTGTGTGATACCACACAGGGATTTTTTTACAATTCATATCCATCAAACTACATTGTATGATTTTTATTTTTCAGCATACAAAACCAATTAATATCTTACATTCGGCACACCCAAATAAGATTCCGGATTGACATAAGAACCATTAACCAGTACGGAGAAGTGACAATGGTTTCCGGTAGACATACCTGTACTGCCGCATTTTGCAATCGTCTGTCCACGGCTGACTTTTTGTCCCTTAGATACCGTTAAGGATGAGTTATGCCCATATAAAGTTGTCAATCCACCACCATGGTTGATCATAATGGTATAGCCGTACCCATTCATCCAACCGGAATAGGTGACAGTACCACCCTCTGCCGCAACAATGGCAGAATTATACGGTGCAGGAATGTCATATCCACTATGGGATTCCGATCTTCCGGTAACAGGGTTTCTTCTTCTGACAAAACCGCTGCTCAAGCTGGAAGACGATGCTGCTCTTGCAGGTACCGGCCAGCCCAATGAGCCGCCTCCCGTATAATACACCTCCTGCGATGCTTGTGGATAGCTGCGCTGCTGTTGTGCAAGCTCTGCCAATACTGCTTGGTCTGCCTTTTTATTGGCTGCAATCAACTGTTCATATTTATTCACGTCTTTTTCATACGACGCAATCATTGCCTTTTTCTCTGCCAGCACCTTTTCCATACTAGCATATTTTGCATTGTACTCCTGTACAACTTTCTCCTGTGCTACCTTATCTTCTTCAATCTGCTTTGTTTTTTCTGCAATCAACTCCTGTGTCTTTTGCAGTTCATCCAACAGCTGTTTGTCATACTCCATAATATCATTGACATACTGCATACGCAGGAACAAATCGGAGAAGCCTTCCGCCTCCAGCAATATTTCCAAATATCCAGAAGCGCCCTTTTGCTGCAAATATTTCAAGCGTTTTCCCAAAAGCGCAAACTGTTCCTCTCGTTTTTGGGTTGCATCGTCCAATTCTCTTTGGCTTTTTTCCAGTGACGCTTCGAGCCTGTCCAGTTCCTCCTGAGCCATATTCATCTCTGCCTGTAGACTGTTCATGGCTTTATCCATTTTTTCCATTTCTTCTTCCACAGAGAGCTTTTTGGATTTCAAATCCTTGATTTCATCCAATGCATTTTCTGACTCTCTTGCCAGTTGTTTCCGCTGTTTCTCCAATTCGCTGACACTCTTTGCATATACCGATGGTACACTGCCTGCCAATATGATAGCAGAAAGCAACATGCAGCATGCCTTCTTGTATTTTAACCACTTCATGATGTTTTCTCTCCTAAGCCGTTTTATACCCAAATATATCTATAACATTTTCATTATAGCGGATTTTCTTTGTCTTTGAAAGCCCAAATGCATACTTTTATCTAATTTTAAGATAATTCCTGCAAAATATCACAAAGTGTCACAAATTGGTACATGGGAATTTCATTCTTTTCTTCTACACATAAAGAAAGTATATACTCCTGCACATGATAGCTATGCAAAAGATCGCCCCCCACAATATCACGATACCCCTTTTCATCTGCCATTTCCCACTGCTTTGGATGGTCAAAAATTCTGCCACCCCTTTTTTTGACATAGCTTTCCTTTCTACTCCACAGTGTTGTGAATACGGCTTGTTTGTTGCTCTGCTTTTCTAAAAAAGCCTGTTCTTCCAAAGACAGTATTTTGTGTAAATGCTTTGGAAGTTCTTTTCTTATTGTTTCTATATCCACACCTACAGGTGTTTCTGCACAAAGCAATGCTGCCATTGTGCCGCTATGGGATAGATTGAAATAAAAATCTTTCACGGAAGCAAGGTATGGCTTTCCATGACGATTTTTTTCTATTGCAATATCAGAAATTCCCTGCTTATGGCAAGCATAATACAACAACAGCCTTCCTGCACATTTGGCATACCTTTGACTTTCTGCACAGCTTTGCATCTGCTTCTGATGCTCTTTGGACAAAAGGGAAAGTGCTGTTTCATATTGTTTTTCTTCTTTCAGTGAATTGGTAGATAGTATATATAATTTCATCATCACAACACCTATAAAAAAGAGGACGGTCATGCCTCTTTTGATACAATGACCGCCTCATTCATGCTTTTATTTTACAATCAAATTCACAATTTTTCCGGGAACATAGATTTCCTTCACAATTGTTTTGCCATCCAAGCGTGCAGAAAGTACTTCTTTTGCCTGTGCCAAAACATCATCTTTTTGTGCATCAACAGAAACCTTCATCGTATCTCTGAATTTACCACCAATCTGCAATGCGATTTCCACAACATCTTGTACCATTTTGCTTTCATCCGCTTTTGGCCAGGTATTTTCAAATACAGATTCTGCATGTCCCAATTCTTTCCACATTTCCTCTGAGATATGTGGCGCAAAAGGAGCCAACAGTATTGTCAATGTTTCCAGCATATGTTTGTCTACGCCGCCCTGCTTTTTGCCAAGCTCAATGATTTTATTGGTATATTCCATAAAACCACTTACTACAGTATTCATGGTCAATGCTTCCAGACGGTTTGTGATATCATAAACCAATTTGTTTTCCAAAAATTCCATCTCTTTTGTTGGTGCTACATGCAAGTCTTTATTCTGATATACCAGCTTCCAAACTCTGTTCAGGAAACGGAATACGCCATCAATGCCGCTATCATCCCAGTCACAATCCAATTCAGGGGGGCCTACAAACAGCTCATACATACGCAGGGAATCACAGCCATAGTTTTCTACCAATTCATCCGGAGAAACAACGTTTCCAACGGATTTACTCATCTTACGACCATTCTTTGTAATCATCCCCTGATTGAATAATCTCTGAAACGGTTCTTCAAAGGGTACTGCACCAATATCATACAGGAATTTGGTGTAGAAACGTGCATAAAGCAAATGCAATACTGCATGTTCGATTCCCCCCACATACAGATCCACAGGCGCCCATTTTTTCAGTGCCTCCTCACTTGCCAGCGCTTCATGGTTGTGGTTATCCACATACCGCAGGAAATACCAAGAGGAACCCGCCCATTGTGGCATGGTATTGGTTTCTCTCTTTGCAGGGCGACCACACTGAGGGCAAGTGGTATTTACCCATTCTTCGATATCTGCCAGAGGAGATTCTCCCGTATCGGTAGGCTGGTAGGATTCCACCTCAGGCAAAAGGATCGGAAGCTGGTCATCCGGCACTGCCACCGCACCACAATGTTCGCAATGCACAATGGGAATCGGTTCGCCCCAATATCTCTGTCTGGAAAATACCCAGTCACGCAGCTTGTAGTTGACGGTTTTTTTGCCCATTCCTTTTTCTTCCATGATATGCGGCACCTTTTCTTTTGCTTCAAATGCCTTCATACCATTCCAATCCCCGGAATTGATTATTACACCATCGCCTGTATATGCTTCCTTCAATTCGGTTTCTTCTGCGCCTTCTGGCAGAATTACCTGAACGATGGGCAGAGCAAACTTCTTTGCAAATGCAAAGTCACGCTCATCATGTGCTGGTACACACATGACTGCACCTGTCCCATAATCCGCCAAAACATAGTCTGCAACCCAAATGGGAATTTGCTTTCCATTGACAGGATTGACTGCATAGGAACCGGTCCATACCCCTGTCTTTTCTTTATCCATCATACGATCTACAGAGGATTTTGTAGAAGCATCAAAGCAATATTTTTCTACCGCTTCTTTTTGTTCTGCTGTTACCAAAGCATCCAAATCCTTGTATTCCGGAGCCAGTACCATAAAGGTACAGCCATGCAGTGTATCAGGTCTTGTGGTATAAACCGTAATCTTTTGCGCACTGTCAACCACTTGGAAATCCACTTCTGCACCATAGCTCTTACCAATCCAGTCAGACTGCATTTTCTTTACTTTGTCAGACCAATCCAGTTTATCCAAATCCTCCAACAAACGATCTGCATACGCTGTAATCTTCAGCATCCATTGACGCAGATTTTTCTTTGTTACGGTAGTGCCACAGCGTTCACAAGTACCATTGGTTGCTTCTTCATTTGCCAATACACATTTGCAGTTTGGGCACCAGTTCAAAGGCATTTCCTTCTCATATGCCAGTCCCTTCTGAAACATCTGCGAAAAAATCCATTGCGTCCATTTATAGTACTCCGGATCTGTGGTATTGACCTCCTTATCCCAATCATAGATTGCACTGATTTCGTGGAGCTGTCTTTTTACATTGGCAATATTGCTGTCTGTTGCTGTTTTTGGATGCATATTATTTTTGATTGCAAAGTTTTCTGCCGGCAAGCCAAATGCATCCCAGCCCATCGGATGCAATACCTGATAGCCCTGCAATACTTTATATCTGCTTACAACATCGCTGAGTACATAGCCTCTCCAATGTCCAACATGCAGACCTGTGCCGGAAGGATATGGGAACATATCCAGACAATAAAATCTTGGTTTTACATCATCCTCTTTGTTAATGGGATTCTTTTCCCACTCAGCACGCCATTTTTTTTCGATTTCTCTGAAATCATAACGACCATTCATTTTCAATTCCTCCTTTTTCGGTTTATCGATGAAACATCGCAACATACCATACATATGCAAGAGCTGATATATTCGTATAAAAAAAGCCCCTTCATCTCATTTAGAGACGAAGGGACACTCCGTGTTACCACTCTACTTTGTTTCCTAAGAAACACGCTCTTGACCCGATAACGAGGGCAACCGTTGCCGTTTACTTGCATTTTGCGTTCTACGGAAAAACTCAGAGGCCAGTTCCATTGCTGCTTTTGCTTTCTTCCACCCACCGAAAGCTCTCTGAAAAAAGTCCATACAATGTACTACTCCTCGTCAGTGTCTTTTTACAAAAACATTTATATCATATTTATCAAGAGAAATCAAGCCCTTTTGTAAATTTTTTGAAAAACCATAGGGAAACAAGTGCCTTCTGACACATACCTCCTGTGTTCCAGAAAGATAAAATTGATCTGCCATTCACGCTACAAATGCAAACATAAATACAATATGAAACGCACTGCCTGCCATAACAAAAATATGAAAAATCTCATGGAAACCAAAATATTTGATTGCCGGAATATTGGGCTTTTTCAAAGCATAAATCACAGCGCCCACAGTATATGCCATACCACCGCAAATCAGTATTGCAATGCCCGCCCAAGAAACCGCACGTTCCAGAGGTACGAAGGCAATAACTGCCAACCACCCCATCACAATATAAATGAGTGTAGAAAGCCAACGAGGTGCTTGCATCCAAAATATTTTGAGTAAAATCCCACCAAAAGCAATTCCCCAAATCAATGTCAATAACGTCCATCCCCATGCACCATGTAGAGAAATCAAGCAAATGGGTGTATATGTGCCGGCAATCAATACAAAGATCATCATATGATCTATGCGGCGTAAAATTTGTGTTTTTTCCTGTGACAAACGTAAGGTATGGTATATGGTGCTTGCCCCGTAAAGCAGCAACAATGAAATACCAAATATAGAAAATGCCACAACCTCCAATGTGCCGGCTTCCAATCGTGCCTTTTGAATCAGTGCAATAAAACACGGAATGACCGCAACAAAGCCAATAAAATGTGTCAAGGCGCTTCCCGGATCTTTGATTTTCGTTTGTTTTTCTTGCATATCAACACTTCCTTATCTAGTTTTTATTACTATGTATCGAATATGTTGATATTATAATACATCGCACCTATATTTGCAATATAAAATATGACACAAATATACCATATACTCTGCAAAAAATTTCATATCACTCAAATAACAATGTCAATCCATCTCGCAAACATAGCTTCCATAAAACAGGCGATTGTTTATTCAGGCTCTTTCCATGCCGAAACCAGTATGTATCTATGCGATCACCCATACGATTTTACAATTGATTTACGGCGCTGTCTGTTCTGGAAAACTGTCTTTGCAATGCCACCTCAGCACTTTCATCCCCCATATCAAAAATTGGCAATACAGAAAAAAGAAGTCATTGCCGTAGAGAGATAGATACGTTATACTATTGGCAAGAAAGGATGATATGGATGCAGATACCCAAAAAGATACAAGACACCTTCCAACAAGAGCTTCTTGCTCTGCCCATTGTAGAAGTCAGTGAAATTCCAAGTATTGATTTGTATATGGATCAGGTCACGACATTTATGGATCAAACCCTGCAATACTATAAACGTACACCGGATACCAAATTACTCACGAAAACCATGATTAACAATTACACAAAAGCAAAAATACTGCCACCACCTGTGAAGAAAAAATATACACCCACACATATGATGCTTTTGATTATGATTTTTCATTTAAAATCCGTGCTTTCCATACGTGACATTGCTGCGCTTTTTCAATCCACACTCTCTCTTGCCCCATCAGAATCCCAAAAAAAGATTTTGCGCATTTATGAAGGATTCGTTTTTTTACAAAAAGCTGTCAGGGATCATATGCAATCCACTACCGCTCTGCTTGGGCAGGATTTATTGACAGATTATGATGAAGAAACCGAAGAAATCATGCTCTTGCTGCTTTTTGCCGTTCGTGCAAATACGGAAAAGCATTTTGCAGAGCATATCCTAGATCTCTATTTCTAATACAGAACATGCAGCCTCTTTGCTCCCCATGATACAAAGGGGCTTATTTGCTCTTTTTCCATGATGAAATGCGAATCTGCTCTGCATTGTATCCTGTTTTGCGTTTGACAATATCTTCGATCTGTGCTACCTCCTGTTCGGTCAGCTGATCTTTATTGACCACCACATCCACCGTTTCATCATCAATACGTACATAGGCATCAGAAAATCCTTTTGCCTCAATCATGGCTTCCGCTGCTGTTTCTTTTTCAATGCGCTGCTGCAATTCCAACATACTGTCGCTACAAACATTTTTTTGACTTTCACTGACATTGGTATTATTGATCATTTCCGTTAAAATATCCTTTTGTTTGGCTCTGGATTGTTCTCGATCCAGCTTTGCCTCTGCAAAATACTGTGCTGCATCCCCATCAGCTTGTGCATTTGCAAATATCGCTGTACCGTCCCCTGTCGTTTCAGATACTTCTGCGGTTATGGGATCAAGTACTGTTTTGTCTTGCGCATCCTTCTTTTCCATATTTAACTCCTCTGCTGTCATGTCATCTGGCAAAGCAGAATATCCCTCATCCATCACTGCTGCCATATCCCCTTCTTCTGTCAGCTGCATAGCGGTCTTTGTTCCTTCCGCACTGCGACTTTCCTGAAAATTCAAATATCCTGCTGCTGCAATCATTACTGCCAATGCCGTTACCACTACCTGATTTCTTTTGATCTGAAACATATCCTTTTCCTCCTCATTTCATTTTCAAAATTGCTATTTTATGTGACGGTACCTGCAACAGCGCTTGCGCTGCCTGATGCAGTGCATCACGTACCACAGCATTTCCCCCTCCTTGTGCCACAATCACAACACCTTCCACCACAGGTGCATATTCTGAAAGAATCAATGGTTTTTGTCCTCCGGAGCGTTCCTCAATCAATACAATTTTTTGCTCACTTCCTATGTGGCTCTCACCAGAACGATTGCTCTCCTCTCGCTTGGTTTCTGTTGCCGGCACACGTTGCTCTGTGCTGCTGTATGTCAGCATCACACGTACTGCTCCTGCGCCTTCAATTTGCGACAAAATTTGCTCCATTTCTTGCTCCACCTGTCGCTCTGCCCGCTCTGTATGATGTATCTCTTGTACTTCCTCCGTCTTATTTTGTTCCGTATCCTGTACAAAAAAATGACTGCTGCAAAACAAAAGTACAATGCCCAGCAAAAATACACTGACAATGCCAACCATAGACTTTTGATTTTCCGGACGGAAAAACTGTCTTAAAAAATCATGTTTCATTGTTTTTCTCCCTTCCCTCTTTTGTCACTTTGCCTATCGCTTCCATGCAAGCAGCTGTAGGATTGGCTCTAGCATTGCAGTCAACACCAACAGTCCCAGCACCCATCTGGTATATTGACGAAATTTTCCATCCGGCATCAACAGCCCAGCCATCACAGCAAAAACAGTCAATGCGGTTATAGTTTTTATATATGCAGTGAACATTGCAATCATGCCTGCACTCCTTTCTTTCATAGTACCCCCAGCAATAATACTGCTGCAAAAAGCAGCATCACCTGCACCAAAAACACTGCACCCAGCAAAAGCGCTGTATAATCCCCAGCAATTCCAATACAATCTACCAGTCTTGTTTCGCATATCGACTCTGCCGCTGCTGCCGTCAGCTTAAAAATCAGCATCATCACCAAAAGCTTGAGCATCAGCGGTAAGCAAAACAACAAAAAAAATAATATCACTGCTGCCAATGTGCTATGGCGCAATGTAGCGGATACCGCTGCCGCAGTATCCACTGCACCACCCATCACATCCCCAACAATCGGCACTGCATTCACCGCAATTTTTGCAGTACGTACCGTCAGGGAATTGACTGCACCTCCACCCAGCTTTTGTATCGACAGCAAGAGCATAAATCCACAGGCTAGCCCCTTTAATCCCCAAGCAACACACTGTCGCAAGAGTTTTGCAAAGCGTGCGGTAATGGGCTGTTCCGATAACTTGTCCGTCATCTCCAAAGCCACTGCCACCAATACCACAGGAACAATCACCGTACGCATCATCGTCGCAATGAGCGTACAACCACCCATCATGGTAGGTCCCATCAAAGCGGTCTGTGTCAAATTGCCCGAAGATGCGGATAATACCAAAAATACAGGCAGCATCACATGAAATGCATCTGTGCATTTCTCCATACGCAAAACCACTGTTTCTGTGATTTCAAAAAATGTTTGTAATATAACAGCAATCAATACCATATAGCAGACATAAAAACCAAGTTCCCCCACTTCCTTTCCCGCAAAAGAACCTGTCAACTGTCGTAGAACCGCTGCCAAAATGGTAACTGCCAGC
Source organism: Anaerotignum sp. (assembly GCA_020024265.1). Classification (GTDB taxonomy): domain Bacteria; phylum Bacillota; class Clostridia; order Lachnospirales; family Anaerotignaceae; genus Anaerotignum. The sequence goes on along the minus strand of JAHHTW010000004.1, from coordinate 62,941 downwards.
ATCTGTATAATCAGCCTGCTTTGTGTACGTACTTCACCAAATGCCATTTCCCCCAGCTTTTCCCCAATTTCATTCACGGAAAACGACCAATCTCCGGCAATTGCCTGCATCAAATCGGTAAAACTCGTATCCTCCAAATAGCCATCTGTGGCTTCATCCAGAGCTTCGAGCTGCTGTAAATAGGATTCTTCCGCACCACATACCGGATAAGGACATAGAAAAAGGAAAAGCAGCAAAGCGAAAAATCCCCTGCGCATCGTATGTCCCTCCTATACCAACGTCACAATCACTTGCAAAAGCTCTGCCAGAATGGGAGCCGAAACTGCCATAATCAGCACTTTCCCTGCCAATTCAATCTTTGCAGCAACTGCGCCTTCTCCCGCATCTGTGCAAAGCTGCGCACCAAATTGCGCAAGATATGCAATGCCGATGACCTTCAGGATAATGGCAAAATATCTATCCTCCACACCTGCCTGTGCTGCCATATCTCGTAATTGATGCAAAAGATTGGACAATGGTGTGAAAATCCAGCTCAAAATCAAAATACCTGTCAAAAAAGCAGTAACGATTGCAAACTGTGGATTTTGCTTTTGCAGCACGATGCAAAGCAATGTTCCAATCATACCCACACCAAAAATCTTTGCCATTTCCATATGTACACCCCCTAAAATTGAAACATGGTTTCCATTGTTTGGAATAGTTCACTGATATACTGAATGACCCAAAAAAGCACCAAAACCAACCCTGCCAATGTGGTCATCATTGCTTGCTCCTCTCTACCGGCTTTTGTCAAAATCTGGTTCAATACCGCAACCAGTATACCTACTGCCGCAATCCGAAACACAATACCAATTTCCACATCTATCCCCCCTTGTTTCTCATAACAACACCACGATCAATAATAAACCGCATAATATGCCCATACGATAATATAATTTTCCATTTTTTTGTAATCTGTGTGTAATACGTTTTTCCATCTGCTCCAAATCGAATAACAAGCGCTGCATACTATGTTCCTGCTGCTGCTTGTCCAGATAGCCCAGTGTTTTTCCAAACTCTAATACCATCTGTATATCCTCTGCTGTCAAATACATACTTTTTGCTTCCTTTTGCCATATAACATTCCAAATTTCCTCAGCGGTTTGTTCCTTACGCTTTTGCAGCTGTTTGGAAATTTTTTGAAAAACATCTCCGATTTCTCCGGAAATTTTATAGCTCACATTTTCCAATGCTTCTGCCAAGGGAGCAGAAAGGTATCCGATCTCACCCCCCAAAAGCATAATTGCCCGTTGCAGCATTTGTATATCCTGCAAGCGATATTTTTCACGCAGGCACAAAAAAATGCCTGTCACTGCGCTCGCCGTCAATATGCATAAAATTCCGAATAGCTTCATCATCCGTATTTTCCCTCCTTCCATTGTAGATACAATTTCCGTTCCCATCTAAAATCTGTGCTATATTTCCCACGCCATAGTTGTATGACAACAATACAAATCGTTCCATTGCGCCCATTTCCAATAGTTTTCGTACAAATGGTCTTTTTTGCACATCTTCCAAACAACTGCCATGTACCGTACAAAGCAGCCGCACGCCTGCATGCACCGTATCCACCGCTGCAAAAAAATCCTCTTCTCTGCCCAATTCATCCACCGCAATGATTTGCGGTGACATGCTGCGCAGCAAAAGCTCCATTCCTGCCGCCTTCGGACAACCAGAAATCACATCACTGCATTCTCCTAAATCCATTTGTGGTACCCCCTCATACATCCCTGCGATTTCTCCTCTTTCATCTGCCACACCAACCGTATAATGGTATGGCGCATTTGCAAGGCAATGAATCATTTCTCTGAGCAATGTGGTTTTCCCACATCCCGGAGGGGACAAAATCAATGTGTGACAAAACTGACCATCCGAAAAAAGGTATGGCAGCATTTCATCTGCACAACCAAACACCTCTCTTGCAATACGAATATTCAACGAACTGATTTGATGCAAGGTACGAATCCTTCCATCCTCTACCACAGCTTTTCCGCAAAACCCCACACGATGCCCACCTGCAATGGTCAAAAAGCCCTGTCGCAATTCCTCCTCAAATGCGTATAAAGAATATCCGCTTAAAAGCGATACACATGCTTTGATATCACTGCCTGTAACCGTATAGGGTGCTTGTGTACCATACTGCACATACTGCCATCCCTTTGTACTACGTAGCAGTAAGGGCTTGTCCCTGCGCAAACGGATTTCCTGCAATGTTTCCTCTGCATTTGTGATACAATCCTGTATCCTCTTTGCCATCTGTTGCGGCATACCTCTCCAAATACTTTGTAAATTCGGCATACCTGTCCACCTCCTGATTCAGTATATGTACATCAAAAAAAAATATGTTATATCATTTGAAAATATTTGCAATTTGTGATATAATGCTATTAAAGATGAATAGTTCGGGAGGGATCTGTCATGGTTCATCTACTTTTTTTATGTTTAGAACAACAATATTCCGAAAAAATACTTCGTTTTTTCAAAAATGATCAAAGTATATCCTATGTTCAGGCAGATAACAGTCAGCAAGCAATCACATTATGTCAACAACTGGATATTGACTTTGTATTACTGTTTCCGGACGCCGATTTTTTGGAAGCACGAAATTTTATGACGCAATTTCGTGACATCAAAAAATATGCTTTTGCACCTGTCATCATTTTTTTTGCAGACTATGCACATATATTGCAAATTTATCCAAGATGGAACAGATGCGAGCTGGTACACTTACCCTTGACACCAGAGAGCGAAAAGGAGTTTCGCAAACTGCTGAATTATTACAAAAGAATGATCAAACTAATCAACAACAAAAGACGTATGTGCATACATCTCAACATGCCGCAAGGTCTGTTTGCGCTGCCCTACGATGATATTTTATTCATAGAAAGCGTACACAAAAAAGCTATTTTTCATACAAAAAAAGCGCAATATTCTTTTCCAGTGCCTTTATATAAAATTCAAGAATCTTTTGATGTTGACTACATGGTGCAAACACATCGTTCGTATATTGTAAATTTACATAATATTTCTTATTTGGACAAAACAAAAAGTCCTTGGGAGATTTCGTTCTATTGTTCCGAAAAACATGCTTATGTCAGTCGGCATCACCAACAAGAATTGCTTGATCTTTTCCTTATTGATATTGAACATACCTAACATTGGTATGTTGTATTTGACAAACTATTTTTCATCTTATACAATGGATGCAAACAAACTGTCCAATTCCATATGGCAGCAGCAATTTTTTACAATCTATGTGGTACAGTGAAATCTATGCTGTACCACATCATAAACTTTATGGTACATCTACAGTATCAAAACATTCTTGTATTACATCATGCATCTTAATATTTTACAAATAGGTTTGCATCATCATAACACTCTGGAGGACGATCCTATATGGAAAAGAACACAATCAGAATGATTGCTTTTGGTGACAGCTTAACATATGGCTATGGCGTATCGGAATCCGTTGCCTATCCCCATCGGCTGGCATTGGATTTGACCAATCAATACCCCCATCTGTCATTTGAGGTCATCAACAGCGGAATCAATGGTCATACAACACGAGAAGCACTTTCTCGCCTGTCCAGCAGTGTACTGTGCAGGAAACCGCAAATTGTATTGATCTGGTTTGGCTCTAATGACAGCGCACTCAACGAAGGGCAATACCGTACGCCTTATGAATACGAAAAAAATTTGCGTCAAATTCTGACGGAAATTTTTGCATTGTCTACAGAACACAGCTTTGCCAATGGCAAAACCGTTGCCATATTACTGACGCCACCACCTATGGTAGAAGATGATTTTTTCCCCTTTACCACAAATGATCGGCTGGAAAAATACAGGGACATTGTCAAAGCGCTTTCACAGGAATATCAGCTGTACTGTATTGATCTGTTTGCCATATATCAATCTATTACAGATCCGACAGCCTATGCGTCCTGTTTTCAATCCGACGGCCTGCATCTGAGTAATCATGGATATGATATTGCATATGCCCATATTCTCAAAACCATACAGCAAGTCATGAAGGATTCTGCTATATTGCTTTGATTTTGTATCCAAAATGCTGTCAGATATATCGGTCAATACATAAAAATACCGTGAGAAAATATCTCACGGTATTTTTATGTGTAGAAACGGTATCTGATCTGTGAAACATCACCTGTCATTTTTGGACACAAAAAAAGCAGTTCCGGGCTTTTTCTGCCAATCCCTGCTTCTCTTGCTCGTTTGATTAGTTGCCACATTCAATGCTGATTGCTGTAAAAACATCCAAAATATCATCAATATCCGTGTTTTTCTTGGCCTCTTCATCCTGATCCATAACAATGCCGCCTTTATCCATCATAATCAAGCGAGAACCATATTCCACTGCATAACGCAAATTGTGTGTTACCATCATCGCTGTCAGTTTCTTTTCCGATACAACCTTTTGTGTCAATTGCATGATGGTTTCTGCCGTTTTTGGATCTAATGCTGCCGTATGCTCATCCAATATCAAAAATTCAATGGGTGTCAATGTGGACATAATCAAGGATGCTGCCTGTCTTTGCCCACCGGATAATGCCCCCAGCTTGACATCCATTTTATCTTCCAAGCCCAGCCCCAGTATAGAAAGCTGCTCCTTGTAGTAGTTCTCTCTTGCTTTGTTTATGCCAAAGCTCAGACCGAAATATTTACCCTTATTGTCTGCCAGCGACATATTTTCCAACATTGTCAAGTTTGGACAAGTACCAATCGAGGGATTTTGGTATACACGACCAATGGTACGGTAACGTTGATAATCCTTCATTTTGGAAATATCCTTGCCACCGATCAGCACCTCTCCACCCTCAATGGGTATGCTTCCGCAGATGATATTGAGCATAGAGGTTTTACCACTACCGTTGCTTCCTACAATTGAAACAAATTCTCCATCTTTCACAGTTAAGTTGAAATCATCAAACAGACACATTTCTGTGACTGTGCCTGGATTATATACCTTCCGAATGTGTTTGAGTTCAAGCATGTTCTTCGCCGCCTTTCTGTTTGCCAAGTACCAGCACAACAAGGAACAATGCTGCCGTTACCAGCTTCAGGAGGTTTGCAGGCAATCCCAGACTGATTGCTACCTGAATACAGGCTTTATAGAAAATGCTGCCTACCATCACTGCGGTTGTTGCCTGCAAAAAGCTTAATTTACGAAAGAGTGTTGTTCCAATGATAACTGCTGCCAAGCCAAATACCACCTGACCAGTACCCATCGTGCTGGAAAATGCACGCTGCTCCTGACATACCACTGCGCCGGAAAGAGCCACCAATGCATTTGCAATCACCAGCCCTAGAAGCTTCACATTGCCTTTATCCTTTGCCAATGTTGTCACAAGTGTGGCATTGTCGCCTACAGCACGCAGCAAAAGACCGCTTTTTGTTTTCAAATACAAATCCAATCCCAGCTTGACTACCACTGCCAATACCAAAGCAACCACAAATTTACGATACATCAATGGGGCATCTCCCATGACCATAGCAATGGGGCCGCTTGTAAAAATCGTTTCGATGCTGCGTTCGATTGCAAGATTGGAGCCTGCAATCTGTAAATTGATGGAAAAGAGTGCTGTCATGGTAATAATGCCTGCCAACAAATCACGTACACCCAGCTTAACATGTATAAAACCTGTCACAAAGCCTGCAATTGCACCCACCAAAGTTGCTGCCAAAAGTGTGGCAAACGGATTCACACCCTGAACCAAAAGCACTCCCGTGACAGCTGCTCCAAGGGGAAAGCTGCCATCCACCGTCAAATCCGGAAAATCTAAAATTTTATATGTAATATATACACCATAGGACAACAAGGCATATATAAACCCCTGCGTCAATGTGCTGATACACAAATCAAGTATTGCGTTCATGTCAATCCCCTTCTATTTCTGCTTATTCTGCCGTTACATCTATCGCAGATGCCAGTATTTCATCGTTGGGATGGATATCCATTGCTTCCATGACAGCAGGATTGATATAGATTTCTGCTGTGTCAATGGTTTCATATGGCATTTCTTCTGCGGTCTTTTCCCCTTTCAAAATCATTGCTGCCATTTCGCCCGTTCTCTTGCCTACCGCTACATATTCGATTCCGGCAGAAGCAGCGCAGCCAATCTTCACCTGCTCAATTTCGCTGCCGTATACGGGAATTTTGGCATCATTTGTCTTTTCCAGAATGGAAGGAAGTACATTGACAACATTATTGTCTGTCAGATTTGTCATACAATCTACATTCTTTGCAATCATATTATCCACCGCTTGCAATACTTCAGACTGCTGCATAACACCAATGGTTTCAATCACAAAACCATATTGCGCTGCTTTTTCTTCATATTCTCTCACTGCGGAAACGGAATTTGGTTCACTCGTTGTATATATGATGCCAATGGATTTTGCTTCCGGCTGAAGATCACGAATGAGCTTTAATTGCTGTTCAATAGGTAGTTTGTCACTGGTACCTGTAATATTTCCGCTATCAAGCTTTGCCTCTACAGGATCAGAAATCGCTGTAAAAATAACGGGGATATTTTTGTCCTCTGCTGCTGCATAGCAGGCTGTTGCGGAGTTGGTTGCAATCCCACACATCAATGCAACATTTCTTGCAGAAAAATTTTGTGCGATCTGCTGTGTAATATTATCATCCGCACCTGCATTCTGATAATCAATGATATAATCCTTACCTTCCACCAAACCGCTTTCCTTCAGACCAAGCAAAAATCCCTCACGACAGTTATCCAAGGATGCATGCTGTGCATACTGTGAAATACCAATGACAGGAATATCTCCATTTGCTGCATCACCGTTTTTTGTATCATCTGTCGTACTGCCACAGCCTGCCAGTGTCATACCCGCAATTACCATCGCCATTGCCGCTGCTAAAAATTTTTTCATATCAATCTCTCCTTTTCGTTTTATCGTACAGTCATATTTATCTCATCAAATACATACATTGGCTCTTGTTGCTACACCATCGTCTTATATCGTCCATGCACAACGCCTCCTTTTTTCAATAAAAAAAGTCCTGTCCACATATTGCTATGGGACAAGACTGGAAATCCTGCGGTACCACCCAAATTGATGAAAAAATCATCCACTTGTACTCTGCACATACATGCAGCCCACTAGGATAACGGGTGTGGTTCCCGTTGGTCACTACTAACACATTTGTGCGTTCGGCCACCCTCCGAAGTCCATTCATTTTATATCGACTGCTACATTCCCACCATCCGCAGCTCTCTGAAAGTAACGATGATAAAACTACTCCTCTTCATCACAGGTTTCTCTATGTATTATGGTTATTATAACACTGTGCAAGCATTTGTCAAGAAGTAATTTTATTTTTTGTAAATTATGGCTGTATCTCCAATTCGTTTGCGGTGACATACTTTGTGGTACCATCCTTGCGTACAATAACATAATCCTTGCGATCGGTAAAGCCTGCCAAGCCATAGGGTGATGCTGTCAAATTTTCAATAATGGCAACCGGCTGCTTCGTTTCCTTCTCTATGGCTTCTTTGAGAATAAATCTGCCCCACGCATCAGACCAATAAAATTTTTCTACCACCACACGACGATCTTTTTGTACATACGTATTGTCTTCCGGCAGCGAATCTTCGTTTGCATCCTTTGATTCCAAATATTGCTGATATCTTGTGACCGTCAATGTGGAATCGTCTCCATCATCGCCCTCTTCCCATACATTCTCTGTTTCCTCTGTCACACGGCGCCACAGGCTTTCCTCCTGCAAATCCTCTTGATTCCAGATGTTGTTCCAATTGCTTTCTATCTTTTGCGGTGTATTCAATACATCCTGAAATTCCTCTCCATTATAGGAATAGCCCTTAATCACATCCGTCTGCTGAAAAGAGCCCAAAGATTCGTTGATTTGCTCCCGTACAATCACAATATCCTTTCCAAGCTCTGCCACTGGTACAAAACGCACACTCTGTACACCGTAAAAATCACCCAAATCCCCTACATACTCATATACGCTTCCATCCGCAGCATATGCAGCAACCACTGTATTTTTCGGCCCAAAATTGAGTGTTACCACAATATCTTCCTGTTCACCTTTTGTAACATCTCCACCAAAATAAACTGTTATATTTTCCAAATCCTGCAAGTCATACTGTTCCGTTCTTCCTGTGGAGTCCAATACACTTTTTGCAATGTCTTCCTGATTTTCCACTGTGTTTGGATCATTCATTTGCTTTTGTGTCAAATCTCCATCTGTCTTGGCAAAAATTCCCATGCTATATCCATAAATCATCACAAGCAGTGATGCAAATAATACCATTCTTTTTCGTTTCATCTTTTTCCCCTCCTTGTTCTATCGTATGCCTATACATATCAAAAAAGCACCGTTTTCTTGTAGAAAACGATGCCTTTGTCTATTTTTTATACTTATATTTTGAGCTGTGCGACCAAACTGCTATTTTTCATCATCTGGCGGAATATTGCAACACCCACACAGGAAACAGTCAAAAACTCGCCCAATGCAATCGTACCGGCAGTAAAGAACAATGGTGCATTTTGCAGAAAATAGTATTCCACACCCAAAAATGCATTGCAGAATACAGGCCAAAGACTTGCACCAAACAATGTTTTGCTATGGTGTGTCATGCCATAGAGCGCTGCTGCTGTACAAATTGTACCAAATACGGCATCCACCATACCCAATGGGCTAAAGCAATTTGCAATAAAACAGCCCAAAATCAATCCTGGCACATACCGACGATCCAAAAAGGCAAGCAGTACCAATACCTCAGAAAAACGAATCTGAATTGCGCCATAGCTCAACGGTGCGACACCTACCGTCAATACTGCATATACTGCTGCTGTCAATGCCGTATACGCAAGCATTCTTGATGTAATCTGTTTGTTTTGCATAAAAGAACCTCCTGTTTTTTATTTGTGAGATGGTGGGACAAACGTCCTTCGCAGGAACATCTCAAAATCATATGTAGCATACGACAAATTGTCTGTTTCAGACGATCTATGTTTTGGAAATTTCGTTTTTATAAAATCTTCAAAACCAAACTCCTGATTCTATATACAAATCAGATGTTACGCATAAATTCAGATTATGCTGCCTCTCTTTTTCAAGATACCATATCCAAAATGTTTATTTTCAGAATGGAAGCCATTGTTTCATACCTCTTAAACGTCTGATACGGAAAACCGCTGTTTTTTAGCATAACACATCTTGCATCAAAATACAAGCCAAAAAAAGCAGCATCTATCAAAAAGCATATCGCTCTTTCACAGATGCTGCCGGAAAAATTCGTGTTTCTTTTGTAAAAATACAGTAATAAAATATAAATTTGATACGTCAAACGACACTTGTGCAATAAAAAGCAACGGTCTGCCGTCTGTTTGATAAAGAAATAATTGCGGTTGACTTTCCTGCTTATGCCAATACGGCTGCCAGTTCCTCTACTGCTTCTACTTCATCTGCACCATCAGCAGAAATATTCACACACTGCCCCTCTCTCATGCCAAGTGCAATGGTACCCATAATACTTTTTGCATTGACCTTCTTTTCTTCAATTGCAATGCGAATATCGCTTTGGAACTTACCGGCTGTCTGCACAAAGAAAGCTGCCTGTCTTGCGTCCAATGAAGTTTTGATTGTAACTGTTTTCTGTGTCATTGTATTTCACCTTTACCCTCTCTCAACATTTCTGCAATACCACTGATTTTTCGCAGTCTGTGATTTACACCAGATTTGCCTACCTGCTGTGATAAATACGCACCCAATTCCTTCAGACTCTTATCCGGATATTTGAGCCGAACCTCAGCGAGCTCTCGTAATTGCGGTGAAAGCTTCTCCAGCCCCATATTTTGTTGAATGTATGTAATATCCTCAAGCTGCTTTACAGCGGCACCGACAACTTTGTTTATATTGGCTGTTTCGCAGTTGACCTTTCGATTGATATCATTGCGCATTTCCTTGACAATGCGGATATTTTCCAGTTCCATCAATGCCATATGTGCCTGCATCACATTCAGAAGATCAACAATCTGCTCGCCTTCTTTCAGATATACCACATAATGCTCTTTACGTGCCACCATTTTGGCATCCAATTCAAATGAGCGAATCATATCCATCAGCTGCACTGCCTGTTTGTCATCTGTAAGTACAAATTCCAGATGATAATTCTTATTCGGATCATTGATGGAACCCACTGCCAAAAATGCGCCTCTCAAATAAGAACGCTTACAACAGACCTTACTTGTCACCATAGGTGATATCGTATTTTGCAAACACTTCCTGCCGTCTTTTGTGCGTAAAACTCCCGTAGCCATCAATACCCTCATGACATCCTCCGTATGACGAAGCCAAATCATGTAACTACGGCGTTTCTTACTGCTGGTACGTACGGATATATCTTGTTTCATATTAAAAGTATTTTCTAATAATGTAAAGCACTTTTTTATTAGCAAAAAATTGTCACTCTGAATTTTTAGACAAATTTTTTCTCCAAAAATGCAAATCTCTCCACACATATTCACCAAAGCAGCAATTTCTGCAAGTTTGCAATGGCGTGCATTCCCAAATTGCACTGACAACTCGTCTTTGACCTTATGGGAAAATGACAAATTTATATTCTCACACATGGTTTTTCTCCATTCGTAATGTTTTCATACAGAATCCATTCTTTATCAAATAATTCATGCAATAACATCATATAAATAGGGCAAAAATACAAACCCATATCCCGAACTGTATGCCGACCAAGCAGCGTAAACAATCTTTCTGATATTGGCTTATCCCTTGCGTTTTGCATCCTTTTCAATATCATTATGTTTGAGCAATACCGTATGTGCTTCTCTGCTCAATGCGGTAAAAAGCGCATTGGCCAATGTCACGGAACGATGCTTGCCTCCCGTACAGCCAATACTGATCACAAGGCTTGTCTTCCCTTCTTTGATATAATGCGGGATCAAAAACTCTACCATATCCACCAGCTTGTCCAAAAACAGCCTGCTTTCCGGAAACTGCATCACATAATCGCTGACAGGGCTATCATTGCCCGAAAGCTCTCTCAGCTCCGGAATATAGTACGGGTTTGGCAGAAACCGCACATCAAATACCAAATCGCTATCCGGTGGAATCCCATATTTGAAACCAAAGGAATCCACCGTAATGACAAGATTTTCAAATTTTTCGTCATCTAAGAAAATACGATTGATTTGTTCTTTCAGCTCTCTTGTCAGTACATTGCTGGTATCAATGATATAAGTTGCCTTTTCCTTGACTTCCTTGAGCATTTCTCTTTCCTTAAAAATCCCTTCCTCTATGGAACCATGGCGAGACAGAGGATGGCTGCGTCTGGTTTCCTTATATCGTTGAATCAATACACGGTCAGCAGCATCCAAAAACAGTATTTCGTAATCATAGCCATTTTCTTGTAGATTTAACAATACAGAAAACAAGTCCTCAAACAGCTTTCCTCCACGAATATCAATCCCCATAGCAACACGTTCAATAGAACCGTCTTGGTCATAGCAAAGCTCTGCGAGCTTTGGCAAAAGTGCCGGCGGCATATTATCTACGCAAAAATAATTGATGTCTTCTAAAAATTTGAGTGCAGAGGACTTCCCTGCCCCAGACATTCCTGTTACAATGACAAACCGCATATTGTACCACCTCTCTTTTGACACACGTTATTTTCTGCTGATTTCCCCTACAAATTTTACTTCCGTTTCCAGCATAACTCCAAATTGCTCCATCACTGTTTTTTGACAAAAAGCGATCAAATCCAAAATATCATTTGTGGTTGCACCGCCGATATTGATGATAAAGCCCGCATGCTTTTCCGATACCTGCGCACCGCCAATGGTCTTACCCTTCAGCCCTGCATCACTGATGAGCTTTCCTGCAAAATATCCCTTGGGACGTTTGAACGTACTGCCGGCACTTGGATATTGCAGGGGTTGTTTTTCCCTTCTTTGCTGTGCCAATTCCGTCATAGATGCTTTGATTTTGTCAGCTTCGCCTTTCTGCAACGCAATACTGCCTCCCAGAACAATATACTCTTTTTCTGCTACCATGCTATGACGATAGGATAGCTGCAAATCTTCTGTCGGTATGGTTTTCACTTCCAAATCCTTGGTAAGCACTTCTACACTTATGAGTACATCCTTCATTTCTCCGCCATAGGCACCCGCATTCATCACAACAGCGCCGCCAAATGTTCCCGGAATACCGGAGGCAAAAACCAAGCCATCCAAGCCTGCTTCTGCCGCTTTTGCAGCTGCCATACTCAACAATGCACCACATTGTATATACATGGTATCATCTGTAATTGAAATTTGCTGCATACGGCTTCCCAGCTGTATCACCGCTCCACGAATTCCCGCATCGGATACCAATAAATTGCTTCCATTACCCACCACCAGATATGGAATATTCTCTCTGCGCAACAAGCGGATACTCTCCTGTATCTGCTGTGCAGTCTGTGGCATCAGAAAGAAATCCGCTGTACCGCCTGTTTGAAATGTGGTATGTTTTTCCATGCTTTCGTTGCATAAAACGGCGTCTGTGCCAAGTATTTGCTGCAACTGTTCTTTGATTCCTTCCATAGCATGTACCTCCTGTCTTTTACCCATTGTGAACCTGACGCATCATACGTGCTTCCAGCTCCTTTGCGGTATTGGTTCCCATCTTTTTTTGACGATTTGTAATCGCTGCCGATTCACAAATCACAGCCACATTTCTGCCGGGACGCAGCGGAATACGATTACAAAGTACTTTATTCCCCAAAATCTCAATATATTCCTCGTCCAATCCCAATCGGTCGTATGTCCCTGTCTTACCATCCCACATTTCCAACCGCAAAACAAAATCAATGGATTTTTTTTCACGGACTGCACCAACGCCAAAGAGTTCTTTGACATTCAATATACCAATGCCACGCACTTCGATGAGATAACGAATCAGCTCCGGGCAAGTACCAACCAATGTACGGTCTGCAATCTTTTTGATTTCTACCGCATCATCGGCAATCAAACGGTGTCCTCTTTTAATCAGTTCCAGTGCCGTTTCGCTTTTTCCGATTCCGCTGTCCCCAATCAAAAGGACGCCTTCGCCATAAATATCCAGCAATACACCATGTATGGTTTCACGCTCTGCAAGCTCTGTATGCAGCCACGCAATCAGCGCCGCAACAAAGCTGGTGGTGGTTTCTGCTGTACGAAAAATCGGCACACCATATTTTCTGCCATAGTGCAGCATTTCCGGAAAAACCTCCAGATTTTTACAAATAATCAGGCATGGAATATGGTGTTCAAACAAATGGCAAATCGCCTGTTTTCTTTGATCATCATTCAATGTCAAAAGATAACTGTGTTCTACACGACCAATCAGCTGTACACGATCATTGTCAAATCTTTCATAAAATCCGGTCAACTGCAAACCCGGTCGGTTGACCTCTTTACGGGTAATTACACGTCCGGAAATATCAATTTCCGGCAATATATTCTCTAATTCAAAATGATCCAGAAATTTTTGAATGGATGCTGAATACATCTTACGCATCTCCTCTCTTACTGATCCACTGTTGCACGTTCTGTCCCACGAAAAAATGCATACACCGCTTCTGCTGATGGAATGGTCATACCTTCTACTTCCAAAAGCTCTCCAACCTCCGCCTTTGCAATTTGCGCAACAGAGCCAAAATGGCTCATCAACGCCTTTCTGCGCACTGCGCCAATCCCCTTGATTTCATCCAGTACCGAATGGAAAGATTGCTTTTCATGCAACCGCCTATGGTAATGAATGGCAAAGCGGTGTACCTCATCCTGTATTCTTGTAACCAGACGAAAGCCTTCACTTGTGAAAGGCATAGGAACCTCCTGCCCTTGAAAATACAATCCTCTGGTACGATGCCGATCATCCTTTACCATACCGCAAACCGGAATGTCTATGCCAAATTGCATCAAAATTTCTTCTGTGGCATGTACCTGTGTCTTTCCACCATCCATCAAAATCAAATCCGGCAGACGTGTAAAACTGCTTGTTTTGCCCTCTGCCTTTTCTTTGACCGCATGATTGAGCCTGCGTGTAATCACTTCCTGCATGGATGCAAAGTCATTTGCGCCCACCACAGTTTTGATTCTAAATTTGCGGTAATCACTGCGTCTGGGCTGTCCATCTTCAAATACAACCATAGAGCCAACCGATGCAAAACCTTGTGTATTGGAAATATCATATGCCTCTACACGATGCAGAGGATTGTGCAAGCCCAGTGTTTCTTGTATCTGTCGTATGGCACCCTTTGTCCGCTGCTCTTCCCGTTTCATTTTTTCACCAAACTGTGCAAAAACCAGTGATACATTTTTGTAGGCAAGCTCTACCAGCTTTTGCTTTTCCCCCTTCACGGGTACGGTTACAGCCACCTTGCTCCCTCTTCGATTTGCCAGATAATGCTCCAACAGGGGTTGTTCTTCTTCTGTCAGAGGTTCCTGTAATATAATTTCCTTTGGTACATATGCCGTACCGCTGTAAAACTGTGTAACAAAGGCTGTCATCACTTCACTGCGGCTCTGCTCCTTTGGTATCATCATCGTATAGTTTTCTCGTCCTGTCATTCTGCCATTGCGAATAAAGAATACCTGCACCAAACATTCTGAAAAAGCACGCACAAATGCAATGACATCTGCTTCTTGCAAAGACATATTGTCCATTTTCTGTTTTTGCGATACACTGCGCAACGCCATGATTTTATCCCGCAGTGCGGCTGCTTTTTCATACTCCAGATTTTCTGCCGCTTCCTGCATCTCTGCTTGCATACGCTTGGAAATGGTATCGTGCCGTCCTTCCAAAAAATCCATGGCATCCCGTACATAGACAGCATATACGTCCTTTGCAACATTGCCGCTGCACGGGGCAAGGCATTGTCCAATGTGATAATTCAGACATGGGCGTTCTTTTCCAATTTCCTTCGGAAGATTTTTTTTGCACTTGCGGATCGGAAAGAGTTTGTGCAACAGCTCCACGGTTTCCTTCATTGCCAAAACATCTGTAAAGGGACCATAATATTTCGCCTTATCCTTCTCTCGTCTGCGTGTGATGAATATACGTGGAAAATCCTCCTGCACCGTCACTTTGATATAGGGATATGTCTTATCATCCTTGAGCAAAATATTGTAATGCGGTTGATGTTCTTTGATGAGGGTACATTCCAAAAGCAAGGCTTCCATTTCAGAATCTGTCACAATATATTCAAATTCTGCAATGTGTGGCACCATGGTACGGGTTTTGGGATTTTGGTTGCGGCTGTTTTGGAAATACTGTCGCACACGATTGCGTAAATTCACGGCTTTGCCTACATATATGATTTCACCATCTTTGTTTTTCATCAAATAAACACCGGGCTTCTGTGGAAGATTTTTCAACTCTTGTGCGATGTCAAACATGCTGTCTCACCTGCCTTTACCCTGTGATCTCTGTCCAAAAAGCCTCTGCAAATTTGCATTTTGCAAAGGCTTTTGCGTATATATTACTTTTGTTCCGGAATACCGGAATATACAAATCCTTTTTCTGCATCTATGGTGAGCAGTGCATCGTCCGGAATAAAATCAATCACCTTTGCATTGCAAATGATCACAGGAATATCCAATGCTCTACATACAATTTCTGCATGACAATTTTCAGAATACGACATGGGGCCTACAATGACACCGGCAGCTTTTTGCAGATACGGCATCAAATCATTGTCTGTTGCCGTTGCCACCAAAATATCACCTTTCTTAAAATTCTGCTCCATCTCATCCCGTACCTTTACCACTCTGGCAGTACCGCTTACCTTCTTTGTACCAATACCAATGCCTTTGACCAAAACATCGCCTACAATATCGACACGCAATGTATTGGTTGAGCCACTGACATCAACAGGCATACCCAGTGCCATAACAATGGTATCACCATTTTTCACAATACCGCTTCTTTGTGCAATTTTCATTGCTGTATCAAAGATTTCGCTATGTGGCAATGTGCCTTTATGCAATACCGGGCAGCAGCCCCAAATCAAATTGAGCTGACGCCATACCCGTTCTGATGTTGCGCCGGCAACAATCGGGCAAACCGGTCTATGCTTGGAAATCATTCTTGCAGTAAAGCCGGATTTTGTAATGGTTGTCACGCATGCTGTTTGCAGCTCTGCGGCTGTTGTACATGCGGCAAAGCTGATGGCATTTGTGATATTGGTCTGTGCAGATTCCAAATTGATGGTCAGATTTTTTTCATAATTGATGCTGCTTTCTGCCTTTTGTGCAATACGAGCCATGGTTGCAACTGCCTCGCAGGGATACTGTCCCATCGCAGTTTCTCCGGAAAGCATAATGGCATCACTGCCGTCAAAAATGGCATTTGCCACGTCATTGGCTTCTGCTCTTGTCGGTCTTGGACTTCTGACCATGCTTTCAAGCATCTGTGTTGCGGTAATGACCGGTTTGCCACATTTATTCGCTTTGGCAATCAACGCTTTCTGCACCAGAGGTACTTCTTCTGGCGGAATTTCCACCCCCAAATCCCCTCTGGCTACCATAATACCATCAGAAACTTCTAAAATTGCATCAATGTTATCCACACCCTCTTGGTTTTCAATTTTGGAAATGATAGAAATGCTTTCACCACCATTTTCTTCCAATACACGGCGAATTTTGACAACATCAGATGCGGAGCGTACAAAGGATGCTGCGATATAATCAAAACCGTTTGCAATGCCAAATTTCAAATCTTCGATATCCTTTTCTGTCAAAGAGGGCAAATTGACCTTAATCCCCGGCAAATTTACGCCCTTACGAGAGCTTATGCTGCCGCCTGCAATCACCACACAGTGTACATCACAGCCTTGTATGCTTTCCACCTGTAGTTCAATTAAGCCATCATCAATCAGTACACGAGAGCCTCTCTGTAAATCTTTCGGCAAATCTTCATATGTTACAGAAACACGTTCTTGTGTTCCTTGTACATCTTCTGTAGTCAATATAAAATGGTCGCCTTCCTCCAAACGGATTTTATCATTTTCAAACGTTTTGATACGGATTTCCGGACCTTTGGTATCCAATATCAGTGGAATGGGAGCATGCAGTTCCTCTCTTGCCTGCTTGAGTTTCTGAATGATCTTTCCATGAGATTCATATGTTCCATGAGAAAAATTCACTCTGGCAGCATCCAATCCACTTCTGATCAGTTCCTTCATCATCTCTATATCATCTGTTGCAGGGCCCAAAGTGCAAACGATTTTTGTTCTGCGCATCCAATATACCTCCTCTTTTTTTATCCGCTGCTCTTTTTTAGATTGCTAAAATTTTAATCACATCATAGATTTCATGATCCAGATGTTTTTCCATTGTCATAGCTTTTTCCAAATCCAATAGCTCGTATTTTCCGCCATTGAAAGCAACTACTTTATTTTCCTCCCCCGAAAGAATTGCTTTTACCGCATGATACCCCATCATGGATGCATGCATACGGTCTACCGCTGTCGGGCTTCCGCCACGCTGTAAATGCCCCAAAATGGTTGCTCTTGTTTGAATCCCTGTGATATTTTGAATATCCTGTGCCAGCTTTTGTGTACCACCAACACCTTCTGCAACAACAATCAAATTATGGCGCTTGCCTATGCTTCTGTTTTCTAAAATCTGCTGGATTACCTTTTTGCTGTCAATGATCTCCTTTTCCTCAGGGAACATGACATCCTCTGCTCCACCAACCATAGCACACCACACAGCAATATAACCGGCATCTCTGCCCATCACCTCTACCACAGAGCATCTTTCGTGTGAGCTGGATGTATCTCTGAGCTTATTGAGCGCATCCATACCCGTATTTACTGCCGTATCGAAACCAATGGTATATTCTGTACTATTCATATCCAAGTCAATGGTTGCAGGAATCCCGATGCAGTTGACTCCTCTTTCTGCCAGAGATTGCATACCACGGAAAGAACCATCCCCGCCAATGACAACCAGCGCATCCAAGCTGAGGATTTTATAAATCGCCGCCGCCTTATCCAATCCTTCCTCCGTCATCATCTCCGGACAACGTGCGGTATGCAATATAGTACCGCCCAAATTCATGACATTGGAAACATCCTTGCTGTGCATTTCTTTGATTTCGCCATTGATAAGGCCATTGTAACCCTTACGGATTCCAATGACATCCACATCATGGAACAATGCGGTGCGCACAACTGCACGAATGGCTGCATTCATACCGGGTGCATCCCCACCGCTTGTCAAAACGCCAATTTTTTTAATCTTGTTTTCTGCCATATTCCTTTCCTCCCAATTCAACACATTCTCTTTATTCGCCACTGTGAATGACTCCATAAGGTGTATAAATTTCAGCTTTTCCTCTGATTTTGATTGCAGAGGTATGCTCTGTAAACTGTGCCAACAAAACTTCGTTTTCATCCAATTTTTCGGTATGATGTATTTTTGTGATTTCTCCCCTTGTCACACCAATCACATTCACCCCTTTTTCCAAAGCTTTTACGCAAATGTACGGAGCTTCTGTACCCAGCTTGTCTTCTTTGTTCATATGCCACCTCCTCACCCATTTTTGACAACTACATTTTTTTCACCCATATGTGCTTTGAGTTCATTGAGGAGATCCTCTCCTAATGTTACCCAAAATGTTTGATCTGCTTTCATTGTTTTTTTTGTTTTTTCCTCGTATATATACACAGGGACATTGCCTTTATATTTTTCCAAAATTTGACGTATCCATATCAGAGGCATTTCATTCCCCGCCTCTTGCTTCAACCATAAAGAGGGCTGTTTTTTGGCTGTATTTTCTTGCATAAGTGGTGTAATGGATGATGCAATGACCTTGGCTTCTCCATCTGCGGAAACATTGGCTCGTCCTTTGACCAGAACCACGTTTTCCGGTGCCAAAAACATACTGCATTGCTGCATTGTTTTTGGAAATACAATAATTTCTATATTTCCCTGCAAATCCTCCAATGTCAGGAAACACATCTTTTCGTTGTTTTTGGTATATTTTACAGACTGTGCTGCAATCATGCCGCCAATCACAACCTGCGTACCATCTGCAATCTGCTGCTGCGTACTTCCTTCTTCCTGCGGCAGAAAATCCTGACTATTGTTGCTCACCTTACGTTTCAGTTGTGTTTCATATTCTGCCAACGGATGCCCACTGACATAAATCCCAAGGACTTCTTTTTCCATTGCCAGCTTTTCTTTGGCAGAATATTCCACAATTGCCGGCAAATCATCCGTTTCCTCTGCGGTTTCCTCTGTACCTGCCAGATCAAACAAATTCAGCTGCCCTGCAATATTATGCTTTTTTGCCTGTCCAATGCCATCTATGATATTCTTATATACAGCCATATACTGACTGCGTGCATTGCCGAGAGAATCCATTGCGCCTGCCTTAATCAAGCTTTCCATACTGCGTTTGTTTAATTCTCCATCACCCATACGACGGCAAAAGTCCGTCAACGAAAGAAACCGTCCATTTTTCTCACGCTCTGCCACCAATGCCGCAACCGCGTGTTTGCCCACATTTTTAATCGCTGCCAAACCAAATCGTATGCTCCCATCCGATACGGAAAAGTGTCCATAGCCCTCATTGATATCCGGTGGCAAAAGTGAAATACCCATTTTTTTACATTCTTCAATATATCCGGAAACCTTTGCAGTGTTATCCATGACGCTGGTCATCAATGCCGCCATAAATTCCACAGGATACTTTGTTTTCAGCCATGCAGTCTGATATCCGACAACCGCATAGCAAGCCGCATGACTCTTATTGAAAGCATACTTTGCAAAATCGGTCATTTCATCGAATATTTTTTCTGCAATCTCTGCCGGTATGCCATTTTTCACACATCCAGGAACCTCATCCCCAACACCATAGACAAAGTTTTTTCGTTCCTCTGCCATCACAGATGCCTTCTTTTTGCTCATTGCACGACGTACCAGGTCACTTCGTCCCAAACTGTACCCTGCAAGATCACGTACAATCTGCATCACCTGTTCCTGATATACAATACAGCCATACGTATTTTTGAGTATCGGTTCCAATGCCGGATGTGTATATTGTATATGTTCTTTATCATTTTTCCCCTTGATATATTTGGGGATAAAATCCATAGGACCAGGGCGATACAAAGAAATACCCGCAATCAAATCCTCCAAGCAACTTGGCTGCAATTCTCGCATAAACTGCTTCATGCCGCTGCTTTCCAGCTGAAACATTCCTTCTGTCTTGCCCTGTCCAATGAGCTGATATACCTCTGTATCATCCTGTGGCAATGCCTCTATATCCAGCTTGATCCCATGGATGCGTTCCACTTCTTTGACCGCATTTTGAATGACTGTCAGTGTACGCAAGCCCAAAAAGTCCATTTTGAGCAGCCCCAATTCCT
This sequence comes from Anaerotignum sp., assembly GCA_020024265.1. Classification (GTDB taxonomy): domain Bacteria; phylum Bacillota; class Clostridia; order Lachnospirales; family Anaerotignaceae; genus Anaerotignum. The sequence continues at coordinate 42,470 of JAHHTW010000004.1, read as the reverse complement.
CCAGCAACGTCATGGTATACTGTGTATTGATCTGCCCATCATTGGCGCTCAAAGGCACATATTCCATAACGGGCTTTCGGCAGATAACCACACCTGCTGCATGGGTAGAAGAATGGCGTGGAAGCCCTTCCAAACGCTTGGACATATCAATCAAATAATGTGTGCTTTCTTCATTTTCATATGCACGCTTTAGCTCCGGGTTCATATCCAATGCCTTTTTGATGGTAATGCCAAGCTCTGTTGGAATCATTTTGGAAATACGGTCTACTTCCGCATACGGCATATCCAAAGCACGTCCAACGTCTTTTATGGCAGCTCTTGCCGCAAGTGTTCCAAAGGTAATGATCTGCGCCACATGGTCTTCGCCATATTTGGATATGACATAATCAATGACCTCCTGCCGTCTTTCATAGCAGAAATCCACGTCAATATCAGGCATACTGACACGTTCCGGATTGAGGAAGCGTTCAAAAATCAAATCATAACGTAAGGGATCAATCGTTGTAATATCCAAGCAATACGAAACCATACTGCCTGCGGCAGAGCCTCGTCCCGGTCCCACAATAATATCATGCTCTTTGGCAAAGTGTATAAAGTCCCATACAATCAAGAAATAATCCACATACCCCATCGTTTCAATGATCCCAAGCTCATACTCCAGACGTTCTTTCCATTCTTTTTCCGGCTTTGGGTAGCGTCTTGCAAAACCTGCATAGCACAGCTCACGCAAATACTCCGGCGCTGTTTTTCCATCCGGAACATCGAAGCGTGGCAGCTTTAGGTCATGGAATACAAAATCCACATTGCAGCGTTGCGCAATTTTTGCTGTATTTTCCAACGCTTCCTCTGTACCTGCAAAAAGTGCATACATTTCTTCCGGGCTTTTCACATAGAACTGTCCACCTTCATAACGCATACGATCTTTGTCATGTACGGTTTTTCCTGTCTGGATACACAGCAATATATCATGCGGTATTGCATCCTCTTTATAGATATAATGACTGTCATTCGTTGCAATCAATGGGATGCCCGTTTCCTTAGACATACGAATGAGCGCTTCATTGACACGCTTTTGCTCTAAAATACCATGGTCTTGCAATTCGAGAAAGAAAGAATCCTTACCGAAAATCTCTTGGTATTCCAGTGCGGTCTTTTTTGCTTCTTCATAGCTTACAGACAATGTGCGTGGAATTTCCCCTGCCAAACACGCTGAGGATGCTATGATGCCTTTATGGTACTGCCGAAGCAGATCTTTATCTATTCTAGGTTTATAATAAAAACCATCAATAAATCCATAGGAAACCAGCTTAATCAGATTCTGATAGCCTTCCTCATTTTCTGCCAGCAACACAAGGTGATAATAGCCTCCGCCTTTTCCCTCTTTTACCAAGCGAGAGCCTGCGGCAACGTATACCTCACAGCCAATGATGGGTTTGATGCCAACTTCCTTTGCAGCTTTATAAAAATCAATCACACCATACATCGCTCCATGGTCTGTGATGGCAATGCTGTCCATGCCCAATTCTTTGACACGTGCTACCAGTTCCTTGATTTTTGCAGAACCGTCCAGAAGGCTATACTCTGTATGAACATGAAGATGCACAAAAGGTTTCGTTTTATTTTGTTGTAAATTCATTTCCATTTCTCAGTCTTCCTTTCGTTTTCATTTCCGTATTATATCATAGAACATTGATACAATACAATCTTATTTCCATTTCCACACCCTCTGAACACAACTTTCGCAAGACCTATGTGCATGATTCTATGATATAAAAAAAGCAAACCGGAAAACCGATTCGCTTTTTTGTATATGTTTGATATCATTCATATATTTTTTGAAAATTTTGGAAGCCTTGTGCTTCAAGCATTTCAATCTGACGTTTTACATTTTTACGCATAGGCTGTATACTCACCACCGCACCTGCTTCACGCAGCTGCTTTGCCTGTAAAAATACCTCCTGTTTCTTTTTTGGAGATACGTTTTTATCCAACAGGAATACCGTACCTTCCTTGCCAAAGCCCATTTCACCCTGCATATGGTCTTTCAGTATGGTGATGATACGCTCAAAACCAATAGAGAAACCACTTGCACTGACATCCTGCCCACTGAATTTACCAATCATTTCATCATAACGTCCGCCACCTGCAATGGAGAAATTGTAGCCATCAATGGTAATTTCAAAAATAGGGCCGGTATAATAACCCATGCCACGTACCAATGTTGGGTCGAATATGATTTTTACACCATCAGAAAGCATTGGCTTTACACAAGAGAGAATCTCATCCATCTCCGATACAACGCTTGCCTTGAGATATTCTTCGCCAATTCCCGCACAAAATTCTGTGCAAGACAAGCCATCTTTGAGGTTTTCATAAATGGACAGATATTTATCCACAACTTCTTGTGCATATCCGTTTTCCAACAATTCTTTACGGATGCCATCCAGTCCGATTTTGTCAAATTTATCCAAAGAAATCAATACGGAAGTAATATCCTGTTCTGGGAATCCTGCCTGCAGTGCAACCGCTCTCAAAATCTGTCTGTTGTTGATATGGATGGTGAAATCTGTGATATTGATTTCTGCAAAAATCTTTGTCAGCATTGTAGCGGTTGCCGTAATCAATTCGATTTCCGCAAGGTTGGTATCATCTCCCAGAATGTCGATGTCACACTGTGTAAACTGGCGAAAGCGTCCTTTCTGCGGATTGTCTGCACGCCATACACTGCCCATCTGCAATGCTTTGAAGGGAGAAGGCAATTTTTCTTTGTTGTTTGCGTAGTATCTGGACAGAGGTACTGTCAGGTCATAGCGTAAGCCATTGTCTGCCAATTCCAGTTTTCCTGCATCCAATGCACGCTGAAAATCCGCCCCTCTTTTCATTACTTTGAAAATGAGCTTTTCATTGTCGCCGCCTTGTTTTGAAGTCAGATTTTCAATATGCTCCATAACAGGGGTTTCAATCTGCATAAAGCCATAGGAGGTATATGTTTCTCGAATCATGGAAAAGATATGCTCACGCAAACGCATATCGGAAGGAAGCATATCGCACATTCCCTTTACAGGGGTCTTGATAAATTTCATATGGTTTCTCTCCTCTTTCTGTATATTGATATTCCTTTCAAACGTACAAAATCTGGTGTTATTATACAGGATGCTCCCATTTTTTTCAAGACAAGGGAACATCTATGATGATTTTTTCGTATTCTTTTGCGCTGTCAATCTGTTTTCTCCAAAAAAATACACACCTCGCAGGATCTGATATGCGATGCTCTGTTTTGGCAGGGGCAATATGTCGTTTCTTCCCTTATACCATATGGTGCATTTTACTCCATACCAATATACATCTGGCTGGAGATTGACATGCTGCATGGGTGGTATATCAATCCAAAAGCATGGAGCTTACACCGCATCCCCTGCATGGAAAATTACAAACATCTGATGGATAGCCATTTTCTGCTGATTGTACTGTATGATCTGTATTTTGTTTTTGGAAAAGCATATGTTCTTTTTTTGCATCATACTTCATGGAGTGAGACCAATCCACGTTCATACATATACTGCAAGGATTTCAAAATACCCACCTTTGCATGATACCATGTCAAACCGCCTTGGAAGTATACGGAATATGGTTCACGCAGGGGGCCGTCTGCACTCAATTCAATGGAGGAGCCCTGTATAAAAGCACCTGCTGCCATAATGACGTCACTGTTATATCCGGGCATTGCATAAGGCTCCGGCACGACATAACTGTCTACCGGTGCAGCAGCCTGTATGCCTTCACAGAAAGCAATCAGCCGTTCTGCCGTTCCAAGTTCTACTGCCTGTATGATGTCATGACGGCTTTCTGTACTGTTTGGAATGACACGAAAACCAAGTTTTTCATAGATATTTGCCGCAAAGATTGCACCCTTGAGCGCACCTGCTGCGACCGTTGGCGCAAGGAAAAAGCCCTGATACAAAGAACGCATAACATCCAAGCTTGCTCCTACCTCCTGTCCAAGTCCAGGTGCACTCAAACGATAGGCACAACGGTCAATGTATGCCTGTTTCCCGCAGATATACCCACCGACAGGCGCCAGACCACCCCCCGGATTTTTGATCAGAGAGCCGACAATCATATCTGCACCCACATCAGAAGGCTCCTGCAATTCTACAAATTCTCCATAGCAGTTATCCACCATACAAATGACATCCGGCTTAATGCTCTTGACAAATGCAATCAGATCACCAATCTGTTCCACAGAGAATGTGGGGCGCATCTGATAGCCCTTGGAGCGCTGTATGGTCACCATTTTTGTTTTGGAATGAATGGCTTTTTTGATATTTTCATAATCAAAGGAACCATCTTCCAGCAATTCCACTTGACGATACGTAATCCCATATTCTGCAAGAGAGCATGGGGACGGACGAATCCCAATGACTTCTTCCAATGTATCATAAGGCTTTCCTACAGGAGAAAGCAGCTCATCCCCCGTTACAAGATTTGCGGAAAGTGCAACTGCCAGTGCATGTGTGCCACATACAATCTGTGGACGTACCAAGGCTGCCTCTGTATGGAAGCAGGAAGCATACACCTTCTCCAGCACCTCACGACCTTGGTCATTGTATCCATAACCCGTAGAGCCTGCAAAGCACTCTGCACTTACACGATTTTCCTGCATTGCCCGTAATACCTTTGCCTGATTGTATTCCGCAATCTGATCAATTTCTGTAAATCTCTCTTTTAAGCCTTCCAATATTCTTTCTCCAAATCCCTCTACCTGCGGAGAAATCCCCAGCATACCATAAATATAGCCCATTGTTTCTACTCCCTCTCTATTCTTGTAATATTTTTAATTTCTATTTTTCCGCTGTGATCTGCCGTAAGTGCCAGTTCTGCGATGGCATGCTCCTTTGTCTGCGGCAATACCAGCGCAATATTCTGCAAACATTTTTCTTGGAGCAGCTTTTTCACCTTTGCCGGCTCCAGTGTAATGCCATAAGACAAAACACTGTCTTTCCATATCGTAAATTTGCATCCATTTTTCCACTCTGTGCAATAATAAGCCTTACTGTTTTCCAGCACTTCCCCTTTTTGGCACAGGGGACAGCGCCCCATACGATTGTTTTTTTTCGGTTTTCTGCCTTTTGTTCCTTTGCGTATTGGTTCGGCTTCAAACACAATCTCTTTTTTATTCTGTGCAGCATCAGTCACCAGAAATTGTACATAGCGTCCAATGCTTTCCATAAACCGCTCCTCTGTCATTTTGCCTTTTGCAATTGAGGAAAGCCCTTTTTCCCATCTTCCTGTTGTTTCGGGTGAACGCAGTGCATCTGGTACAATCGCAATCAGTTTTTTTCCTTTTTCCGTCGGCAGGAGATTTTTCCCTTCTCGATACAAATATCCTACCGACAGCAGTCTTTCAATGATGGCAGCCCTGGTCGCTGGTGTTCCAAGCCCGCTGTCCTTCATCTGCTCTTTGAGTGTTTCATCCTCTACAAAACGACCTGCATGCTCCATTGCGGAAAGCAATGTGCTTTCTGTATAATATGCAGGTGGCTTCGTCTGCTTTGTCTGCATCTGCGCTTTTTTGACCGTCACGCTTTGTCCTTGTAGGAGTATTGGCAGAGCTGCTTCCTCCTCTGTTCTTTTCCGCTTTGGTGGTGGCGCAAATTTCTTTTCTACCGCCTGCCAGCCCTCCTGCAATACGACTTTCCCTCTGGATAAAAAAGTGTCTATGCCAATCTGACTATATGCTTTCGTCACTTCGTAGCGATACGGTGGATAAAATACAGATAAAAATCTTCCTGCAATCAAAAAATACACACGTTTTTCATCCACAGAAAGATGGTCTGTATGAATACGGACATCTGTTGGTATAATGGCATGGTGGTCTGTCACCTTGCTGTTGTCAAGAATTCTTTTGCTCAATGGCAGCTTCGGCATCGCAAGCACATGCTTCGCTTCCTGTGCAAAATCCACTGATTGTGCCAGCTTTTCCAGTACCTGCTTGATGTTTACAATCATATCATCGCTCAAATAGCGGCTGTCTGTACGTGGATATGTGACCATTTTTTTCTTCTCATACAAGCCTTGTACCAAATCCAGCGTTTTCTTCGCAGAGAAACCGAATTTTTTATTACATTCCCTTTGCAACTCTGTTAAATCATACAAAAGCGGAGGCAGCTGTTGCTTTTCCTCTTTTTCCAGTGCAGTCAATACACCGTTTTGTCCTTTTGTACGTTTTATGATTTCCTCTGCCTGTGTCTGCTCCATGATTTTGGTATTGTCTTTTTTATCTACCCATAAACCGGTAAAACTTCCAAAATCCGCCAGCACTTCATAGTAGGTCTGTGGTACAAAGGCATCAATTTCCTTTTGTCTATCCACAATCAATGCCAGTGTTGGTGTTTGTACCCGTCCAATGCTCAAAAGCGTATGATATTGCAGTGTATATGCACGAGAAGCATTCATCCCAACCAGCCAATCCGCTTTTGCACGGCTGCGTGCAGAATGATAGAGCAAATCATATGCCTTGCCATCTTGCAAATGTGCAAAGCCATCTTGTATGGCTGCTTTTGTCATACTGGAAATCCACAGTCTGCAAAATGGCTTTTTGCACTTTGTAATTTCATAGATATAACGAAAAATCAACTCGCCCTCTCGTCCGCTGTCTGTTGCGCAAATGACATCATCAATTTCTTTGCTGTGCATCAGCCGATGCAGTGTACGCAGTTGTGCCCTTGTTTTTGTAATGGCTTTGAGCTGCATCTGCTCCGGAATCATAGGCAGTGTATCCAAGCTCCATGTTTTATATTTGATATCGTAGTCCTCCGGTTCTGCCAGCGTCACCAGATGACCAATCGCCCAAGAAACCACATATTTTTCTCCGATCAGGCAATTGTCCCCCTTTTGTGTTGCACCAATCACATTGGCGATATCCCGTGCAACAGAGGGCTTTTCGGCAATGACCAACGTCTTTCCCATACCACGACCTCCTCACTTGTCACATCGTTTTAGTATATCACTCCATATTTTGAAAAGCAAACGAAATTCTCTGTTTTTTGGGCTTTTTTCCATCACTTTGCCCGCAATTCGTTGACAAAGCCATATCTTTGCTTTACAATCAGAAAATAAATAATCATGAAGAAAAACGGATATGGAGGATAATATATGCGACCTTATCAAATCATCGCTGACAGTTCCTGTGATTTACCTGCAAAGCTGCGTGAACAATGCGGGATTGGCATTGTACCTTATTTCGCAACATTTGATGGCGAACACTACTACAAGGAAATTGTAGAATTAACCGCAGAGGTGTTTTATGAAAAAATACAGGAAACAAAAATATTTCCAAAAACCTCTCTACCATCCATACAAGACTATATTGATGTATTTGAACCCTATCTGAAGGAAGGAAAGGATATTATATGTATCTGTCTGACTTCCAAATTCAGCGGTTCCTTCCAAAGTGCAAATAATGCAAAGGGGATATTGCTGGAATCCTACCCTGACAGCAAAATTGAGGTTGTCGATAGCTTTTGTGCAACTGCCATACAAGGACTTTTGGTTTGGGAAGCATACAAAATGCAACAGGAAGGTCTGTCTTTGGAGGAGCTTGTGGCAGTTTTGGAAAAGCAGAAGCAAACAGCCAAAGTCAATTTCACGGTAGATTCTTTGGATTTCTTGCAACATGGCGGACGTGTGGGCAAAGCAGCTGCATTGGCAGGCGCAATTTTGAACATCAAGCCCATCATTGTCATGAAGGATGGAGAATTGTTCCCTGATGGCAAAGTACGTGGACATAAAAAAGCGCTGAAAACCGTACTGGATATGACACTACAGGAGCTGGAAGGCAAACAGGAGGATTATGTGATCTGCACGATTCGTGCTGCAAAAGATCGCACAGAAGCAGCTACAGAGCTGATCGCAGCATTAAAGGAAAAAGGCTTTCATGTAGCGGATACTCCTTGGATCATCGGCACTACCATTGGTACGCATTGCGGACCGACCGCAGTTGGGATTGCCTATATCCAAAAGCACGAAACATTGTAATATCATATATGGATTATATCCTTCTCTTAGCATAAAAAATATAAAAACCCCTATTTCTTTTTGTGGTATTTATGCTAAAATATAACTATGCAATAGATGTATGGTGTGGGCATTTTCGAACAGAACCGTGCTGCTTTTCTTTTTCGATTGCCCCTGGTATACCCAAAAAGGAGGTCTTTTTATTATGGCAAAACCATTGGAAATCCGAAATGATTTACTCGGAAAATATTTGATAAAAAAATTGGAAAATCGTCACTTTGAGGCATATTACTGTACCACTGCACAGGAGGCTCTGACACAGGCTCTTTCTCTGATTCCAGAAAAAAGCTCTGTTTCTTGGGGTGGTTCTATGACCATTCGTGACATGGGTTTGACAAAGGCATTGCATGCGGGAGATTATGAAGTCATTGATAGAGATTTGGGAAAGACTCCCGAAGAAATCGCCGAACTGCACCGCAAAGGTCTGTTGGTTGATTACTATTTGATGAGTGCAAATGCGGTATCTGAAGATGGTGTATTGGTCAATATTGACGGTACCGGCAACCGTGTTGCTGCGTTGTCATTTGGCCCCAAAAACGTCATTGTCATTTGCAGTCTGAATAAGGTTGCAGCAGATGTGGATGCCGCTGTAAAGCGTGCCAGAAGTGTTGCTGCTCCCATCAACAGTATGCGTTTTTTAGGCAAAACTCCCTGTGCTGCTACCGGTCGTTGTCATAACTGTACCTCAGAAGAATGTATTTGCAACCAAATTTTGATTACGCGTGTATGTCGTCCTGCACATAGGATCAAAGTCATACTGGTTGGTGAAGAATTGGGCTTCTGATTTGATTTTGATGTAAAGCAAACAAAAAATACCGCTGTGTATCTGATACCTTAGATACACATAGCGGTATTTTTTCTGAATATAAAAATCCCTTGACCAAGGGATGATTTTGATACCATAATAGAAAGGATGAATGTGATGCAAATTTTGGTAGATGCAGATGCCTGCCCGGTAAAGGAAATCATCATTCAAACTGCCGCACGCTATACTGTACAGGTACACATGGTCTGTGATGCGGCACATATCTTATGCTATGATCTTCCTCATGTAAAGGTAACCACCGTGGACAAAGGTACAGACAGTACCGATTTGTTTCTTGCCAATCTTGTACAAAAGGATGATATTTGTATCACCGGCGACTATGGGCTTGCAGCATTGTTTTTGGCGAAAAAAAGCATTGTTTTACATCCCAACGGATTCTTCTATTCCAATGAAACCATTGAACGTATGCTCATGGAGCGTCATCTTTCCCGTGAAATGCGTAAACAGCGCAAAAGGCAAAGCGGGCATATCAAAAAACGTACCGAAAAAGATGATGAACATTTTCAAAGCGCTTTGAACCAGATTTTATGTAAAAAGACAGGAGGTAACATTGTATGAAGGCAGAAATTATTGCAGTTGGAACAGAAATCCTGCTTGGGGATATTTTGAATACCAATGCACAATATTTATCCAAAGAACTGGCACAGCTTGGAATTGAAGTGTATTTCCAAACCGTTGTTGGGGATAATCCAAAAAGATTGCACGATACCATTTTTCAGGCATTTTCCCGTGCAGATCTGATCATCACAACAGGTGGCTTAGGTCCCACAGAGGATGATTTGACAAAAGAAACTGCCGCAGAATATTTTGGCGAGGAATTGGTTCTGGATGAACGTGCTTTGGGACATATAGAGAAATTTTTTGCACGTATTGGTCGTACCATGACAAAAAACAATATCAAACAGGCGATGGTGCCAAAGGAACACGGCATTGTACTGTATAATGATAACGGTACTGCTCCGGGAATTATCATGGAAAAAGACAGCAAAATGATTGCCATGCTTCCAGGTCCTCCCAAAGAAACCATCCCCATGTTTGAAAATCAGGTAAAACCTTATCTTTTGCAAAAACAGGAATGTACATTCGTATCTGAAATCCTGCGTGTGGCAAGCATTGGAGAAAGTGCGATGGAAACCATGGTAAAGGATCTGATTGATGCACAAACCAATCCAACCATCGCGCCTTATGCAAAAAACGGAGAATCCATATTGCGCATCACCGCAAAAGCCAAAACAACAGAAGAAGCCCAAGCACTCATTTTACCTGTCAAAGCTGCGCTGAAGGAGCGTCTTGGAAATGCTGTCTACGCAGAGGGTGAAACCGATATGCAGTCTGTTGTTGCTGAACTTTTGCTGAAACAGAAGAAAACCATTGCCATTGCAGAATCCTGCACAGGCGGTATGATTACCTCCAGACTGGTGGAATATCCAGGCATCTCCAATGTACTTTTGGAAGGCTGTATCACATATTCCAACGAGGCGAAGATGCACCGCCTTGGTGTCAAAGCAGAAACATTGGAAAAATATACTGCGGTCAGTGAACAAACAGCAGCAGAGATGGCTGAGGGCGTTGCCAAAACAAGCGGTGCAGATGTCGGGATTGCGACTACAGGCATTGCAGGCCCAGACGGCGGCACAGAGGAGCATCCCGTTGGTGTGGTATACATTGGCATATACATCCATGGAAAAACAACCGTAAGCAAATATCAATACACCGGCAAACGCAATAAAATTCGAGAACGCGCGACCATGAATGCCATGAATTTACTACGTGAGGCTTTGCAAAATGAAGCATAAGGGAGATTGGATGCTGCTGCTTGCTGCCTTTATTGGCGGAGGCGCTTTCATCAGCATCAAATATTTGCTTGATTGGGGCTATTCTCCCTATCATGTGATTTTTGGACGATTTTTGGTTGCAGCACTCTGTTTGTGGCTTTTCTATCATAAGCAGGTTCGCCAAATCACAAAACACGAATGGAAACTGGGCAGTATTCTGGGCATACTGCTTGTCATTACTTTTTTCCTGCTTACATTGGGGCTACAATACACCACACCTTCTGTCAATGCCTTTTTGTGCAATACACAGGCAGTTTTGGTACCGCTCATTTGCTGGGTATTTTTCCATCAGCGTCCCACTGTCAGCGTACTGCTCGCCTCTGCCATTACGGTTGTCGGTGTTGCTCTGCTTTCTGTCACAGATGGCTTGCAGCTGGACTTGGGTGCTGTACTTTCCTTTGGGGCTTCCATAGCATTTTCTTTCCAAATGGCTTTTATGAGCAAAATGCTGCTTACCTGTGATTCGATTCGCATTGCTCTGGTAGAAAATATGGTTGTTGCTGTCGTTTCGTTTTTGATATTGCTCTTGATTGGTGACGGATTTCCTTCCCTTTCCCTATCGGCTGTATGTAACTTTCTGTATGTTGGTATATTATGTACAGCAGTATATTTTGTTTTGCAATCTGTGGGGCAACGCCATACCTCCGCAACAAAATGTGGTCTGATTATTACCACAGAATCCGTATTCGCTGCCTTGATTTCCGCATTGCTCTATGGCGAACGTCTACAGATTCGTGGATATATTGGCTGTATTTTCATTTTGGGTGCTGTACTGCTTGCAGAAGCATCTGTAAAATTGGGAAGAAATGAAAAAAGCGGTTGACAGATTTCTCTGTCTGGGTTAAAATAAGAACATAAGTTCGAGTGATGGCGCAGGGCAACAAAATGCGCATTGTAGTATATGAAAAAACAAATCTTACAGTTTTGGACGGCATTGAAAAGTTACTTTTTTCATCAAAGAACCCATACAGAAATGTGCAAAAGACAAAAGAACAAATCTCAAACTTTTCAGTCCGTTCCAAAAAAATACGAAAGGTGGTTCCTATATGGCAGCAGCAAAAGCAGCAAAAGATGTAAAAGAAATCAGCAAAACAGAAGAACGTCAAAAGGCATTGGATGCCGCATTGGGGCAAATCGAAAAACAGTTTGGTAAGGGTGCTGTCATGAAACTGGGTGATGACAGTGCAAAAATGAATGTGGAAGTGGTTCCCTCCGGTTCTCTGAGTTTGGATATTGCACTAGGTGTCGGTGGCGTACCCAAGGGCAGAATCATTGAGGTATACGGCCCGGAATCATCTGGTAAGACAACCATTGCGCTGCATATGGTTGCGGAAGTGCAAAAAAGTGGCGGTATTGCCGGATATATTGATGCCGAACATGCTTTGGATCCTACGTATGCCAAAGCGGTCGGCGTAGATATTGATAATCTCTATATCTCACAGCCCGATGACGGCGAACAGGCACTGGAAATTGCAGAAACCATGGTACGCAGTGGCGCCATTGATATTGTCATTGTAGACTCTGTTGCAGCACTTGTACCACGTGCAGAAATCGAAGGCGAAATGGGCGATTCTCATATGGGTTTGCAGGCACGTCTGATGAGCCAAGCTCTGAGAAAGCTGACCGGTATTACAAACAAATCCAATTGTACCGTAGTATTTATCAACCAGCTACGTGAAAAAATTGGTGTTTCTTTTGGAAATCCGGAAACCACAACCGGTGGTCGTGCGTTGAAATTCTATGCTTCCATACGTATTGATATCCGTAAAACGGATATCATCAAGCAAGGTACCGATTTTGTCGGAAACCGTGTCAAAGCAAAAATTGCAAAAAATAAGGTTGCACCTCCATTTAAGACAGCAGAGTTTGATATTGTTTACGGCGAAGGTATTTCGAAAGAAGGCGACATTCTGGATTTGGCAGTGAATATTGATATTGTCAATAAAAGCGGTGCTTGGTATGCATATGGCGAAACCAGAATCGGTCAGGGACGTGAAAATGCAAAAACATTCCTCAAAGAACATTCTGCTATGTGCAGAGAGATTGAAAATAAGGTAAGAGCACATTATGCTTTGCCTGAACTGCCTGAGATTACGGAAGATACCGGAAATGCCGACAGCTTGGCTATGGATGAAACAATTGCAGAAAATATTTCTCTCTCTGACACATTTACAGATACCAACCATGCTACAGAAACAGAAGAACCATTTTGATACCAGCGTATGATCTTTAGCATCCGTATTTTGATTAGCTGATCGGCTGCAAAAGAAATTTGCAAACATAAAAGAGCCACTTTCCTACTGCTTTGCCGGAAAATGGCTCTTTCTTTTTCATTTAGTCTTTCACCGAAATCTCTTTCACAACATCTTCAAATGATACGGAGATCAAAAACCATTGTGCCTGCTCCATATCATCCACACTGTAGGTCATACCATTTTCCAACCATTTCATCATGACAAAAGTTTCTGCATTGGCATAATATTCTGCCAACACTTCAATCTGAAAAAGATGCTGTAACTTACTTGGCTGTGTTGCTCTGCTTTGCAGTATGTCTTTCAACAGACTGCAAAAGGAACGAAACATAAAACTGCGAAAACTATTTTGTCCTTCGATCTTGGCAGCACTGACATAAAATGCTTTGTCTGCCTCCATAGCCTCCAACATTTTACGTATCCCTTGCCGGTATTGTCCTTGTGAAAAAAAATGTTCTCCCTGACGCAATACCTCTTCTGTAAAAATCCATTCTATGACCTCATATTTGTCACGAAAATGGTTATAAAAAGTGGAACGTATAAAGCCTGCTTCGTCCGCAATCTGCTGTATGGTAATCTTCTCAAAGCTGCGTTGACGCATCAAATTTTTCAGGCCATTGGCTAAAATCGCTTTTGTTGCCTGTCCCTTCTGCTTCACAGCTCTCACCTCAGTTTCCAATATTCCCATAGGCAATACACGGGCTTCTTAGCGCAGTACAGGCGGAAATCCAACCTTCTTCTGTACCTTTGTCAATGTTCTGGCAGCCAATTTCCCTGCTCGTTCTGCACCGTTTTTGATGACTTCATCCAAATAGTCCTTATTTTTTTCCAGCTCCTTCACCCGCTTTTGTACCGGCTCCAGTTCTGCAACAACCGCTTCACCAACTCTTGTCTTAAATGTACCATAGCCTGCCCCAGAAAATTCCTGTTCTGCCTGTGCGATGGTACTGCCTGTACATGCACAATAAATATTCAAAAGGTTGGAAATACCCGGCTTATCTTCACCATATCGAATTTCTGTGTCAGAATCTGTCACCGCACGTTTTACCTTATTGAGAATCACTGCCGGATCATCTGTCAACAAAATGGTATTGTTTTTATTTTCATCCGATTTTGACATCTTTTTTGATGGTTCCTGCAAAGCCATTACTCTTGCGCCGGCTTTGCCGATATATGCTTCCGGAATTTGGAATACATCCCCATAAATGCTGTTAAAACGTCCAGCAATATCTCTGGTTAATTCCAAGTGCTGTCTTTGGTCTTCCCCCACCGGCACCAGGTCTGTCTGATACAACAGAATATCCGATGCCATCAGTACCGGATAGGTATACAAACCTGCATTGATATTATCTGCATGTTTTGCTGCCTTATCCTTAAACTGTGTCATACGATTGAGTTCTCCCATATACGTAAAGCAATTCAATATCCAGCCAAGCTCTGCATGCTGGGACACATGGGATTGATAATAAATTGTATTTTTATTTGGATCCAATCCAACAGCGAGATATTGTGTCAAAAGATCACGGCACTGTTTGCGCAGCTTTGTGGGATCTTGACGCACTGTAATCGCATGCATATCCACGATGCAATATAAGCAATCATAATCATCTTGTAGATTTTTCCAGTTTTTCAAAGCGCCCAAATAATTTCCCAATGTAATCATTCCTGAGGGCTGCATACCACTAAAAATCCGCTTTTTTTGTTCCACCTTGTTTTTCCTCCATTTCTTGATCTATCGGAATGTTTCAGGCAATATCGGAAAAGCCGCGATACTTATCCATTGTCCTATTCTGCCATCACACCTTTCACTTGTCTTATTTCTTTTCCCTGTAATCTGTGTGAATATAGCCATCATCTACAGGGATAATCATAACGCATACAAAGTATACAATCAATCCAAGGATCACACCTGTAAATAAAGAACCCAACACCCATAACAAACGAATCAATGTAGGGTCAATATTGAAATATTCTCCAATTCCTGCACAAACACCTGAAATTGTAACATTTGTATTGGAACGATATAATCTTCTCATTGATAGAACCTCCTTCTTTTATCCTTTTTGGTTTGGCAGCAGCTTTTGCTGTACAAAACTACAATATTCCTGATCTGCAACGATAATGTGATCCACAAACGAAATCCCAATCTCCCGCAGTATTTTTGCCATTTGTACCGTCATTTCAATATCCTGTAAGGATGGCCTGAGCGTTCCTCCCGGATGATTGTGTAAAAAAGCCACCGCTACTGCTTTATATTTGAGCGCTTGTTCTACAACCAATCTTGGATGTACAACAGACTCATTGATGGTACCCTCTGAAATCAAACAGGTCTGAATCAATATCTTTCTACTATCCAAACAGACCATATAAAAGCGTTCATGCTGGTACTGCGACAGCAAATCCACCGCATACTGCCCCAAAGCAGATACAGAATCCAGCTTTGGCCGCATACGCCATTTCTCTTGTTGCACACGATTTGCAAACGCCGCCTGCAAACAAATCAAAAGCGCAGTACTTTCCTTAATACCACAACGCCTTGCAATCTCCGCCGTATCTGAGGCAAAAAGCATGGAAAGCGAACCAAACTCCTGTAATATCTTATGTGCAAGCGGGTTGACATCTCCACGTGGGACTGCATAATATAACAGAAGCTCCAACAGTTCATGATCTGCAAAGCCCTCTGCACCCTTTTGATAAAAACGCAAGCGCATCCTTTCCCGATGTCCTTTATGCAGCTGGTCACTCATGGTATGCTGCCTCTATCTCCAGATATTTTGTCAAAGCTGCAAAGTTTCCAGAGTATATGATATGTAAAAGTGCTTCCAGCTGACGCAGTGCTTTTTTCACAATATCCTCTGTAATCACACCTTCTTCCAAAACATCTGCAAGTTCTGCCAAATCCACTACCTTTACAAAACCGGTTGGCTCTACAATCACATCTACCAATAAATCGGTAAATACATATCTATTCTCCTCTGGATCATACATAGTGTCAATGATATCACAATAATAATATACCAGTTCTCCCACATCATTCATAAATTTGCTGACCTTATAGCCTTTTTCCAAAAAATAACAGGAAATCCCTTGACTAAACTGTTCTTTTGTACGAAAAACCTTCCATTTCGTCACAAGCATTGCATCATCCTGATATAAGATCATATCATCCTTTAGCTCTATCGTTTCCATCGGAAAAAAACGTTTTCGGTATAATCTTGGCTTGCCCATAGCTTCTCTCCTGTTCTGTTTTCATGGTTGTTTTTATATGTAAATTTCTTTGCAATCATTATCACTATTATAATGACTTTTGTTTCAAAATACAAGTAACCACAAAAAAATAAAACCCTGTCAGCAACCACTGACAGGGCTTTCGTACAACCTCGATATATTTTATTAGATTGGCAAAGATTTGCCTGCTTTTTTCCAGTCGTGGAATTCAGCAGCTGCGGTAAACAAAGCGTCTGTGGAAGAGTTCAGACCTGTTTCGCAAGAATCCTGTACAACACCGATGATGAAACCTACACCTACTACCTGCATTGCAATATCGTTAGAAATACCAAACAGAGAGCAAGCCAAAGGAATCAGCAGCAGGGAACCACCGGCAACACCGGAAGCACCACATGCAGAGATTGCTGCAACAAAGCTCAGCAAAATCTTCATTGCCAGAGGAACTTCAATACCCAATGTATTGACACAAGCCAGTGTCATAACTGTAATTGTGATTGCTGCACCACCCATATTGATGGTAGCGCCCAAAGGAATAGAGATAGAGTAGTTGTCTTCATCCAGACCCAGGGATTCGCAAAGTTCCATATTTACAGGAATGTTTGCAGCAGAGCTTCTTGTAAAGAATGCTGTTACAAAAGATTCTCTCAAGCATTTGAATACCAAACGGTAAGGGTTTGTCTTTGTCTGTGTAAATACAATAATGGGATTCAGAACGAATACCACAAATGCCATACAGCCTACCAAAATTGCCAACAGTCTACCATATTCAACGAAAATTTCCAGACCATTTGTGGAAACAGTGGTAAATACCAGACCCAGAATACCAAAAGGAGCAAAGCTGATTACCCATCTAACTGCCTGAGATACTGCTTCAGAGAAATCAAAGAGTGCTTTCTTTGTTGTTTCATTTGCAGCCTTCAGAGCCAGACCAAAGATAACAGCCCATGCCAGAATACCCAAATAGTTACCATTTACGATAGAACCAATAGGGTTTGCTACCAGGTTTGTCAAAAGATTTGTAAATACTTCACCAATGCCGCCAGCAGCTTCATAGCCTTCTGCTGCGTTACCACTGTCCAGAGGCAATGTTACATGGATAAAGTGACATGCCAAAACTGCGACAACCGCAGAGAGGAATGTACCTACCAAATACAAAATAACAACACGCCCCATTGTTCTGCCGCCGCCTTCATTACCGCAAGCCAGCGCAGAAATAACTAAGAAAAATACCAATACAGGTGCGATTGCTTTCAGTGCACTAACAAACATTGTACCCAAAATCCCAACAGGAGTTGCCTGTGGCAGAGCGATACCTAAAACTGCACCGATAATCAAACCGCAAACAATACGCTTTACTAAGCTAATACTATTCCATTTGTCCAATAAGTTTTTCATGATTTCGATTCTCCTAAATTCAATGATAAATATTCTTCCATTTTAATCAAAGTTGTACGAATCAAAGGGAATTTCCGAAGGGTATTTCCCCATTTATATAAAGTATTTTTTGCCTCCCCCTTACTGGTTGCAGCCAAATACTTTTTGGCATAATCTTTTGCCTGTTGGCGTAACTGCCAGACCGCCTTCTGCAGTTTCTTTCAGTGATGCAGACATTGCATCGCCCACTTTTTTCATTGCCCAAATAACTTCATCTGCCGGAATTGCACTTTCAATTCCTGCCAAAGCCATTTCTGCCGCCACCAATGCATTGCCTACACCGGCGGCATTTCTTTTGATACAAGGGATTTCCACCAGCCCCGCAACAGGATCACATACCAAGCCCAAAATATTTTTCAGAGCGATGGCACATGCATCTGCACACATTTGCGGTGTACCACCACACATTTCCACAATCGCCGCTGCTGCCATGGCACTGGCTGCCCCACATTCTGCTTGGCATCCGCCTTCTGCGCCTGCAATGCTTGCATTGTTTGCGATCACCATGCCCACAGCTGATGCTGTAAAGAGCGCCATAATCACATCATGATCGGGGATATTTCTATTCTCAGAAATGGTCAATACTGCTGATGGCAAAATCCCACAGCTTCCTGCTGTCGGAGAAGCCACAATTCTGCCCATACAAGCATTCGTTTGAGAAACCGCAAGTGCTTTTGTCAAAGCCTCACCAAAGACTTTGCCGCAAATATTTTTTCCTTCCTGAACAGCACGCATCATCTTAAATGCATCTCCACCGGTCAGCCCACTTGCGGAACGCTTGTCCGGATCCAGTCCCTCCGCTACAGATGTGCGCATAACATTGAGAACATTTTCCATATTCTGATACAAGCTGTCCTCTGTTACCTCTGCCACCTCTGCCTGCTCACGCAGCACAATCTGAGAAAGAGAGGCATCGGCTTCCATAGCTGCTGCCACCAAGTCTGCCAAAGAATCATACTTGAACATCTTATTCACCTCTTTCTTAAATTGCTTTTAGTATCGTACAAGCGAAAATATTGGGGTTTTCCAAAATTGCGCCTGTTACGTCCTGATTGATGTCGCCATCAATTTCAATGGTCATCACAGCGGTTCCGCCTTTATGATCTCTGCATAAGGAAAAGCCGTGTACATTGACCTTTTTGTCTGCCAAAATATTGGTAACATCTGCAATCATACCCGGAATATCCTTATGCGGAATCACCAATGTATCCGATTTTCCATTGATTGCAACGGTAGTATCATTGATTTTGTTGATGATGATATTCCCACCACCAATGGATGCCCCCTGTACCAATGCCTGATTTCCATCCGCATCTGTCAATGTGATTTCTGCGGTATTGGGATGCGCCCCATCAATATCTTTTTCTTCAAATACGAACTCCAGTCCCTCTTGCTTTGCAATATCCATGCTGGTACGAATACGTGAGTCGTCTGTATCCATGCCCAAAATACCTGCAATTACAGCCTTGTCTGTTCCATGTCCTTTGTATGTCTTTGCAAAGGAACCACTGAAGCAGATATGCGCCTTGACTGGTACCGTTCCCAATATAGAACGTGCATATTTTCCGATACGCACCGCTCCTGCTGTATGAGAACTAGATGGACCAATCATCACCGGTCCAATAATATCAAATACCTGTAACATTCAGATCCCCCTTAACGAGTTGTTTTTTCAGGTTTCTTGCTTTGGTTTACATACAGAATTGTTTTTTTCTTATCAAACTCTGTCTTTATTCATTATATATGATGTTTTTATACAAAGTCAATAGATTATTCAAAAAAAGTTTACAATAGAAAGACATTTTTGTATATTATTAGAACATATGTCTTTCTCTCGTGTACTCTTCGAAATTTTGTTCATATTTTTGCACAATTTTTCCAAAAAATTAAAACACCGTATTGATGCGGTAATCCTTTTCTGAATAAAAACGAAATACCCACAGAGAATTTTTGAAAATGCCCAAAAATATCCTTTTTTTGCATCGCTTCCTTTGTTTTACATCTGTAACACAAAGGATGTACTGGATGAATCTTTTCCTATGCATACTTTGTTAAATATCATTCTGTTTTGATATTTTTATTGTTTCACATGCCATTTACAAACAAAAAAATGTGGTTTTTGCATATTCTGCAAAAACCACATTCATGTACTTGAACTATTTCTTTCTGTATAAACACAACTTTCTCTGCTTCACAAAAGCTTAACCTTTTCTGAACAAACCTCTTTTCTTGGGCTGTTCTACTGCCGGAGGCGCTTCATTTGTCATATTGGGTTCTTTTTTACCAAATACTTCGCTCTTGGCTACCGGAACATTAACCCCTTTGTTCAACCCAAATTCAATGATGAAACAATCGTATGTCATATCTACAACCTTGCCGTACATACCGGAATTTGTTACAACCATATCACCAACCTGAATTGCATTTCTCTGCTCTGCCAAAGCCTTTTCCCTTTTCTGTGTAGGACGGAAGGACAGGAAATACATAATAACTACCAATGCGATACAATATACAATCACCAAGGTCATACCATTCATGCCCCCAAATAGGCCACCTGAGGACTGCTGTACCTTTTGTGCGCCTTCTGCTGCGCCGCCGCCGGAAGTCACTGTTGTGCTGACATCCAGTAAAAATGCTGTAAAGCTGTTCATTTCATTTCTCTCCTAACTTAATGATATTGAGTTCCATTTATTTTCCTTGCAGAAATCTCTGCAAAAAACATATTGGTACTATTATAACGAAATTTGCAAAAATCGTCAATACTCTTGCAAATTGCAAAACGTGTTCATTTGCTTTTCTGTACGAAAGATTCCTAACAACCTCCATTTTGTTTGAATGCCTCCAATTTTTCTTTCTTGTACTGAGGGAAGCGATCTTCGTCCAAAGCCTGACGAATTTCCTCCATCATGGTATTGAAGAAATTTAGATTATGCAGTACGCACAGACGCATTGCAAGCATTTCCTTTGCCTTGAACAGATGGCGGATATATGCTCTGGAATATCGCTGACATGCAGGGCAGCTACAGCTTTCGTCAATGGGTCTATCATCCAATTCAAACTTTGCGTTCATAAGATTGATTTTACCCTTGCTGGTATATACATGTGCATGTCTGCCATTGCGAGAAGGCAGTACACAGTCGAAAAAGTCAACCCCTCTTTCTACGGCTTCCAAAATATTTTCCGGTGTACCAACCCCCATCAAATATGTCGGTTTATCCTTTGGCAGATAGGGTATCACTTCTTCCAAAATACGATACATCTCTGCATGCGTTTCCCCTACCGCAAGCCCACCGACAGCATATCCATCCAAATCCATTTCCGAAATACACTTTGCATGCTCGATACGAATATCTGCATAAGTTGCACCCTGATTGATTCCAAAGAGCATCTGCTGCTTATTGATGGTATCATCCAGCTGATTGAGTCTTGCCATTTCTTTTTTACAACGCTCCAACCATCGTGTGGTACGTGCCACGGAATCCAATACATAAGAGCGTTCTGCCGGGATACCAATACATTCATCAAATGCCATTGCTATGGTAGATGCCAAATTAGATTGTATCTGCATGCTTTCTTCCGGTCCCATAAAAATCTTTCTGCCATCAATATGAGAGCTAAAATGGACACCCTCCTCTGTAATTTTACGCAGTGTGGTCAAAGAAAATACCTGAAAACCGCCGGAGTCTGTCAGTATGGGTTTATCCCATACCATAAACCGATGCAGTCCTCCTAGCTTTTTTACTATATGGTCGCCGGGACGCAGATGCAGATGATACGTATTGGAAAGCTCCACCTGACATTTTACCCGTTCCAAATCCTCTGTAGACAAAGCGCCCTTTATGGCCGCAATCGTACCTACATTCATAAATACCGGTGTTTGAATCACACCATGTGGCGTATGCATAACGGCACGCTTTGCCCTGCCGCAGGTTTTCAATACTTGATACATATCCTTCCTCTTTTCTTCTTTTTTATATGCGAAAAAACGCAATGCCATTGTTCTGTAATATCATATCTTGTTTTGTACAGAAATTCAAGAAAAACCCGTTTTGATCCCTCAAAGTTCTTGACAGCAGGACTTTTCGTGCCGTATCATAAATGCAGAAAATCGGCAAAAAGAAAGGAATATATATTATGGCGATTGATTTAATTGCAACAACCACATTTGGTCTGGAAGCCGTTGTCAAACGAGAATGTCAGGCTTTGGGATTTCAAAACATTCATACATATGATGGTAAGGTAGAATTTACCGGAACAGAGGCTGATATTGTAAAAGCCAATCTCTGGTTACGCTGTGCAGGACGCATTTGGGTCAAAATGGGTACATTTCGTGCTGTTACCTTTACTGAGCTTTTCGATCAGACAAAAGCACTGCCTTGGGGCGACTGGATTACGGAGGATGGCAAGTTTACCGTTGTTGGAAAGTCTGTCAAATCCACATTGTTCAGTGTATCCGACTGTCAGGCAATCGTAAAAAAAGCAGTTGTAGAAAAGCTAAAGGAAAAATACAAAACCGATTGGTTTGATGAAACGGGTGCTTCCTATACCATACAGGTTGGTATCCTCAAGGACGTTGTAACCCTTGCGATTGATACCAGCGGCTCAGGTCTGCATATGCGTGGATATCGTGCAAACGCACTGGATGCCCCCTTGAAGGAAACACTGGCTTCTGCCATGGTACAGCTCAGCTTTTGGCGAAAAGACCGTATCCTTCTGGACCCCTTTTGTGGTTCTGGCACCATTCCGATTGAAGCAGCCATGCTGGCACGCAATATTGCCCCCGGAATGCATCGCAAGTTTGCTTGCGAGGGCTGGGAACGCATTGGGACAGATCTTTGGAAAAAAGCACGTATTGCGGCGTATCAGGCGATTGATTATGATGTCATGCCTGAGATTTACGGTAGTGATATAGACCCGCAAGCCATTGCGCTTGCAAAGGCAAATGCTGAAAAAGCCGGTGTAGACGATTGCATTACATTTTCTGTAAAATCCTGTCAGGAACTTACTCTGCCCGGAGAATACGGTGTTATGATTACCAATCCACCTTATGGGGAGCGTTTGGGTGAACTCAAGGAGGTCGAAAACATGTATCGTGCGCTTGGTGGTATCATGCAAAGCGATGCCACATGGTCTACCTATCTGATCACCTCTATGGAATATTTTGAAACACTCTTTGGACGTAAAGCAGACAAAAAGAGAAAATTATTCAATGGTCGTATCAAAACAGACTATTATCAATTTGAAGGGCCAAGACCACCACGAAACACAAAATAATATGATACATCCCTACCATCCCGTTTAGCGGGTGGTTTTCTCTGCTCTATCACAGGGATTTTATCTGATGTACTTGAATGCATGAAAAAACTTCTCTTGTACCATATACAATGCTGCCATAAAAATGGTAACAATTCTATTTTTGAAATTTCGCCGTTGTTGTATCGCATCGTGATTTCGTAATAGGAAAGTTTTGCGCAAGCTTTTTCAAAAGCTTGTGGGACTTGGGGCAATGTCCAAAAGTCCTTTTTGCTTCATAAAACGGCAAAGGAAGCTCGGATGGGGGAAATACAATACAATTCCCCACATCCGACACTATTGTTTTGCTTAAAGCTGAAGTCCCTTGATTCCCCCGGCATAGCTGGGGTTTTTTATTTGGTTATACCCACAAAAAAAGCCGCATAACCCTATGCGACTTTTCCATTCTCACCATATTTCTTAAATACACAAATCAATCGTCATATTATTTATAGCGCCTTGATTTGCTGCACCAATACCCACACGCTCCATTGTTTGATCCAATATATTATGGCTACGTGCTGCATAGCCCATAATTTCTGCGTACAATTGTGGAATCTCACCAATTTGCTTCACAATCACTTCTGTTGCCATCATAAATTGTACACCGCCTGCTTGCATACGGTCAAATGCATTTTCACCTTTTTGATTGGTATAATCAAAGTAGCTGTGCTTTACCATATCTGTGCTATGCGCCTGCGCAGTTTGTACCAGTTTTTGATCCAGCTTCAGCTGCTTCAATCCCCTTTCTGCACGCTTTGCATTGATCAGCTCAAACATCTCATTTTCCAGCAAAGCACAATCCTCCTCTGACATGACACTCATACGAGAGATATTCTCTGCGTAAGACTGTGTTTGCAAAAATGCCCCGCATACTTCATGATTATAGTCCAAAATAAGATCTGCCTTTGTTTGCGGACCATGCAAAACCGCAATATTTTTATATGTGTCCAATATATAATCCTTAGGCAGCTGTGCGGCAGAGTATGTCCCTTGAATATCCATATGTGTAAAATCTCTGTTTGGTGTAAAAATCTGTACCAACCGATTGTTTTCAAATGTCAACAAAAGATACTGTGCTTCTGTGGGGGCATATACGTAACGTACCAATCCATTGCTCAAAGTATCTATGCGCTTTGGCGCTCCCCATACTTTTTCCACTTCTGCCGGTGTTTGCAGCAAGGAAACTGCTTTGTTTCCAAATCTCAATGTTCCTTGTGCTGTCATATCCTGTGCAAAGGCATCATAAAAATCATACATTGTCATAAAGGATCTGACCGCTTCCTGTATGCTCAATACTTTTTTGGGTGAAAATGTCTGATGATCATAACCGGATACCAGACCTGCACCATATGCCAATTCAATATGTGTTTGGGTGCGAGAAAGCAATGTTTTCACATCGGAAAAAGGTGTTTCTTTGCGATACTCGGACATGTTTACACCGCATTTTTCCAATGTACGCACCAGCATGATACACATTTGTTCTCTTGTCAAAGAACGCTCCGGCGCAAAACGCCCTTCCTCTACACCACCAATAATACCCAAAGCATAGGCTGCCAATACGTCCGGATCTTTACAATCTGTAAATGGATTTTTTTCGGGCTGTGGTGCAAAAGTACCAGTTGCATGTTCATAAAAACGCACCAACATTTTTGCAAAACCAATTCTTGTAATATGTTCCTTTGCACTCATCATCATAGAATCGGTTACAAACCCCTTGTCATAACCCCGTTGCATAATTCCTACTGCCCAAGGCGAAGCCGTTGTTGTTGCTGCAAATGTTGGGACACTCAGGCTGAACGTACATACAGCAGCAGCTGTCAAAACAGACAGTCGTTTCATTTCGGTTCACTCCTTCTTTTGATTGATTTCATTGTCTTTGCATTTTTCTGATGCAACGCTTTCTTCTTCACCCCAAATATCATTCCATTCATTATATCACATTTTTTTGATTGCGCAAGAAAAACGTGGTATCTGCGGAAAGTAGCATCCATATCCAAGCCATATGAACATTTCCTAAAATGCCGAAATACATCCACATGAATATTTTTTGAAGCACATACACAAGGATCCATACTATATATGTTTGCACAAAACCGGTTTTCCTTTTCACAAAACGGAGTACGCATTGTCAGAACTGAATTCACAGACCTCCCCATCCGGATCTTTTTTGAAAAAACCTTTCCATATAAGAATTGCTTCTGACCGAAATGGAGCTTTCTGGGTGTGCCATGCTTGACATTTTCGGAAACTGCATGATAATATAAGTAGGGCAGAACCTGTAAAATCCGGTTCTGCCCTTCCCTTCGTCCTCATATCCAAAAATCTTTGTATGCATATACACAAAGCTTCAAACTGTCTTCATGTTACAGCTATGAAAACGGATGCTTTATATGCATGCGTAACCAAATAAAACGCCTATATTTTGACACGTACTGTGCTTATTGATGATGATGCAGTTCATCAATGTCCTGCACAGGTTCTTTCAAACCCTCGATCACAATATTGTTCTTCTTTGCATAGTCCCACAATGCTGCATGCAGTGCTTCCTCTGCAAGACAGGAACAATGCACCTTTACCGGCGGCAAACCATCCAGAGCCTCCATAACCGCTTTATTGGTTACTTGCAACGCTTCCTGTATATTCTTACCCTTTACCAGTTCTGTTGCCATAGAGCTGGTTGCTACAGCAGCACCACAGCCAAATGTGCGGAATTTTGCATCTTTGATGATGCCGTCTTCAATCTGAAGGTATACCTTCATGATATCCCCACATTTTGCATTGCCTACCAGTCCAACACCACTCGCATCTTCTATTTCTCCTATGTTTCTGGGATTCATAAAATGATCCATAACCTTTTCGCTGTATTCCATAATGTTGTTCCTCCTCAATCAATCACAGTATTTTTATTTTTTATCCTTCTCTTATTCTGCGTCATGTCCCAAAGGTGACATTTCTCTCAAGCGTGCTACCAATGGCGGTAATTTTTCCAGCACAAAATCAATATCTTCTTCTGTATTATCCATGTCCAGTGTCAAGCGCAAAGAACCATGTGCCTTTTCATGTGGTAAGCCAATGGCAAGCAATACATGAGAGGGATCTAAAGAACCGGAGGTACAAGCGGAACCGCTGGAAGCCGCTACGCCCAATGCATCCAAAAGCAAAAGCATGGATTCCCCTTCGATAAATTCAAAGGAAACATTGCAGTTGCCCGGAAGGCGATCTGTAGGATGTCCATTGAGTCTGCTGTGCGGAATGTTTTCCAATATACCGGAAATCAGGCGATCACGCATTTTTTCCAGTCTTTCTTTTGTTTCAGGCAGCTCTGCAACTGCCAGCTCTACTGCCTTTCCAAGACCAACGATACCCGGAATATTCTCTGTGCCTGCACGCATTTTTCTTTCCTGTGCTCCACCAAAAATCAAAGGAGATACTTGAATTCCACTGCGGATATAGATTGCACCAATGCCCTTTGGTGCCCCAAGCTTATGCCCACTGATGGAAAGCAGGTCAATCTGCATCTTGTCCACATCAATCTCTACATGCCCCATGGCTTGTACTGCATCTGTATGAAAATAAATTCCTTTTTCTCTTGCGATCTGACCAATCTCTGCGATGGGCTCAATGGTACCAATTTCATTGTTTGCAAACATTACAGAAATCAAAATGGTTTCCGGACGAATGGCTGCTTTCAAATCGTCCAATCTGATTTTACCATCTGTATCCACATCCAGATATGTTACATCGTATCCATTTTTTTCCAAATACTCACAGGTATGCAAAATAGCATGATGCTCAATCTTTGTTGTGATGATATGGTTGCCTTTTTGTCTGCGTGCTTGTGCAACACCCCGCAATGCCATATTATCACTTTCAGAGCCACCTGCTGTAAAATATATTTCAGATGCCTTCGCACCAATGCCTGCTGCTACCTGCTCCCTTGCTTTTTCCAAAGCCTTTTTGCTTTCTTTTGCAATGCCATAAATCCCAGATGCATTGCCATAGTATTCTGTAAAATACGGAAGTATTTCCTGCAATACCTCCGGACGAACCGGAGTTGTTGCTGCATGATCCATATATATCTTTGTTTTCATATTCTGTTCCTCCCTATATCCTCTTTTATATATCATAGTAAACTTATATGCATTATGTGATTTTAATTTACCACGATTTTGCAAAACTGTCAAGTATCAAAACAAAATTTTTTTATAAAATACTGCACGTCCATTGCTTCACAATTAATGATATTTGAAATTCTTTTCTTGTTATCTGTGGCATTGACTTTTCTCTATATCGAAATGCCTCTATAATAATTATGTATACGAACTTGCTTTTTGATACACATTAAAATCACATATTGTTTTATACTTTGTATATATGCCATGTAATAACATGTTTTTGTACCAATCCTGACAAAGCCTGCACTGCTCTTGTATTCTTTTTATGATCTGCTGCTATTGAGAACTTGGATATGTACTTGGATTGATATGTGATTTTACTGTAAAAATACGAATGAAAAAACATATGAAATCATATGGATATGATGTTCGATTTTCCATAGCTTTTGTACCATTTACAGCAACAAGTAGAGCATCCGTATGATTCCATAAAATTCTGCGACATGAGGTGAAAAAATATGCAGGAATTTAAAACTCGATTGAAAATCCTTCGCAAAGAAAAAAAACTGACACAAATCAAGCTAGGCGAAATGCTCAACTATGGCTATACTGCAATTGCCAACTATGAATCTGGTCGCAACCAGCCCGCAATCGCTGACCTCAAAAAAATTGCATCTATATTTGATGTATCTCTGGATTATCTTTTGGGTGTCACGAATGTCCGTCGCCCATATGCTACGGATGAAGATTCAGAAGATTTTCAGCATTTTCAGTCCTATTACACACAACTAAACCCCAACAGCCGCCAACTGGCTCTGTTATTTATGGAATTTCTTATCAACAAACAACAGAATGATAACGAATCTTCGGAATCTACACCCCTATATGTGGCACAATCCGAAACAGAATACAAACTTAATTGATTCTCTGTTCTGTGCCATCATAGCGACCTATGGCATCTGATTGATAAGGAGTTGTCTGATCGCGGCAAACAAAGCAGATTGTAATGCATCATATGCTTGGTTTGATAAATCGTGCAAAAAAAAAGAAGCCCTCACTATGAGCGCTTCTTTTTTTCTTGTTTGCTGGATGCCCCGCTTACATTTCTTTTGTCACATCCGCCTCCTCGGCATGCAAAAATCGAATCAATGCTTCAGGAGAAAGTATAATTTGTTTCCCACGTACCCCTGCACTGACCGCAATTTCATCAAACAATATTGCTGTTTCGTCAATGATGGTAGGGTATTTCTTTTTCATGCCAATCGGGGAACATCCTCCACGGATATATCCTGTCAAGTCCAACAGTTCTTTGACATGCGTCATTTCCAGCTTTTTATTTTTCGATACAGCGGCCGCTTTTTTCAAGTCCAATTCCATATTGACAGGAATACAAAACACAAAAATACCTGTTTTGTCCCCTCTTGTAATTAATGTCTTAAATACCTGCTCTGCCGGTATTCCAACCTGTTTTGCTGCATGTAAACCCGCATGACTTCCTTCCTCATATTCATAGGACACCGTACGATAAGGGATACCTTCTGTTTCCAGCTGGCGCATGGCATTTGTTTTGTTGTTTTCTCCTGCCGTTTTTTTCATTTTATCATCCCCATTTAATCATCTAATATCATGAAACCATAATCTTCTCCCGTACGTGCAGAAATAAAGTTCCTTGCTGCATAATCACTGTCAATATTGACAATTTGCCAAGCACCGTTTACCAAATGGCATACAAAACGTGCTTTGTCATTTCGTACCATATAAAAATATTGGCTGGTTCCACACTGATAATAAATATCAGAAGGATCCTTGATGATTCTTCTTTGCAGCCATATATTGAGCAATGCATCGTTTTTCTGATACAAGGAATTTTTCCATGCTGACAATTGATAGGATGGCAAAAGGTCTAAATTAAAGTCCGGCAATGCACGATTGACACTTGTAATAGGATTGTATATATTTTGTAAATCGGTATATACCACTTCCCAAAAATCATTGTCGTTGCGTAAAATATGTTGTTTGACATTTGCAGTATTTTTTCTGGTGGAAAATGTAACCACGGCATATACATTATCCTTCTTGATTTCTCGTACAAAAAAATCCTCCAGTTTGCCTTCATACAGACCCACAAAATTCAATATACGGCTATATTCTGCCGATGAAGATGACAACCGACCAATTTGACCATGTGCCTGATTGTATTGTGTCAATAAACCCAAATAATTTACCGATGTGATTCGTCCAATCTTGTCCGTTGCACAAGCCAACAACACCTGACCATCCTCGGCTTTGCAGGATGCAAAAACGGAAAACTTCAAATATTCTGATGGTACCTCTACCCCCAGAATTTGTGCAACATCTCTGCCATTGACCAGCAGAATTTCATAGTCTGTATCGCAAAGCCCCTCCTCCAGATATCCACTGCTTACCAGTGCGTCTGTTGTAATGTAGCTTTGTGTATAGTATGAATACAGCTTCCCATTTTTTGAAATCCATCCTGCCTGACTTCCAATATCATCATAAGCAGATTGTGCAGCAGCAGCTACTGCTTTCAAATTTTGATATTGCTTATTATTTTCACTTTGCCAAAACGGTCTATTTTCTATGATTGGCTGTGGAGATTCGGGGACAAAGATCGGCTTACTGGGTTCTTTTTTCTGTTGTTTTTTCTTTTTCAGCTCTGTTTTTTCCGTATACACATCCAAAACAACACTGGATACTTGCTCTTGTGATGGAGCTCCCACCATTTCTGTTTGTGGCTTCTGTTCTTCGGATACAGATACATCTGGTATGGGATCTTCTGGTTTTCCATCATCGGATATTGTAGTCATACTGTTTACATGTTGTGTATCATTTTGTTCCAATATCGCACAACCACCACAAAACAGTGCAAATATGTATACCCACAAACAAAGGAACGCACCTTTTTTATGTTTCACAATAATCATCCTTTTTATCTGCAATGGCTTCATAAACCGATGCAAGCTCTGCTTCATGTGCCTGTAATACAGCTGTCAGATATGCTTCCATAGGCTCTGTTTCTTCTGGATAGACAAATACACCTGACCATATGGGATGGTAGCTTCCCTCAACCTCCTGCATATTTCCTAACCATTTGGACAATGCATCCATATCATAATAATCAAAAATTGCTTCGTATTCCCAATCCTCAATCTCACGATCACAGGTCAGAAAAAGATGCACCATCATCCCAGCCTCTTCTTGCTGTGCATAAATCTGGCGCAGCAATGCTGTATTGCCTTCTACTGTATAACAACCCAATTCTTTTTCCAATAAACCGCTTTCGGTATTTTTCTGCATCAATACTACGGTGGACTCATCCATATTGTATACCCACTTTCTTTTTCATCTGTTTGTTCTTTCCTATTTATAAATTATACTACAATGCGTATCATACTGCAAGAAAATACAGTCAATTCCTGCCTTTCCAACGCATGGAATATCCATCAATTTCATACAGAAGGCGCTGTATGCGCCCTCTTACGACCGATAGCGATTGAGATCCTCCATCGTAATCTCCGGCTGCAATGCAATATTGATGGCATTCGCGATGATTCCTGACAAACGGTCGATTACCGCATCCACCTCCTTTGGCGTCACAAACATATTCTCTGCATAGGGTGTCAGCATTTCTGTAATCAAACCATACTTTTCTTCTTGCTGCATGTCGTGCAACATCGTATAAAATGTGGTGTTTACCTGATAATACTGTTGTTTTTGCATTTCATCCAACATACGATCCATGGTATCATTGACCAATGTTGCAGCATCCACCACCGTCGGCACACCAATGGCAATGACCGGTACATGCAAAGTATCCTGATTGAGGAGCTTACGTTTATTCCCAATACCCGCTCCCGGAGCAATCCCTGTATCTGAGAGCTGTATGGTTGCATTGATGCGACTGGTACGTCTGGCTGCCAGTGCATCAATGGCAAAAATCAGGTCTGGATGCAGTTTTTCCACAATCCCTTTTACAATTTCACCCGTTTCAATACCCGTAATCCCCATCACCCCTGGACTGATTGCAGCCACAGGACGGACATTTTCCATCAACTCTGAAGGCAGCGAGTCCTGTAAATGCCTTGTGACCAATACACGAGAAACAACCTTTGGCCCCAGCGCATCCGGCGTAATATTCCAATTGCCCAGCCCAACAACCAATACGGTCGCTTCCTTCTTTGGTTTTGCCAAAAGCTGAAGCTGTTTTGCCAAAGCTTCTATGATCTGTTCATGGCTTTGTGTATCGTTTTCCTTAAGCGCCTGTGCTTCCAATGTGATATAGCTGCCAATCGGCTTGCCCATTGCCTCACTTCCCTTGGCATTTGTAATATGCACCTTTGTCAGACAATATACATCTGTCTGTTCTGTTTCCACTTCCACACCATCCGGGTTTCTTTGATCCTGCTCCAACAGCTCTCTTGTTTCAATTGCCAAATCTGTTCTTACTGTAAATCGACGTGCCTGTGCTTGCTTTTGTTCCATACTTACACCAACTTTCTTGCTTTTTTCCTTATTTTTTCCCTCGTTTTTAAATATATTCATTGACTTATATGCAATCATAGGGTAAAATAAATAATGTTGAATTAACCACAGGCAATCCTGCCTGACCGTGTCGGAGGAAATCATCCTCGAAGTGGTTAATGGTAATAGAAAAAAAGCGATATTCCCCAATATCGGAAAAAACCACAAAATGATTTTTTTAGGAGGAAAACAAATTGGCTAATATCAAATCTGCAAAAAAGAGAATTAAAGTAATCAGTACAAAAACTCTGAGAAACAAAATGATCAAATCTCAGGTAAAAACAGCAATGAAGAAAGTAATCGTAGCAGTAAATGCTGGGGATAAGGAAAATGCTGCTGTTGCACTTAAGGGTGCTGTATCCGCAATCGACAGAGCATATATCAAAGGCATCTACCACAAAAATGCTGCTGCTAGAAAAAAATCTTCTCTGACAAGACTGGTAAACGGTCTGTAAGCTTCATAGCCTAACAGTGAACAATGAAAAGTGATAAAACCGCAAACCCAGCGCTTTTATCACTTTTTTCTATATTCACATAAGCCTGTATTTTTCTGCTGTATGCAGTGCTGCCGGCTGAACCAACGACAAAAGGAGTGTGTGTTATGACAGAACGTATGAAAAGGGTGGCAAAAAACCACGAAAATGGCTATAATTGTGCACAAGCCGTGGCTTGTGCATATAGCGATGCATTTGGTATATCAGAGAAAGATGCCTTTCGTTCTATCGAAGCCTTTGGGCGTGGAATGGGCATCAAAGGGCCTTGCGGCGTATTGTCTGCAATGGCATATCTTGCAGGGCTGAAGATGTCCGATGGCAATCTGGATGCACCCGCATCCAAAGAAAACAGCTATGACCTCTTTTCTCAAATGCATACAGCCTTTATACAAAAACACGATAACCAGCACCTGTGTAGTGTGTTAAAGGGTGAAAACAACGAATGTGCCGGCTATATGATGGAAGCAGCTGAGCTTGTGGAAAGATTTTTAATTTCTTCAGAAAACAAATAATACAGAAACACCTCTCATAGCAAAAGGGAAGGAGCTGATTGGATATATATTCCAATCAGATCCTTCCCTTTTTTGTTCTTTTTTATCCTTTTTTGTATTTTCTGATCCAATTTTGGTATTGCTCAGCTGCCTCCTCGGGCAGTGTGGTATTGATATAGCACTCTGTGGCACATTCAAATCCTGCAAATCCTCCAATACGTGGCAGAATTTGTAAATGCCAATGAAAATCCTGTCCTTTTCCACCATCCATCAAACAGATATTATAGCTGGTATCCCCTCGTATATGTGCAATCTGTGGCAACAAAATATGTAATAAATCTGCAAGTCCTTCTCGTTGTTTGGCATCCAAACTTTCAAATGCACATTGATGTAGCTGCGGAAAAATCCATACCTCATACGGAAAACGTGAGGCATAAGGTGCGATGGCAAGGAACTCTTTGTTTTCTGCAACCACTCTGCGTTGATGCTGTTTTTCATATGCCAGCAATTTGCAATATTGACACTCGTTATTTTGGATACCTGCTATTGTCATTTTACGAATCCGCTCCGGAACCAAAGGCAAGCCTATCAGCTGCCAATGCGAATGTTGGATACTCATACCTGCCTGTGCGCCACAGTTTTTAAAAATCTGTACATATGCAATATTTGGTTGCTTACGTATATGGTGGTAGCGTTGTTGCAAGATTTCCAGTACATCCTGCAAATGTTCCTTTGAAAATGTATCAATCGTCTGCGTATGCTTCGGGGTATCAATCAGCACCTCATGAAATCCAGGTGCAACCATCTGTTCATAAAACGCTTCCCTCTCCACATTTTCATACTCTTGATTCATCGCAGGATACATATTGGGAAACACCCGAATATCCCACGCACCATCTGGGCCGTTTTGATAAACCGGCTTTGTCGTCCTCTTTTCCTCACCTGGGCAAAAGGGGCAAATCGTATCGCCCTTATACTGGGGATGCGTCCATTGGAACTCATATGGTCTATGCTGGCGATTTCCTGCATAGAGTGTCCATGCTCCTGTAAAAGGATTTCTTCTTAATTCTGACATACACGCCACCCTTTCCCATATGGTCGCTGTTTTCTCTCTGGTTTGCTACAGCGCCGTTCTATATTATATTTTATGCACCACGTTCCAAAGTCCAGTTTGCGATGCCATGATATACATTGATCCGATTTGGCTGAACTGCCCCACTCACATCATTGGAAAGCATCAAAACATCCTGTCGATACGCAAGACTGATATAAGGCAATTCCTCAGACAGGCGTTTTTGTAAATTGCTATATGCCAAAACAGTCTGCCCCTCACCCACTGCCTGATTGGCAGCCTGCAAAAGTTGGTCTATCTCGGGATTGGAATACCGGATATAATTATACATGCCTCCGGTTGCAAAAAATGGTCGCAAGTCCAATACTTCTGACATACGCCAGCCCCCAACAACCAAGTCAAACTCCCCTTTTGTAAGCTTTTCCTGATAAATTTCATATGTGGGAGCTTCCACCGTTACATCAAAGCCAATACCTTCCAACTCGCTTTCCAGTTTTGCTGCAATTTGTTTGCGTGCAACATTTTCCTGATTGACCAATATACGCACCTGCAAACGTTCTTCTGTCCCGTTTTCCTTTTGGCGCTTTCGTACACCATTGCTGTCGCTCTCCGTAAAACCTGCATTTTTCAGCAGTGTATTCGCCATTTCTGTATCATATTGATACGAAACCACATTTGTTTCATACAGCCAAGATTTCGGATGTATCGGGGTATTTGTCATATCTGCAAACTGCAAATACGCTGTTTCATAAATCTCCTCTGTTGGCACGGCATATGCCACTGCCTGCCTAATATCCTTATCCTGAAACAACGCATTCTGAAAATTAAATCCAATAAAGTCATATAATCCGGAGGAAAATGCATAGCTGTTTGTTTTCATTTCTGCGTCCAGATATTTGCCTGCTTCTATGGCATCTGTCACCATAGCGTCCAAAATACCCTGCTGGAACGAAAAGACATCTGTATCCTTCCCTGCGGTAATTCTCACCTGTATTTTGGGAATCCCCACCGCACCATCAATATAATGCTCATTGGCAACCAATTTTAACATGGAAGCCATGCTATAGCTTTCCATACGATAGGGGCCATTACATAACGGATGCATACTCGCCTCACTGTTGATTGCTGTATTCCCCTTGTAGTATGCCCGTGAAATGACAGGGAAATATAATGTAGAGAGATTTCCGCTAAATGCTTGCCGAAAATAAATATTTACACGATTGTCAGATGTTTTGGTGCAGGCAGAAACATAATCCACAACCTTTTTGTATACGGCATCCTGTGGTGCGCCTACAATGGTCTGGTATGAAAAAACCACATCATTGGCTGTAACCGGTGTACCATCCTCCCATTGCAGTCCGCTGCGCAGCTGCACAGACAGCATGCGTCCATCCGGTGAAAGCTCCCAGCTTTCCGCAACGCCCTTTTCTGATTTACCATCTTCGCTTTGCCCTATCAATGGCAAAAACATCAGCTTTAATATACAATCCACAGAAGCATCCCGATTCAACAGCGGATTGAGCGTTTCCGGCACACGCATGGATAATGTAAAATCATCTTTTGTAATATTGGTTTGTACACTTTGCGTGACCACATCGGTCTGTTCTTGTTCCTTTGGCTTTTCTGTACAGCCAGTCAAGAAACAAATCAGAAGTATGGCAATGCTTCTTTTCCATTTCATTCTTTTGCACCTTCCTTATACCCCATATCGATATGCATATACCTTCTGCATAAACATCACTTTTTTCACATAATTTTCTGTTTCTGCATAAGGAATTTCATCCAGTGTCAACCCATCTTTGCTTTTTTCCTCATCCTTGAGCCATTTTGCAACGGCATTATGCCCTGCGTTATACCCAGCCAATGAGGTAGGGACAACACCCTGAAATTTTTCCAGCAGCCAGCCCAAATAATAGCATCCAATCTGTATATTGGTCTGTACATGATAAATATCCATTTGCTCTGCATCCATTTCCGGAATCTGTTCAGCAACCCAATATGCTGTATCATCCTGAATCTGCATCAAACCTTTTGCCCCTGCGCCCGATACCGCCTGAGGGGAATACCTGCTCTCACAGAAAATCACTGCATATACCAAGGAAGGAGGAACTTCATACTCCGCTGCGTACCGCTCCACCTCTTCTTCATATGCCAAAGGCACCACCTTGGGCATAATGATAAAATATCCGATTGCCAGCAGCACACTGCATACAAACAGCAATGTCACCAGCTTTTTGATCAAACGCATTCTTTTCGCCACCTACTATTTTATGATTTTATTTCCTTTACCGCCTGTGCAAGTTGTTGTTGCAAATGCTGTAAATCCTTACTGTTATCCAATATCACATCCGACAATGCATGATATTCCTCCCATGTTTTCTGACTGGCAATTCTCGCTCTTGCCGTTTGCTCAGAAATACCATCTCTCTTGATAATGCGCCTTGTACGTACATCTGCATCTGCATATACTACCCAAACACTGTCACAAAGCGTGTCCAGACCTGCTTCAAAAAGCAAAGGGGCATCCAGCACGATGCAAAAAGCAGTACCTTCTTGCTGATACTGTATGATTTGACGCTGCATTTCCTGTACAATGTATGTATGCGTACATTGATTCAAAAAAGCCAATTCCTCTGCATTGGAAAATACAATTTCTCCAAGCCTGTGACGGAGGATGTTCCCATCCTCCTGCAAGATCTCTTTTCCAAAATGCGCCACAATCTGACGATACGCCGGTTTTCCAATCTCTACGATCTGACGTGCCACCAAATCTGCGTCTATAATGCCTGCACCCATTTCCTGTAAATATTTGCTTACTTCACTTTTTCCGCTGCCTGTACCGCCTGTCAAACCGATTACTTTCATTTTGATTACTCCTTTGCATCCAGCCAGTTATCCCCAATACAGACATCCACATCCAAGTTTACTGCCAAATCAACTGCCTGTTCCATGTTTTCCTTCAAAATTCTTGCAACTGCTTCCTTTTCTTCTTGATGTGTTTCAATCAAAAGTTCATCATGCACCTGCAAAACCAAACGAGAACGATATCCTCCTTCTTTCAATGCATGATGTACCTTTACCATTGCAATTTTGATGATGTCAGCCGCACTGCCTTGGATGGGCATATTCATCGCCACTCTCTCACCAAAGGAACGCTGTACGAAATTTTTGCTTTGCAGTTCTGGCATCGCACGTCTTCTGTTGAATATGGTTTGTGCATATCCATTTTCTGTAGCCGCCTTTATGGTATTTTCCTGATATTCCTTGATTTTTGGATATTTTTCAAAGTATGCAGCAATGTACTGTTCTGCTTCCTTTCGTGTAATGTCCAAATCCTGACTGAGGCTGAATGCACCAATTCCATATACAATGCCAAAATTCACGGCTTTGGCATTTCGCCTTTGCAGCGGTGTCACTTCATCAAACGGCACATGGAACACCTGTGAAGCCGTCAAGCGATGAATATCCTGTTGATTGTTAAACGCATCAATCAATGTCTGATCCCCTGCCACATGTGCCAATACACGCAGTTCAATCTGCGAATAGTCTGCATCCAAAAAACAGTATTCTTCTGATGTGGGGATAAATACTGCTCTTAGCTGTCTGCCCAAATCCAGCTTAATGGGAATGTTTTGCAGATTTGGCTCTGTGGAGCTGATGCGTCCGGTTGCAGTGATTGTCTGATGAAACGTAGAATAAATTTTATCCGTTTTTTCATCCATCACTGCCAAAAGACCATCTGCATAGGTTCCTTTCAGCTTTGCCAACTGCCTGTAATACAATATTTTTTCCACAATTGGATGGTCTTTTTTGAGCTTTTCCAAAACATCAGCGGCAGTAGAATATCCTGTTTTTGTCTTTTTGCCACCTTGCATGCCCATTTTTTCAAACAATACCACGCCCAGCTGTTTGGGAGAATTGATATTAAACTTCTCCCCTGCCATTTCGTAAATCTCCTGTTCTACAGCGGTGATGCGTGTATCCAATTCTTTTTGATATGCCAGCAATGCAGCTCTGTCTACCTTCATACCATAATGCTCCATATCTGCAAGCACATACAGCAGAGGCATCTCCATATGGAAAAACAAATCTTCCTGCTCATTTTCATGCAGCTTCTTTGCAAGCACTTTTTTTGCACGAAGCGCAATCTCTGCTTGTCTTGCTGCAAATGTCACACGCTCCACATCTGATAAATCCGACAACGGCTTCTTCTTCTTCCCTTTGCCAAGCACTTCTTCCACAGAGGGATATACCTCATTCAAAAAATCTCTTGCCAAATCATCATACGCATACGAATTGCCTGTTGGATTGATGAGATATGCTGCCAATGCAGTATCAAAATCCGCTGCAATTTCCACATACTCCAAATGAGAAAGCAGACGGATATCTTGCTTCACATCATGTCCAATTTTGTGATACTCGTCACACAATAAAAACGGCTTACAAATCTCAAACAGATCTTTTTCTCGAAGTTGTGCTGTAATTTCCACAAATGTAGGCTCTTTGCCCTCCTGTGCAATGGCAATGCCATACCAAATCCCCTCATCTGCAATCAGAATATAACTCGTTTCCCTTTTTTCCAAGTCCGCAAAAAAGACTTCTGCTGCTTGCTTTGTTGTAATATGTGCATAGGAAACCGCATGATCTTCCAATTGTTTGGAGCTACTGTCTGCACAGCCTTCAAAACGCCCAAACATACTCTTAAATTCCAATCGTTTCACCAGTGCATATGCTTGTGGTGTAAAAATACCCTCTGCCTTCATATGTTCCAAATCCAGTGTCAGCGGCATATCCCGTACAATCGTGACAAGATATTTGCTCAATCTCGCCTGTTCTTGAAATTCTGCCAAATTTTCCGATGCTTTTTTCGGCTTGATTTCTGCACTGTATGCGATTGCTGTTTCCAAATCATGATACTGTTGTATGATTTTGATTGCTGTTTTTTCACCAATTCCAGGTACTCCCGGCACATTATCGGAGGTATCCCCCATCAATGCTTTGACATCAATAAATTCCAGAGGTGTCACACCATATTTTTCCACGACATCCTTTGCATAATAATCTTCGATTTCTGTACGTGCGCCCTTTGTTTTTGGAATCCGCACCTTGACAATATCATCTGCCAGCTGCAAAAGATCCCGGTCGCCCGAAATCAAAATGGGAATCAATCCGGACTCCTTGGCACGCAAAGAAAGACTGCCCAGAATATCATCTGCTTCAAAGCCCTCCTGTTCATATATTGCAATCCCCATTGTTCGCAGCACTTCTTTGAGCAAGGGCATCTGCTGACGCAGCTCTTGCGGCATGCCTTTTCTGGTACCCTTGTAACCATCAAATGATTGATGACGAAATGTGGGGGCAGACAAATCGAATGCCACACCAATATACTGCGGCTGATCTTCATCCAGCAGCTTAAATAAAATATTCAAAAACCCATATACTGCATTTGTGTACTGCCCTTCGGAATTTGTCAAAAGCGGTACACCATAAAATGCACGGTTGACAATACTATTGCCATCAATGAGCATAATCTTTTCTGCCATAATATTCTCCTTAATATATCGCAACATCTCACAGCTTTTTATATGCTGTCATTGACATTGCTCTCTTGATCCAATGTTGTGTATTTCTATATTATACACGAAAACAATAAAAAAGTATGGCAAAGACTGAAAAAATTTATTACAAAATTAGTATGCCATTGCGGAAAAATCATACCAAATACCATCAGAACCAGCTCCATCTTCTCCTTGGATTCATAGATAAATCCAACATAGCGGAAAATCTTCTTTCATCCTCAAGCATATTTTCTATACAAGAAAAAACAAAAACTTCCCGAAAATCTTTTGGGGACGAAATTCTTTTTTTCATCCAAGGGCATACACTGTAAGGAAATCGAATTTGCGGGAGGATTTATCATGAAAAAACAAATTGCCTTGGGGCTGAGTATCATTTTCGGGTTATCTTGCCTCACCGGCTGCACATCCGAGGAGCAAAGCGCTTGCCTGACACCGGTACGTCTGAATGAAGTGGTACATTCTGTATTTTATGCTCCACAATATGTTGCACAGGAGCTTGGATTTTTTGAGGAAGAAGGCTTGGATGTCACCGTAAGCGTGGGTAACGGTGCAGACAAAGCCATGACGGCATTGCTTTCAGACTCTGCCGATATTGCATTACTTGGCACAGAAGCCGGTATTTATGTCTATAATGAAGGAAAGGAAAGCTATCCCAAAGCGTTTTTACAGCTGACACAACGTGCCGGAAACTTCTTGGTTTCCCGCAACAAAGAACCGGATTTCCAATGGAGTGACTTGAAAGGAAAAGCTGTCATTGGCGGACGTTTGGGTGGTATGCCGGAGCTGGTATTGGAATACGTATTACGCCAAAACGGTTTGAAACCATACGAGGATGTTGAAATCATAAACAACATTGATTTTACATCCACAGCTGGTGCATTCCGTGGAGATGTCGGGGATTATACCGTAGAATTTGAACCAACTGCCACCACACTGCAAAAAAGTGGCGCCGGATATATCACAGCATCCCTTGGGCAGGCCAGCGGTTATATTCCCTATACTGTTTACATGGCAAATGATTCTTATTTGTCCGAACATCCAGAAGTCATAGAGTCATTTACACGAGCCATTTACAAAGGACAGCAATGGGTGGATACACATACTCCGGAAGAAATTGCCAAGGTGATTCTTCCGCAATTCCCAGATTCCGATTTGCAAACACTCTCCGAAATTCTCAAACGGTATCAGGAGCAGGATAGCTGGAATACAAATCCCATATTCTCAGAAGAAGGTTTCACACTCATTCAGGATATTATGGAACAAGGGGGAGAGTTGACACAACGCGTACCCTTTTCAGACTTCGTCAATACAGAATTTGCAAAAAAGGTCGTTGCCGAAGGAATATAATATTTGGCATAAGACAGAAAAACAGGCACAAGTCGTATCTGCGACTTATGCCTGTTTTTTATATCGCCTGAAACAAAATGCACACTTGTGTTTGCGCTTGAGAAGTAGTTTCCTCTATGGCAATCGTTTCTGTCGATTTGCCAATACTTTCCACCACATCATATAACGCTTGTACTTGGCATGCCTGTAATTCAATGGTAATACTTGTTTCTGTTGTGCCCAATTCTACCCAGCTTTGATTTTTGATTTCTGTACGTATTTGCTGCATCGCATCAGAAATGCTTTCTACCTCGACCAGCCATTCCTGTGTGGATTCTTCCACTGCACGCACACCAACAGCATTCAGTGCTTGATCCTCTGCCACGGTTTCCTCTGATTGCATACGATTTGCCATTTCACTGTCTTGCCCTTGCTGTTCTGCTTCCCCCTGTGCCGTATGCTCTGCCGATGCTCCTGCTGATGCTTGCGGCTGTGTCCCTGTTTTTGATGATTTGGATGCTGCATTTTGCAGGGAATCAGAAATATCTGCCGACTTTATGATCTTTTGGTTTTGCACATTTTGTTTGTATGGTTCTTCCTTTATATCGGTTTTCTTTTGGGTATCCTGATGGATTGCCTCTTGCTCCGTCATATCCTGTGTATCGGTTTGCTGCTGCGCTGTTTCGTTCTGCATCTGCGCAAATATTGCCGGATCAGGTACTGCCTTTGCTCCATCTGATTTTGATTGTTCTGTGACTTGTGCAATCATATTCTGCTGAGGCTCACGCAATGTCTGCAAACCTTGTATCCCCCCCAGCGCTGCAACCATCAACAATGTTGCTGCAACCACACCTATATTTCTCCATGTTTTTTGCTGTTTGCGTGTGAAAGGATGGATATTGGTATTTTTTTGCGCTTCCGCATTGATTTTTGCCATCAATCTTGTATGATATCCTTCAGGAAGGTCTTCCTGAGGCATGGTATGCAAGATATCATGCATCTGACTCAATATTTTTTTCTCCTGCTGACATGCATGACATGTACGCAAATGCTCTTGTATCTGTTGTTTTTGTTCCTTTGTCGTACTGCCCTCGATATCGTCCCAAAGCAATTTTTGACATTCCTGACATATCATGATTCGTTTCCCTCCTTTCCTTTCTTTTGACGTATCTTTTTTATTTTTCGTTCCCGTTTCTTTACAATTTGTTCTTTTAGATGTAATCTAGCGCGAGAAAGTCGGGATTTGACAGTACCCAATGTTGCCCCTGTCATTTCCGAAATCTCCTCATACGAAAATCCTTGAATATCTCGTAAAACAACCACAGCCTTATGCTCCGGCGATAGCGATTCCATTGCCGACAGTACTTCCTCTCTCAGCTCCTGACGCAGTACACTCTGCTCCGGTGTATCTCCATTGTCTGCAAACTGCCTGTGGTAGCTTCCATCCATTGCTTCTATTTCTGCCTCCAGAGAATATGTCTGTTTGCCCTTACGTTTACGCATTTCATCAATACAGGTATTGACCGCAATGCGATAAATCCATGTAGAAAATGCCGATTTCTCATCAAACTGCGGCAAATGCCGATATACCTTCAAAAAAACCTCCTGAGAAAGGTCTTCTACACCTGCTCCCTCGCCCATCATACGCAGCACAATATGATACACAATTTTTTCATGACGCAAAAGCAGTTGTTCAAAAGCATACAAATCTCCTTTTTTTGCCAAATGTACCAATTCTATGTTTTCCATTGTTTCCACATTGTCACCCCGGTTTCTTATTTGTTTTATAATCATCGGATGATATACGAAAAAACCCGTTAAAACATTGCAAACAACGTTTTAACGGGTTAAAACCATCGAGGCGACAAGATTTGAACTTGCGACCTCTACATCCCTAATGTAGCG
>JAHHTW010000039.1 GCA_020024265.1 Anaerotignum sp. | reverse complement strand
TATGGCGGAGTAGCTCAGTTGGCTAGAGCATGCGGTTCATACCCGCAGTGTCAGGGGTTCAAATCCCTTCTCCGCTATGATTGTAAAAAAGGTAAAACGTATATGTTTTACCTTTTTTCTTTGAGATGGTGTTACGGATAGTCCTTTTTTAGATAGGGGTTGGTCTAAAATTTTGCACAAAAATAGGTCTGTGCTTATATCAAAAGCACAGACCTATTTTTGAGGTGTTAGACTTATTGGAATATGGTGAACAGTTTATTTTTCCTTACTCATAGTTTTCTTTGCTTCGAGAGTAGCAAGCCCTACGGTTATAAACAGATGGAATGCCACATTGAACACCGTAAAGTTGTAAGTATTTGATATTTCACCAAATTCCAGAAAATATCTGACCAGCAGCCCAGCAGCACTTATAGCAAAATTACAGTAAGCAATTTTCAAAAGAGTCCACTGAGGAAACATTGTAGGCACAATAGTACCTATTCCATCCGAAATCAAATAGAATATTACTATATTTAAAAAAGTAAAGACCAATGGCGTCGTTGGCTTTTCCGAGCTGAAGTTTAAGATTGGAAAGAAACTA
Organism: Anaerotignum sp.; assembly: GCA_020024265.1. GTDB lineage: Bacteria > Bacillota > Clostridia > Lachnospirales > Anaerotignaceae > Anaerotignum. Next base: position 8,603 of record JAHHTW010000039.1, on the reverse strand, counting down.
CCATACACTACTACAGATAGGATAGTTATTAAAGCTATCAATATAACTCGTTTTTTATTGGAAATATTTTTCATAAAAATCCCTCACTTTCTAAAATTCATTCTGTTAGCAAAATCAAAATTTTCCTAACAAAATTATATCACATACAATTCTGTTTGTCTGTTAGAAGAATTATATATAAGGAAGAAAACAAATCAGCCGCAATGCTTGCGGCTGATTTGTTTTATGAAAAAAAGAATGAAAATATTTTTTTTGTGGTTGGCGAATATGGTGGATAGCGCAACGGCAAATCAAAATGATTGCTTTGTTGTAATACGCTTTTTTTATGGGAAAACGTATCAAATCCAACTTTACCATGATACGCCCCCATGCCACTATTGCCAACACCACCAAACCCCATACGATTACCAGCTATATGCAATATGGTATCATTGATACAAACTCCACCAGATTGACATTTTTGTAATATGGTCTGTATTCGTGTAGTATCGTTTGTAAATAGATATAGTGCCAGAGGTGCAGGCAGTGCTTGCATTTTGGAAATGACTTCATCCATTGTTTCAAATGTAAGTATGGGTAACAATGGTCCGAATATTTCTTCCTGCATAATGGGATCAGAAAATGAAACATCGTCAAATAATGTAGGGGCGATTTTCAAATCTCTTGCATCACTTTGCCCTCCATATACAATGGTATTATGCTGCATGAGATTTTGGAGCCTCAAAAAATGTTTTTGATGGATGATATGCCCATATTGTGTATTTTCTAAGGGATGTTTTCCATATTGTTTTTCTATTGCTTTCTTTAATGCTTGTATCAGCTGTTTTTTTATGCTTCTATGACAATAAACATAGTCAGGCGCAATGCAGGTTTGCCCACAGTTTATAAATTTACCGAATACAATACGTTTGGCAGCCAGAGGAATATCTGCCGTTTCATCTACAATACAAGGGCTTTTGCCACCCAATTCCAATGTGACAGGTGTCAGGTGCGCAGCAGCATTTTTCATTACAGTTTTGCCAATGGTAGGACTGCCTGTAAAAAAGATATGGTCAAAAGGTTGTTTTGACAATGTTTCCAAAATAGATATGGTAGCCATATGAACATATACATACTTGGATGGGAAACACTGCAAACAAAGCTGTCGTACAATGCTATGGGTATGCTTGGCATAGGGGCTTGTGGTGCATATGGCAGTATTTCCGGCAGCAATGGCTGTTACCAAAGGCTGCATGGATAACAAAAATGGATAATTCCAAGGGGATATGATCCATGTGACACCATAAGGCATGGTTTCTATGAAGCATTTTCCAGGAAATTGTATCCATGCGGGCATTACTTTTTTTGGTGCAGCGAATTTTTTGATGTGTTTGATAAAATAAGAAATTTCAGATAGTACACCACCAATTTCCGTGATATAGCTTTCTACTTCGGATTTTCCCAAATCAAGATACAATGCCTGTGTAATTTCGTTTTGATGTCGTGAGATGCTCCGATACAATCGTTTCAGGGCTTGTACACGAAATGCAATGGGAAGCGTTTTTCCAGTATGAAAAAAATGTTTTTGCGCTTGAAAGATATGTTGTATGTCAGTCATAAAATCACTCCTTTCTCATCACAGCATACCATAGTTGTGTGTATGAATCAAAATAAAATTGATGTCAGCAATTACGCAGTATATATTTTTTCTTTTGTAAACAGAGTAGAATGGAGGCAGTATATCGTATAATTCGCTTCCTTATTATAAAGAAAAATTTTTTTCAGCATAAAAAAATAAACAAAAAGAGGAATACAGATGCACAAAAGCTGATAGAAACGCTATTTTTACATGGATTTCCATAAAAAGATTGCAAAAGTATTTCTTGATTTGTATAATGAAACTAACATTTTTCAGAAAAGAAAGCATATCTGAAATATTGCTTTATTATATTGTGATACAAAATGATTCTATATATGTTTGGATTTCCGAAAATAAAACGGTGATTTCCAGATAGTACCTGAGTAGAAGGAAAGGAAGGGCTTATGTACGAGTACGAAAAAGTATCAATTCCTGAAATATTTGGTATGAATGTTTTTAATGACGCAATGATGCGTGATCATTTACCAAAACAAGTTTATGAAGAACTGAAAAATACAATTGAACGTGGAGAAACGCTCAATTCTTCCATTGCGGATATCATCGCAAATGCAATGAAGGATTGGGCAATCGAGCGTGGTGCAACGCACTATACACACTGGTTTCAGCCTATGACTGGGATTACCGCAGAAAAACATGATTCCTTTTTGGCGCCACCTGTCAATGGCAGGGCTATTATGGAGTTTTCAGGCAAAGAGCTGATCAAAGGCGAGTCCGATGCATCCTCTTTCCCCTCTGGCGGTCTGCGTGCAACATTTGAGGCAAGAGGATATACGGCATGGGATTGTACATCGCCTGCATTTTTGCGGGAAGATGCTGCGGGTGTCACATTGTACATTCCAACCGCATTTTGCTCTTATACCGGTGAAGCACTGGATAAAAAGACACCATTGTTGCGTTCTACAGAAGCAGTGAGCAATCAGGCAATGCGTATTTTGCGTCTTTTTGGAAATACAACTTCCAAAAAGATCAAGGTATATGCAGGTGCAGAGCAGGAGTATTTCCTGATTGATCGTGAGCTGTACAACAAACGCAAAGATTTGATTTTCACAGGCAGAACTCTTTTTGGAGCACCACCTCCGAAGGGACAAGAGCTGGACGATCATTATTTTGGCAGCATCAAGGAGCGGATTGCCTGTTTTATGCGTGAACTGAATGTAGAGCTTTGGAAATTGGGCGTTTCAGCCAAAACACAGCACAATGAGGTTGCACCGGCACAGCATGAATTGGCACCGATTTTCTGTGATTGCAATACGGCGACAGACCATAATCAGTTGATTATGGAAGCAATGAAACGTATTGCCAGCCATCATGGTTTGGTTTGCCTGTTACATGAAAAGCCCTTTCAGGGTGTCAATGGCAGTGGTAAACACAACAACTGGTCTTTGGGTACAGATGATGGGCAAAATCTTTTGGACCCCGGTAAGACGCCACATGAAAATGCACAGTTTTTGGTATTCTTGACTGCAATCATAAAGGGCGTAGATAAATATGCGGATATTTTACGTTTGGCAGCAGCGACAGCAGGCAACGACCATCGTTTGGGATCTCAGGAAGCACCTCCGGCTGTTATTTCCATATTCCTTGGAGATCAGTTGGTAGATATTTTTGATCAGATTGAGCATGGAGAAGCAACCAGTAGTATTCAAGGCGGTAAAATGCGTGTGGGTGTCAATACATTGCCATATCTCAAACGTGATGCAACAGATAGAAACCGTACATCACCCTTTGCATTTACAGGCAATAAATTTGAATTCCGTATGCCGCCTTCCTCTGGTTCTATTTCTGGGCCGAACTTTATATTGAACACCATTGTTGCGGATGTTCTGGAGGAATTCGCAGATCGCTTGGAAAAAGCAGAGGACTTTAATTCGGCAGTGCATAATTTGATTCGTGAAACATATGCAGAGCATAAACGTATCATATTTGACGGAAATGGATACTCAAAAGAATGGGTACAGGAGGCAGAGCGCAGAGGATTGCCGAATATTACCAATACCGTAGATGCCATTCCCTCTTTGGTAACAGAGAAAGCCATCACACTTTTTGAACGTCATCATGTATTGAGTCGCACGGAATTGTTCTCTCGTGCAGAAATTAATTACGAAGCGTACATCAAACAAATCAACATCGAGGCAAAAACCATGATTGATGTGGCGTCAAAACAAATTCGTCCGGCTGTCATCAAATATGCAGGCAGTGTTGCACAGTCTTTGGCAGCGATTCAGGCTGTGGGTGGGGATGCATCTGTAGAAGTGGAAATGTTGACAGAAATCAATGCCAATATTGCACAATTCCAGAAGTGTCTTAAGCAGCTGGAAGAAGTAACGGAGCAGGCACAGCTCTTACAGGGCAGCAGCCGTTCTCAGGCTGTGTTCTGCAGAGATTATGTGTTTGAAGCAATGCAGCAGCTGCGTAAGCCGGCAGATCAATTGGAAATGCTGGTAGATGAAAATGTATGGCCATTTCCAACATATGGGCAGCTGCTATACAATATTTAAAAATCATATGATGTAAGACAAGAACATACAAACCCCTGTTTCTTTTCTTCGTATCGAGGAGAGGAAATAGGGGTTTTATTGTATTTTCTCATATTTTTCTGTTATAGCATACAGTTTTACTATTGTTTGACAAATTGGTGAAAAAGATCAAGAAAGACATTCTTTTTTTTGAAAAGTATTCATATCTAACAAATAAATCATAGTAATTTTTATTTTTACAGTAATTTTAACTGTATTTTATGGAAAGAAATCATGTTTTTTTTTAAGTGCCTGAAAAAAATCATGTGAATATTATTGCAATATGAGAAACAATGTGCTATTATGTATACATAAACAGATAAATCGAACAACAAATAGAATATATTTGGTGAAATATATTCTCTTTTTATGGGTTTCTCTGAATGGTTTTTTGTATATAGCATACTTTTTATACAAAAAACACAGTATATTCTCTGAAAGAGTATACAAAAATGGAGGTGTTCGTTATTGATTTTAGATGATAAAAGAGTTCGTATCATTACTGGTCACTACGGCAGTGGCAAAACGGAATTCGCAGTCAATTACGTGAATCGTTTGCGTGATTGCAAAGAAGGAAAGGTTGCGATTGCCGATTTGGATATCGTAAATGTTTATTTCCGTTCCCGTGAAAAGAAAGCGGAAATGGAAGCAAAGGGGATTCAGGTAATTGCATCCAATATTGAAGGTGCAGGTGCAGATATCCCTGCTGTTTCTGGTGCCATGACAATGCCCGTTACCAACAAGGAATATCAATATGTGATTGATCTTGGCGGCAATGATGTTGGTACATTGGTATTGGGTAGAATCAAACCTCTACTGGATACAACAGAAACTGACTTTTTTATGGTAGTCAATGCTTATCGTCCCGATACCTCAACACCTGAGGGTGTCATTGCCCAGATGGAACAACTGGAATATGGCGCAGGATTGAAAGTGACAGGCTTCATCAACAATACAAACCTTGTAAGAGAAACAACGGCAAATTGCCTTGTTCATGGGGATGAAGTGTTGAGAGAAGTAACAAAACGTACAGGAGTACCTGTAAAGTACGTTGCCTATGTGGAAGAATTGCTCACAGAGGCGGTGCCAGAAGGACTTGCTGGGCAATTATTCCCTATGAAGTTTTATATGAGGAAAGCCTGGATGTAAATTCCAATACTTATGGAGGTGTATTTCGAATGGCAAAAGGTAGAGTAATTATCAACGAAGATATTTGTAAAGGCTGTGGCCTTTGCGTATCTGTTTGTCCAAAGAGTGTGCTCGCTCTTTCGACAGAAAAAATCAATCCTGCAGGCTATAACCCCGCAGAAATGATTAGCGAAGATTGTATCGCTTGTACAAGTTGTGCAAAAATGTGTCCAGATTGTGCAATTATCGTAGAAAAGCTCGATTAATAGAGAGGAGGAAATGCAATGGCAAAGGTTTTAATGAAAGGCAACGAAGCAGTTGGTAAAGCAGCGATTGAGGCAGGTTGCAGATATTTCTTCGGCTACCCTATCACTCCTCAGAGCGAAGTACCCGAATATTTATCCAATGAATTACCCAAAGTTGGTGGCACATTTGTTCAGGCTGAATCTGAAGTGGCTGCAATTAATATGGTTTATGGTGCAGCAGCAGCTGGTGCAAGAGTTCTGACAAGTTCTTCTTCTCCAGGTATTGCTCTGAAACAGGAAGGCTTGGGCTATATTGCAAACGCAAGCTTACCAGCAGTTATCATCAACATGATGAGAGGTGGCCCAGGTCTGGGTACCATTCAGCCCGGTCAGGCTGACTATAATATGGCAGTAAAAGGCGGTTCCAATGGTGACTATCATACAGTAGTACTGGCACCTGCATCTGTACAGGAAGCAGTAAATATGGTTATGGAAGCATTCGATATCGCAGATATGTATGGTACACCTGTTGTCATTTTGGCAGACGGTCTGATTGGTCAGATGATGGAACCTGTTGAATTCAACTATGTTCGCAGAGAAGGCATCCCTGAAAAGACATGGGCATTGACAGGCAAAGGCGATGGCGAAAGACATAACATCAAAAACCTGGTAATCGATCCGGATGACTGTGAAGCATGGAACCATGAACATTTTGAAACATATGAAAAGATTGTTGCAAATGAACAGGACTGGGAAGAATACCTTCTGGATGATGCAGAATATGCATTTGTTTCCTATGGTACAGCTTCCAGAGTTGTTAGAACAGCAATCGGCTACCTGAGAGAAGCAGGTTTTAAGGTTGGTATGCTCAGACCAAAAACACTTTGGCCTTTCCCTCAAAAAGCTTTCGACAAATGGGACGGTAAGTTGAAAAAATATATGGATGTAGAAATGTCCATGGGTCAGATGATGCCCGACGTTGCATATGCTTGTAACGATAAAAACAAAGTAGAATTCTACGGCAGAACAGGTGGTAATGTACCTTCCGTAGATGAAATCGTTGAATTCGGTAAAAAAGTAATGGGAGGTGACAAATAATGGCAGTTATATTTGAAAAAACAAAAGGTTTAACAGATGTTAAATTGCATTATTGTCCTGGTTGTGCACATGGTATCGTTCATAGACTGGTAGCAGAAGTACTGGAAGAAATGAACGAACTGCAAAATACAATTTCTTGTGTTCCCGTAGGTTGTGCAGTATTTGCAAATAATTACTTCAACTTTGACGCAATTCAGTGTGCACACGGTCGTGCTCCTGCTACAGCTACAGGCATCAAGAGAGTACATCCCGATAAAATCGTTATGACATATCAGGGCGACGGCGACTTGGCTTCCATCGGTACATGTGAAATCGTACATGCTGCTGCCAGAGGTGAAAAGATTACAACAATCTTCATCAACAATGGTATCTATGGTATGACTGGTGGTCAGATGGCTCCTACTACACTGCCCGGCATGAAAGCTACAACAGCACAAAAAGGTCGTGATCCAAAGATCAACGGTAACCCTTTACGTGTTTCCGAAATGCTGGCTACACTGACAGGGCCTGCTTACATCGAAAGAGTAAGTATCTCCACACCTGCTCAGGTTGCAGCTGCAAAAAAAGCAATCAAAAAAGCATTTGAAATTCAGAAGCAGGGCTTGGGCTTCACATTCGTCGAAGTTGTTTCTACTTGCCCAACAAACTGGGGTTTGACTCCTGTACAGGCTATGGAATTTGTAAGAGAAAAAATGATTCCTTACTATCCTCTTGGCGTATTCAAAGACATCACAGCAGAGGAGGGCAAATAATATGAGTACATTTTCTTCTATCATTGCAGGTTTTGGTGGTCAGGGTTCTTTGTTGATGGGTAAGATTATGGCTTACTCTGGTATGTTGGAAGGCAAAGAAGTATCTTGGTGTCCTTCTTACGGCCCTGAAATGCGTGGTGGTACAGCGAACGTAAACGTTATCATCTCTGAAGAAGGTATCGGTTCTCCTGTTATCACAAAAGATGCTGACTGTGTTGTAGCACTGAATCAGCCTTCTTTGGATAAATTTGCTCCTGTTGTAAGAGCTGGTGGCGCATTGGTAATCAATGCTGACCTGTGCCATATGAACAACGTTCAGGTTGCAGATGGTGTAAAAGTATATGAAATCCCTGCAAACAAAATTGCAGCAGATGCATTTGGTGGTTTTAAGCTGGCAAACCTGGTTATGCTGGGTGCAGTTGTTTATGCTACACATGCTGTAAAAGTAGATGGCATGGATGATACATTCGCTCATGTATTTGAAGGCGGCAAAGCAAAATTTATCCCCAATAACAAAAAAGCATTTGAATTGGGTTATAAATACGCAGAAGAAAACTGCAAATAATTCGTGATTTTCCTGTGAAAACACATTTCTTCCCCCACATCCGTTTATACGGTGTGGGGGTTGTTTTGTTGGAAAAAAGATTTTCTCATGTGTAATATTTATGATATAATAACAGCAATAAAGGAAAAGGTATGAAAACGCTTTCATGACAATGAACAGCAGTCCTATAGATAGAGAAAAATCAAATGCCAGCAAAATAGAAGCGAAGGAGTGTGCAAACCATCGTGAAAAATAAAGTGAAAATTACAATCAATGGAAAGACAATCAATCTGATGGGGCAGGAATCGGAAGAACACATACAGGAAATTGTAAATTATATTGAACAAAAAACAGCAGAAATTCGTCAAGTATCTAAGGCAGTGGCATTGGATAACAGTTTGGCTTATGTTTTGACAGCAATCAATGTTGCAGATGAATATTTCAAGGAAATGGAAAAAACAATTCTTTTGGAAAATGACATGGAAGAGCATAAATTGAAAGCGTTGGAAGCACAGGCAGGTCGAGAAGCAATATCCATGCAAATAGAATTGTTGCAGCAGGAAAAAGCAAAATCAGAAGAAACATATCGCAACGAGATCAGAAAGAAAGAGCAGGAATTAGCCAAGCTGCAAGAACAGGTGAAGCAATTACAGCAGGCAAAGCAAAGCGCAGAGGAAAGCC
>JAHHTW010000038.1 GCA_020024265.1 Anaerotignum sp. | reverse complement strand
GAAAGACCTTGGGGCTTTGCCCCAATACCCCACAAGGGACACCGTCCCTTGACCCATTCTTTTGCTTTCTGCTGCAAACAGCAGAAAACAAAGGGGAGGAAGCAAAGGTATGGTATACCGTCCCTATGCTATCCCATACCCCATCCCTATGGGGTTTGGGGCAGCGCCCCAAAAAATGGGTCAAGGGGTGAAACCCCTTGCAGGGTTTGGGACAGCGTCCCAAGGTTTTGCAGGGTTTGGGACAGCGTCCCAAGGTTTTGCAGGGTTTGGGACAGTGTCCCAAGGTCTTGCAGAAAATACAAAAATCTTTTTATTTATAAAGGAGTTGATTTTGCATGTTCGAATTAGAACAGATCCGTCTTGGGCTGTCTGCTTACGACGAAAAATTAGAGGAAATGGGGGCTTCACTTTGACGTCGCTGGTGCGAAAGAAAAGATAGCCGAATTGGAGGAGCTTTCTGCCGATCCCGAATTTTGGAACGATATGCAGAAAAGCCAGAAAACATTACAACAGCTCAAGGGGCTGAAAACAAAGGTTGCCAATTATGAAAATTTGGTAACAAAGTACGAAGATATTCTCACACTCATTGAAATGGGCATTGAGGAATCCGATGAGAGCATCTACGAAGAAGTAAAGGAAATGAACGATTCCTTCCTGCATGAATACGAGCAGCTGCATGTATCCACCATGCTGGATGGCGAGTACGACAGAAACAATGCCATTGTCACTCTCCATGCCGGCACAGGCGGTACAGAAGCCTGTGACTGGACAAACATGCTCTACCGCATGTACACCAAATGGGCAGCAAAGGCAGGCTTTGAGGTAGAGCTTTTGGATATGCTGGATGGCGACGAAGCCGGACTCAAGTCCGTGACCATTCAGGTCAATGGCGAAAACGCTTATGGCTATTTGAAATCCGAAAAGGGCATCCATCGTCTGGTGCGTGTATCCCCTTTTGACAGCTCAGGCAGACGGCATACGTCCTTTGCCTCCTGCGATGTTATGCCGGAGATCGAAAACGATAACGAAATCGAAATCAATAACGATGATATCCGTATTGATACCTATCGTGCAAGTGGTGCCGGCGGGCAGCATATCAATAAAACATCCTCCGCAATCCGTATCACACACTTCCCCACCGGAATTGTGGTACAGTGTCAGGATGAACGAAGCCAGTTCAGCAACAAAGAACGTGCGTTTAAGATGCTCAAAAGTAAACTGCTGGCACTCAAAATCGAAGAACAGATGCAGAAACTGGCAGAAATCCGTGGCGATGTCAAAGAAATCGGCTGGGGCAGCCAGATTCGTTCGTATGTATTTATGCCATATACCATGGTCAAGGATCACCGTACCGGAGCAGAAACCGGAAATATCGGTGCTGTGATGGATGGTGATATTGATGATTTCATCAGTGCATACTTGGCATGGATTCACAGCTAAGGAGCCAAAACATTGAAGGAAGTCAGGATAACAAAAAACGAGGCAAATCAAAGACTGGATAAATACCTTTGCAAATATTTCAACAAAGCGCCCAAGAGCTTTGTATATAAAATGCTGCGCAAAAAACGCATTAAGTATAACAATGCAAAGGCAGAGGGTGCGGAGCTGCTCTGTGCAGGGGATACCTTACAGATGTATCTGTCGGAGGAAACCATGGCAGGCTTTATGGAAGAAAAAAAACTGCCTGTTGCAGAGCGTCATTTTGGAATTGTTTATGAGGATGATGATATTTTTGTGGTGAGCAAGCCGGCAGGTTTGCTCACGCATCCGCAAAAGGATGACGAGCGCAATACGCTCATCGACCAGATCTTGTATTACCTCCATGAAAAAGGGCAGTATACACCGCAGTCGGATACCACATTTACACCGGCAACCTGCAACCGTTTAGACCGCAATACCAGCGGGCTTGTGATTGCAGGCAAAACATTGCAGGGGGTACAGGCTGTCAATGCTGCCATTCGTCAAAAACATATTGAGAAATATTATATTGCATTGGTATCCGGCGTGATTGACGCACCGGGCGAGATTGCGCTCTATCTTTCCAAGGATGAGGCACACAATCAGGTGCGTACCAGTCAAACAGAAAAAGCAGGGTATCAAAAGGCTTGCACACGCTATCGTCCGCTTGCACATACCGCAGAGTGTACCCTTTTGGAGATGCAGCTCATCACCGGTAAAACGCACCAGCTGCGTGCGCATTTGGCAGCGATTGGTCATCCCATTTGGGGCGACCGTAAGTATGGGGATGCACAGGTCAACCAATCTGTGCGTGCAAAATTCGCCGTATCCCATCAATGCTTACATGCCAATCGTGTGGTATGGAAAGAGGAAAACGGTCTGCTTTCCCATTTGTATGGCAAGACCATGACAGCACCTCTGCCAAAACAGATGCAGACGATTTGCGACTGTCTGTTTGCACAAGCAGGGAAGAATCTGAAAGGAATGTGATTTCATGAAAGCAATCATATTGGCAGCTGGCTACGCTACCAGATTATATCCTTTGACCATCAATACAGCAAAGGCATTGCTTCCGATTGATAACAAACCCATCATTGACTATATTGTGGAAGAACTCAATACCATTTCCGAAATGGATTTCATTTATGTGGTATCCAACAGCCGTTTTGCGCCGGATTTTCAAAAATGGGCAGAAACCGCACCCGGAACACTCCCCATTGAAGTCATCGACGATGGTACCACGAGTGATGGTGGGAAAAAAGGTGCTGTCGGCGATATGGGCTTTGTCATTGCGCAAAAACAACTGGATGATGAATTGCTTGTCATTGCAGGGGATAATTTCTTTACCTATTCCTTGAAGGATTATGTAGCATATTACAAAGAAAAGAATTGTGACTGTGTTTGTGTCAAGAAGTGGGAAAACAGAGAAGAACTCAAGCAGTTTGGTGTTGCGCTTTTGGACGAAAACGGGAAAGTCATTGACATCGAAGAAAAGCCCGAGGAGCCAAAATCCGATATGGCAGTGTTTGCAACCTATCTGTATCATCGGGACACCGTACCTATGATTTTGGAATACCTTGCACAGGGCAATAATCCGGATGCACCGGGGAATTTTCCGGCATGGCTGTATCAGCGTAAGGATGTGTATGCCTACGCATTCTCCGGCGAATGTTATGATATTGGCACACCGGAAAGCTACTATGAGGTTTGCCGGATGTACGAAGGAAAAAATAAGTAAGCAAAGCACACCATTTGTTGTTGTGGCGCTTCAGACAAAGGAGCCGGCATCGTACATGCAGGGGATGTTTCCTGCTGTGGCGTGTGCCGGCTTTTTACAGAAAGGAGCAGAGAAAAATGGAGCAGTGGATAGAGGCATTTGTGGAAACCTCAACAGACGGTCTGGAGCCGATCGAAGGCGTCATGTACGCTTGCGGACTGACCGGACTGATGATACACGATGCCAGAGATTTTACAGAGTTTTTGGAAAACCCCAATAGAGAATGGGACTATATCGCAGACGAGCTGGTGGAGGACAAAAAGGACGAGAAAACAGGCATTACATTTTTCGTGCGGGATAATGTCTATGGCAGAGAACAGCTGGCACAGATTACCGGTATGCTCCAAAGCGTGCAGGCAACAGAAAAAGAAATCGACCTTGGCTCTTTGCAGCTTACCATCAAAAATGTGGCAGAGGAGGATTGGGCGAATAACTGGAAAAAATATTTCAAGCCCTTTGCCGTCGGTGAGAAGCTGATGATTAAGCCTTCATGGGAAAGCCTGACAGAGCAAACCGATAAAATTGTATTGCAAATTGATCCGGGGCATATCTTTGGCACCGGTACACATGAAACCACACAGCTTTGTATGGAGCTTTTGGAAAAATATGTACAGACAGGGGATACCGTATTGGATCTTGGCTGTGGCAGTGGGATACTGTCTATTGCCGCATTGCTTTTGGGCGCAGAGCATGCGGATGCCGTGGATATTGATCCCAATGCCATCCGTATTGCATATGAAAACAGCGACCGCAACCAAATTGCAAGAGAACGCTATCATGTAGCGGCAGGCAATGTGTTGGACGACGAAGCCCTGCAAGAAAGCTATCGTGGCAAAAATTACGATATTGTTGTAGCAAACATTGTGGCAGATATCATCATTGCACTGACAAAACAGGTACCGGAGTATATCAAAAAAGCAGGGATTTTCCTTTGCAGCGGCATCATATTGGAGCGTAAGCAGGATGTACTGGATGCTTTGGCAGAGGCGAAGTTCACCGTCATTGACATCAAAGAGAAGGAAAGCTGGGCAGCGATTGCCACACGCTATGAGGGATGATGTATGCCGAAATTTTTTGTGGAGCAATCAGAAATACAGGAGCAGTCCATGCAGGTGCAGTTTTTCGGAGAGAATGAAAAACACATCAAGACCGTGCTGCGAGCAAGGATTGGCGAAGAAATCGTACTGTGCGACGGCAAGGGGATGGACTATCTTTGTCAGATCACATCCCTAGACGATGGCGTGTGTGCCAAAATACTGCAAAAGACGCCCTCTCAGGCAGAGCCAAAAACACAGATTACATTGTATCAGGGCTTACCAAAGGCGGATAAAATGGAATGGATTATCCAAAAATGCGTGGAGCTGGGTGTGGTGAAAATCGTACCTGTAGCAACCACACGTGCCATTGTCAAGCTGGATAAAAAAGAGGGCAGGAAAATCGAACGCTGGCAAAAGATTGCCGAAGCCGCCGCAAAGCAAAGCGGACGTGGCATCATTCCCCAAATGGGGCAAAGCGTACTGACATTTGCGCAGGCAGTGCAGGAGGCAAAGGCTTTGGACTTGGCAGTCATTTTGTATGAAAAAGAGCAGGATCGGGATTTGCATGCCATTGTCAAAGCGTTTTCGGGACAGAGCATTGGTGTTTTCATAGGACCGGAGGGCGGCTTTGCCGAGGAGGAGATTGCACTGGCACAGCAAAACGGTGTGCAGTGTGTCACGCTGGGTAAGCGTATATTGCGTACAGAAACAGCCGGCATGACAACCATCGCAATACTGCTCTACGAGCTTGGGTAAGGAGAGAAAAATATGATTTACTTTGATAATGCTGCAACCACAAGATGTATGCCAAAGGCAGCAGAAAAAATGACAGAGATGCTTTGCGAAAAGTATGGCAATCCCGCATCCGTCAGTGTGCTGGGGCTGGAGGTGGAAAAGGAAATCCGCAGGGCATCGGAGATCTTGGCAAATGGCATCCGTGCCAATGCGGAAGAAATCTATTTCACCAGTGGTGGTACGGAAGGGGATAACTGGGCAATCTATGGCACAGCAGAAGGCTATCAGAGAAACGGTAAGCATATGATTACCACACAGATTGAGCATCCGGCAGTCAAAAACCCCATGAAGGCTTTGGAGCAAAAGGGCTATGAGGTCACATGGCTTGGTGTAGACGCACAGGGGCGCATTTCTGCACAGGAGCTTGCCGCAGCCATACGCCCCGATACCATATTGGTCAGCGTGATCTTGGTCAACAATGAAACAGGCGTGGTACAAAATGCCGCAGAAATCGGACGCATCATCAAAGAGAAAAACCCCAATACACTCTTTCACGTAGATGCTGTACAGGCATTTGGCAAATATCCCATTGATGTCAATAAAATGCACATTGACCTTTTGACCATGAGCGCACATAAAATTCATGGACCAAAGGGTGTGGGTATGCTGTACATGCGAAAGGGGCTGAAGGTAAAGCCGTTGATTCTGGGTGGCGGACAGCAAAAGGGGCAGCGTGCCGGTACGGAAAACGGTGCAGGTGCCGCAGCGCTTGGCGTAGCGGCAGAAGCGGCATTTGCCCATATGAAAGAAAATATTGAACAAATCAAAAAAGTGAAAAAAACATTGATGGACGGGATTCTTGCAATGCCGGATACACAGGTAAACGGTGTCGGCTTGCAAGAGGACAGCCCTTATGTATTGAACGTGACATTCAAAGGATTGCGCAGCGAGGTACTTTTGCATACGCTGGAGAGCAAGGGGATTTTTGTTTCCGCAGGCTCTGCCTGTGACAGCCGCAAAAAGGTGGGCAGTCCGGTACTGACAGCAATGGGACTGCCCTTTGCGCAAATCGAGGGTGCGATACGCTTTAGCTTTAGCCGGTATAATACGGTAGAAGAAGCAGAAACCTGTCTGCGTGCTTTGGAGGAAAGTGTGCCATTTTTGCGCAGAATCAATCGGGAAAGATAAGGAGAAAAGATATGGCAGAAAAAGTAATGCTTGTGAAATATGGTGAAATTGCCATGCGTGGCGATAACCAATTTTTGTTTATCAATCGCCTCATCAAAACCATCCGCAGAAATTTAGATCCCATAGGCGATTTTTATGTGGTACGTGACCCCGGTCGTTTGATTGTGGAAGACCGTGGCGGGGAAATGGATTATGATGCGGTGATGGCAAAGGTGATGCCTATTTTCGGTCTGGTTGCCGTTTGCCCGGCGCTGCGGATTGCGGATATGACGATCGAAGCCATTCGTGCAGAGGCATATCAGCATATGAAAGCGGTATACGGCGACAGACAGATGACGTTTAAGGTGAGCGCACGTCGCTCCAATAAGGGCTTTTCTATGGGATCTATGGAGATTGCGGCAGATGTTGGGGAGTATATCTTGGATCGTATGCCCAATATGACGGTAGATGTCAAAAATCCGGATGTCACGTTATATGTAGAGGTGCGCAACCGCATTTATCTCTATTCCCAAATCATAAAGACATACGGCGGTTTGCCCTACGGCAGTTCCGGAAAGGGCGTTTCTCTGCTCTCCGGCGGTATCGACAGCCCCGTAGCGACTTGGATGATGGCAAAGCGTGGCGTAGAGGTAGAGGGTGTATACTTCCACAGCCCCCCGTATACCAGTGAATGGGCAAAACAAAAAGTCATTGATCTGGCAAAGCGTATTGCGGACTTTACGGGTGAATTTAAGCTCTATGTCGTACCCTTTACAGACTTGCAGCTGTATCTTTTGGACAATGTCCCGCACGATAAGCTGACGATTCATCTCAAACGTGCCATGATGCGTGCGGCAGAGCAGATTGCGGTTCAAGATGAGGCATGGAGCCTGATTACAGGCGAGAGCGTGGGGCAGGTGGCAAGCCAGACCATGCAGGGGATTTATGCCATCAATGCGGTATGCAATATGCCTGTGCTGCGTCCTTTGGCAGGTATGGACAAACAGGAAATCATTGATATTGGTACAAAGATTGGGACGTATGATATTTCGATCCGCCCCTATGAGGATTGCTGTACCATTTTTGTGGCAAAGCATCCGCAGATTAAGCCAAGACTGCATGTGATTGAACGCATTGAAAAGAAATTGACAAATTTGGATCAGCACATTGCAGATGCTGTTGCAAATGCAGAAATCATAGAACTGTAAAATATCCAAAGCGGTCAAAACGAACCCAAAGGGGCAAAAGGCGAGAAATTCTGAATTTTTTCAGTATTCTCGCCATATTGGTGTTGACGACAAGGCGGTTTTTGTGTATAATTCTAAAATGTATGGTAAAAAGGAAATTTTCCTATTTTTCCTGCACGAATCTCGCATCTGGAGGGAGGGAAAATTATGTCAGAGGTAAAAGTTAAAGAAAATGAATCCTTGGACAGCGCACTGCGCCGTTTCAAAAGAACATGTGCCAGAGACGGTATCATGGGCGAAGTACGCAAAAGAGAGCATTATGACAAACCCAGCGTAAAACGCAAAAAGAAATCCGAAGCTGCCAGAAAACGTAAATTCAAATAATTTTTTTCGCACAAAGGGATGATGGTTATGTCATTAAAGGATGTGCTCTTTGCAGATTTGAAAACAGCCATGAAGGAGAAGGATACGGTACGTAAGGATACCGTACAGCTGATTCGTTCCGGCATTTTGCAAATCGAAAAGGACAAAAAAGTCGAGCTTGACGAAGAAGGGATTATAGATGTAATCTCCAAACAGTTGAAAAGTCGTCGAGATTCTCTGCCGGACTATGAAAAAAGCGGCAGACAGGATTTGATTGAAAAATTAAACAAAGAAATCGAAATTTTATTGAGTTACCTTCCAGAGCAGTTAAGTGAAGAAGAAATTCAAGCGATCGTTGTAGAGGCTGTAGCAGAAAGCGGTGCAGCTACTATGAAAGATATGGGCAAGGTTATGGCAATTGTTACACCAAAGGTCAAAGGCCGTGCTGATAACAAGATTGTTGGTAATTTTGTAAAGAAAATGCTCCAAGGCAAATAAAATCAGAATTCGGTAGGACCATCTGTATTGCAGATGGTCTTATTTTTTTCAGACCTAAGACCTTGGGACTCCGTCCCAAACCCTGCAAACTTTTGAAAAAGTTTGATCAAAACTTTTAGAAGCAGTGTTTTTACAAAACACTGCTTAGGAAGAAATGGTACGGGCAAGAGGTGAAGGGATAAAAACTGCAAGAGATAGAGCAAAGGCGTATGGGGTATCCCATACGCCTTTTATAGCAGGTCAAGGGAGGAAGTCCCTTGTGGGGTATTGGGGCAAAGCCCCAAGGACTTAAAACATATGTGATACCAAGAATAATGCCATAGCCACACCGCAGAAGTTTGCCACCAGAGCGCAAAAGAGGGTGTGCCGTGTTTTGGTTACATGTACGGACAGGAAATATAGACTCATGGTATAAAACACGGTTTCGGTACAACACATCATGACAGATGCCACACGTCCAAGAAACGAATCCGGACCATAGGTGGCGAATAAATCGGTTAAAAGTCCCACTGCCGCAGAGGATGATACTAAGCGTACCAATGTAAGCGGAATCAGCTCAGAAGGCAGACCAAAGGCAGAAAGCGGTGCAAGCAGGTGTGTCAAAAGCGATAATAACCCGCCTTCACGCATGACTTCTACCCCTACCATCAGTGCAATGAGTGTTGGCAAAATATCTACAACAGTATGCAGACCTTCCCGAACCCCTTCCAGAAAGGCTTCATACAGATTGATTTTATGTAATGCACCCACACACACAATGAAAAATACCGTGACAGGTATGATAAAATCCGAAACGTGCGTCAAAATAGAAATGGCTCACACTTCCTTTCTTGTAAAACCGCAAGATCTGTAAGACCTTGGGACGCTGTCCCAAACCCTGCAAGCTTTTGAAAAAGCTTGAGCAAAACTTTTAGAAGCAGTGTTTTTACAAAACACTGCTTTGGCAGAAAGGGCAGGGACAGGTGGATCAAGGGAGGAACTCCCTTGTGGGGAGTTGGGGCAAAGCCCCAAGGTCTTTCCAGCCCAAACTCTTGTACTTGCCTTATGTATATCCGCTTTTTCCCCCTTTGGGGCTTGGTGCAAAGCCCCAACAACGGGTCAAGGGAGGAACTCCCTTGTGGGGAATTGGGGCAAAGCCCCAAGGTCTTTCCAGCCCAAACTCTTGTACTTGCCTTATGTA
>JAHHTW010000037.1 GCA_020024265.1 Anaerotignum sp. | reverse complement strand
ATACACCGGATAGACCGACACCGAATACACCGGATAGACCGACACCGAATACACCGGATAGACCGACACCGAATACACCAGATAGACCGACAACGAATACACCGGATAGACCAGCACCAAATACACCGGATATATCCGATATACCAAATACACCAAAGAAACCGGATACACCCAACCAGCCGAATATACCAAGGAAAGTGGACACGCCAAGTCAGCTGGATACACCCAATCAGCATGGACAACCGGATGCGCTTCCAAAGACACATGATGAAACCCATATCCTGCGCTGGACGCTGCTCAGCTTGCTCTCTTTTGGATGTGCGGTATGTTTGTTAATATGGGGTAGGATGAGAAGTTCCAAAAAGTAAGGAATACATAGATATGTGTCAAAATCATATTTTGGAAAGACGACGGCAGAATTTTGCAGTCGTTTTTCTGAAATCCCATAAACAAAGGAAATACAGGGGTGATGTGGTTTGAGATTTTTTCCTTTTCACAAAATCATTACAAAAATATCACAGATGCAATCATTCCCCACAGTCGCGATTTCCATTGTATGCAGCATCGCTGGTGTTTGTTTTGGTATGATGGCTTGGAATGAAAGAAAAGAATTGGAGCAGAATCAAAACCGCTTGGAAGAAATTGCTGTCAATATAGAACAATCCGTTTTGCAAGAGTCCATACCGGAAGAAACAGAATCTGCAATACTTCCACAGTATAGAGCGTTGGCAGAACAGGAAACAGAACTGTACGGCTGGATTCAAATCAAAGATACCACAGTGAACTATCCTGTTATGCATACGCCGGAAGATCCGGAAAAATATTTGCGACGGAATATGGATGAGGAATACAGCAGTTCCGGCACAATATTTATGGATTACCGCTGTACAGATGACAGTGATAATCAAATCCTGTATGGACATAATATGAAGAATGGAACCATGTTTGGCTCCATATGGAATTATAGAAGTGAAAAATATTGGAAAGAACATCCCATCATTTGCTTTGATACATTATATGAAACGAGATCGTATGAGGTATTGGCAGCTTTTTATGACCGTGTTTATCTGTCAGATGAAACTTGCTTTAAGTATTACAATTTTATTGATGCCGTAGATAATGCGGATTATGAAAATGCAATACAAAATTATCAGGACAAAGCATTGTATGCTACAGGTGTTACGGCTGCGTATGGTGACAAACTTCTGACGCTTTCTACCTGTGACAATGATGTGGAGAATGGGCGGTTTGTGGTAGTGGCAAGAGAGATTGGATGAAAAGCGGAAATACAGGCGCAGCTCGATCAAAGAAAAGAATGATGCAAAGAAAACGATGGCTCGCAATGTGCTTTTGTAAGTATTCCATGCAGATTTTACAAACAAATCAGAAAAGAAGGTGAAAACAATCGCACAGAATTTTTATGGTTTTACGCCGGAAACAATAGATTTTTTATGGGAATTGCGTATGAATAACAATAAGCAATGGATGACAGAGAATCGAAACCGTTATATAACGCTCCTCAAAGAACCTTTTGAAGCGTTGACGGCTGTGCTGTTGGAGAGATTTCAAAGGGCACATCCGGATATTTCTGTGGATACTGCCATTTCACGCATCAATCGGGATATACGGTTTTCCAAGGATAAAAGCCCGTATCGTGCCAGAAGATGGATGGTACTCAAAGAGCCTATGCTCAGCGGGACACAGTGGAAGCAACGTCCGGTGTTTTACTTTGAGCTGATGCCGGAGGGATATGTATCCGGTATGGGATTTTATGAGAATAGTCCGCAATATATGCGTATGTTCCGCAAGCGCATTGATGCTGCGCCGGAGCTTTTTGCGGGCATCATAGAGGGCTTGCTGGAGCAAAACGGGTACAAGCTCTTAGGTGAGAAATATAAGCGTACACAAAGAAAGGTGCCATATGCCCCAGAGATCATGCAGTGGTATGACCGCAAAAGTCTGGAATTGGTGGTGGAGCGTCGTTGCATAGATGCACTGCTGTTTTCAGAGGATTTGGTAGCAGATATATTACAGAAATGGGAATGTATGATTCCATTGTATCGTTATTTGCGTGAAATTACGCTAGAGGAGTAAAAGAAAAAAGACTGTCGTTTTTGGAAGCTTTCTTCAGAAAAACGGCAGTCTTTTTGATATACCCAATTATGCCTTACCGAATGCATCATGCAGTGCGTAAACCGCATCTTCTGCAATCAGTACTTCTCCATGCTCGTTGAGATAGTATTTTGCCAAGGGGGAGGATACATGCTTTGTACCATATTCATCCAGCAATACTTCCAGCTCATCGAGTGTTTCTTCTGTGGTGTATGTATTGCCCTGTAACACAAGGAAATACTGTCCTTCGTTTTTGTAGAGGGAAGAGGTTCCGTGGAACTGATCCTCCAATCGTACAGACAGGTCAATGACATCATCCAGCTGCGTAAAGGAGTACACCAGCACATCCTCCTGTACTGCATGCATATTTTCTTCTGTAGAGAGAGGCTTCTTTTTGTAGCGACGCAGCTCTTTTGCCTGTGCAAACAAATCCAAAGAATTGTCGCCTTTTTCCTTGTTTTCTACCTTTGTTACAATAATCATGATACCATCCAAGCCAACCGGAACAGCCTCTACCATCAGCGGTGTGTTTTCTGCAACAAAATCAAATTCTTCCATTGCCTGCTCCATCAAATCGTGGAACAGCTGTTGTGTTTTTTCACCCGGTCGGATGAGATCTTCCAACTGGATGTTGCGTTCGGTTAAATCGGCTTTTGTGAGTGTGAGCTTTAATTGGGTATCGCTTACTTTTTCGATTTTCATGTTTTCACATCCTTCTATTGTCTATGCCTCAAAAGAGGTGTTATGGTCTGGTACTACATAGGATCTATGGTTGTTTTATAAAAAATAATTTGTTTTGCTGAGAACTCCTATACAATTTCTTTGGATTATAGTATAGTATAATGAATTGGAGAAGATATGTAAAGGGCATAATGATGAGAATTATTAGGAAATTCACGGATTTTATGTCTACGCCGTGTTCTGACAAAATTTGAACCCTTTTGTTTATCGGCAAAGGAGATCCTTTCTTCTTCCAAAAACAATCTCCACAGGAGGCGTGTGTGGAGATGCCACAAAAAAGGAGATGAATGTATATGAAAAGGAAATGGATTTCGCCCATATTGACATTGCTCGTTTGGGCTGGGATGTACTATTACTATCTGCCACCCTTGAATATCCACAGCAACGAAAGCTGGATTTTTGTATTGGCAATGATAGCAATTGCGATTGTGCTGAATTTTTGGACGATTGCAAAGACAATGATTTTTCGTCAAAGAGTAGAAGGCGAGGTTGTACAAGGGCAAAAAAAATGGAAGCTGCTGTTTATGGTGCCAATTGCCATTGCGGTGTTCTATGGCATCGGGGTATTGATGTCCTCGCCGATTTTGCGTGCATCTGCGTATTGTAAATTGCTTCAGGTGCAAACGGGGGATTTTGCAGAGGATATTCATGAAGTAAACTACAATCAAATTCCTGTACTGGACAGTGATTCTGCCGCAAGACTGGCAGAGCGTGAAATGGGCAGTATGGTAGATATGGTATCGCAATATGAGGTCAGTGATTATTACAATCAGATCAATTTGAATGAAAAGCCGGTGCGTGTGACACCATTAAAATATGGGGACTTAATCAAATGGTTTACCAATCGAAGCACAGGGGTTCCTGCATATATGAATATTGATATGACGACGCAGGATGTGGACTTGGTACGTTTGGCAGATGGCAAGGGGATTCGTTACTCGCCGTTTGAACACTTTGGCAGAAATCTCTATCGCCATGTACGTTTTGCATATCCCACAGCGATGGTACGCAGCAGCAATTTTGAAGTGGATGACAAAGGCAATCCATACTGGGTATGTGCGGTAGAAACAAAGACCATTGGGCTATTTGGCGGTACAGATATTCAGGGAATCATTCTGGTGGATGCCATTACAGGCGCACATGAATATTATGATGTTGCGGATGTTCCGCAATGGGTAGACAAGGTATATGATGCGTCACTTTTGGTAGAGCAATATAATTATTATGGTACGCTGCAAAACGGATGGATCAACAGTATGTTTGGGCAAAAAGGCTGTTTACAGACCACAGAGGGCTACAACTACATTGCGCTGGATGACGACGTATGGGTATACACAGGTGTGACAAGTATTGGCAGTGATGAATCCATTGTCGGTTTTGTACTGATGAACTCCCGTACCAAGGAAACGAATTACTATCAGATTTCCGGTGCGAAGGAAATTTCCGCAATGGCTTCCGCAGAAGGGGAGGTACAGCATTTGGGATACAAAGCAACATTCCCGATACTGCTCAATATTGCGGATGAACCAACCTACTTCCTTTCTTTGAAAGATGCAGCAGGTCTTGTAAAGAAATATGCGATGGTAAATATTGAGAAATATCATATTGTTGCCATTGGCGACTCTGTTGCAGCGTGTGAAAAGGTATATCGCAATCTGATGTCCAGCAGCGGGATTGATGCAACACCTCACGGTGAACAAAGCAAGCTGGAGGGAAAGATTGTACGCATGAAAGATATTGTTTCGGAAGGGACATCGTATTATTATATCATGCTGGAAGGTCGAGAGGAGCTATTTGAAATTGAAGCGAAGAAACATCTTGACATATTGAAAAAGGATGTTGGCAGCACAGTACAGCTGGAATATCTGCCATCAGAAAGCGGTATTTGTGTGGTAACAAATATATCATAAAAGATGACAAAGCGCTTGGGCATTGCAGCAATACCCTACAAGATTTTGAAAAAGTGCGCTTGTTGCAAAGCTTTGATGCGGTGTTTTTACAAAAGCCTGCAAAGTTAAGCAAAAAAGAAAAAATAGTATGCAAAAAATGGTATCTCCAAGACAGGAGATACCATTTTTGATATGCGCATTTATTTTTTTCCTGTAGAGCCAAAGCCGCCACGGTTTTGATTTTCCAATACAGGTACTTCATCAAATGTGATTTGCGGTTGATGTGCAAACAAGCGGAATTGACAGATGCGATCATTCAATGCAATGCTCGTATCACGCAGTGCGTATGCCGGAAAATACCACTGGTCGTCATCGCCGCAATAGCTTTCGTCTATGATGCCGCAATGGTTTGTTTGTATGATGCCGAAATTTTTGAATGTAGAGCTGCGAGGGACAATGTGCGCTTCATAGCCTTGAGGCAGCTGCATAGCAACGCCCAAAGGAATCAGGCGAAATTCGCCGGCTTTCATTGTAACGGGTTCTGCTGCTCTCAAATCAATCCAATCTGATTTTCCGCCGATATAGTCCAGCTTTGTGATGTTGTCGCTGAAATATTTGATTTTAATGGTTTCCACAATAGCACTCCTTTATTCTGCTGCATACAAATAGGGAGAACCCATTTGCAATGATTTTTTTACATCAATGATACGCTGATTGCTGCTGCCACGCCAATGCAAATTTTTATCACAAAGCTCTTGTACAAAACGTCCGTCAATGAGTACATCCAAATCTGCAATGATTGGCAGAGAATTGATTTCTTCCCATAAATAGCCGGTATACATCCAAATATTTTTATGTGGGAAACGTTGTTTGATGCGTCTGACCAATGCAGTCATATCTTCCCGATGTGCGGGAAAAAGCGGATCGCCACCACTGAGCGTAATGCCGCTGACATAGTCTTTGGACAGCTCTGCAAACAGCTCTGCCTCTGCTGCCGCATCGAAGGGCAGACCCTCGTTGGCATCCCATGTGATGGGATTTTGACAGCCCTTACAGCCATGATTACAGCCGGATACCCAAAGCACCACACGCAGCCCTTCACCATTGAGCATATCATCCTTGGTTATGTTGTGATACCGCATCTTACATACTCTTCCTTTCTGCGATTTCTGCCATTTTTGCACTGTTCAGACGGGTATCGCCTTTGACACGGGAGTATGACAGATAGCCGTTCATACGTTCAATCTTTGTCAGATTGCTGCTGCCGCATTTCGGGCATACATCCATGTCCAGCTCCTGATAACCGCAGTCGTCGCAGTATGCCAAAGAAAGATTGACGCCTTCATAGAAGCCCATTTTCATTGCACGACGCACCAATGTACGAATGGCATCCAGATTATACGAGATGGGATATTTTACATATTGAATCTTACCGCCATTGGATAGGTTCCAAAAACGCTGTTCCAAGTCCTGCTTCTGTATGGGAGTCAAATCCTCTGTGACATGACAATGGAAGGAATTGCTTACATAAGGGCGGTCGGATACATTTTCGATGATGCCGTATTTTTTACGGAACTGTGTTACCTGCAAACCGCAAAGGCTTTCCGCAGGTGTACCGTAAATGGCATACAAATTACCGTCCTCCTCTTTGAACTGTGCGACTTTGTCATTGATATGCTGTAATGTATCAATGGCAAACTGTCCATCCTCTGCCAGAGATTTTTGGTTGTGCAGCTCCTGCAATTCGTTGAGTGCCGTAATGCCGAAGGATGCGGTTGCAGCCTTTAACAGGGGCTTGATTTTGTCATGAATCCCCAAATGCCCGCCATAGAAACCGCCTTCACAATAAGCAAGCGGGTTGGTAGAAGCACGCATTTCACCCAGATATGCATAAGTACGGATATGCAGCTGACGAATCAGTTCCAGATAATAGTCCAATACCTCATAAAAGGGTTTGCTTTCCTGTTTTGCCTTGGCGTAAATCATAGGCAGATGCAGGCTGACAGCGCCAATGTTGAAGCGTCCGACAAATACAGGCTTGTCATTTTCGTTTGCGGGATACATACCGCCTTCTTCGTACCACGGAGAAAGAAAGGCACGGCAGCCCATGGGACTGATAATGGCACCATATTTTTTGTACATATCGGAAACATAGCCATCGCCTGTCAAAGAAAGCCAGTCCGGATACATGGTTTTGGAGGAGCAGAGAATCCCTGCCTCAAATACGTCTTCCAATTCTTTGCCTTTGCCATGTAAATTTTCATCGTACAAAAATACCAGCTTTGGGAACAATACAGGTTTTTTGCACTCTTTTTTGCCTTGGCCTTTTCTGCGAACATCCAACATGGAAATAGAAGCCATTTTTGCAAATTTGCCGGTACCTGTACCAAATGTCATGGTAATGAAAGGATAGTCACCACGGCTGGAAGCTACGGTATTGAATTTATATTCCCAGCCCTGAAATCCCTGTTCAAAGTCGTTGAGAATATCAGCCATTGCTTCTTGGTCAGCTGCCTTGGGTGTCAAACCCATACCAATATAACGCTGATAGAATTTATCATAGCTGCGTTGTGCATACGGCTCTAAAAGCAGGTCTACAGAAGGTACGGTAAAACCGCCGTACTGTTGACTTGCTGCGGAAAGTACAATATCGCCAATGACGTCAAATGCAACATTCAATGTCTTTGGCTCGTTGTACCACAGATTTCCCATTTCAAAACCGCCTGTCAATACATTTTTGACATCAAACAGACAACAGTTCATGGTATCACGTCTTGCGGACATGTCGTGAATATAGATATAACCGTCACGGCAAGCCTGTAATTCCTCTGTTGTCATAAAGAATTTTTGATATAGTTCTTTGTTGAGCTGATTGAATACCAAGGAACGCTTTGTGGATACCAATGCGCTGTCGGTATTGCTGTTTTCTTTGTCCCCGATATACATAATGGATTGGCTCTTTTTGTATACCTCATCCAGCATTTTGACAAAGTCCTGTTTGTAGTTACGATAATCACGATAGCTTTTTGCAACCTCGGGCTTGATTTGCTCCAAGGCGCTTTCCACAATATTATGCATCTGTGAAATGGGAATCCCTTCCTGTCCCAGTGCAATGGCTTTCTCCTCTACATATTTACAAATAAAGTCAAGTTCCTCCTGTGTGAACTGAATCAACGCACGATAAGCGGATTTATTGACAGCCACAATCACCTTTTGTACATTCCAAGGCTCATGGGTGTTATCTTTTTTGATGACATACATCATATACTCCCCCGTTTCTATTTCTCAAATGTTGTAACATACTTTACCACATATTGTGTGTGAATGCAATTCAAAAACAATAAAACACAATATATTGTATAACTTGTTGGAACTCTGTATGTTTTTTGATATAAATTTTTGTGAGCCAAAAGTATAAAAAGGGCAAAGCATACAAAGAAAAGGAGGTGTCAAAATCATTTCTGCTGATTTCCAAGCGAAATATAAAAAACTGCACAAGCAACATGCTCTTTTTTCATTTATTTTTAGATGCCTCCATTTTTTTTGAGAAAAATCAAGGCAGAATCTGTATGGGTGAATACGAGCGGAATATGGAATTTACAGGCTTTTATACCATACATGTTGCATCTGATGCATGACACAATCCGAAAAGGTGCGCAAAAGGATGGAAATACGGATGGCGCAGATAAAAATTATAGGGAAAAATTCCTTTTTTTTCATCATAAAATGATGTATACTCAAAAGAGAACAAAAGAAAACAAAAAAGTCAAAATCAGGGATTTTGTATCTATTTGTTGTTTGAAATTTGCCGAAAAAAGCAAGCAGAAGGAGGAACAATCATGATAAATGCCATCGGACAGTGCAAACGCATTGTCGTGAAGGTTGGTACGGCAACCATTACCTATCCAAACGGCAGCCTCAACCTCAAGCGTATGGAAGAATTGGCATGGGTATTAACCGATTTGCGTAATCGGGGGATGGATGTGGTTTTGGTAACAAGTGGCGCCATTGGTGTAGGTGCGGTACGTATGTCTATGGAGTCACGTCCAACCGTTACAAAAGAAAAACAGGCAGCTGCGGCAGTTGGGCAGGCGGTGTTGATGCAGATTTATCATAATTTTTTTGACAGATATAATCAGAATGTCGCACAAATCTTGCTGACAAAAGAAGAAATGGGCAAAGCAGAGCGATATACCAACACGCACAATACATTTGAAACGCTCTTTGAGATGGGTGTGATTCCCATTGTCAATGCAAACGACACCATTTCGACGTATGAAATTGAGTTTTCGGATAATGATCGCCTTTCGGCAATGGTTGCAGAGGTGGTGGAAGCGGATTTGCTTGTGCTATTGACGGATATTGATGCATTGTATGACCAAAATCCCAAGGAATATCCAGATGCAAAACGCATTGCTTATGTAGAAAAGGTGACAGATGAGATTGAGCAGATGGCAGGGGGCAAAGGCTCTGCATTCAGTGTGGGCGGTATGCAGACAAAGCTGGAGGCTGCGAAAATCTGTGAAAAGACAGGAGCCGCAATGGTGATTGCAAACGGTGCAGACCCGAAGGTGATCCACCAAATACTGGAGGGTGCGGACGTAGGTACATATTTTGGTAAAAAGAGATGGCAAGGCAAGTAAAGGAGGAATGGATATGAGTTTTTGTCCAAAGTGTGGGAAAGAAATTTTAGATGAAAGTTTGGGCTGCCCAATTTGTGGTGTGCGGGATAATACGAGCCCAAGCCCCAATACACAGAAAGTAAGTCTGCAAAAGTCGGAGCAAAATGCAGATGACTTTACGATGCAGGATGCAAAGACCTCACATCAGCAGTTTGAGGGCAAGCAACAGACAAACGGCAGCAACCAAGGCACATGGCAAAGCCATGATACCACGCAATCCCACAGCCAGTATCAAGACCATACAACGTATCAGCAGACAGAACAGGTCATTCCTTCTGCCATGAAGGTATTGATTATTGTATTGATTTTGTTGGTTGGCGGTATTGGTTGGATTGCAGGATTGATTGCAGGGATTATATTGATGAAAAGCCCGATTGAGGATTATCGTAAATTTGGGAAAGTGATTACCATATTAAGCGGTTGTCTGCTTGGCATTGTTTTGCTGTGCTGTGTATTGAATGGTGTTTTGGGTTTGGTAGCCTTTCCGTTTATAACCGAGAGCAGCCTCCAACCCATATAAGAACGATTAGGGCATGATATGATACCGATGTTTGATTTTTTCGGAAATGCATTTTGCCATCAAATGGCAGAACGCAGTTTTTTTTGGGGCAGCATACAAGCCCCAATTTGTGCCAGATGTATGGGAACAACGGCAGGGGTATGCTTTGGCGTATGGTTTTTGCTGCTGTTTCATAGGAAGAATGGCAATCAGCCCTTTGACAACGCTTGCACTTTGTTGGCGGCATTGTCGTTTTTGCCCATTACCATAGATGGTTTGGGCAGCTATATGGGATTTTGGCAAAGCAACAATTTATATCGTGTGATAACAGGTGTTACTGCCGGATATGGTGTGCCGGCAATTTTCTTGCTGATGGCAAATTTTCAGCCGACAGGAAAGAATGATATGCCCATTTATCACAGCATCAAAGAACCATTGTGCCTTTTGCTCTGTGCTTTGGCATATGCATGTTTGGTATACATTGGTGTTGTGCCGTATTTCGTGGCTGCAACACTCTCTGTGATGGGGATTGTACTGCTCTATGCGTGTTTCTGGTTTCTTTTGGTGCGTACACTGATGCAAGAACGCAGATTTCCCTGTTTTTTGACTGCATGTGTATTGGGGCTTTGCACAGCAATAATTTTGGCAAGTATTGTTTCATGAAAAAGGCAAGGCTGTTTTTTCTCATTTTCTATGCAGATATGAAAAAAACAGCTTTTTGATATTTGATCAATCAGGAGGATGATTGCCATGAGTATATTGACAGATATGGGCAAGCGTGCCAAAGAGGCAGCAGTTACATTATCCATAATGCCCACACTGCGTAAGAATGATATGCTGCACCATGCAGCAAATGCTTTGCTGGCAGAACAAGACGCTGTTTTGGCAGCCAATATAGAGGATGTGCAGGCGGCAAAGCAGGCAGGCATCAAGGGTGCATTTATTGACCGTTTGACACTCAATGAGGAGCGTATTGCACAAATGGCAGACGCTTTGCGACAGGTGGCAGCACTGCCTGACCCTGTGGGGCAGGTGCTTTCCATGCAGACATTGGACAATGGCTTGATGGTCGGAAAAAAACGTGTGCCTATGGGTGTGATTGGGATTATTTTTGAGGCAAGACCCAATGTAACGGCGGATGCGTTTGGTCTATGCCTAAAAGCCGGCAGTGCAGTTATTTTGCGTGGTGGAAAAGAAGCAAGGAACACAAACAAAGCTGTGGTGGATATTTTCCGCAAGGCATTGGAGGAAAAGGGGTTTTTGGCTGACTGTGTACAGATGGTATTGGACAGTTCAAGGGAAACAGCAAATGAAATGATGCGGCTCAACGGTTATCTGGATGTATTGATTCCCAGAGGCGGCGCAGGCTTGATTCAAAGTGTGGTACAAAACAGCACTGTGCCTGTGATTCAGACAGGTGTGGGGAATTGTCATATTTATGTGGATGAGAGTGCGGATTTGGATATGGCAGTACGCATTGTATGCAATGCCAAAACACAGCGTCCGGGTGTATGCAATGCCTGCGAGAGTTTGCTGATTCATGAGAGCTTACAAGACACATTCTTACCAAAAGTGATGCAGGTGTTACAGGAAAAACATGTAGAAGTACGTGGGGATGCGGCAATCTGCCAGAAGGTGGCAGGTGCAGTTGCTGCGAGCGATGAGGACTGGGCAACAGAGTATACCGATTTGATTCTTTCTGCAAGAATAGTCAAGGATTTGGATGAGGCAATTGCACATATCCGCAAGTATTCCACAGGGCACTCAGAAGCCATTGTCACAGAAAACTATACCAATGCACAAAGATTCTTAAACGAAGTGGATGCGGCAGCGGTATATGTCAATGCATCCACACGCTTTACCGATGGCGGAGCGTTTGGTTTTGGCGCAGAAATCGGGATCAGCACACAAAAGCTACATGCAAGAGGTCCTATGGGATTGACCGAACTGACCACAACAAAATATATTATTTATGGCAGCGGGCAGATTCGAGAATGAAAAAAGACCTTGGGACGCTGTCCCAAGCCCTGCAAGCTTTTGAAAAAGCTTGAGCAAAACTTTTTATAGCAGTGTTTCAAAGAAACACTGCATAAGAGGAAGCGGAGAAAGTGAGGGTACGGGAAAGGCGGGTACAAGGGATATGGCAGGAAAGCCCTTGGGACGCTGTCCCAAACCCTGCAAGC
>JAHHTW010000036.1 GCA_020024265.1 Anaerotignum sp. | reverse complement strand
TTTTTGTTTACAGGCGCAGATCATAGGATACGGGCGATGCCGAAAACACAAAGATACAGCTTTGGCTTCTTTTCGTTTCCCATAAATACCGCCGTCTTTCCTTATTTTCCAAAAATGGGCGCAAAAAAAGCAGCAAATCCTTTTTAAGACTTACTGCTCGTTATACCGTTACAAGGCAACGGATATTTGGTTTTGTTACATTAAAATGAAACCAATTCAAAGACACTATTTGTTGACTTTAAAAATATATGCTACTCCACAAAGTGCCAAAATAACACCACCAATTACTTGGAAGCTAGTAATGGCACTGTGAACCAGCATTGTGAAATGTTCAGTTTCCATGCCACCAACAATCGATAAATAAAAACTTCCATACAAATCACCTGCCGGAACTGCTAAAAGAAGAATTATGATTCCAACTATTATACCTATGCTGTAAATTTTTTTCACGTCGAAACACCTCCAGATTTATCTTCATTGTAGAAGCTCCAACAAAATTGTAACCACGCCGATGTCATAATCTACTCCTTCTTGCAGATTTTCGGTTTTGCAAGTAGGCAAGTCATACTCTGAACATAAGAAGCATATGCAGGGCTTGCAGATACAAACATACCGGAAAGTACACAAAATAGAGCCAAAAACTTTTTTATGCTATGTTGTTTCATAATGACCTTCTTTTTGTGTTAGCTCTCACTAACTTATTCAATGCTATTATAGTATACAGTTGCGATGCAGTCAATATGAGTGCTATGATTGTCTGAATTTTTGGCGAATGGTGAGCGACTGTCTATCAATCTCTTGTGTGTTACTTTATGACACATGCGCATTTTATTGGGGCGTTGCCCCAAGCCCCAAAGGGGAGGATATGGGAAACGGATCAGGCTTGGGAAAAGGATTCAGGCTTGAAAGACCTTGGGCGTTGCCCCAAGCCCCACAAGGGACTTCGCCCCTTAACCCGTTGTTTTCTTCACGGATTGCCGTGAAGGGGGGCGGAGGTTTTTTGTTTACAGGCGCACAGTATACAAGCAGACATTGAGAAAATCGCCCCCTGCACGCAGATCGTTGCAGGGGGCGATAGCACAAACCAATGCATATTATTCTTCTGTCGGTTCTTCTATGGAAGTGACTGCTTCATTGCTTTCTTCTATTTCATCCTCCATATCTTCCTCCGTAATTTTGGCAATACCGACTACCTGTACGCCGGAATTGAGGTTCATGAGCTTCACGCCCTGAGAGATACGGCTGATGGTAGAAATATCCGCACCACGCAGGCGGATGATGATACCTTCGGAGGTAATGAGCATAATCTGTTCGTTTTCCTCCAGCATCATAACACCACACAACAGACCCGTACGTTCCGTCAGCTGATGGATCTTCAGTCCCATACCACCTCTATGCTGTGGACGGAATTCGGAAACCGGTGTACGTTTGCCATAACCATTTTCCGTAACATTCAGCACCGTTGCACTTGGGCTTACCTTGACTGCGGATACCACAACATCGCCTTCTTTGAGTGTCAATGCTTTGACACCGGTTGCAAGGCGGCTCATCGGACGTACATCCTCTGCGCTAAAGCAAATACCCATACCCTGTCGGGTTGCTACCAAAATTTGATCCTTTTCTTCAATCATCATGACAGAAATCAGGCTATCGTCCTCCCGCAGATTCAGTGCGATCAGACCGCCCTTGCGGATATTGGCAAAGGATGCCATATCTGTCTTTTTCACCACACCTGCTTTTGTCACCATTGTCAAATAATGATCGTCGCTAAAGTCTTTTACGGGAATGACAGCCGTAATGCCTTCATCCGGTGCAATCTCCAGAAGGTTGACAATTGCCATACCCCTTGCGGTACGTCCGGCTTCGGGAATTTCGTAGCCCTTCAAGCGGTATACCTTCCCTCGATTGGTAAAGAACAATATGGTATCATGCGTAGAGCAAAGGAAAATATCTTTGACAAAGTCCTCATCCCTTGTTTGCATACCCACAATTCCACGTCCGCCACGGTTTTGGCTCTTATACGTCATCAACGGTGTGCGTTTGACATAATTCAAATTGGACAGTGTAAATACACAGGTTTCTTCATCAATCAGGTCTTCCAGATCAATTTCGCCGGGATTTTGCACCAGCAGGGTACGACGTGCATCGCCGTATTTTTCTTTCAGTTCCTGCATTTCGTCACGAATCACGCCCAACAGCTTACTTTCGTCTGCAAGCAAAGACTGATAATATGCAATACGCTCTTGCAGCTGTGCATATTCCGCATCAATCTTCTCATGTTCCAAGCCCTGCAAACGGCGCAGCTGCATTTCCAATATTGCCTGTGCCTGCACATCGGAAAGCCCAAAGCGTTCCATCAGGCGGTCTTTGGCATTGTCATAGCTGGTGCGAATGATACGAATGACTTCATCAATATTGGATATTGCAATACGCAGACCTTCCAAAATATGCGCACGCTTCTGTGCTTTTTCCAGATTGAACTGTGTTCTTCTGGTTACGACATCCTCTTGGTGCTTGAGGTATTGCTCCAGCATGGATTTTAAGTTCAAAAGCATCGGCTTACCGTCTACCAAGGCGATCATATTCACGCCAAAGGTTTCCTGAAGCTGTGTATATTTATAAAGCTGATTTAATATCACATTGGCATTGGCATCTTTTTTCAGCTCCACAATGATTTGGATATCATCACCGGCAGAAGCATCATACAAATCGCTGATACCCTCTACACGTTTTTCTTTTACCAAATCACTGATTTTTTCAATCAAGCGCAGTTTATTGACCATATACGGGATTTCCGTAATGACAATTCTTTCTCTCCCGCCGCCCATGGGCTGTATTTCCGTACAAGCACGCACGGTGATCTTTCCTCTGCCGGTATGGTATGCGGCACGGATGCCGCTTTTGCCAAGTATGGTTGCACCTGTAGGGAAATCTGGGCCTTTGATGTATTCCATCAATTGCTCAATATCCGTTTCCTCTCCTGCGATCTTATGTTCAATCATCATAGACAGACCATCCAATACCTCTGTCAGATTATGCGGCGGGATATTGGTTGCCATACCGACCGCAATACCGGAGGAACCATTGACCAGCAGATTGGGAATACGAGCAGGCAATACCGTCGGTTCCTTTTCGGATTCGTCATAGTTTGGTACAAAGTCTACGGTATTTTTTTCAATATCTGCCAGCATCGCAACTGTAATTCTGGACATACGTGCTTCTGTATAACGGCTTGCAGCTGCGCCGTAGCCGTCAATGGAACCAAAGTTCCCGTGACCATCTACCAGCATATAGCGCATGGAGAAATTCTGCGCCATACGTACCATTGCCTGATAAATGGAGCTATCTCCGTGCGGATGGTATCTACCCATCGTATCACCGACGATACGTGCTGATTTTTTATACGGTTTATTCGGCTCAAGGTTCATTTCATTCATGGAATATAAGATTCTGCGTTGTACGGGCTTCAAACCGTCACGCACATCGGGCAGGGCACGTGCCACAATGACACTCATGGCATAGTCAATATAGCATTTTTTCATTTCATCATTGATATCAATGGAAATAATCTTATCCAATTCCTGCCCCGTTGTATTGTTGGTATCGCTCATGGTTTTGCTTCAACCCTTTCTATATTAGAAATCCATTTCGGCATATTGTGCATTTTCTTCTATAAATTCTCGTCTGGGTTCCACACTGTCGCCCATCAGCATACTGAATATTTCATCTGCCAGCAGTGCATCGGTCAAATCGACTTTTTTCAAGATACGATGTTCTACTGCCATTGTGGTATCACGCAGCTGGTCATAGTCCATTTCACCCAAGCCCTTATAACGCTGTACCTCTTTGATGTTATCCCTACCGATTTTCTCATACAGCGCTTCCAGCTGTATGTCGTCATACGCATAGTAATGCTGTTTGTTCTTCTCTACACGATACAACGGCGGTTGTGCGACATATACCTTGCCTTCTTCAATCAGCTTTGGCATATAACGGTAGAAGAATGTCAAAAGCAATGTACGGATATGTGCGCCGTCTACATCGGCATCTGTCATGATGACGATTTTATGATACCGCAGTTTTTCAATATCGAAATCCTCGGAAATCCCGGTACCAAAGGCAAGTATCATATTTTTGATTTCCTCACTGTTGAGAATACGATCCAGTCTTGCTTTTTCCACATTGAGTATTTTCCCACGCAGTGGCAGGATTGCCTGTGTCTTGGGATCACGTGCCTTTATGGCAGAGCCGCCTGCGGAATTACCCTCTACGATATAGATCTCGCACTCTGTGGGATCTTTGCTGGTACAATCTGTCAGCTTGCCGGGCAGTCTGGTATTTTCCAAGCCGGTTTTGCGGCGAACCAATTCTCTTGCCTTTCTGGCTGCATCACGTGCGCGAGATGCCATCAGACCTTTTTCGATGATGATTTTTCCGACTGCCGGATTTTCCTCCAGAAAATATGTCAAATACTCACTCAGTACGGCTTCTACTGCGCCCTTGGCTTCACTGGTACCAAGCTTTGCCTTTGTCTGCCCTTCAAACTGCGGATCGCCCACTTTGATGCTGATGACAGCTGTCATACCCTCACGTACATCATCGCCGGAAAGCTTTTTATCGGCATCCTTTATCACGCCGATTTTCTTTCCGTAATCATTGACCGTTTTTGTCAGACCGGACTTAAAGCCCACCAGATGCGTACCGCCATCGGGTGTATTGATGTTATTTACGAATGTAAATATATTTTCGGTATATCCGTCATTATGCTGAAATGCCACCTCGACCAATACGCCGTCCTTTTCGCCGGATGCATAAAAAATATTGTCGTACAACACCTGACGGCTGCGGTTGATATATGCAACAAATTCTTTGATGCCGCCCTCATAGTGGAATGTGCGTTCCTGCTC
Source organism: Anaerotignum sp. (assembly GCA_020024265.1). GTDB lineage: Bacteria > Bacillota > Clostridia > Lachnospirales > Anaerotignaceae > Anaerotignum. The sequence continues at coordinate 7,619 of JAHHTW010000036.1, read as the reverse complement.
TTTGCCCGCTCTTTTGTCAATCAGATTGATTTTCAGTCCCTTTGTCAAAAATGCTGTTTCCCGCAGGCGCTGTTTCAATACATCATAAGAAAATTCATCCACCTCAAAAATTTCCTTATCAGGCATGAAATGCACAAACGTACCATGTTTGTCTGTGGTACCGATTTCCGTAACCGGAGAAAGCACATGCCCTCTTTCGTATCGCTGCTCGTAGATTTTACCATCTGTATGAACATTGACATACAACCATTGTGACAAGGCATTGACAACCGATGCGCCCACCCCGTGCAGACCGCCGGAAACCTTATATCCGCCGCCGCCAAACTTACCGCCTGCATGCAGTATGGTAAATACGACCTCCAAAGCGGAGATGCCCTTCTGATGATGGATGCCTACCGGCACACCACGACCATTGTCCAATACGGATACGGAGTTATCTGGATGGATGGTAACGGTAATCTCTGTACAAAAACCTGCAAGTGCCTCATCAACGGCATTGTCCACAATTTCATAGACCAGATGATGCAGACCTTTTTCGCTGGTGGAGCCAATGTACATCCCGGGGCGTTTTCGCACAGCTTCCAGCCCTTCCAAAACCTGAATTTGGCTTTCATTATATTCTGCTGACATAATCTCTCTCCTCACATCATGCAGGCATACCATAGCGGTATGCCATACAAGTCCTTCCTTTTGTCAGAATATCAAGGCAGTACCGCACAATTTCTTTCCGGATACTGTATGGCATTGCCTGAAAAAAAGAAACGAGCAAAAGAACAAGGGATTTTCCTTTACCCGTCTTATCATCGAATCTTTTTATTATTATACCATTTTTTACTGAATTTCTCAAGCAAAAACCTTGAATTTCTCAAGAAAATCCGTGATTTTTTATCAGAAATAATATTGTATACTTACCTTATTATAATATGACAGCATTTTACAGTAAAAAAAGGGTAAGACACTGTGCGCTGTCAGCATCTTACCCGCAAAGAGCTATTGTTCCCCCTGATTGCCTGATTTTGGCTGGATATTGGTATTTTTTTCTGTTGCCTGCATACCATTTCTTGCCATCATATCCATAGGCATAGGCATAGGCATGCCGTTCATACAGGCAATGCCTTCTGTCGGTGTGCCCTGCACTACAATGATATAATAACAGGGACATTCACCATATTGTGCAAAAGGATAGCACCATGGCGGCATTGCATAACCATATGCAGTACCATTGCCACCGCATGCCGTACAGCAGGAAGGATTACAGGATGATGGATTGGTGCGCTGTGTTTTCTCAACATGCTGGCAGCCATTGCTTCTTTGCATACCGTTGCCATAGCCGCCATAGTAATATCCGCTATGATTGGATCGATAATACACCGATATCATCTCACTTTCTTTTTTCTGCTTTCTTTCATGGTATGCCGCAACCGGCATTTGGTGAAAGGGCGGAAAAAAACTCCTGCGCTGATGTAAGACCTTGGTGCTTTGAATGAAGACCTTGGGACGCTGTCCCAAACCCTGCAAAGAGTGGTAAAGGGAAATGAAAAATAACATTCTGCTGTCCTTGTACCAATACATTCCATACATCCTTCAAGCAGTGTTTTGTAAAAAACACTGCTTGAAAAAGTTTTGCTCAAGCTTTTTCAAAAGCTTGTGGGGTATTGGGGCAAAGCCCCAAGGTCTTTCCGGTCTTTCAGATAGCCCCCCAAGCCCCTGTAGCCTTACCTTTCTTTGATGGGCGCTGCTAAAATCTCGTCCTTGCGCTTGAGCAAATCATCTGAAAACAACGCAGCCTCCAGCTTGTCCACCCCTACACGGTCAATCGCTGCCCCAAGTCTTTCCTTCTGGTACGCATTGTCCTTAAACCAAAGCATGGTCTTTTCCAATAATGGATAAATCTCGTCTTCCTTCACCCACTTGGATAACGGTGTGCCCATACGTGATTTCTTGCCCCATGTACCGCCGACAAATACCTGATACTCCACATCGTCATGCTTGGCTACCGCACCAAACGGACAAGCGCCGTTGCTGCATACACCACAGCTGTTGCATACGTTTGGATCAATATGCGCTTTGCCATCTTTCACCTTTACCGCCTTCAGCGGACATTGCTTTTCTACTTGACAAACCTTGCACCCCTTGCATTTGTCCACGTCATAGCGTGGTGTGCGATGTCCTTCCACACCAAAGTCGTTCAAACTGGGCTTCATACAGCTGTTGGGACATCCGCCCACAGAGATTTTGAATTTATGCGGCAGCTTCACATCATACCACCCAATGAAATATTTGTCATGTATCTCCTGTGCCATTTTCTGTGTGTCATAGTTCCCAAACACACAGGTTGTGCCCTTACACGCAGTCAGTGGACGAATCTTCGCACCTGTACCACCAAAATTCAGATTATGCTCTGCCAAAAAAGCTCGTGCCGGTTCAATATTCTCAAATGCAATACCCGGCAGCTCTACAGTCAAACGGCTGGTCAGTGTAATATTTCCGTCCCCGTATTTCTTGGCACACTCCGCAATGGCAAGCATATCATCTGCATCAAATACACCATTGCCGGAAAGCACACGTCCGGAGAATCGGTCGGTTCCTCTGTTTAACAAAAAGCCCAATGCTTTTACATTTTGTATATCCTGTTGTGCGATTTTTCCCATATACATTCCTTCTTTCTGTGTTTTTTCTCTTTATTTTGAATCACATATTGCTTCTTTTTCTATTTTATCAGCAGTCGGCTTTTTTGTATACCAAAATTCCAAAATTATTGTGTTACATCAGTCACAAAAAGTGGTACAATAGCAGAACAAACAAGATATTTTTTTAGGAGGCAAATATGGCAAAATTATACTTTCGATATGGTACCATGGGCAGCTCCAAAAGCGCACAGGTATTGATAACAAAATTCAATTATGAGGAACGTGGTATGCGTGTATGGCTGTTGAAGCCCAAGGCAGATACCAGAGATGGCAAGCATACCATTCAAAGCCGCATCGGTCTGAGCGCAGAAGCAGAAATCATACCGCCGGACATGGATGTATTTGCTGTTTTCAAAGAAAAAGAACGTGAGTTTTATGATGTCATCATTGTGGATGAGGCACAATTTTTGCAGCCGCATCAAATTGATGCATTGCGTGACATTGTAGATACGTATCATGTACCTGTATTTTGCTACGGTCTGCGCACAGATTTCCGCACAAAACTTTTTCCGGGGAGTATGCGATTGTTTGAAATTGCAGACTCTATTACCGAACTGAAAACCGTATGCGCCTGCGGGCGTAAAGCAATGGTCAATGCACGCATAGACACAAACGGCAATGTCATCACACAAGGTGCGCAAATTCAGCTGGGCGGAAACGAAAGCTACCTTCCCATGTGCTATAAATGCTGGAAAAAAGCACAAAATGCAAAGGATGGGATGATATGAGCATGACACCAAGAGCATATATTGATTTTTTACACATTGCAGGCAGGCTCAAGGACAATATCCGCCACTGCTATACCGAGCAGGGACGAGAGGAAAGCGTTGCCGAGCATAGCTGGCGCACATCACTGATGGCAATGCTGCTTTTGGGCAAAACACCGGAGGATTTGGACTTGAATAAAGTCATTCAAATGTGTATTTTACATGATTTGGGCGAAGCCATAACCGGCGATATTCCTTCTTTTTGGAAAACAGCACAGGATACCGCCAAGGAAGACCATGCCCTCTTCCGGCTTTTGGACACACTGCCTGAGCCGCTGCGAAGCAGCTGGCATACGCTTTTTCAGGAAATGCTTGCATTACAGACAGCGGAAGCAAAGCTCTATCATGCACTGGATCGTTTGGAGTCCGTATTGCAGCACAATGAGTCCCCGCTGTCCACATGGCTGGATTTGGAGCGCACATTAAACCAAACCTATGGCATGGAGGAAGCCATGCAGACCATACCCTTTGTACAAGAAGTACGCAAGCTTGCCGTAGCCGATACGCAAAAAAAATTGCAAACGGAAGATACCACAGACAGGGGATGCTTGAAATGAAAAAATCACGCATGCGATTTTCTAACCTACAAATCGTTTCTTTGGGCTATATATGTGTCATACTTTTGGGTACATTGCTGCTGCTACTGCCCTGCGCTACGGCAAACGGGCAATCCACCAATATATTGGATGCACTCTTTACTGCCGTTTCCGCTTCCTGCGTCACAGGGCTTGTCGTTGTGGATACCGCAACGCACTGGACATTGTTTGGGCAGCTTGTGATATTGCTTTTGATACAAATCGGCGGTCTTGGTTTTATGACCATATCGCTGAGCCTGCTCTTGCTGATGCGCAAACGCATTGGTCTGCGGTATCGTGAAGTGATGGTAGAAAGCATCAATTCCACACAAATCGGCGGCATCATCCGTCTGACCAGAAAAATACTCATCGGCACACTGTTTTTTGAAGGTCTTGGGGCAATGGTGCTTTCTTTACGCTTTATTCCACAATTCGGCGTTATACAGGGGATGTACTTCGGTATTTTCCATGCCGTATCGGCTTTTTGCAATGCCGGCTTTGACTTGATGGGCAATTATGCGTCCATTGTGGCATATTCTGCAGATCCCCTCGTCAATCTGACATTGATCGGACTGATTACGATTGGCGGTTTGGGCTTTCTGGTATGGGAGGATGTTTGGATCAACCGCAAGAAATTACACCACCTGCGTTTACAATCCAAGATTGTACTGTCCAGCTCTGTGATCCTCACCGTATGCGGCGCCATGCTGTTTTTGGTTCTGGAACGCAACAGTGCCAGCCTTGGTACAGGCACCGAACGTATCTGGACAGCAGTATTTCAATCCTGTACGGTGCGTACTGCGGGCTTTAACAGCATAGACCCTGCCGCACTCACCGGAGGCAGCAAGCTGTTGATGATGCTTTTGATGTTCATTGGCGGCAGCCCAGGCTCTACTGCCGGCGGGATTAAAACAACCACCATTGTTGTCATACTCATGTATACACTTGCCGGTATCCGCCATGAGCGCAGTGCCAATATTTTTGGCAGAAGTCTGGAGGAGCAGGCACTGCACAAGGCAATCTCTGTATTTTTTGTCAATCTGCTGCTTGTGATTTTCGGCAGTCTGGCAATCTGTGCCGTACAGAAGGATCTGCCGCTTTCCGATATTGTATTTGAAGCCTTTTCCGCAATGGGTACGGTAGGCATCACAACCGGCATTACCAGAGAATTGACTGTATTTGCACAATGTGTTTTAATTTTCTTGATGTACTGTGGCAGGGTGGGCAGCATCACATTTGCCATTGCGCTTTTGGAGCGCAAAGCAACCCCGCCCGTAACACTGCCTACAGAGCGTTTGACCATTGGTTGAACAGGCTGCAAAAACAGCTTCCGATATACCCAAAGCTTTTTTTGAATAACGAAAGGATGAAACGATATGAAATCATTTTTGATTATTGGCATGGGTTCTTTTGGGCATCATCTGTGCCAGAGTCTGGCGCAGTATGAATGTGAAATCTTGGTAGTAGACAGCGATCCATCCGCAGTCGAGGATGTGCTGTCTTTGGGTGTGAGCGCAAGAATCGGGGATTGTACCAATGTAGAGGTATTGCGTTCTTTCAGCATCAATCTCTTTGACGCCTGTTTTGTATGCATGGGAACGAATTTCAAAAACAGTCTGCAAATCAGCAGTTTCTTAAAGGAACTGGGGGCAAAAAAGGTATATGCCAAAGCAGATGAGGATATACAGGCAAAATTCCTAAAACGCAATGGCGCAGACGAAGTCATTTATCCGGAACGTCATATTTCCGAACAGCTGGCGATGAAGGTATGCTCCGATTTTGTATTTGATTGTATGCCGCTTGTGGAAAATTATTATATTGCAGAAATCAAGACACAGCCGCAATGGATTGGACACAGCATTGTGGAAATCAATTTCCGTGCAAAATACAACTTAAATATTGTTGCCATCAAGTGTGAAGAAGAAATCAAACCGGTATCCGGTGCAAACTATATATTTACGGAAAATGAGCATTTGATGGTACTGGGGCATATGGACGATATTTGGAAAGTGACCAATCAGTCATAACACAGCCAACCAAGAAATCAGAAACGTATTTTTTGGACTTGCTTGCCACATAAAAATACCGCAATCCATAAAACAAATGGATTGCGGTGTTTCTTTTGTATATTTCTTTTGTGCATTTCTTTTGTATATTTGTAGTTTTGTATACTGAAATTCCTTATTTTACAATATTGCATTACCCGCTTTATCCGCATCGGATTTCGGTGCATAGCCTTCCATCAATTGATCGTTTTCCATGATAAAGGGTGGTGCCATTGGCTGATCAATGTCCAAATCGTATTTTGTCATCAAATAATCATTCAGTTCCTCACGATTATGGAATTTGATGCACTGATACGGTTCTTCAAAGGCGAGCTTTTCGACAAAATACAGCTCATCCTCCGCAACAGGAAGCAAAACGCCTGCATGCCCTACAAACAGGTTGTTTCCCGACTCATCCATCTGATGAATGACCACAGAAATCAACCGAATATTCGGATCATCCTGAAAAGAAATGCCTCGTTCCTTCCAATCCTTTTGCAAATTGGCAACGTGTGTTTTGATATCTTTGCCGCTGTCTGTTGGTACCATGGAGTACAATGCGGAAAAACCCTGTATATCATTCGGGAATGCGGAAGCATCCTCCTGCAATGCGGACAAATCCAGCAATATCATATCATCCCTGATCTCTGCGTCCTTTTTCACATCTACAAAATCGCCAAACAGTCCATAAGACGTAATTCTACAGTTATAGCCCAAGAAATCAGGGTATGCTGCTGTCCATGCTTCCTGCATGGCATATGGATCATAGGATGGCACCAGTACATTGCCCTGTGCAAAGCCTTTTGTCAAGCCATCGCCAGACACCGTCTGGTAAAACTGATTGACGTGGTCAAAAAACACCTCTTGGCGGTCTGCGGAGATTCCGGCTTTCTCCATAATGATGGAGAGTTCTTTTTGTGTTTCCGGCTCTACCAGATTGCTATATGCAACATTTGCCAGCTGTGTATTTTGTGCCTGTTGTGTATCTTGTTCCTGTTGTGTATTGGGGTTTGCATCGTGATTGCTGCCGGTACTTTGGCAGCCTGTGACCAGCATACTCAATGTTAATACGGACAGAATCAAGCCTGTTTTCTTCATCCAATCGTTCATCCTTTCTCTCTGTCTTTATTTTTTGGGATACTGCACTATTTTTGTGCTGTCGCAAGCTATGTCTTACATATTATACTATTCGGGCATACAAATTGTCTATTGCGTTTCTCTTGCGAATATCTTTCATTTTTCTTGCGCAGAGAAGTTCTTGAGGCTTTGCCCCAATACCCCACAAGCTTTTGAAAAAGCTTGAGCAAAACTTTTCAGCGCAGTGTTTTTACAAAACACTGCTTGGAGGATGCATGGAATGTATTGGTGCAAGGGCAATAAAATGTTATTTTTTCATTCCCCTTTGCCGTTCCCTTCCGCAGAAAAGACCTTGGGGCTTTGCCCCAATACCCCACAAGCTTTTGAAAAAGCTTGAGCAAAACTTTCAGGCGCAGTGTTTTTACAAAACACTGCTTGAAGGATGTATGGAATGTATTGGCGCAA
>JAHHTW010000035.1 GCA_020024265.1 Anaerotignum sp. | reverse complement strand
CAAAAGCTTGCAGGGTTTGGGACAGCGTCCCAAGGTCTTTATACCTGCGCCACCTTGGCATCAATATCCTGTTCGATGGCATCAATCTTCTGCTGCGCATCCGCCATGCTCTCGCCCTTTACCCCAATGTAAAACTTCAGCTTTGGCTCTGTGCCGGATGGTCTGACACAAATCCAAGACCCATCTGCCAATTGATAGTATACCACATCGGATTTGGGTAATGGACTTTTGACTTGCTCACCTGTTTTCATATTTTGGAATATGCCGGATTGATAATCCTTCGCCCATACCACGTCTGCACCGCCAAATGCTGTCGGTGTCTGCATGCGGAAGGCTGCCATAATGCTGCGGATTTTTTCCACACCATCAAGCCCCTTGAGTGTCAACGCTTTGACCCCTTCACGGTAGTATCCGTATTTTTCGTATAGCTGCATCAAACCATCATATGCCGTCATCCCCTGCTTTTTGTAGTATGCTGCCATTTCACAAATCAGCATAGACGCAACCACTGCATCTTTGTCCCTTGCATATGTCCCCGCCAGACATCCGTAGCTTTCTTCAAAGCCAAAGATATACGTATGGCTTTTGGTTTCCTCAAAATGCTTCATTTGCTCACCAATGAACTTAAAGCCGGTCAGCACCTCTTTCAGCTCTACGCCGTATGCTTGGCAAATGGCACGTATGATTTCCGTTGTGACAATGGTTTTGATTACAACACCATTTGCCGGCAATGTGCCGTTTGCCTTCTTCTGGCTCAATATATATTCCGTCAGCAGTGCGCCCACCATATTCCCAGTCAGCACCACATACTCGCCTTTGTCATTGCGTACAACCGCACCCACACGGTCACAATCCGGATCTGTACCCACAATGATGTCCGCACCGGTTTTCTCCGCCAGCTTTTGTGCCAATACAAATACCTTGGGATCTTCCGGATTGGGGTAGCCCACTGTGGTAAACTGCGGATCCGGAAGCTCCTGCTCCGGTACAACAAATACCTGACGGAAGCCTGCCTCCTTCAACGCTCTGCGTACCGGAATATTCCCCGAACCATGCAATGGTGTATATACAATCTTCAGTTCATTGCCCATTTCTTCAATCAATTTTGGAGATTGACGCTGCTGCAATACATTGTCGATAAATGCATCATCCACTTTCTCGTCAATATACCGGAACAAGCCCTGTGCCTTTGCTTCCTCCAGTTCCATTTCCCGTATGGCGCCAAAGTTCTCCACTGCATTGACCTGTGCAATGATATCCTGATCCCTTGGTGCAACCACCTGTGCGCCATCTGCCCAGTATACCTTGTAGCCGTTGTACTCCGGCGGATTGTGGCTTGCCGTAATCACAATACCGGCGGTGCAGCCCAGCTCCCTGACTGCAAAGGAAAGCATCGGTGTGGGACGCAGAGAAGGATATACGTACGCACAAATGCCATTCCCTGCCAAAACCAATCCTGCAATCTGTGCAAACTCCGGTGACATATGTCTGGAATCATATGCGATTGCCACACCCTTTGCCTGTGTGCCCTGCTGCAAAATATAATTTGCAAGCCCCTGTGTCGCACGTCCCACAGTATAGCGGTTTAAGCGATTGCTGCCTGCACCGATGATCCCACGCAGACCGCCTGTGCCAAACTCCAAGTCCTGATAAAAACACTCCTTCAATTCCTTTTCATCGGCTGCCATTTCACGCAATGCGTCCTTTGTCGCAGCGTCAATCTTCGGATCTGCCAGCCATTGTGCATATCGTTCTTTGTAATCCATATTGATATCCCTCCATTTTTTTATCATGTATGATACAAATCACCTTGTTTGTATTTATTCCAAAACTGCTGTAATAATGCTGTCTGCATCTTTCGTCACAACAATCTGCTGCCGATATGTGGAAAAACCATCCAAAAAAATGTCGATCTCATGCGTGCCGGTTGGTATCTGTGCCTGCAAAGGGGTAATCCCTTTTTCCACACCATCCACCATCACATGTGCGCCTGATGGGCTGCTGTCCACCTGCAATATGCCATATGTGATTTCTTCCTCCAGCTCTGCATGGATGGTAATGGTATCTGCATTGAGCGTGACATTTTTCTCCCACTGCAAATATCCGTTTTTCAATATCACAATATCATAGCTGCCCAATGGCAATACCACAGGGCGATCGCTCTCTTTCAGCTCCCCATTGATATACAGCTTATAATCCTCCACATTTGCCTCAATCACCAAAACACCCATTTTGGTCTGCGCCTTGGCAAGGTCATACTGTAGCTCCTCACCGCCTTCTATAATAAAGCTGTCTGTACGGCTTTCTATATTCTCTCCGCTTATGGTAATGGTATGTGTACCTTCTGAAAGCGGCAGTGTGGATACATCCTCCAATGCCATTGGCTCGCCATCGTCCAAAATCAGCTTGCCGTTTTTGATGTTTTCGGTATGTTCCAGTGTCAGATATCCGTGGAAGGCTACCACATCCACCACCCATACCGTATCCTGTATCAGCGAAAGCCGCAATTGATCGCAGCTTTCCAGATCCTTGGGCGCAATCAGCTCGTCCTGATAGCGAAAGAGTGTATTTGCACTATAGGAATAAGATTCCTCCTCACCCATGAGCTTATGCGCTTTCACATTTGCCTGCAAGCCACTGACTTCTTTTTGCTCAATCCCCTGATAGGAGAGCGTCACTGCGTTTTTCTCCGCACGATCGAGCGTAGCCATCAGCAAATCTCCGCTTTTGATGCTGCCTGCGTCCATTTCTTGGTTGTCTTTTCCGTAAATTTTGCTTTCCTTCGTCAGCAATATGGTTTTGTGCTTGCTTTGCCGAATGTCATATACCAAAAGCTCATTTTCTTCCAATACAGATGTCACAATCATGGGACATTGCGTGTCTGCGGTATGCGCAGGTGCAGTACGAAACATCTTTTGTACCATACCAAAGCAGACCAAAAATGCCACCATACCCACAATGGCTGCCAAACCAATGGTCTTTTTGTTCCAAAACGGATCTTCTGGCTTATGACGGTATGATACATCCTCCTTTGGCTGATACGTCATTTGCGTATGTGCTGTATTCTGCGCTGCACCGCTGCTGTTTTGCATCTCTGGCAACCGCATATCCGCATCGTCTTCGGGGGCATATTCCAGCGGCATCTGCGTATCCGCAAAATCCTCCGCAAGGGGCATTGCGTCTTCCAACTGCTCGGAGTCAAACGCATTCAAAAAATCCTCCGCATCCCGCAGATCCTCAAAGTGGTCTGCATCCTGTTCCAGGTCTTTTATTTTTTTATTGATTTCATCCAAGCGGATGGTCATATTTTGATTGAATTGTTCAGGATTATCATCAAAATGATACTTATGCTTGTCCTGCATCGCATACTCCTCCTTCATGGAATGATTCAAATCTTTCTTTATTTTATCTTTTTCCATGAAAAGTTGCAAGTAAAAAACCGCTATGGTGTCTGCAAAGGGGCATCATACAGTACATTTTTTCCATACAAGCATATCTGTTTTTATACATTTCCGACTGCTTGACAGTGCTTTGTGTTTGTTTATAATAAAATCTATATCACAGCAAACAACAAAAAATGCTTTGTATCTTTGGTTTGATTGCAAACCATGGAAAGGATTTTATATGAAAACATACAAACGTCGCATAGAACATTTTGCATACTATGATTTTGACGGCATCATCCGACACTTGGAGCATATGGCATACAACGGCTGGGCATTGCGCCGGATTACGCCCTTTTTCTGGGAATACGAGCAAATACCTGCACGGACATATACCTATGCATGGACATTTTCTGCGCCAGAGGCAGCCTTCATGGAGGTACCTACAGCGGATTGTGCATGGTCTGGGATTGATTTTGAAAACTGGAAATTCGTCACACAATGGCATCACATACATATTTATTGCAAAGAAGGCAAGGCGGAGCGGAAACCGCAGGAACATTTGCAACGCTGCCTGAATATGGTACAAGCGCATATGCGGCTCAATATCGTGCCATTTGCCGTATTTATGATGATATTTTCCGTAATATCGCTTTTTTTTGCTGTACGGAATATGCAGCAATCACCAATACTGTTTTTGACTGACCACGTATGTCTGATGACCGCTTTGCTTTGGGTGGTATTATTGCTCTATCAGGTGGTACGTATCGTGCATTGCGCATTTTGGCTCAAGCGTACACGGCAGTTGCTGCAAAGCGAGGAAAGGGATGGCGTACCTTCCGGCGGCATTGGGACAGAGCTTGGGAAAACAGAACGGATTTTGGGACAGATCGGGTATTTTGGAATATTGATTTTTTTCTTCTGTCAAACGGTACTTTTATTTTTGCGTGTATTTGCCGGCAGAAGCACATCGGTATCTATGGTAGGGATTGGCAGTATGATATTGCTGCTTTCTCTGCGCCGTATCTTGCGCAACAGGCGGAAGCATGCCGGTATCACCATACATCCGAAGGGGGCGTCTGCACGTCTTGCAGTCTTTTTACTGATTATGGTCATGGCAGCCATGTCCACCACGTTATTCGGTGAGAAATACGATCATTTTCTATACAGGTCGCCGCTTTCTATACAGCGGATTACGCTTTCCACGGGCATGGCATATGATTTTGCGATTTATCAGGATGCCCTGCCGCTGAATATGAAGGACTTGGCAGAGCGTACATCCCCACAAACCTCTCAGCGGTATGATGTACAATCCTCTGTTTTGGGGACATACCATCGTGGTATGCAATCTGCGCCGCCAAATGACAACGAGGTAGCAGGACTGTATTATACCATTTTAGAAAGCAGATTTTCCAAGCTGTTGGATTTTGCGCAGATGCAGATGGAGCAAGCCACAACGACAGAGGAGCATACGGCGTCTTTACAGGAGGCAAAGGAGCGGAAAACACAGTACCAAGTCATCACAGTTGCGGGCATGGGCAATGCCGCGGACACGATATACCAGAAATTTTATCAGACAGAGCCATGCAATGAATTTATACTGCGCAAGGCAGATCGCTTGGTGCAAATCAGTTTCAGCTGGCAGCCATCGGCTGAACAATTGCATATTGCCGCAGAAAAGTTATTGAAACCAGATAGACCTTGAGGCTCTGTGTGACATCTTGCAAGCTTTTGAAAGAAATCCGCTCTTTCAAAACTTTGATTGCAGTCTATCTACGAAACACTGTCAAAAAGAAGGAGAGAAGGCTGCGGGGCTTTCGGGTAAATATTGCCAAATTGGTGGTATCGTTTTTGGAAACAAATATCATGCCTGTTCTATCTTTATGTATAAAGAAGTATTGCGTATGAATGTCTGATTTTTTTCGATCGGTAGTTATGATGAAAACCGTATTGCAGTGCAAACCCCCATCCACAAAGTGGATGGGGGTTTTATTTTTATTTCTATTGGAATATGCATCCCTTTTTGTAGATACTTCTTGTGACTTACGGAGCAATGTCTGATAGAAACATTGCGTAGCAAGTTTTGATCCAGCTTTTTGCGCAGCTTGCAGGGTTTGGACAGCATCCCAATGTCTTGATCTTATCTGTATGCCTTTTCATAAATGCGCAGACAATCTTCAAACGGCAGCTCTGCGGGATCTGCCAGAAATAGATTTCCCATGGTGTCATATGCCATTTTTGCATACATCTCCAAATCCTCTTTCTGTATGCCGTAATCCGACATCTTCAAATCATCCACATGACAGGCAATCATCAGCTCTTTGAGCGCTGTCACAAAATCCATGGGCTTTGTTGCATCCGCCTTGCCCAGAGCCTTTGCCATATCAATCATTCTCTCATCCACAATGCCGCTTTCTGCCCAATATGTGTAATATGCTTGTGCAAGCATAATCAGACCTGCGCCATGCTCCAGCTTGGGATTTTTCCCACTGAGCGGATGCTCCATGGCATGCTCGGAAATACACCCGCCAATGGTTTCCGACATTCCGGAAAGCGTGTTGGCAAGCGCCACATCCTCTCTTGCCTGCTTGTTGCTTCCGTCATTGACAGCCGCTGCCAGACTTTTGCCAATCAGCGCAATGGCTTTGTACGCATATAAATCATTGATTGGGTTTGTATTGCGGTTCAAATACCCCTCTGTACTGTGGAATAATGCATCAAAGCCCTGATACGCTGTAAGCTTCGCAGGCACACTCATCATCAAATCCGGATCTACAATAGAGAGCATGGGAAATGTCCCATCATTCCCAAAACCGATTTTTTCACCTGTTTCCGTTTTGGTCACAACTGCCCATGGATCTGCCTCCGTACCGGTACCGGCAGTGGTTGTGATTGCCACAATCGGCAAAGGGCTATGCTGCATACGCTGCTTTCCGCCGCTGCCACCGCCCATATAATCCCAAAGCCGTCCTTCATTGGTTGCCATCACGGCAATGGATTTTGCGGAATCTATGATCGAACCGCCACCCAATCCAATGACAAAGTCGCAGCGCTCCTTCTTAAGCATCTCTGCCCCCTCCATCACATGTGCCTCTGTCGGATTCGGCTGAATTTTATCAAATACCACATAGGATACCTCTGCCAGATCCAACTGTTTTTGCAAACGCTCCAAATATCCGAATTTTTTTACGGATGTACCACAGGAAATGACAATGAATGCTTTTTTCCCAGGTAATTTCTGTTTGTGCAGACGTTCCAGCTGTCCGCTGCCAAAGAGCACACGGGTCGGAATATAGTATTGAAATTTCATATCAAAATGCCTCCTTTCCTCGTCAACAACAAATATACTGCCAAAACCATGCTTCTTGGGCTTGGGCTTGGTCTTTCTACCTGCTTCTGCTTCCTGCATGATATTTATGATACCATATTTTCGGCTTTTTTTGCGTACTATTTTCATAAAAAATACAAAATCTCCATTCCTTCTGGCATGCTTCTTTTTTTTATGCGCTTGGTACAGCTTTGTCCTTTTTGGTACGGTTTTGGTGTTACAGTTTATTTTGGATATACATACAAAAACCGGACTATCAAAAAGCAGACCGCCTTTGTTTTGCGCATATCCCTTGCAACGCCATACCCCTTTGCATACCATGCTTGTCCTTTGCCTGAAAATCAACCAAAATCCGGTTTTGACAGCATGTGCGCCGGCTTTTTGATATGACAAATGGTTACGGCTTATATTTTGCATTGCCCTTGTGGATAACTTTTGGTATACTGGACATGATTCCATTTTTGACTTGTCCACACCATCCACATTGGCTTTTTCACACTTATCCACATGATGTGGATAAGTGTGTGGATAAACCCAATATCTGCTGTGATATGGATGTGGAAACAAAAATGTACTTTCGTTGTTTGATTGTTTTTCTGTGTATTTGCCGATGGAACAATGCTGTTGATACTTTTTTTCCACAGATTGTTCATAACTTTGCGAAATTTTTCTTTTGCAAGGCAGTATACACCGTATTTGTGGACACTTTGATGATTTATCCACAACAATCTATATAACGAAGAAATCAGTTAGGAGGAATTTTATGGACGTAACAACGAGCTGGAATGCGGCACTCAAAATCATCGAACAGGAGATTTCCTCTCCGATTAGCTATGAAACATGGATATTGCCCATTGTGCCAATTGGCATCAACGGCAATCGTTTTTTGCTGCGTGTCGGCGAATCCTTTTATAAGGAAATGCTGGAAAAACGGCATCTGCCGCTGATCCGCAATGCACTGAAGGCTGTCACAAATATGGACTACGAGATTGTCATACTGACAGAAGGCGAACCAGCCCCCGTACTCGAACAGCTCAGAGAACCATTGCAGAAGCATACCGATATGATGGGGAACAATCTCAATCCAAAATATGTATTTTCATCCTTTGTGGTAGGCAACAGCAACCGTATGGCACACGCTGCCTCTTTAGCCGTAGCCGAAGCACCGGCGCAGGCATACAATCCGCTGTTTCTCTACGGAAACTCCGGCTTGGGCAAAACGCATTTGATGCATTCGATTGCACATTTTATATTGAACAAAAATCCACAAACAAAGGTATTGTATGTCACAAGCGAAACATTCACAAATGAATTGATCCTTTCCATACAGAACAACAAAAACGAAGAATTTCGCAATAAATACCGTGGCATTGATGTACTGCTCATTGACGATATACAATTTATATCCAAAAAAGAAGGTACACAAGAGGAATTTTTCCATACATTCAATGCATTGTACGAATCCAGCAAGCAGATCATCATTTCCTCAGATCGTCCACCCAAGGAAATCAAAACGCTGGAGGACAGACTGCGTTCCCGTTTTGAATCCGGACTGATTGCAGATATACAGCCTCCGGACTATGAAACCAGAATTGCCATACTACGCAAAAAAGCAGACAGTGATCATCTGGAAATCGGAGATGAGCTGCTTTCCTACATCGCAAAAAATATCGCCTCCAATATCCGTGAGCTTGAGGGGGCATTGACACGTATTGCGGCATATGCCAAGCTGACCAACCAGAAAATTTCTCTGGAACTGACAGAAAAATGTATCAAGGACGTATACAGCGAAAATACGCCCGTACCGCTTTCGCCCTCTGTCATTCAGGAAGCAGTGGCACGGCATTACAACATCACCGCAGACGATATACGGGGGAACAAAAAACCAAAAAGCATTGCTTTTCCCAGACAGGTTTCCATGTATCTTTGCCGTAAGCTGTTGGACCTTTCTTTGCCGAAAATCGGAGAGAGCTTTGGTGGACGTGACCATACCACCATCATACACGGCATATCAAAAATAGAAAAACAAATGGAAACAGACGAAGGGCTAAAGGAAACCATCATACAGCTGGAAAAAGAGCTGCGTGAGCAGTAAAAGCGGGTATTTGTATTTATCCACACCCCCCTGTGCATTTGCTCTGGACAAGCTGTGGATGATACTGCAAATACAATTGTGATTGTGGATAATGTGGACAAGTCCTCAATTATCCTTTGGATTTCCACAGGTTTATCCACTGTCGTTTTTTGCGATATTTCCAAGCAAAAATCGGCTTATCCACAAATACACAGCCCCTACTACTACGACTACGAACCAAATTCTATCTATACTATCTATCTTTGTGCATAAGGAGTTGTGAACAAATGAAAATCAACTGCAATAAAGACATACTGCTTGGGTATATCAACGTCGTAAACAAAGCAGTATCCGTAAAGTCTACCATGCGTATCTTAGAATGCATCCTTTTGACTGCAAACGACCAAGGCTTTTTTATGACAGCCAACAATCTGGAATTGGGAATACAAACATCTGCCATTGATGCGGAAATTCTTGCATATGGCGAAATTGCAATAGAAGCAAAAATATTCCTTGATATTGTACGCAGACTCAATGGCGAGATTGTGACAATCGAATCTACCGACAACAATGCCATTACCATTACAGACGGTTCTTCTTGCTTTACCATTATGGGACAAAACGGAACGGATTTTCCGGAGCTGCCCAAGGTCGCACAGGAGGATGCTTATAAAATCGGGCAAAATGAACTCAAAAACCTGATTCGCCAAACCATTTTTTCCATTGCACAGGAATCCACAAAACAGATTTTGACAGGCGAATATTTTGAAATCAAAGAAAACAGCCTGCGCATTGTATCTGTGGACGGCTATCGGATTTCTCTACGCAAAACCACACTTTCCGGCGATTTTACGGATAAAAATGTGGTCGTTCCGGGAAAAACATTGATCGAATTGATGAAAATTCTTTCTCAGGATGAACAAGATCAGGTGACACTTTACTTTACCGATAAGCATGTACTCTTTGATTTGGGTACGGCAACGGTGGTATCACGTTTGCTGGAAGGCGAATTTATACGCTACGAAAACAATTTTACAACAGATTTCAAAACAAGAATTACCATTGGTGTGCATACACTCATTCAGGCATTGGAAAGAGCCTCTTTGGTATCCAGAGACAATCGCAAAACGCCGGTAAAGCTGGATTTGCGTCCCAATGCTTTGATATTGACTGCAAAAAGCGATATGGGTACTGCATATGAAGAAGTACCCATCGAAATGGAGGGGGATGAAATGCAGATTGCATTCAATCCCAGATATTTGATTGAAGCGCTGCGTGTCATTGATGAGGAACAGGTGCATATCCGTTTTACCGGAACACTCAATCCCTGTATTTTATCTCCACTCAACGGAGATGACTTCCAATATCTGATACTGCCTTTGCGTATGTAACAAAAAAGACAAAAAAGAAAGCAACCCTGTCCGCCATACGCATACAAAACGGCATTTGGTATGATATTATTTTCACAAATATTATAGAAAAGGACAAAAGCAAGATGTGTCATATCATTTTCTAGCGTTTTCTTAAGAAAATTACAATCTTCTATCACTGTTTTTGTGGTATAGTAAAGATAGGGTGTGGGATATCAGGAACATTTCCTGTTTTTTCACGTCAAATCTCAAATATAAAAAAACAGACAAACAAATCAATCATAGAAGAAAAAAAAAGGGGTGTTTTGAAATGAAACGATTTCTTACGCTGATTACGACGGCATCGTTGTTATTTGCAGGCAATGCCATGCCCATTTATGGTGCAGCCACATTTGCCGATATCAATAAAGTACCATGGCCAGGCGCAGCCACATTTATCAATCAGGCTTCCGAATTGGGCTTGATGAGTGGTTATAGCGAAGGTGGGAAAAAATATTGCAAGCCGAGAAATGCTGTGACATACTGTGAAGCAACACAGCTGATGTATTCCATCATGAAAACATACTACAAAGAAGATGTATCCGCAGCAACCATTGACAAATGGAAACCCATTATGATTGCATACCATATCCCGTCCTGGGCATATTCTGCAGTGGCGTTTTCTCTGGAAAAAGGGATTGTTGTGACAAGCGATCTGTCCAAATTCATGGATAAGAACACACAGAAAAATGCGAATCGTGAGGACGTTGGCGTGCTGTTTGGTAAGGCATTGGGCAAGATATACAGCGTAGATATGAATGCAAAGCTGAAATATGCGGATGTGGCAAGTATTACCAAAACATCTGTGCCATATCTGGGCTTGCTCTACGATCAGAAAATTATGGTGGGGGATGATTACAATAAATTCAATCCCAAACAAAGAATCAATCGTGCGGAAATGGCTGTATTGTCTGTAAAGACCTATCATCAGCTGCTTGGGCCAGACTCCACAGCACCTACAGACCCCAATAATCTCAAACAAAAAGGCTCTGTCATCACCACATTTGTCAGTGTCAACGGAGATCTGAACTGTGTGCTTCAAACCGCAGACGGCAAAAAACTCAGTCTAACCGGTAAGCCCAGTGATGTCAAGGTATCTGAAGATGGGAAAACCATTGCATTTACGGCACTGAATGCAGGCGATAGCGTAGAGGTGACTTATCAAGGCAGCACACTCAAAGCCATTGCACGTATTCCGGAAAAATCCATTGATAAGGGTTCCTTTGTACTGGATGATATGTATGGTATGAAATTAACGGTTGTAGATGGCTCCAAAAAAGTCAATTACAACATGTCGGATCGTGTTGCCGTATCCATCAATGATGTAACATCCTCTCCTGCCAAGCTGTACAGCGCCTTTGGTGACGGTACCAAATTTATGGTACATCTGTATGTCAATGATGCAGGTGAAGTCAATAAGGTATTGGCAGAGGAAATCAAAAACGGCCCCAAAACAGGGCAAATTACAGAATTGACCAAACGCAAAATCGAAATCAAAGCCGATGGCAGACATTATAGCTATGAGCTGGATAAAAATGTGGATGTCAAGGATGCTTTGACGGAGTATGACCTCGACGATTTGATCGACAAATACGACGATGTGGATATGTTTGTGACATTGACTACAGATAAAGTAGGTGTGGTAACAACGATTACACTGAATTATTCCGAAAGCGAGGAACAGGGGATACTGACAGACATGACATCCCGCAGACTGACCATCACCTCCAAGGGCAAGGAGTATACGTACGAATATGATAACGACACCCGTGTGACGGTAGATGGCAAAAAACAGGATGTGAAATACCTGCGTGACCACTACGAAGATACTTCATATCGTGTGGCACTGACAATCAATCGTTATGATGAGGTAACAGAGGTGATTGCCGTCAAGGAGAGCATGGGCGCATCGGATGGGATCATATTGTATCTGTCCTCCGACGAAATCGAGATTGAAGATGCACAGAAACAGAAGCATACCTATCAACTGATGGATGGCAGAGATTTGGAGGTTTTGGTAAATGACAGATCCTCCAGTCTGGACAGCCTGCGTGATGTATACCGTACGTATGACTATCAGGCAAAACTGACGTTTAAGAACAAAAAGGTATCTAAGATTGAAGCAGTCAATATGGAAGCCGATAACGGTATGCTGCGCAGCATTGCACAAAATGAAATCACCATACAGCTCGAGGGCGACCAATTCACATATGATTTGGATCGTGATGTCAGAGTCAGAGGCGATGTGGACAGTTTGGAAACACTCATAGATGAATATCGGCATTTCGAGGATTTCCGAGTGGATTTGAAATTCAACAGCAGTCGCTCCAAGGTTGTGGAAATTACTGCAAAATACGACAAGGGCGAGGAAAAAGCCTCCGGCAGACTGACCTATGTGACACGCAACAGCGTAGAGCTGGATCGTAAGCATGAATATGATTTTGCCAGAGATGTACGTGTGTATATCAATGACCGCAGTGCAGATGTACGAGATCTGATAGATGCATTTGACGACCAAGATCGTTTTGATGTCAGGGTATACCTCAATCGGGACAAACAGGTAACCAAGCTGGAAGCAACGAAGGTATAAAGACCTTGGGACTTTGTACCAGCCCCTGCAAGGGGTCTCACCCCTTGACCGAATGGTAAGCATGAATCGCTCCCCCCTGCAATATACTTTTGACTGCGTAACAGTAAAGTTTTGATCAAACTTTTTCAAAAGTTTGTGGGGGATTGGGGCAACGCCCCAAGGTATTTTTTGCTTCATAAAAACGGCAAAGGGGGTGCGGGGGGAATACAAGACAATGCCCCCCGCAATACCGCCTAACTTTTTCTGAACGAAAGACCTTGGGACTTGGTCCCAACCCCTGCAAGGGGTTTCACCCCTTGACCGAATGGTAAGCATGGATCGCTCCCCCCTGCAATATACTTTTGACTGCGTAACAGTAAAGTTTTGATCAAA
>JAHHTW010000034.1 GCA_020024265.1 Anaerotignum sp. | reverse complement strand
GATAACCTGCTGATTACAAGTCAGCTGCTCTGCCAATTGAGCCACATCGGCATATCTTTCTCAGATGCGAGTATTATCTTATCATAGAATATTGTATGCGTCAAGTAGTTTTTTGAAAAAATTTGTATCTTTTTTTGCTTGGTATCCCCTCACGCAAGCCATTGTCAAATATGCAGCGCCTTGCGTATGGATAAACTGAAAAAAGCCGACCATGCCGTGAGCATCGTTCCACTTTTGCTTTTGGTAAAGCAATCGAATCTTATATGGGGGAAATTGTCTTGCTTTCCCCCACACAGGATTCCTTTGCCGCTTCACAGGAAAAAAGACATTGGGGCATCTGTACAAGCCCCACAAACTTTTGCAAAAGACGGTGCAAAGCCCGCCTGTGATGCGGTCTTTCTTTTATGCAGTCACAGCAATATTTGAAAAGCATACCGACTGCCATTTTTACGAAAACGGTATTCATCAGGACATAAGAAGTTTTTCCATGCCTGCATCAAGGCAAAAAAATCCTTGCTATAAAGAAAGGCACATCCTCTGCCTTGCGAATGGTTGCATTGTTTAGCAAATGATATTCTGCTGTTTTCCGTCCTCATACTGGAGGATATTTTCAAAAACAATCTGCGCTCTTGTAAACAATGCTTCCTGTGATGCAAAAGCCACATGCGGCGTTACTACAGTATGCTTTGCAGTCAAAAGCGGATGATTTGCCGCAAGAGGCGGTTCTGTTTCAAATACATCAATACCGGCACCGGCAATTTTCTCTGTATTGAGCGCCTCTGCCAATGCTTCGCTTTCCACCACACCGCCACGTGCGGTATTGATGAGTATGGCATTTGGCTTCATCAAAGCAATCTGTTCTTTTCCGATCAAACTCTGTGTCTGTGCAGAGAGTGGTACATGCAGGGATACAATATCGCTTTTTTGCAGCAGTTCCTCCAAGGAAACATATGAAATGCCCATTTTTTCGATTTCCGGACGTTTGCTGCGGCTATATGCCAGCACCTCACAACCAAATGCCTGTGCAATTTTTGCAACCTCACAGCCAATCGCACCAGTACCCACGACACCGAATGTTTTTCCAAACAGTTCTGTACCAATCATACCTGCCTTTGTGCCTTCTTTTCTGCATACAGTATCACATGCGGGAATATAGCGCAGCACAGAAATTGCCAAACCAAAGGCAAGCTCCGCCACTGCATGTGTGGAGTATCCGGCTGCATTGGAAATGGCAATGCCCCGCTGCTTGCAGTATGCGACATCTACATGGTCTACTCCTGTAAATGCTACCGAGATAAATTTTACCTTTTCGCATTTTTCCAGTACATTTTTACGCAGAGGCTGATTTGCAATCACAATCACATCTGCATCTTTTCCACGCTCTGCCAGCTCCTGCACGTCCTCTGTACGTGTATCATAAGCTACAAGAGTATGTCCTTTTGCCTTTACGGCAGCACAAGCAACTTCCAGCTTTTCCGACGCAATGCCCAGCGGCTCTAAAATGACGATTTTCATGATATATCTCCTCCTTTATGTATTTTCTTTCATTGTATCTGTATTTTTCATAAAATGCAATAAACTTTTGTTCAGTCAATGATAATTTTTGAGAAAATATAGAACCTACTTGCAAACCATCTGTACCTTGTCTATACTAATTTGTATATACGAATCTGTATATAAAATATGTTTGTGACATGGTACCGCTGTTTGATTTCAATGATATTCTTTGCATACGATTGTGCCAAAGCGGTATCAGACTGCTGCCAAACATGGATACGAAAAAATTGAGAAAGGAAATGAAAGTATGATGTCAATATTATTCTTGGAATACCCCAAATGCACCACATGCAAAAAAGCAAAAGCTTGGCTGGAAGCAGCAGGCATACCATTTACAGACCGCCATATTGTAGAAAACAATCCTACGGTAGAGGAACTGAAAACATGGCATAAAATCAGTGGTTTGCCACTGAAACGCTTTTTCAATACCAGCGGTCTTGTATACAAGGACTTGCATTTGAAAGACCGTCTGCCGGAAATGACGGAAGAAGAACAGTATGCACTGCTTGCGACCAATGGTATGTTGGTAAAACGTCCCCTGCTCATTGGCACTGATTTTGTGCATATTGGTTTTCGGGAAAAAGAATGGGAAAGCCTGTTGGATTCAAAATGACCAAAAAAAAGCAATCTCTATTGAGAGGTTGCTTTTTCTATACACCAAACTTCTCATTTCCACAAGTGCAATGCCAAACAAGCTGTGTTATAATAAAAAATACGCCAAAGCTATGGCAACATTCTTTTTTTTGCTGTCCATACGCAAACATTACAGTCACGAAAGAGGAGGCATTTTATGTCTTATACGGCATTATATCGAAAATTCCGCCCAAATGTCTTTGCAGGCATTGTGGGGCAGGAGCATATTGTCAAAACACTCAAAAACCAGATGAAAACAGGGCATGTTTCTCATGCATATTTATTTTGCGGTACAAGAGGTACCGGCAAAACCTCTACGGCAAAAATATTTGCACGTGCCATCAACTGCCTGCACCCTACCGAAGATGGTGAACCTTGTAATACTTGTCAGGTTTGTCAGGATATCTTGGCAGGGCGTAGTGTGAATGTCATAGAAATTGACGCCGCATCCAACAATGGTGTCGAAAATATCCGTGAAATCCGTGAGGAGGTGCAATATGCCCCCACAGAAGGCATATACAAAGTATATATCATCGACGAGGTGCATATGCTGTCCAACAGTGCATTCAATGCACTGCTCAAAACATTGGAGGAGCCGCCTGCACATGTCATATTTATATTGGCTACCACCGATCCGCAAAAAGTACCTGCAACCATACTCTCCCGCTGTCAGCGTTTTGATTTTCGTCGCATTTCCACAGAAGATATCACGCATACCCTCTTGCAATATTTACAGGAGGAGGGCTACCGTGCAGAAGATGATGCCGTGCAATATGTGGCACAGCTTGCCGATGGCTCCTTGCGTGATTCCCTCAGCATACTAGACCAATGTATTGCATTTTATAGCAATGAAGAAATCACACTGTCCAAAGTACAAGATATTATGGGCGCCGTTGACCAAAGCGTATTTTTTGATATGACAGATGCCTTGGCGCACAGAGATGCGCAGCATGCCATGATGCTGATTGAGCAAATCATCACAAACGGGCGTGATATTAAGCAGTTTTTGACAGAGCTTTTATCGCATTTGCGTAATCTGCTTGTGGCAGCTACCGTAGCAGATGCCGGAAAAATATTGGATCTCTCCGCAGAAAATGCACTGCGCCTGCAAACACAGGCAAATACCATATCTGCCGCAGAGCTGAGCTGTCTGATTCGTGCATTTTCCGCTTTGCAGCAAGAAATGCGCTATGCCGCCAATGCACGTCTGCTTTTAGAAGTTGAGGTTTTGCGTCTTTGCTCCGAATGGACAGGCAGTGATGTGGAAACGCTTGTCGCCCGCTTATCCGAGCTGGAACGCAAAGTTGCAGAGGGTGTACAGGTGACAGTGACAACAACTGCACAAAGCCAAACAACAGAGGCTCCACCCAAGCCAAAGAAAAAGAAAAAACAACCAATCATTCCTGAGGACTATAAAAAATTGCAATCCCAGTGGCAAACCATATGCGCACAGACAGACAATGTCATACTGCGTTCAGAATTACAGCAAGTAGAAATTGGGTTTCGTGATGATACCATTTTGCTCATTTGTGCCTATGGCGCATTGAGCGATATGCTGGAAAAACATACCGAACGCATACAACTGCTTTTGGAAAATGCCATCGGAAAGGAAGTAACATTTCAAATCATAGACAAAGCAGCCTATCTGCAATCCGGAGAAAACGCTCTTTTGACAGAGGAGGATGAGGAGGCGGAGGAGCCTATGGACCCTGAGATGGAAAGTCTGTTAAAAGGCTATTTCCCAGAAGCGGATGTAGAACCATAAGCATTGATTTTATGCTCTTTTCCTGCTTCGGTTGTCTTTGGTGAAAAAAGCAAAAAATATAAAAAAAATATTTGACAAGCGCTCTGTAAGCTGGTATAATCATTCTTGCAGTAAGCGTTTTGGAGAAGTACTCAAGAGGCTGAAGAGGTGCCCCTGCTAAGGGTATAGGTCGTTAACGCGGCGCGAGGGTTCAAATCCCTCCTTCTCCGCTTCAAAAAAAGACACAGGATAATATTCTGTGTCTTTTTTATATGAAAAAACCGATCTCCCCGCAATTTGGGGAAATCGGCTGTATGGATTCCTTTCATAAACTGCATGTCAAAATGCATATATCACACTGATATTTGCTTCTACCATAATATCCTCATAAGATACCTGTGTGCCACCGCCTGCGGCTTGCGGCGCAGCATCTGCTTTTGCCTCACTCCTAGCGCCGCTTGTATGGTTTTCGTACATACCCATGTTTTGGCTATTTTCCATAACCGCTGCCACATCCTTCAATGTTTTGCCATATGCATTGGCGATTGCCTGTGCAGAGCTCTGTGCCACACGCACTGCTTCTTGCAGTGCCTTATTGTAATGCTGTGCCATATCTTCCAATGAAAATGTTACACCATCTGTACCCGTGGCACCTGCATGAAGCCCTACATCCATCCATTTTCCTGCCTGATCAATATCTCTTGTTTTTGCATCCACAGAAGTATATGCGCGATACCCCAGCAAGGTGCGATTGCCATTTTCCTCATACTGATAGGAGGGATGTACCGAAAGCTGAGAAGTCTTGATATCCTCCTTTGTTGCACCGAGCTTCTGTAATGCCGCAATTACCTTTGCAACATCTGTATTGACCTGTTTCTGTGCATCTGCTGCTGTTTTTGCAGTATGCTCCACATACAGATGTATAGTTGCTAGGTCTGGTTTTACTGCGACCATACCGGAACCATTTACGGTAATGCTGCCTGCCTGCATTTGCGGCTCTGCACCGAATACTGCTGTATGCATACCCAATGTCAAAGCCATTGCTGTCAACACAGCCAAAGCATTTCTTTTGTATTTCATCATACCAAAAACCCCCTTTTTTCTCTTTCTGTCGATTTTGATATTCCTTTAGACGAAAGTGGCTACCATAAGTTCCCATCTTTTTTCAATTTCTCGTAAAAAGGGAAAAAGGGCATTGGCATACACATGCCAAAAACCCTTTTTGTTGTCTTTGCTTTCTTATTTATAGTTTTTGCTGGAGTCCTTAAGCAATACATCATGCGCGCCGCCTTCTACCAGACTGGTGGTAGAAATGACTGTGATTTTTGCCTTTTCCTGCAATTCGGGAATGGACAATACACCACAGTTGCACATGGTGGATTTTACTTTCTTCAAGGAAAGATTTACATTATCGTGCAGGCTGCCTGCATATGGTACATAGGAGTCTACGCCTTCTTCAAAGGAGAGCTTTGCATCCCCACCCATATCATAACGCTGCCAGTTTCTTGCACGAGAGGAACCTTCCCCCCAGTATTCTTTCATGTAGCTGCCATTGATATTTACTTTGTTTGTCGGGCTTTCATCAAAACGTGCAAAATATCTGCCCAGCATGATAAAGTCTGCACCCATTGCCAAAGCAAGTGTCATATGGTAGTCGTATACGATACCGCCATCGGAGCAGATGGGAATATAAATACCGGTTTCTTTGAAGTATTCATCTCTTGCCTGTGCCACTTCAATGACTGCGGAAGCCTGACCACGACCAATCCCCTTCTGTTCTCTTGTGATACAAATAGAGCCGCCGCCAATGCCGACTTTTACAAAGTCCGCACCACATTGAGCAAGGAAACGGAAGCCTTCTGCATCTACCACATTCCCTGCGCCAACCTTTACGCTGTCGCCGTAATTTTCACGAATCCAATCCAATGTCATTTTCTGCCATTCGGAATATCCTTCGGAGGAGTCAATACACATAATATCCACACCGGCTTCTACCAATGCCGGTACACGTTCCTTGTAGTCACGTGTGTTAATGCCCGCACCCACGACATAGCGTTTCTGCTGATCCAACAGCTCATTTGTATTTTCTTTATGGTTATCATAGTCTTTACGGAATACCAAATGCTGCAATCTGCCTTCTGCATCTACGATGGGCAGCTGATTGATTTTGTTATCCCAAATAATATCATTTGCTTCTTTGAGTGTCGTACCGGCAGGTGCATAAATCATCTGTTCCAAAGGTGTCATAAAATCCTTTACCTTTGTATCACGCTCCATACGGCTGATACGGTAATCTCTGCTTGTGATGATACCAACCAGTTTTCCCTGTGCGGTACCGTCTGTGGTTACTGCCACTGTGGAATGACCGGTTCTTGCTTTCAAATTCAGTACATCCTGTAAAGTGCTTTCCGGGCTGATATTGGAATCACTCATAACAAAGCCTGCCTTGTATGCCTTTGCACGTGCCACCATAGCTGCTTGGCTTTCAATGGGCTGAGAGCCAAAAATAAAAGAAATACCGCCTTCCTTTGCCAATGCGACAGCCATTTTGTCATCAGATACTGCCTGCATCACTGCGGATACCAGAGGGATATTCATTGTCAATGCCGGTTCTTCACCCTTCTTAAATTTTACCACAGGTGTTTTTAAGCTGACATTATCCACCATACATTCCTTGGAAGAATAGCCGGGTACCAAAAGAAACTCACTAAAAGTTCTTGAAGGTTCTGTAACATAAATTGCCATGTGTGTCTCTCCTTTTCTGCTCGCATAAAGTGTCGTGTATCAAAAAGCCGATGGCTTTTGTATACAAAAATAAAATAGATAAAAAAATAGGAAACGGCGTTCGTTCTTTTTGTCGCTACACTTCGTTTCCCTGTCTTTGTCTTTTGTTGGACAAACTGATATTTTCTAAAATTTTAGCACAAAAAAGCCCCCTATTCAAGGAGGCAGAGAAATTTTTTTTGTTTTTGTGAAATTCGTTGCTTTTTTCGCAAAAATATGGCGTTTTCTATGATTTTCTACCCATAGCATGCAAATATTGCAGACAAAGCCTTGCAACCAGCCCAATAACAAAGCCCGTCACCACACCGGATACCAATAGCACAGGCAGATAATACGCCATTTTGATGTTTTCCACAACTGCCGCTGCCACCAAAATCTGCCCCACATTATGGAATACCCCGCCGGCAACGCTCACACCAATGATGCTTAATTGCTTTGTTTTTTTCAAAAGCACCATCATCACCCAAGCGCAAAATGCACCCGAAAGGCTGTATAAAAGCCCGGCAAAGCCTTGGAACAACAGCCCTGCCAACAGCACACGCACCAGAGAAATGAAAAATGCAGACTTTGCATCCATGTCATACAGTACCACCACCATAACCACATTGGCAAGCCCCAGCTTCATTCCGGGCATCAACAATGGAATGGGCAAAAGCATTTCCACATAGCTCATCATCAGTGCAAGCGCTGCAAACAATCCATATTTTGCTACCTTTGTGCTTCGCATTTATTCCACCACCGCATCAATCTCTTGTTTTTCGCCATCTTCTATGGTTACCACCATTTTATGCGGCAAGCATACAATGGTTTCACCGGTTTTTTGTATTCTCTTATGCTCGGTACAAAGCCCATCCGGACAATCCGCCCCAATGACATCGGCATAACCTTCTTTGATTTCCACCACATTGTTCCCCTGCGGTGTATGCACCGTATACTGTGTATCCTTGGAAAGCGGCAGTTCCTGCACCACCGTACCATCTACACGAATGACTGCAATTGCGCCATCTGTTGCATTTCCCATATAAAAGAAGTAGCATAGTCCTGCAATTACGAGAACCACTGCAATCAATACTGCATCCAAACGTTTCATTTTCATCACCCTTTTGAAAGTTTATATGATTGTTTTCTACGCTGTTTTGACAAAAAGAACGCTGTTTATTTTTTCCGAACATTCCAAAAAAGGAAGCCAACGCTTCCTTTTTTATGTAGTAGGATTCATTATATTGCATGAAAAAATGCCCAGAACCGGAATCGAACCAGTGACACGAGGATTTTCAGTCCTCTGCTCTACCAACTGAGCTATCTGGGCATGTCAGAATACTGGTACATTATACCCTACATTTTTTGCTTTGTCAATCATAATTTTTACAAATCTCGCTGATTGTCGCCATGGATTTCCCAGATACAAACAAGGGGACTTTTGTATATACCAAAGCCCCCTGTTCTGTATCATATTGACCATACCAGCAAAGCTACTTTTCTGCCACGGATACAACCGCATAAACATGCCACTTGCGCCCATGCTTTACATGCAAACTGATTTTTTATGGATTATTTGCGCAAATCTTCCATCAGCTGTGTTTTTCCTTCCGTCTTTTCATCCTTCATTTTGATGATTTTTGCAGGAGAACCTGCTACCACTGCACCTGCGGGTACGTCCTCTGTCACCACCGCACCGGCTGCTACCACTGCGCCTGTGCCGATACGCACACCTTCCAATACCACCGCATTTGCACCAATCATTACGCCATCTTCCACAATCACGGGAGTTGCACTGGGAGGTTCCAGTACGCCTGCCAGTACCGCACCTGCACCAACATGTACATTCTTGCCTACGGTTGCACGTGCGCCCAAAACGGCATTCATATCAATCATAGAGCCTTCGCCGATTTCTGCGCCGATATTGATGACAGCGCCCATCATAACTACGGCATTTTTCCCAATCATCACACGATCACGAATGAAAGCGCCGGGTTCGATTCTGGCATCTATGCCTGTAATATCCAGCATAGGCACAGCAGAGTTGCGTCTGTCATACTGCATATGGCTATCCTGAATTTTTGTCCGGTTTGCATCCAGCAATGCCGCTACATCCGCATGATTGCCAACCAAAATCCAAAAATCCCCTTGTCCGAAAATTTTGATGCCTTCTGCCTGCACATCGGTCAAATCACCCTTTACATACACCTGTACAGGGGTTGCCTTTTCTGCCTGTTTGATATATTTTGCAATTTCGTAGGGATTTGTCATATCGTAATCCATTTTTTCTCTCCTTCTTTCTTTTGAAATCATTATGGTTATATTCTATGAGCCGTTCTGACATCGTTTTATACACGGAAGCAGCTGCCACCTACAAACTCTTTGATGAGTGAGTTGTTTGGAATTTCCGTTCCCGGCGCTGCCAAGAAATAGCTCAAGAATTTAATCAATCGTTTTGCCGTGATATACTCCGGCTGTTCCTCCGTAATGCGAAACAGCTGTGGCTCTGCATACTGCTTGAGTACACTCAGCTCATAAATGGTTGCAGAATTGAATATGGCATCTGCATTTTCCTGATATGGGAAAATATTGATTGCTTCGCCCTCTGTCACATCATCCCATTGCCCAATGGTGGTTGCGGCATCTCTGCCACGGAACTGATAATCTCGCACTATACGACGAATCAAACGGCTGTCGGATGTGGAAATACGGTTATGATTGTCCACATTCAGCTGTGTCATTGCACTGATGAAAATTTTGAACTTCTGTTCCTCGGGAATTTCTTCCGTCAACTGCCGATTCAGCCCATGAATCCCCTCAATGACCAGCAATTCATCCGTCTGTAGATGAATCATGTCTTTGTGATATTCTCGTTTGCCTGTCACAAAATTGTATTTGGGAAGCTCTACTTCCTCTCCTGCAATCATACGCTTCAAATCATCATTCAGCAGTGGCAAATCCAGCGCATGGATATGCTCATAATTGCGTTTGCCGTTTTCATCCACAGGTGTTTTATCCCGTTCCACAAAATAATCGTCCAAGGATATTTTATGCGTGCGTATACCCAAAACACGCAGCTGTATGCACAGACGATTGGCAAAAGACGTTTTTCCTGATGAGGAAGGCCCTGCAATCAACACCACACGTACCTGATCTTTCCTTTGATAAATTTTATCTGCAATTTCCGCAACCTTCTTTTCGTGCAATGCTTCATTGATGCGAATCAAATCGCCAAATTCCCCTCGTGCAATGGTTTCATTCAGCTCGGCTACATTTTCTACGCCCATCAGCTGGCACCAGCGCATTTGCTCCAAAAATACAGAGCTGATTTTCTTGGGATTGCTGAATACACGCAAATGGGAAGGATCTTTTTGGTCGGGAAAACGCACCAAAAAACCGTTCTCGTATGCCATCAGTGCGAATTTTCGCAAATATCCGGCAGAGGGCGGCATATACCCATAGAAATAATCATAGAATCCATCCAGTTCGTACAGATTGACATTGGATGCACGCCGAAAGCGGAACAAATCTGCTTTATCCGGCATATTTTGACGATACATAATGCCTCGTGCCATTTCCTTGCCCATGATATGCTTTTTCATCGGTAAGTCCTGTGCCACATACTCTTGCATTTTGTTTTCCAGCTGTGTCAAAAACGCTGTTGTGATCTTTGTATCTTTCGGTCTGCGAATTTCGCAGTAGAGATTCTTTTGCAAAGAATGTTCCACAACCACAAGTGCATCCTTACCCAGAAGATCATGGACTGCCTTTACCATCAAAAACAGTACCCCTCTGCGGTATACACGCAGGCCTTCTTCATTTTCCACACCATAAAACGTCACATCGTCCAAGGTATATACCTTGCGAGAAAGCTCACGCAAGCGGTTATTTTGTCTTGCCAGCATAATCGGGCCAAAAAAATGCTCCGCAAACGGCTTTGCCAGATCTTCAAATGTCATACCCTTTGAAAAATCCATTTCCTGTCCCATGACCGTAATTTTTTCTGTTGCCATAAAACACATCCCTCCTGTATTTGATTTCCTGCAATCATATTGTCCAAAAGGTCTGGCCATCCACTTGAGATGTGATCACCTCTAAATCCCATGCATGCTCTTTGGCTGCTTGCTGCAACGCTTTTTGCAACACCGGTACAATCAGCACCTCACTGGCGTAGTGCGTCACATCTGCCACACAGATTCCATGCTCCACTGCTTTTTGTGCTTCATGAAATTTCATATCTCCTGTCAGATATGCCTCTGCACCCATACGATATGCAGGCATCAAAAATTCTGCACCGCTTCCTGTACAAAGAGCCACCTTTTGTATTTTCTTCTTGCCATCGCCTGTCACACGGATATGTGTCAGTCCCAGTTTTTGCTTCAGCATTTGTGCAAATGCCGTAAACTCCATTGCCTCGGGCAGTGTGCCGATACGCCCAATGCCTTCTTTCTTGCCTGTCTGCTCTACGGGATAAATGTCATACGCCACTTCCTCATAAGGATGTGCCTGCAATGCTGCCGCAAGCACATTTTCTGTCAGCTCTTGCGGCACAATGGTTTCCAAGCGGATCTCATCCGCCTTTTCCAATACACCTTGCTTACCCAGATACGGATTGCTTCCCTCCAGCGGCAAGAATGTACCCTCGCCTCTCACAGAAAATGTACAGCCTGCATAATTGCCGATATGTCCTGCGCCTGCATGACACATCGCCTCCCGCACCCGCTTTGCATGATCTGCCGGCACATAAACCACAATCTTTCTCAGCGTTTGTGCAGAGGTTTCCTCCAAAAATCCGATGTTTTGCAGACCAATCAGCTCTGCCAACACATCATTTGTACCGCCCTGTGCAATATCCAGATTGGTATGTGCCGCAAATGCCGCAATGCCATGTTCAATCAAGCGGAAAATTTTATTGCCCAAAGGGGTATCCTTTGTAATGCTGTCAAATTTTTGAAACAACAGCATCGGATGATGTGTCACAATCATATCGACATTTTGTGCAATCGCTTCGTCTATGACTTCCTTTGTCACATCCAGCGCCACCAGTATTTTTTCTGCTTTATGCGAGGGATCGCCTACAGCCAGCCCCACACGATCCCAGCTTTCTGCCAATTTCTGCGGCGCCAGCTTTTCCATCACAGCCATAATATCTTTTACCTGTACCATGATTCCGCCTCCTCAATGATCGCCAGATGCTCCTGTATTTCCATATATCGTATGCTTGCATTTTGTGTTTTCTCTTTGGAGAGCTTTTGCTGTAAAGCCAGATATTTTTGCTTGTCCTGCATCAATTCTTCCCATAGCAGAGGGTCTTTCCTTGCCAACAGCTGCCCGCCATAGGCAAAGGCTGCACGGCTGGTTTCGGTTTCCCGTCCCGGAATACAGTGCAGGATATGATATTTTTTTCCATCTTCCTGCATCATAATTTCGTTGTCAATGCAAAAACCAATCTGCCAAATATGCTGTCGCACCTCCTGAATATCCTGATGCGGAGATAGCACCATCTCACAAAGCCGTTGTACCACATCGGGGCTTTCATGTAAAATACGACACATCAACATACCACCCATACCGGCGATGATTGCCGTTTCCACTTCTCCCGGATGTACCGGAAGCAAGCCGCTGCCCAGCCTTGTTTCGATCTGCTGTGCAGCGCCATAAGCCTCTATGTTGCTTTTTGCACGGGAAAGCGGGCCTGCATTGAGATCGCAAGCAAGTGCATATGTAATTTTTTTCTGCTGCCATAAATACAACGGCACATAGCCGTGATCCGTACCAATGTCTGCTACGGTTTTACATTGTACCAAAGAGGCAACTGCCTGTAAGCGTTTGGAAATTTCCATCTGGCATATCCTTTCTTCTGTCATTTTGGCAAAGCCCCATCCCCATGATATTCTGTATAGGGTTTGCCACGCACCTGTACAAATTCCATTTCCGGATACCGCAATGCAGTCAAATATCCACCATATACACAACCTTGGTCAATATCTACAGTACGATTGATGATTTCCGGCTTTGCCGTTACCGTATGTCCATACACCACAAGTGTCTGTCCATGATAGCTTGCCGCCCAATCCTCACGTTGCGGTCTTCCGTTTTCATCAATCTCCCCCGTCGTTTCTCCGTATAGGCATACCGCACGGATTTTCCCTGAAAAGCCCCCCATGCTTTCCTCCTGTAATCCGCCATGCACCACAGCCAGCTTCTTTTTATCCAAAAGCAAATAATAGCATTGGCTGTCGTAGCACTGCATAAAGCGGCGACGAAAATCCTGTCGTTCCTCCTTGGAAAGTGCATCCAATTCATGTATGGTACGTTCCAAGCCATGCGTCAGGCGTACATGATTGCCCATCAAATAGCGATAGAGCTTATTGCAATGATTGCCATGTACCCAAAATGCACCGCCTTCTGCAACCTGTTCCATCCAAAAATTCAAACAATCCAGATTGTGCGGCCCTTTGTCTGCCACATCCCCCACGGAAATCAAACGTCTTTGATCAGGATGGACATACAGCCCGCCTTTTTTGCGGTAGCCCAGCTTTTCCACCAGTGCAATCAATTCTGAGTAGCAGCCATGTACATCCCCAATGATATCATATTGATTTTCACGAAATTCCAAAATTCGGAAATTACGTTCTCGTCGTTCTTTTCTCATATCTCACGTTTTTCATTTGTCCTTTCTCAGATTTATTGGTGTATGCCATTTTGGCATACAGCCACATTCACATATCCCCATTATCATATCATAAAATACGCTTTCCGTGTAAAAAAATCTGGAAAAAACTTTTGTATATCGGCATATAAATAAAGCAAATCAGAAAAGGATTTTGATACATAAAAATCATATGCTTCTGTATCAAAATCCAAATATCGGAGGTTTGATTTATGTATACCAATCGAAACATTCCTGCACCCTTTTTCAGCCCTGCCACACAGCCGCCGCAGCAACAGACTATAGCGGAAAACTACCAAGACGCAAGCACCGCAGCCATACCGTCTGAGCCAAAGACGCATTGCAGCAGCGCAGGGCAGACACATTTGCAAAACACAGAATTGCTTGCCCTATTGCTGTTATGCTATCAGCAAAAAAACAAATAAAGCAGCCAAATGGCTGTTTTGGGGCTGTAAAAAAAGCTTGAGGCAATGCCTCAAGCTTTTCAGGCTCCAAAAGGATTCCTCATATGCCAAACATTCCAAAGCACGGTATCTACAATACCCCTTTTGTCATATCACACTTCAACTGTGTCCCAAAAGCTGCATAAACTGCATCATTTGTTTGCGTTCGTTTTCTGGCAGACTTGCGCAAACTGCTTTGAGCAGTGCATTTTGCTGCTCCTGTGTGAGTGTACCACCCTCTGCCAAGCGTTCGCCATACTCCAGAAATATGTCCAATCGATCCAGTCCTGTCTTACCTTTGCTTTTTTCCATTGCTTGCTGAAGCAGTGCAATGCGTTCTTTGCCCAGAGCTTGTATTTCGGGGCTGTTCCATAAATCCATGTTTTTCTACCTCCATCATGTATTTTGCATCCATAATCTGAATGAGTTGATCCATCTGCCCTTGTTCTTCTTTGCTCAAATGCGGACGAATTGCCGCAAGCATTTGCCTGCGACGCAACGCAGGCGGAACCTCCTCTTTTTCCCTTGCTTCCAGTACATCACCAAAAAGCACCCTCCTGATCTGCATCAAATGCACGGCTGCATACAGTTCTTTGCGGTAGGACACATCCAAAAACGGAATTGCAGAGAGCAAAATACGCTCTATCTTTTCCGCACCATCCACAACCACAGGCGTCTGTGCAATCTGCACTGTATTGCTTTGTGTCAATTTCTGCAAACGACGTAGCCTTGACATCATCTGCATCATATCCTTTGCATCGTTTGGTTCCATGAAAGATTGCTCCTTATGTTCCGGATAATACAGCCTATGCCGAACCATGTTTTGATATGCTTTATTTATAAAAACAGGAATATCCTTGCCTCCTTTTGCTTATACTGATAGCAGAAAATCACAAAAGCTGAAGAAGGGAGCAAACATATGAAAACCAAAAAAAACACCTCCGAACAGGAAATGATTCTCTCCTATTTGCGCCAATTGCAGATACAGCTCATGCATGCAGAAGCAGAATTTCACAACGTCACGGACGAAACGCTGATTGACAGCTTTATTTATGAAATACAGGCGCTGCACAAGCAATATGAGTACTGGCTCAAACGTGCCAAAGCACTGCATTTGATTGCGCATGAAGATGCTCGTATCAGCTGAAAAGCATTTTTTGAAAGGAGAATACCATACCCGCATAATACGGATGCTGCATATACCGGCGAGGGGATATGCAGTCATGAAACTGTAAACAGGCTCTTGGGCAAAAGCTTGCTTTCCCATCCTACAGAAAGGAGAATTTATGTCTACTTCTATCAAAATCAGTATCCTGCTTTGCACACTGTTATGCGCCTTATTGTTTCGGCCCTTACGCTTTTTGCTGCGATTCGTATGCTCTGCCGCTGTGGGCGGTGCGCTGCTTTGGGGCTGTGCTGCATTGGGGGCAGAGGTCGGTGTCAATTTTGTAACACTCTTGGTTTGTGGCTTCATGGGGCTTCCGGGCGCAGGGGGCATAGTGCTGCTTAGTCTGCTGCTTTGATGCACCTTGCCAAAAAGCCGCAGCATCCAGCTGCCGGCTTTTTTTGTATGGCAAACATGATTTGACAAGCACCGTTTTTTTTAGTACAATAAATGCTGCGATATGCACTCTTAGCTCAGGGGATAGAGCGTTCGGCTCCGGACCGAAAGGCCGCAGGTTCGAATCCTGTAGAGTGCAGTCTACATGCCTTACACGGATATTTCCGATAAGGCTGTTTTTTTTGGAAAAATCATGTGTGATACAAAGGAAGGTCTGCCATGCAATGCGAAAGCTGTTTATACTATCTCTACGATGAGGAATATGATGAATACTACTGTGCGGTACAGCTTGATGAGGACGAAATGGAGCGTTTTCTCTCCGACCATTTCCAAAATTGCCCATATTACCGCTTGGATGACGAATACCAAACGGTACGCAAACAAATGTAAGCATAAAATAATTGCCAAAGCATTTCCATATTTTGCATGATATTTTTACGAAATTTCCCTTGCTGTACAAAAGCAAAATTCGTATACTAATAATAGTGATTTTTGTCGGAAGTTGACAATAAAGGAGAAATAAGGTGCGTGAGAAATTAAAGGATTGGGGAAATGTGATATTACGTGCCGCAATTTTATTGCTGGTACTATTTTTTTGCTGTTGGCCCATTCGGCTGTGTGGGGATTCCATGCAGCCAAGTTATAACGATGGGGATTTGGTGCTGTTCAGCCGATTGGCAGGGAAAATACTGGGCTACCATGTGGGCGATGTGGTATTATTTCATAACGAAGCTGCCGGAACGGATACTGCCATCATCAAGCGTATTGTGGCAGTACAAGGGGATCATATACAGATTTTACCAGAAGGGCTTTTTATCAATGGGCAGCGATTGGAGGAACCATACATCACAGAAAATACGACCGGTATTGTGGATATGATCGTGCCGCCAAATAGCGTATTTGTCCTCGGAGATCATAGAAGCCACAGCTTTGACAGCCGGAATATGGGCGCCATCGCTCTGGAGCATATTGAGGGAAAGGTGCTGATGCGTTTATTTCCGTGGTAAGCAAAGACCTTGGGGTGTAAAAGACCTTGGGGTATAAAAGACCTTGGGGCTTTGCCCCAATACCCCACGAGCTTTTGAAAAAGCTCGAGCAAAACTTTATATGCAGTATTTCTACGAAATACTGCAAGAAGAAAGGATATGGGCAAGTGGCAAAGGCAAAGAAAATACTACAGTGGATATGACATAGGCGTATGGGGCATCCCATACGCCTATAATGTTATAGGGAGAGGGTCAAGGGAGGAACTCCCTTGCAGGGGTTGGGACAGAGTCCCAAGGTCTTTTT